>NZ_JBVHKV010000010.1:0-335030 GCF_055559335.1 Streptomyces sp. NPDC024555
TGGTGTCTGTGTTGCTGTGGGGTCGGGGGGGGGGGGCGGGGGGCGGGGGGGGGGGGGGCGGCCCCCCCCCCCCCGGGGGGGCCCCCCCCCCCGCGGGGGCCCCCCCCCCCCCGGCTCCGCACCCCCGCCCCCGTGACCCGCACCGCCACGCGCAAGGAGCACAGCACCATGACCACCCCCGCCCCCGTCTCCTACCGCCACGGCGGCCTGGTCTGCACCGACCACACCCTCGACGTCCCCCTCGACCACGCGGACCCGGCCGGCCCCGCCATCGGCCTCTTCGCCCGCGAGGTCGTCGCCGAGGGCCGCGAGCACGAGGACCTGCCCCGGCTCCTGTGGCTCCAGGGCGGCCCCGGCGGCCGCGCCGAACGCCCCAACGCGGCCGGAGCCTGGCTGCGCCGTGCGCTCGCCGGCCACCGTGTCGTCCTCATGGACCAGCGCGGCACCGGCCGCTCCACCCCCGCCGACCGGACCACCCTCGCCCGCTTCGGCGACGACGCCGAGGCCACCGCCGCGTACCTCGCGCACTTCCGCGCCGACTCCCTCGTCCGCGACGCGGAACTGCTGCGCCGCCACCTCCAGGGCGACCGCCCCTGGTCCGTCCTCGGCCAGAGCTTCGGCGGCTTCACCACCCTGACCTACCTCTCCCTCGCCCCCGGGGGACTGACCCGGGCCTTCGTCACCGGCGGCCTGCCCACGCTGACCGGCCACGCCGACGACGTCTACCGCGCCGCCTACGCCCGCACCCTCGCCCACAACGAGCGCTACTTCGCCCGCTACCCCGGCGACCAGGCCCTCGCCGAGGCCGTCGCCGCCCACCTCGACGCCCACGACGTCCGGATGCCCACCGGCGAACGCCTCACCGTCCGCCGCTTCCAGACCCTCGGCATCACCTTCGGCACCGCCGCCAAGTTCGACTCCCTCCACTACCTCCTGGAGACCGCCTTCACCGAAGGCGCCCACGGACCCGCCCTCACCGACACCTTCCTGCGCGGCGTCGACGCCGCGGTCTCCTTCGCCGAACGCCCCCTGTACGCCGCGCTCCACGAGCCGATCTACGCCCAGGGCGGCCGCCCCACCGACTGGTCCGCCCACCGGATCCGCGCCGAGTTCCCCGCCTTCGACGCCACCGCCGGCGGCCCCCTGCGCTTCACCGGCGAGATGGTCTACCCCTGGCAGTTCGACGAGGACCCCGCGCTCGTTCCGCTGCGCGGCGCCGCCGAGGCGCTCGCCGCCCGCACCGACTGGCCGGCCCTCTACGACCTGGACCGGCTCGCCGCCAACGAGGTCCCCGTCTTCGCGGCCGTCTACCACGACGACATGTACGTCGACCGGGAGCACGCCCTCGTCACCGCCGGCGCCGTACGAGGCCTGCGCGCCTGGGTCACCGACGCCTACGCCCACGACGGGGTCCGCGCCGACGCCGCCGTCCTGGACCGGCTGCTCGCCATGGCCGACGGCGCGGCCTGAGCGGGCCGGGGCGCTCCGGGCGGGCCCGGCCCCGGCCCCTATGATCGACGGGTCACCCCGGCCCACGGCCGTCCCGTCGCACACCCGGGAGCATCCCATCGGTTCCGTACGCGTCCGGCTGCCCGAACAGCGCGGCGAACTGCTGGCCCGGCACGAGGACGGGCACGAACTGCACCATCTCGTCTGGCGGCTGGGCCCCGGCTGGCGGGTGTGCAGCAGCGCGGTCCTCGGCGGCGGCATCGGCCCCCGCTCCTGGATCCTCAACGCCCAGGTGCCCGGCGGCTATCCGCGCATGGACCCCGACCGCCACCTCGCGGAGATCGCCGCCGCCGAAGGGCTCGCCGGACCGGGCGCGGGGCTGATGACGGCCGCCGACGTCACCGCGTACACGCGGCGCACCGACGAAGGGGTCACCGCCACCGCCACCTGCGGTCTCGGTGTGAGAGGCTGGGCGGCGGCACCGGCCGAGGGCGAGCCGGGCCCGCACCTCCCGGGTACGGTCAACATCGTCGTCACCGTGCCCGTGGCCCTGTCCGACGCCGCGCTCGTCAACGCCGTCGCCACCGCGACCGAGGCCAAGGTGCAGGCACTTCTGGACGCCGGACTCGACTGCTCGGGCACCCCGACCGACTCCGTCTGCGTCGCCGCCCCCGCACCCGACGGCGGCGGGGGAGAACCCTTCGCGGGCCCCCGCTCCCGCTGGGGCGCCCGCCTCGCCCGAGCCGTGCACGCCGCAGTCCTGGACGGCGCGCTGCGGCAGTCCTGAGCACCCGCGCCGCGCCCGCGCGCGGCCGACGAGAGGAAGCACCCCTATGACCTCGGCACCCGGCACCCCGGACCGCCCCGCCACCACCGTCGCCGTACTCGGCACCGGGATCATGGGCGCCGCCATGGCCCGCAGCCTGCTCCGCGCCGGACTGGACGTCCGGGTCTGGAACCGCACCCAGGCCAAGGCGGCCCCGCTCGCCGCCGACGGTGCCACGGTCGCGGACACCGCCGCCGACGCCGTGCGCGGCGCCGACGTCGTCGTCGCCGCGCTCAACGACGGCACCGCGGTGGCCGCCGCGCTCACCGCCGCGTCCGACGGAGTGCACCGGGGCCAGATCCTCCTCCAGACCTCCACCGTCGGCCCGGACGCCACCGTCGAACTGGCCCAGCGCGCCGCCGACCTGGGCCTCGTCTACCTCGACGCGCCGGTCGCCGGCACCCGGGAGCCCGCCGAGCGGGGCCTGCTCACCGTGCTGGTCTCGGGGCCGTCGACGGCCCGCGCCGTGACCGGCCCGGTGCTGGACGCGATCGGGCAGCGCACGGTCTGGGCGGGCGAGGAGCCGGGTGCCGCCTCCCGGCTGAAGCTCGTCCTGAACACCTGGGTCATCGCCCTGGTCGGCGGGGTGGCGGAGACCCTGAACCTGGCCCACGGGCTCGGTGTGGAGCCCGAGGCGTTCCTCGACATCGTCCGCGGCGGCCCCCTCGACACGGGCTACCTCCAGGGCAAGTCCGCCGCCCTGCTCTCCGGCGACCTGACCCCGAGCTTCGCCGTGACCACCGCCCTCAAGGACACCCGGCTGATCCTGGAGGCCGCCGAGCGCTCCGGCGTACGGCTGGACCTCACCGCCGCGAGCGAGGCCCGCTTCGCCCGCGCCGAGGCGGCCGGACACGGCGACGAGGACATGATCGCCACCTACTACGCCGGTGTCCCCGAGGAGCACGGCACCCGCTGACCCGCGGGTCAGACCACCCGCACCTCGTGACGCACCACCGCGTCGAAGAGGTAGCCCTGCGTGTTGGGCGCGGCGACCGCCGGCTGGGTACGCCCCGACCGGTCGGTCGCCCGCGCCAGCAGCACGGCCGGGCCCGGTGTGCGCGGCACCCACGGCGCCGACCAGCGGACCCAGCTCCCGGCGCGCGGTGCGTCGCGCAGCCGGGCGCGGTGCCACCGGGCCCCGCCGTCCGTGCTGACCTCGACCGAGCGCACCGGAGCCCCGCCCGACCAGGACCGCCCCGTCAGCACCTGGGGCCGCCCGGCCGCGAACTCCGCGCCCGGCGCCACCTCGAACGCGCTCTTCAGCGTCTGCCGGGTCAGCGGCGCACTGCCCTCGGCCGGGTAGTCCGGTCCGAACAGCCGGTAGAGACCGGTGTTCCAGGGGGAGAGCAGCGGACGGGTGCTCACCTCGATGTCGCCCAGCCACTTGATGTTCGCGATCCCCACCCAGGACGGCACGATCAGCCGCACCGGATGGCCGTGGTCGGGCGGCAGCGGCTCGCCGTTCATCTCGTACGCGAGCAGGACGTCGTCCAGCGCCTTCGCCACCGGCAGCGGCCGCCGCACCCGCCCGAGGGCGATCCCGTCGCTGACGACCTCGTCGTCCAGGCCGCGCGGCAGGATGTCGACCGCCCGCCGGGTGAGGCCGGCGCGGCGCAGCACATCGGCGAGCCGCACCCCGCGCCAGCGTGCGGTCCCGATCGCGCCCAGGGTCCACGCGGTGCCGCTGACCTGCTGGTTCTGCTGCGTCGTGTAGTAACTGCGGGCGTTCCCGGCGCATTCGACGAACGCGGTCCTGGTCACGGACGGCAGCGCGCGCAGTTCGTCGTACGTGAACTCCACCGCCGGACCGGCCAGCCCGTCGCCCCAGACCGTGAGCCGCCAGCCCGCGGCGTCGATGCGCGGGGTGACGGTGTGGTTGCGGACGAAGAAGCGGTCGGCCGGGGTGAGCAGTCCGGTGCCGCGCAGCGCGGCGAAGTTGGTCTCCGCGTTGGTGCCGCGCACGGTGAACAGCTCGGGCGGCAACGGCTTCACGATCCCGGGGGCCGCCGCATGGGCCGTCGCCGGGGCCAGGAGCGGGGCCGCGGCCGACGCGGCGGCCACCAGCCGCAGCAGATCGCGGCGCGCGATCCCCGCGGAGCGCGCCGCGCCCCGGGACCACTGGCGCAGACGGAGGGCGTCGTAGGCGGCCTCGGACGGCGGGACGGGACTCATGGACGGCTCCGGGGGGACGGGGGACGCGCGCGGGCGTCCGGACCGGCGCGGCCGGGGTGCCAGGGCCGCGGCCGCGGGCGACGCCGGTGAGCGTGTCAGCGGCCCGCGACGGCGTCAACGGCCCCCGGAGCGGCCGGAACCCGTGTTCCGGTCCGGAGCCGGTCGGGCTCCCGGCCCCGTACCCGACCGCCCCGCACGGCCACGACCTGCGCGGACGCGGTGAACGCCGGGTCGCGTACGGGGCGGTGGGGCGGGCGGGGCGACCGGTGGGGCCGGCGCCGCGATTTCATCCCGCCGCAACGATCCGGCTGCTCCGAACGGCCCCGGACCCGTCCGGGGCTCACTCCTCGGGGAACATCCCGGTGCGGAGCTTGCGCAGGATCCGGCTGATCAGCCGGGAGACGTGCATCTGCGAGATGCCGAGTTCGGCGCCGATCTGCGACTGCGTCAGCTCCTGGCCGAACCGCAGGTCGATGATGCGCCGTTCGCGTGCGTCGAGGCCGCCGAGCAGCGGGGCCAGGGTGTGCAGGTTCTCCACCGTTTCGAGGGCGGGGTCGGGGCTGCCCAGCACATCGGCGAAGGTGCGTCCGGCCGTGCTCTTGCGGCCCGCGTCCGCCGGGGCCGCGGGCATGTCCAGGGAGCCGGCCGTATAGCCGTTGGCCGCGACGATCCCCTCGGTGACCTCGTCCTCGCTCAGGCCCAGGTGCTCGGCCAGCTCCGGCACGGTCGGGTCCCGGTCCAGCTCGGTGGCGAGGGCCTCCTTGGTCTTGGCGAGGTCCACGCGCAGCTCCTGGAGCCGGCGCGGGACGTGGACCGCCCAGCTGGTGTCGCGGAAGAAGCGCTTGATCTCGCCGGTGATGTACGGCACCGCGAAGGAGGTGAACTCGACCTCGCGGGACAGGTCGAAGCGGTCGATGGCCTTGATCAGCCCGATGGTGCCGACCTGGACGATGTCCTCCATGTCGCCGCCGCCCCGGTTCCGGAACCGCCCGGCGGCGAACCGGACGAGCGACAGGTTCATCTCGATGAGGGTGTTGCGCGCGTACTGATGGGCGGGCGTCCCCTCCTCCAGCGTACGGAGCCGGTCGAAGAAGAGCCGGGACAGCTCCCGCGCGTCGGTGGGGGCCACCTTCCCGGCCTCCTCGATCCAGGGAAGATCGCCGAGTTCCCCGGGGGACGGTGCGCTTCCCGCGTACTCCTCGTTCCCGCCGGCCGGTGCCGTGCCTGCACTCTCCGCTCGCTCCGCCTCGGCAGTCCGCGCAGTGTGCGCCGTCATGTCGTCACGCTCCCCTGGTGGTAGGCCATGAGGTCTGGGCGTCTGCCCGGCCAGGGCGTTCCCATGCGCGAAGACGTGAACTCGGCCATCTCATGGCCGGTTTTCGGCCGGTGTCGCGGGCTCACGAGCCGGGACGATGTATGACGTTCCGTCATATCGGGGAGGTCGCGGGCATACCGGTACGAAGAACCGCCCCACCGGTACGGGGGAGCCCGGTGGGGCGGTCCTCTCCAGAGTGCCACAGGCGGCCGGGCCCGGGGGACCGACCGGCGCATATCCGGTGGTAGTTGAGTCGAAATCGACCCCCGGCCGACCGGGGCCGCCGTGCCGGATCAGTCGCGCGGATAGCCGACGACGGTGTGGGTGACGGCCGGGGAGTCCTCGGTCGTGTAGTAGTGGCTGTACTGCGCGGAGAACCGCGCGCTGTCGCCCGCCTCCAGGAGATGCGGGACGTCGTCGACCACCAGCGTCACCCGGCCCGACATCACCAGCACGTACTCCACGGACTCCGCCCCGTGCGAGCTGACCTGGCTCTGGGCGTGCGGGTGCAGCCGGGTCCGGTAGATCTCCATCCGGCCCTGCTCATGGCCGGAATACAGCAGGCTCACCGTGGTCTCGTCCTCCGGCTCGACGAGCGAGGAGGCCCGGACGATCTCCGGTTCCAGCAGCGGCCGGCGCAGCAGTTCGGTGCAGTGGGTGCCCAGCACCTCGGCGATCCGGACCAGCACGTCCACCGTGGGATTGGCCTCGGCCCGCTCGATCTGCGAGAGCAGCCCCTTGCTCACCCCGGTCGCCGCCGACAGCTCGCGCAGGCTCCAGCCGCGCGCCAGCCTGCGGCGGTTGAGGTTTCCGGCCAGCGCGGCCCGTACCCCGAAGGTGCCCGGTTCCCGGGTCTGCGGCGCGGGCACGGCCGCGGGCGGACGGGCGGTGATGGTCGGCTCGGACACCGTTCCTCCTCGCTCTCGGTGGTACGCGCAGGTCAGCGCCACACTCTACCCGTGCGGGCCGGGCCGGTTCAGAGAATCGGCCCGGGGCCCGCCATCTCCGGCAGGGCCTCGATCATCCGCCGCGTCCAGGGGTGCCGGGGCGCGTCCAGCACCTCCGCCGCGGTGCCCCGTTCGACGATCCGGCCGCGGTGCATCACCGCCACCCGGTCGGCGATCTGCCGCACCACCCCCAGATCGTGGGTGATGAACAGGACGGCGAAGCCCTCCGCGCGCTGGAGCGAGACGAGCAGATTGAGCAGTTGCGCCTGGACCGACACATCGAGCGCCGCCACCGCCTCGTCGCAGATCAGCAGCCGGGGCCGGGCGGCCAGCGCCCGTGCCAGCGCGACCCGTTGGCGCTCGCCGCCGGACAGCGCGGCCGGCCGCCGCGAGGCGTACGCGGCGGGCAGCCCCACCTGGGCGAGCAGCGAGTCCACGGCGGAGGACTCCACCCGGCCGCGCCCGCCGGAGGCGGCGGCCAGCGCCTCGCGCAGCGTCGCGCCGACCGTGCGCAGCGGATTGAGCGAGGAGTAGGGGTCCTGGAACACGATCTGGACCTGCTCCGCCAGCCGCCGCCGGTCCGCGGTACCGGGCCGGCGTCCCCGGGGCAGCGCGATCCCGCCGACGGACACCTCGCCGCCGTCGAAGGTCTCCAGCCCGACCGCGATCCTGGCCAGCGTCGTCTTGCCCGAGCCGGACTCGCCGACCAGGGCGACGACGGTGTTCCGGGGGACGGTCAGGCTCACGTCGCGCAGTGCGGCGCGGTCACCCGCCGAGGAGGTGAAGGTGCGGTCGACGGCCGTGGCCACCAGCGCGGCGTCCCGGTCCGGCTCCTCGGGGGAGGGGTCGGGGCCCGGCCCGACGGGGGTGCGCGCCGAGGGGGCGGCGAGCCCGTCGCGGATCTCGGCGAGCCGCACACAGGCGGAGAGCCGGCCCTCGCCGCCCTCCGGCGGGTCCGGCGCCAGCAGCGTCGCCGGTGCGTCCCGGCAGACGGGCGCCGCGTGGGCGCAGCGGTCGGCGAACGGGCAGCCGCCGCCCCGGGCGCCGGGAGCGGGCACCGAGCCGGGGACGGCCGGGAGCTCCGCGTACCGCTCACGCACCGAGGGCTCGGAGGCCAGCAGCCCGGCGGTGTACGGATGCAGCGGCGCGGACTCCAGGTCCCGGGAGCTGCCCTGCTCCAGGACCTGCCCGGCGTACAGCACGTACACCCGGTCGCAGGCGGAGAACGCCACCCGCAGATCGTGGGTGATGAGCACCAGGCCCATGCGGCGGCTGCGCTGGAGACCGCGCAGCAGATCGAGGACGGCACGCTGGTTGGCGGCGTCCAGGGCGGTGGTCGGCTCGTCCGCGATGAGGAGTTCGGGATCACCGGCGAGCGCCGCGGCGGCGGCGACCCGCTGCCGCATCCCGCCGGACAGTTCGTGCGGGTAGCGGTCGGCGACGTCGGGGGAGAGCCCGACCTCGGCGAGCCGGCGCTCGACGTCCGCGCGCCGGGCCTTCTTCGCCCGCCGCCGGGTGTGCTCCCCGTCGAGGTCCCGCAGCCCGTCCGCGATCTGCCGGCCGCAGGTCAGCTGGGGGTGCAGCATCGTGAACGGGTCCTGCATCAGCAGCGTGACGCGCCGGCCGCGCAGGGCGTGGCGGGCGCGCGGGGACAGGTCCAGGACCTCCCGGCCGTCGATGCGCACCGAACCGTCCGTCACCCCGGTCCCGGCCGGCAGCAGCCCGGCCACCGCCCGCATGGCCAGCGATTTGCCGCTGCCGGACTCGCCGACGATGCCGATGCACTCGCCGGGGCCGACCTCCAGCGAGACGCCGTCCAGGATCGGCACGGGACCGCCGGGCGCGGCGGTCGCCGCCACCCGCAGCCCCTCGACGGCGAGCAGCGGCCCGCCGCCGGGCGCGTCGGTGACGGTACGGCCTTCGGTCGCGGGCTGGGCCGCCATCAGGACCTCCCACGGTCGGAGAACGCCTCGAACAGCCGGTCGCCGAGGAGGTTGAGGGCCACGGCCGCCGCGACGATGAGCAGCGCGGGGGCCAGGGCCGCGGACGGGTTGTCGTAGAGCAGGGTGCGGTTCTCGGAGAGCATCCGGCCCCAGTCGGGGGCGCCCGGCGGCACCCCGAGCCCCAGGAAGGACAGGGAGCTGAGCGCGACGATCGCGCCCGCGAAGTTCAGCAGGGTGTTGGCCACCACGACCGGCAGGACGTTGGGCCAGATGTGCCGGGTCATCACCGTGAAGCGGGACAGCCCGAGCGTCTCCGCCGCCTCCACGTACGCCCGGTGCCGCTGCTCCAGCACGGCGGCGCGCACCAGCCGGATGTCGGCCGGGGAGGTCAGCACCACGAGCACGCCGACGGCCAGGGCGTAGCCGCCCCCGCCGATCCCGGCGACGACGATGGTGACCAGCAGCGCGGGCAGTGCCAGCAGCAGATCGGCCCAGCGCCGGACGAGGGCGTCGATCCAGCCGCCCCGGTAGCCGGCGAGCAGTCCGAGGACATTGCCGATGACCATCGAGCCGACCGCGACCAGCGCCGCGCCCACCAGGGTGCTCCGGGCCCCGGCGACCACCATCCGGGCGATGTCGCGGCCGAGTTCGTCGGTGCCGAGCGGATGGCCGCCGCCCGGCATGGCGGTGCCGGTGGCCAGGTCCTGTTCGTCCCAGCCGGGCAGCAGCGCCTGCCCGAAGGCGGCGGCCAGCGCGAACAGGACGAGCAGGACGGTGCAGCACAGGGTCAGCGGGGTGACCCTGCGGCGGGCAAGGGACCGGGACTTCATGCCTTCCCCTCCTCGTGGACGGGGGCCGCGGACGGCCTGGCCGCGGGCGCGGTCCTCAGCTGGGGGTCCAGCAGCGGCTGGGCGAGATCGGTGACGAGATTGGCCAGGCAGACCAGGGCGGCGATCAGCAGGGCCTCGGCCTGGACGACGGGGACGTCCCGGAAGGTGACGGAGTCGACGAGCAGCTGGCCGAGGCCCGGCAGCGCGAAGACCTGCTCCACCATGACCGTTCCGGCCAGCAGATAGGCCAGGACCAGACCGACGCCGGTCAGCACCGGGACGACGGTGCCGCGCAGCACGTACCGCAGCAGGATGTCCCGTTCGCGTACGCCCCGGGCGCGGGCGAACGTGACGTGTTCGCGGTCCAGTTCCCGGATCACGGCCGCCCGGGTCAGTTTCAGCAGGACGGCGGTGACGGCCAGGCCGAGCGCCAGGGCCGGCAGCACCAGATGTCTCAGCCGGTCGGCGCCCTGGCCCTCGCCGGGCCCGTACGCGGGGAACCAGCCGAGCATCAGCGCGAACACGTAGATGAGCACCAGCCCGCCCGCGAACGCCGGGGTGGACAGCGCGACCACGCCGAGGCTCTGCACGGCCCGGTCGGTGGGGCGCCGGTTGCGCAGACCGGCCAGGACGCCCAGCGGAAGACCCAGCAGCAGCGCGACGGCGAAGCCCAGACCGACCAGCTGGCCGGTGAGCAGCAGCCGGTCGCCCAGTGCGGCGGAGACGCTCTCGCCGGTGCGGATGGAGGTGCCGAGGTCCAGCCGGACCGCGTCGCCGAGCCAGTGCCAGTACTGCACCACCATCGGGCTGTCGAGGTGGTGGCGGGCCCGCACGGCGGCCAGCGCCTCGGGCGTGGCGCTGCGCGGGCCGAGCAGGGTCTGGGCCGGGTCGCCGGGCGCCGCCTGGAGCAGCGCGAAGACGGCCACGGACAGGACGAGGAGCAGGGCCAGCGTGCCGCCGAGCCGGCGCACCACGAGGCGCAGGGGGAGTGCGGCGCGCAGCCGCGCGGAGCCGGTGGCCGTCATCGCGGGTCTCCCGCCGGGAAGGCGGCGGGGGCGGACGCCGGGAGGGAGGTGGCGGGACCGGAGGGTGCCAGGGGGGTGACACCGTCCGGTCCCGCCGGGGAGGCCGTGCCGGGGGTCGGCCCGGGGGAGGCCTGCCCCGGCACGGCGGTCGTGGAGGCGGCCGCGGGACGCGGCGCCAGGTGGGTGGTGAGCCAGTCGGTGACCCGCTCCGCGGCGTCCAGGAGATGCCCGGCGTCGGTGAACTCGTGGCCCTCGTCCGGGTAGACGTACAGCTCGGCGGGGGCGCGTCCGGTCCGCAGCAGCGAACGGTACAGCTCGTGCGCCTGGCCGACCGGGGTGACCCGGTCCTCGGCGCCGTGCACGAGCAGCGTCGGGGTGCCGCGCCCGCCGGTGGCGAACGCCGGGGAGCGCCGGACCAGCTGCTGCGGGTCGTCCGGCGAGCCGATCGCGTACGCGCGGTCGTAGCCGCCGCCGATGCAGCTGGTGTGGGTGAAGCTCAGCCAGTCGGCCGGGGCGGAGACGACGACAGCCGCACGGAAGACATCGGTACGGGCCGCGGCCAGGGCCGCGAGGAAACCGCCGTAGCTGTGGCCGAGCACGGCCGCCCGGTCCGGATCGGCGAGGCCCGCCCCCACGAGGTGGCGCACCCCGGACAGCACGTCCTCCAGGTCCTTGCCGCCGACGTCGCCGACGACCGCGCGGGCGTGGTCGAGCCCGCGGCCGTTGCTGCCGCGCGGATTGGGCAGCAGCACCAGATGGCCGGCGGCGGCCAGGGCGGGGGCCAGTCCCAGCACATCGCCCGGCGCGTAGCCGGCGGACCAGAGCCAGGCGGGGCCGCCGTGCACGAGGACGGCGAGCGGGCGCGGTCCCTCGTGCTCCCCGGTGGAGAGGAGCAGCCCCTCCACGGTCCGGCCGTCGGGCGCGGTCCACTCGGTCCGCTCGGTGCGGACGGCGGCGAGCGCCGGGTCGGCGGGGGTGTTCAGGGCGGTGACGGGCGTCCACTCCCAGGCACGCTCGCCGCCGGTCGGGGCGACGACGGCCTCGGGGGGCCGGCCGGGGGCGTCGAGCACCGTCGCGGCGAGCCGTCCGTCGGCGCTGAGCGACAGCTCCGGCTGGTAGCCGGCGCCGCCCAGGGTCACGGGCGCGGACCAGCGGGTGGCGGTGGGACCGCCGGTGCGGCCGACGCGCGAGCCGGTGCCGTCCCAGCCCGCGAACCACAGCGCGCCGGGCTCGGCGTCGTCGAAGCGCAGCCAGGTGGCGTCCTCGACGCCGGGGGCCACCGCGCTGGCGCCGGAGGCCAGATCGACCACGACGGGGCGTCCGGCGACGATGGAGATCCCCTCGCAGACCGCCGCGGTGAGGCCGTCGGCGGAGAGCGCGGGGGCGGCCAGCTGCCCCAGGGGTTCATGGACGGTCCGCGCGGTGCGGGCGTCCAGGTCCAGTACGGCGAACCGGGCGTCGTAGTAGCCGGAGGGCAGGGTGTCCTCGCCGACGGTGGCGACGGCCGTCGCGCCGCCGCGCCAGGCGACGTTCCAGACGGTGAGCCCGGCCGGTCCGGCCTCGCGGACCGTGCCGTCGGCGAGGCCGACGAGGTGCAGGGTCCGGCGGCCGGTCCCCGGGGCGAACCGTTCCGGGGCGGGGGCCGGCCCCAGCCGCACCGGCAGCCCGAGGTGCATGCCGTCGCGGTCGGCACCGTCCTCGGCGCACAGCAGCAGGGCCCGCGTCCCGTCGTCCGAGACCAGCAGCTCCTCCGCCGAGCCGGGCACCCGGGCGACGGTGCGCACGGTCCCGGTCACGGTGTCCAGGGCGTCGAGCCGCACCTCGGTGCCCGCCGCGCCCCGCTCCTCGGCGAGGTGCAGCAGGGTCCGGGAGTCCGGCAGCCAGCGCGGGCTGTGCCGGTCGGCGGCGGTGTCCGGTCCGGACGGGGCCCGCACCGCCGCCACGGGGTCCGCCGCGCCGGGCCGCATCCCGGCCGGCACCGGGGCCAGGACCAGTCCGGCCCGCTCGGGTCCGGCCGCCGCGACGGCCACGACGCGGCCGTCCGGGCTGATCCGGGCCTCGACGGGGTGGACCAGGCGCAGCATCGCCTCGCGGACGCGCCGCACGACGGTCTGCGCGCGCCGTCGGGGTGCGCCGGGCGGGACGGTACGGGACATGGGCATCCGATCCTCGGGACGGGGCTGGGCGGGCGGGGCGGTCAGGCGGACTTGCGGATGCGGGTCGCCCAGGGGCCGATGAACGCGAACGGTCCCTGGTCCAGCAGTACGTACCGCTTCGAGAGGGCGGAGGCGGTCTGCGCCCACCACAGCGGGAGGTAGGGCAGTTCGGCGCCCGCCGTCCGCACGGCCTTCATCAGCTCCTCGGCACGCACCTTCCTGTCCGTCGCGGACTTCGCGGTGTCCAGCGCGGTGTTGACGGCGGCGTTGTCGTAGTGCGCGATGTCCGTCGCCGTGGCCGCCGCGTTGAGATACGGGTCCGCCAGTTCCGCCGGGTCGCCGGTGACGGGGAAGTACCACAGGAACTGCAGGGGCTGCTTGCCGGAGCCCAGTTCGGCCACCCACTGCTCCAGGGTGATCTCCTTGACCTTCAGCGTGATGCCGATCTTCTTCAGCGAGGCGGCGAGCGCGAGGGCCGCCTTGCCCAGCTGGGGGCCGCTGTTGGGGTAGTGCAGTTCGGCGGTGAAGCCGTCCTTGACGGAGGACTTGGCCAGTTCGGCGCGGGCGGCGTCCAGATCGAAGGCCGGGGACGGGATCGCGTCGTATCCGGAGCGGACCTCGTCCGGCGTCATCAGATCGCCCCACATGTCGCGGGAGGGCAGCGCGTCGGCGACCTCGGCCCGGCCGTGCAGGATGCCCTTCACCATGCCCTCGCGGTCGGCGGCGTGCGCGAAGGCCCGGCGGACGTGGGGGTCGTCGAACGGCGCCTTCGCCGTGTCGAAGGCGAGGGAGACCACGGAGCGGTCGCCGGTGTACGTGACACGGGCGCTGGACTCCCAGCCCCGGGCCTCGTCCGAGGCGAGGCTCAGCGCGCCGTCCACCGCACCGGACTTCATCGCGACCAGCCGCGTACCGGCGTCCGGCACGAAGGACAGCTTCAGCTTCCGGACGGCGGGCTTCTCGCCCCACCAGGCGTCGTTGCGCTCCAGGAGGACGTGGTCGTCGGCGGCGAACTCGGTGATCCGGTACGGGCCGGTGCCCAGCAGCAGGGTCTTCGCGGTGCCGACCCGGCCCCGGTTGCGGGCGAGGAAGGCGCGGCTGCTGACCAGGAGGCCGCCGGCCGTGGTGGTCCAGGCGAACATGGCGTCGGGCGCCTTCAGCCGGATGGTGACCTCGTGGTCGCCGGTGGCCTTCACGGACTGGACGCCCGCGTAGGCGTACCCGAGGGCGGAACCGTTCTTCGGATCCCGGATGGTCTCGATGGAGGCCACCACGTCGTCCGCGGTGAACCGGGTGCCGTCGGTGAAGGTCACCCCGCGGCGGAGCGTGTACACGTACGTCCGGGCGTCGGGCTGCTTCCAGGAGGTGGCGAGCCCGGGGCCCAGCTTGCCGGACGGGTCGACCGACAGCAGCGACTCCTGCGCGAGCACGGCGACCAGGTAGTTGAGGACCCCGGACTCCCGGCCCACATCGAGGCTGGAGAGGGAGGACGGCAGCGCGAGCGTCAGCGTGTCGATGGCCGCGTCCGCGCCGAGTGCGCGGGCCGTCGGGTCCGACGAGCCGTCGGCCGGGTCCTTGGCGGGCGGCGGCGCACACGCGGCGAGCACCCCGGACGCGGCGAGCACGCCGATGCCGGCCAGACCCAGCATGCGGCGTCGGCTGACGTTGCCACCCGGCTCCGAGATCATAAGGAACCACCCATCTCACTTTGTCCACTGTCACTGCCCAACTGGGCGTGGACAGTATCCGAAGGCTTTGGGGGCGTCAAAGGGTGGCTAATAACCGTCCACGGATTGGACTTTGGGGCGGGATGGATGCGAATAAAAAGGTGAAAAAGGTGCGGCTGATTCTCAAAGGGTGGATTGGTGGATCGGGGAAGGAATCACCGCGCACGGTGCATGTCATCCCGCTCTCTCCGTGACCGCGGCCCCCGAAAACGGCATGCGCCCGGGGCCGCCGTCCTGGCAGGCTGCGCCGGTGAACCGCGAACTGATCTCCGACCTCGCCCACGCCGGCCACCCCGTCAGGGCACCCCTCGACGACGACTCCGTGCGCACCCTCCTGGACCACGCCGTTCCGGAGGGCGAGGCGCGCGCCCTCGACCTGGGCTGCGGGGGAGGGGAGTGGCTGCTGCGGGCGCTGAACGGCCGTCCGGACCTGCGTGCCGAGGGCGTCGACCTCGCCGAGGACGCGCTCGGCCGGGCCGCCGACGCGGCCGGCCGCCTCGGGGTGCGCGACCGCCTCACCCTGCACCGGGGCGACGGCGCCGCCTTCCGCTCCCCGCACCCCTTCGACGTCGTCCTCAGCGTCGGCGCCGTGCACGTCTTCGGCGGGCTCCTGCCGACGCTCGCCGCCGCCCGAGAACACCTGGCCCCCGGCGGCCGGGTGCTGATCGGGGACGGCTACTGGGAACGCGAACCGTCCCCCGAGGCCGTCGAGATGCTCGGGGACAGCGCCGACCTCGCCACCACCCTCGACCTGGTCGCCGCCGACGGCTGGACCCCCGTGTACGGCCACATCAGCGGCCGCGGCGAACTCGACGCCTACGAGTGGGCGTGCTGGGGCTCGCTGTCCGCCTGGGCCCTGGACCACCCCGGCCACCCCGACAGCGCCGAGGTCCTGGAGCTGGCCGCCCGGCGCCGTACCGAATGGCTGCGCGTGTACCGCGACACCTGGGGCTTCGTCACGCTCGTGCTCCGCCGCACGACCGGCTGATCCCCGCCCGCCGCGCGGCAGCGGGTTCACGACGCCCCGGTGCACAGGCCTCGCCCGGGGAATACCCGCGCCCCGGGCGGACTTCCCGCTGCGGGGGCACACCGGCCACCGGCCCGCGGGCCCGCACCACGACCAGAGAGGAAACCGATGTCGAAGGCGTACGTGTTCACCCGCAACGGGGGGCCGGAGGTGGAAGCCCTCGTCGACCAGAACGTCCGGGCCCCCGGCCCCGGGGAACTCCTCGTCGCCGTCCGTGCGGCCGGGGTCAACCCCGTGGACTGGAAGCTGCGCAACGGATACGTCCGGCCGGGCGCCGAGGCCGCGCCCTTCCCGGCCGTCTTCGGCAGCGAGGCCGCCGGAACCGTCGAGGCGACCGGCCCGGACACCGAGGGCTTCGCCGTCGGCGACGAGATCTTCGGCAACCCGCTGACCGGCGGGTATGCCGAGCACACGCTCTTCCCCGCCGCGGTGAGCGCCCACAAACCGGCCGCGCTCTCCTTCGCCGAGGCGGCGGTGCTCCCGGTGGCCGCGGCCACGGCCCACGACGGGCTGGTCCAGCTCGGCCTCGCCCCGGGCGCCACCCTCCTGATCACCGGCGCCGGCGGCGGGGTCGGCAGCGCGGCGGCACAGCTCGCCCGCCACGCGGGCCTGCGCGTCATCGGTGTCGCGAGCGCCGCCAAGAAGGAGTTCGTCGCATCCCTCGGGGCCGTCCACATCGCCTCCGGACCCGGTCTCGCCGACCGGGTCCGGGCCGCCGTTCCCGACGGTGTGGACGCGGTCTTCGACCTCGTCGGCGGCGACGCCCTGCGGGAGGCCGCCACACTGGTCGCCGACCCCGCGGGCGCCCTGATCGGCGCGGGCGACAAGACCCTGGTCGCCGAACTCGGCGGCGCGGCCGTCCGGCGCGCCCGCAACGCCGAGGTCCTGCGCACGATCGGCGGACTCGCCGCCGCCGGGGTGCTCCGCGCCCCCATCGTCCGCATCCTCCCGCTCGACCGGGCGGGCGAGGCCCTGCGCGCGGTGGAGAGCGGCCACGCCCTCGGCAAGACCGTCATCGAGGTGGCGTCATGACCGCGCACCCCGCCCCCGCCGCCGCGCGCGGCACCCACCCGCTGGACGACCCGGTCGGCTCCGCGCTGCGCGGCCCGCACGCCCACTTCGCCGAAGGCCGCGGCCGCATCCTGCGCTACCCGCCGGACGTCACCCCCTGGGTCGCCCTGCCGGACGCGCCCGACGCCGCCGACTGGGCGGACGCCGCCGCGCTCGCCGGACCCGGCGGGGCCGTCACCGTCACCGCCTTCCGGGAGCCGCCGCCCGAGGACTGGGAGACCGTCTTCCACATCGAGGGCGTCCAGCTCGTCGACGGCGGGGTCGACGCCGCCCCGCTCCCGCAGGCCGTCCGGCTCGGTCCGGCCGATGTGCCCGAGATGCTCGATCTGGTCGCCCGCACCCGGCCCGGCCCCTTCGAGGCCCGCACCGTGGAACTGGGCACCTACCTCGGGGTGCGGCGCGAGGGGCGGCTCGTCGCCATGGCCGGCGAGCGGCTGCGCCCGCCCGGCTGGAGCGAGATCAGCGCCGTCTGCACGGACGAGTCCGTCCGGGGCCAGGGCCTGGGCAGCGGTCTCGTCCGGGCCGTCGCCCACGGGATACGGCTGCGCGGCGACATCCCGTTCCTGCACGCGGCCGCCTCCAACACCCACGCCGTACGGCTCTACGAGTCCCTCGGGTTCGTGCTGCGCCGCACCGTCCCGTTCCTCTCGGCGCGGGTCCCGCCCGCCGTCCGGCCGGGCGCCGGTCACGAGGACGTGCGGGAGCCGGCCGCCCGCTGACCGGGTCCGGGACCCGCGGCCCGCCGCGCGCGGGACGAAGGTCCCGGACCACCCCGCCCCGGGACCTTCGGCACACCGAGTGAGGCCGTAGGACTCGTGTGCCGCACCGACCGCCTCGGGTGCACTGGAGACGACCGCCGGCACCGGGCCGGCCGACCAGGAGGGGTGTCACGGGTGACGATCGGGCTCCACCACCGGCCGAGGACACGGGGCGTCGCGCTCCCGGGCGCGGACGCGGGTGAGGAAGCCGCCGGAGCGCAGCGGATCGGGAACGGGGCGCTCTTCGCCGCCGTGTCCCTGCTGACCGTCCTGGTCGTGGTCCTGGACGTGATCTCCGGCAACGATCTGCGGATCGTGCCGCTGCTCGTCGTGGTGCCCGCGCTCGTCTCGGTCTTCGCCACCGTCGCCCAGACGGTGGCCGTCGCCTCCGGGATCATGGTCGTGGCCGTCGTGTCGCGCCTGGTCAACGGCGGCACCTTCTGGGACGTCGCCAGCAGCATCGCGTTCACCGTGCTCGCCTGCTTCCTCGGCGTCGGCGCCTGTGCGCTGCGCATCCGCCACGCCACCGAGATAGCCAGGCTGCGCACCGCCGCGGTCGCCCTCCAGCGGCAGATCCTGCGCCCCCTGCCGATCCTGACCGAGCAGGTCGTCGCCCACGGCACCTACGCACCGATCGAGGAGGACCGCCTGGTCGGCGGCGACATCTACGAGATCGTCCAGTCGCCGTACGGGACCCGGGTGATCATCGGGGACGTCCAGGGCAAGGGGCTCGCGGCGATCGGGGCCGGTTTCGCCGTGCTCGGCGCCTTCCGCGAGGCCGCCATCCGCGAACCCACGCTGACCGGGGTCGTCGACGCCCTGGAGGACGCCGTCGCCCGACACAACGCCTTCTCCGCCCAGACCGGGGACATCGAACGCTTCGTGACCGCCCTGGTGATCGGCTTCGACGACCACGGCGTCCGGGCGGTCAACTGCGGCCATCTGCCGCCCTGGATGCTGCACGACGGGGTGGCCTCCGCCGTTCCGCTGCGCCGTGCGTCCGTCCCGCTCGGCCTGGCGGAACTCAGCGGCCGGGCGCGTGTCGCCGAGCGCCTGGACTTCCCGGACGACGCGACCCTGGTGCTCTTCACCGACGGGGTGACCGAGGCCCGTGACGCCCGCGGTGCCTTCTACCCGCTGGAGACCCGCCTCGGCCGCTGGGCCGACCGGGGCCCGCGCGAGGTGCTGGACGCGCTCCGGGCCGATCTGGAGGACTTCTCGGGCGGGGTGCGCCGCGACGACATCGCCGTACTGGCCCTGCGCCGCACCCCCGCCGGACATCCGGTCCGCCCGGTGCCCGACGGATACGGGGCGCGCCAGGCCGCGGAGGCCTTCGGCTGACCCGGTGAGCCCCACATATGTCCCGACGAGACTTCTGTCGCGTCGGGACATTTTTGGGTGTACGGTGCAGATATGAATCCGGAACGGAAGACTCCGGAACGGCGCAGCCGCAAGGCCCGCCGGACCCGGGACGCCCTCGCCCGTGCCGCCTTCGAGCTCGTGCTCGACCGCGGCCTGCGGGAGGTGACGGTCGAGGAGATCGCGGAACGCGCCGACGTCGACCGCCGTACCTTCAGCCGGTACTTCGCCGGCAAGGAGGCGGCCGTCCTGGACTCCGTACGGGACGACGGCGACCGGATCAACGACGCCCTGCGGGCCCGCCCGGCCGGCGAACCCCCGCTCACCGCCTACCGCGCGGCCGTCCGGGACTGGCTGGACGACCCCGGGGCGGAGGCCTGGCACCGCCGCCCCCGGATCTACGAACTGCTGGTCCTCGCCCAGCGGGAACCGACCCTCTACGCCGCCTTCCACCACATCCGGGTGGAGGCCCAGGAGGTCTCGGTGACGCTGCTCGCCGACCGGCTCGGGGTCGACCCGGCCCAGGACATCCGGCCCGCCGTCGCGGTGGCCGCCGGAGCCGGAGCGCTGCTCGCCGCCCAGACCGCCTGGGCGCGCGGAGGCTGCCCCGACGACCTGCCCCGACTCGTCGAGCAGGCATTCGACGCCCTCGCGGGGGAGCTGTTCGCACAGACCCCCCGTCCGGCGTCACCCAGCACCACGGAAGGAAACGCACCATCATGAGCACCCCCACCCCCACCGACCAGGAGTTCGCCGGGCGCACCGCGCTCGTCACCGGAGGAGCCTCCGGCATCGGCCTCGCCCTCGCCCACCGCCTCGCCCGCTCCGGAGCCTCGGTCGTCGTGGCCGACTACGACGAGAAGGCCGCCCGCGCCGCGGTCGCCGCCCTGGAGAGCGCCGGAGGCAAGGCCGCCGCCGTGGCCATGGACGTCACCGACCCCGCCTCCGTCGAGGCCGGCGTGCGGTTCGCCGTCGAGACCTTCGGCGCCCTGCACCTCGCCGTGAACAACGCCGGCATCGGCGGCCCGAGCGCCCCGACCGGCGAGTACGCCGTCGAGGACTGGAACCGGGTCGTCGCCACCAACCTGAGCGGCGTCTTCTACTCCCTGCGCTACGAACTCCCCGCGATCGTCGCGGCCGGCGGCGGCGCCGTCGTCAACATGTCCTCGATCCTCGGCACCAACGGCTTCGCCGGATCCCCGGCCTACGTCGCCGCCAAGCACGGCGTCGTCGGCCTCACCAAGACGGCCGCCCTCGAATACGCCGCGCGGAACGTCCGCGTCAACGCCGTCGGCCCCGGCTTCATCGACACCCCGCTGCTGCGCAACACCGAGGGCCCGGCCCGCGACCACCTCATCTCCCTCCACCCGGCCGGCCGCCTCGGCACGGCGGAGGAGGTGGCCGAACTCGCGGCCTTCCTGCTCTCCGACCGCGCCTCCTTCATCCACGGCAGCTACCACCTGGTGGACGGCGGCTACTCCGCCTCCTGAGTGGCGGACGGGGGACCAGGGGCGAGTAATAGAACGAGGACAGGTCAAGGAGGACCCCATGAAAGCCGTCCAGTACCGCGAGATCGGCGCCGCACCCGAGGTCGTCACCGTTCCGGACCCCGAGCCCGGACCCGGGCAGGTGCTGCTGAAGGTCAGCGCCGCGGGCGTCTGCCACTCGGACATCGCGGTGATGAGCTGGCCCGCCGACCAGTTCCCCTACCCGCTGCCGCTCACCCTCGGCCACGAGGGCGTCGGCACCGTCGCCGCGCTCGGCGACGGCGTCGAGGGACTCACCACCGGCGAATCCGTCGCCGTCTACGGCCCCTGGGGCTGCGGCACCTGCGTGAAGTGCGCCGAGGGCAAGGAGAACTACTGCCTGCGCGCCCAGGAGCTGGGGATCAACCCGCCCGGCCTCGGCTCGCCCGGCGCGATGGCCGAGTACATGATCGTCGACGACCCGCGCCATCTGGTGCCGCTCCGCGGCCTCGACCCCGTCCAGGCCGTCCCGCTCACCGACGCCGGTCTCACCCCGTACCACGCGATCAAGCGCTCGCTGCCGAAGCTGGTCCCCGGTGCGACCGCCGTCGTCATCGGCACCGGCGGACTCGGACACGTCGCCATCCAGCTGCTGCGCGCCCTGACCTCGGTGCGCGTCGTCGCCCTGGACGTCACCGAGGAGAAGCTGGCCCTGGCCCGTACGGTCGGCGCGCACGAGACCGTGCTCTCCGACGCCCGCGCCGCCGACCGGATCCGCGAGCTGACCGGCGGCGTCGGCGCCCAGGTCGTCCTGGACTTCGTCGGGGCGCCGCCGACCGTGGCCACGGCCGGCGCGGCGGCCGCCATCGACTCGGACGTCACGATCGTCGGCATCGGCGGCGGCACCCTGCCCGTCGGCTTCGGCGTGCTGCCGTTCAGCACGACGGTGACCGCCCCCTACTGGGGGTCGCGCTCCGAACTCGCCGAGGTCCTGGAGCTGGCCCACGCCGGTGCCGTCGAGGTCCACGTCGAGACGTACGGGATCGACGAGGCCCCGCTCGCCTACGAACGGCTGCACGCGGGCAAGATCAACGGCCGTGCGGTCATCCTGCCCAACGGCTGAACCGCACCCGCACCGACGGCCCGGTGGGCCGGCGCGTCCCCGCGCCGCCCCGCCGGGCCGTCGGTGTGTTCTCTCCTGCTTGCGCCGTCCGCGCGGGCCCGGCGAGACTGCCCGGATGGGATTCCTCGCGCTGATGACGCTGCCCGGCCTGGTCATCGGGCTGACGGCGGCCGCCTTCCTCGACCAGCTGCTGCTGCGCGCGGGCCGGGCCGGGCTGCTGCCGTGGCGCAACAGCGCCCGGCAGGGGCAGATCTCGGCGACCGGCTTCGAGCAGCTGCACGCCACGTTCTCGCCCGGCAAGCAGAGCGAGCTCAAGGAGCGGCAGAGCGCGCTGCTCCTGCGCGACGACGAGGAGGACGGCGCCCCGCCGCACCGCTCCACCGTCGACCTGGACGGCGGCCGCGCGGTGATCCGGCTGCCGTGACGCCGGCCGGGCCCGCTCACCCGATGCGGTGATCGTCGCCCGCTGATCAGGACCGCACGCGACGCGCGCGGGGCGGCCCCGCACGACCGGACGTCCCAGGTCACGGGCCCTTTCCCGCCGTCGGTGGGCCGTGCTCCGGAACGGGCACTGACAAGAACTTTACGCACCCGCGTGATTACGCTTCGCGTTCATGCGGGCGCGGCCGGACTCACGTGGCATCCGCTCCGTGCCGGGGGCCGGAGCGGTCGTCTGCGTGCTCCTGGCCGCCCTGCTGCACGTGCTCGGCTGTGCGCACGGGCCGACCGCCGTGTCCTTCCTGCGCGCGGACGCCCTGCCGTCGGCCACGGCGGCCCAGGTCCTCTGCGGACCGGCCGCGCCGGCGGTCCCGGACGCCCCGGCCCCCGACGCGCACTGTCCGGGGCTCGACCAGCCGGTGCTCCAGGCGTCCCCCGTTCCGGAGCCGGCGGCGGCCGGGCCCGCAGGGACGCGGTCGGGCCCCGCCGCTCCCGCTCCGGTGCGCGCCGCCCCGGCACGGCCCTGCGACGGCCCCGGCCGCCCGGAGCCGCCCGCCGGACACGGCCGGGCGGCCCTCGGCATCTGGCGGACCTGAGCGGACCGGGGGCCGCCCCGGACCGGTCCCCGTCCGTCACCGGCCGCTCCGCGCCGCCCGTACCGCCGGGCGGCGCGCGCAACCGGCCGTCCACCGATCCGTTCCCCGCTTCCTCGTACCGGCGGGCTGCCGACGACGGCCGCCCGCCGGGGGAAAGGCACGCCGTGAACCACCCCGTCCCGCCGGCCCGGCTCCTCGCCGACGCCAAGCACCCGCTGCACACCCCCGCCGGCCTCGTCGGCGACACCCCGGTCCTCTGGATCGGTGATCCGTTCACCGCCCGGGGCCGCGGCTTCTGGGCCAAGCTCGAAGGCCACAACCCCGGCGGCATCAAGGACCGCACCGCCCTCCACATGGTCCGCGCGGCCCGGGAGAGCGGCCGGCTCGCCCCCGGCGCCCGCATCGTCGAGTCCAGCTCCGGCACCCTCGGCCTCGGCCTGGCGCTGGCCGGAGCGGTCTACGGACACCCCGTCACGGTCGTCTCCGACCCGGGCATGGAACCCCTGATGACGGGCCTGCTGGCCGCCCACGGCGCCGAGGTCGACCTCGTCACCGCCCCGCACCCCGAGGGCGGCTGGCAGGAGGCCCGGCGGCGCAGGGTCGCCGAACGGCTCGCCGCCCGGCCGGACGCCTGGTGCCCCGACCAGTACAACAACCCGGACAACGCCGCCGCCTACGCCCCGCTCGCCCGGGAACTGGTCGCCCAGCTCGGCCGTGTCGACACCCTCGTCGTCTCGGTCGGCACCGGCGGCCACTCCGCCGGCGTCGGCTCCGTCCTGCGCGCGCACTTCCCCCGGCTGCGGATCGTCGGCGTCGACACCACCGGATCGACGATCTTCGGCCAGCCCGCCGCGCCCCGGCTCATGCGCGGACTCGGCTCCAGCATCCACCCCGGCAACGTCGCCTACGAGCTCTTCGACGAGGTGCACTGGGTCGCCGCCCCCGAGGCGGTCTGGGCCGCGCGCAGGCTGGCCCGCCACCACTACGCCACCGGCGGCTGGAGCGTCGGGGCCGTCGCCCTGGTCGCCCGCTGGCTGGCCCGCACCCTGCCGCCGGAGGACCGGATCGCGGCCGTCTTCCCGGACGGTCCGCAGCGCTATGTCACCACCGTCTTCGACGACGCCTACGGCCGCGCCCACGCACTGCTCGGACCGCCGCCCGCCGACGACCCCGACGAGATCGCCGACAGCCGGGAGCGGGCCGTCACCCGCTGGACCCGCTGCACCCGGGTCACCGACCCCCTCGCCCGTACCACCGCCCCCGCGCGGACCGAGGAACCGACCGGAGCCGGCCGATGAAACGCCTGTGGACCCAGACCCGTTCGTTCCCGCCGGGCGCCCGTCTGATGATGGTCAACCAGTTCGCCATCAACCTGGCGTTCTACATGCTGATGCCCTACCTGGCCGCCCATCTCGCGGGCGGGCTCGGCCTCGCCGCCTGGGCCGTCGGCCTCGTCCTCGGCGTGCGCAACTTCTCCCAGCAGGGCCTGTTCCTCATCGGCGGAACGCTCGCCGACCGCCTCGGCCCGCGGGTGCCGATCATGGCGGGCTGTCTGCTGCGCACCCTCGGCTTCGCGCTGCTCGGGTGGGTGGACAGCCTCCCCGCCCTGATCGCGGCCTCGGCCGCCACCGGCTTCGCGGGCGCCCTGTTCAATCCGGCCGTACGGGCACTGCTGGCCGCGGAGGCCGGTGACCGCAGGGTCGACGCCTTCGCCACCTTCAACGTCTACTACCAGGCGGGCATGCTCCTCGGCCCGCTCGTCGGACTGGCCCTGCTGGCCGCCGACTTCCGTCTGGTCTGCACCGTCGCCGCCGCCGTGTTCGCGGTCCTGACCGTGTTCCAGTGGCGCCATCTGCCGCGGGGCCGCACGGGCGGACCCGCCGCGGCCCCGGGCCAGAGCGTCCTCGCCCAGTGGCGGACCGTCGTGGCCAACCGGCCGTTCCTGCTGTTCTCGGCCGCGATGACCGGCTCGTACGTCCTGGCCTTCCAGGTCTATCTGGCGCTTCCGCTCGCCGCCGCCGACGCCCTCGGCTCCCGGGCCACCGCCGTCACCAGCGGACTGTTCGTGGTCTCGGCCGCCGTCGCGGTCGCCGGTCAGCTGCGGCTGACGGCCTGGGCCGAGCGCCGGTGGCGGCCCGAGGAGGCGATGGTCGGGGGACTGGCGACGATGGGCCTCGCCTTCGTCCCGCTGATGACCGGACCCCGCGACTCCGCCCCGGTGGTGCTCGTCGCCCTGGTGCTGGCCGTGGCCCTGCTCGCGGTGGGCTCCGCCGTCGTCTACCCCTTCGAGATGGACACCGTCGTCGCGCTCTCCGGCAACCGTCTGGTCGCCACCCACTACGGGCTCTACAACACCGTCTCCGGGCTCGGCATCACCCTCGGCAATCTCGGCACCGGCGCGCTGTGGGACTACGCCGCACGCCACCACGCCGGCTGGCTCACCTGGGCCGCGCTCACCGCCACCGGCGCGGCCTGCGCCGGGGCCGTGGCGGCCCTGGCCCGTACGGGGCGGCTGACCGCCCCCGAGCCGCTGCCCGCCACGGCGTGACCCCGCCCGCGCCCCCGGTCACCGGTCCACGGCGACCAGGGGGCGCAAGGGGCCGGAGCGCAGCCGCTCCACGGCCGGGGCACAGCGCCTGGCCGCCGCCGTCAGCGGCCAGGCGGTCAGGACGCCCACCAGCAGGGCGACCGCCACATCGTGCGGATAGTGCGCCCCGACCCAGACGCGCGAGGCGCCCATCAGCAGGGCGGCGGTCCACGCCAGGGCGCCGAGCCGGCGGTCCACCAGCCAGATCGCCGTCGCCGCGGCCGCCGCGACCGTCGTGTGGTTGCTGGGGAAGGACCAGTCGCCGAGCGGCGGGCAGGCCTCCACCGTCACGACGGACAGCGTCCGGCACGGCCGCTGCTCCTGGACGAGGGACTTCACCACGTCGTTGACGAGGAACGCGGCCACCACGACCAGCGGTGCGCACAGGGCCGCCGCGGTCCTGGCCGGATCCCCGGAGCGCGAGCGCCACCAGGAGACCAGCATCAGCACCGCGAACACGACGAGGCCGTAGTCGGTCCAGAGCCGCACGGCGGAGTCCAGCGGTCCGGGGGAGTGCCGGGCCAGTTCGGTGACCCGGGTGTAGAGCCCGCCGTCGATCGAGGGGGCGGTGAACGCGAGAGCCGTCACTGGCTGTCTCCTTCGGGGGTCCGGCGGGCGCGGGCGCGCAGCAGTTCGGTGGCGAGCGGGATCAGCGAGACCGCGACCACCAGGGCGACGACCGGCAGGAGGTACCGGTCCACGTGGGGGACCGACGAGCCGAGCGCGTATCCGGCGAGCACCAGTCCGACGGTCCAGACGACCCCGCCGACGGTCTGCCACAGCGCGAACACCCGCGCCGGTACGTTGAGCGCGCCGGCCAGCGGATTGAGCACCGTGCGCACCACGGGGACGAAGCGGGCCAGCACGATCGCGCGCCCGTGCCCGTAGCGCGCGAGCAGTTCCTCGGCGCGGACCGCACCCTCGTGCAGCCGTCCGGAGCTTCGGCGGGCGAGCAGCGCCCGTCCGCCGCGCCGGCCGATCCAGTAGCCGGTCTGGGCACCGGCCAGCGCGCCGGCCACCGCGGCCGCCAGCACCTGCGGCAGGGACAGCGCGGGGCCGTGGGTGCCGGAGACGCAGAGCAGTCCGGCGGTGAAGAGCAGGGAGTCGCCGGGCAGGAAGAAGCCGACGAGCAGCCCCGTCTCCGCGAAGAGCACGACGGCGATCCCCAGCGCGCCGAAGGCCGACAGCAGCGAACCGGCGTCCAGCGGGTTCACCGCGAGCGGCAGCGGGGCCGGGAGCGGAACGTACACGGTGAAGGGCCTCCCACCGGGGTGACGGGCGGCCCAGGGGAACGCCCGGACCGACTACATGGGTGTAGTCGGTCTACGTCACTGTAGACGCTCAAGCGGTGGGAAGGGTTCCGCGACCCGGCGGAAGAAGGGAAGGAAAGCCGTCCCCCCGCCGGTACAACGCCCGGCGGCGGCGCCGGGTGCGGTCCGAACCGGTGACACCCGGCGGCCCGCCCCCGCGGCCGGAAAGGCCGGGACCGTGCGACGGGCCACGGCTACACTGACCGCATGGGCTTCCTCCACTTCTTCCGCTGATTCCGGCAGGGCCGCCGCACCGGGCCGCCCCTTCACCCCGTCCGGAATCCCCGCCGCGCCGTGCCCCGTACCGGGCCGGTCCGGCACGCACCCCCGAGGAAGCCCGTACCCATGCCGCTCGCGCACGACCGCTCCCAGCTCGTCCTCAAGGACGTCTCCAAGGCCTACGGGGACCGCACCGTCCTCGACCGGGTCTCCCTCACCGTCCGTCCCGGCGACCACGTCGGCGTCATCGGCGAGAACGGCTCGGGGAAGTCCACCCTCCTGCGGCTGATCGCCGGGGCCGAGACCCCCGACGGCGGTGAGGTCTCGGTCCGCTTCCCCGGCGGCGTCGGCCACCTCTCCCAGACCCTCGCGCGCGACCCCGGGCACACCGTCCAGGACGCCGTCGACACCGCGCTCGCCGTGCTCCGCGCCCTCGAACGCCGGATCACCGCCGCCGAGAGCGCCCTCGCCGCGCCCGGCGGCGCGACCGACCCGGAACTCGCGGCCTACGGCGACCTGCTGACGGAGTACGAGGAGCGCGGCGGCTACCTCGCCGACGCCCGGGTCGACCGGACCCTGCACGGCCTCGGACTCGCCCACCTCACCCGCGACCGCGCCCTCGCCGGCCTCTCGGGCGGGGAACGGTCCCGCCTCGCCCTCGCCTGCGTGCTGGCGGCCGATCCCGAACTGCTCCTGCTCGACGAACCGACCAACCACCTCGACACGGACGCCGTCACCTGGCTGGAGGACCGGCTGCGCGCCCACCGGGGCACCGTCGTCCTGGTCACCCACGACCGCGCGTTCCTGGAGCGGACCACCACCGTCATCGTCGAGGTCGACCGCGACCGGCACGGCGTGGTCCGCTACGGGGACGGCTGGGAGGGCTACCGCACGGCCAGGGCCGCCGCACGCCGCCGCTGGGCGCAGGACCACCAGGAGTGGCTGGACGAGGTCGCGCGCACCGAGGAGCTGGTGGACGCCGCCGGCCGCCGGCTGCGCGCCACCGGCAAGGACCCGCACGAGGGCTACGGCAAGCACCGCCGCTCGCACGAGGCCAAGCTCTCCGGCCGCGTGGCCGCGGCCCGGTCCCGGCTGGAGGAACTGCGCGCCCGGCCCGTCCCCGCACCGCCGGTGCCCCTGCGCTTCACCGCCGGTCTCGTGCTCGCCACCGGGGGCGCGCCCGCCTCCGGACCGCTCGTGGAGCTCTCCTCCGTCGCCGTGGGGGACCGTCTGGAGCTGCCCGGCCTCCGGGTGGAGGCCGGGCAGCGGCTGCTCGTCACCGGCCCCAACGGCGCCGGGAAGACGACCCTGCTGCGGGTGCTCGCCGGAGATCTCGCGCCCGACGCGGGCACGGTGCGCCGCCGGGCCCGGATCGGCTACCTCCCGCAGGAACTCCCGGCCCGCGTCACCCGCCGCACCCTGCTCGCCACGTTCGCGGCGGGGCGCCCCGGGCACGCCGAGGAGTACACCGAACTGCTCCTCGGGCTCGGTCTGTTCCGCCCCGCCGACCTGTCCGTCCCGGTCGCCTCGCTCTCCGTCGGGCAGCAGCGGCGGCTCGCGCTCGCCCGGCTGGTCACCCGCCCCGCCGATCTGCTGGTCCTGGACGAGCCGACCAACCACCTCGCGCTCTCCCTGGTGGAGGAGACGGAGGAGGCCCTGGCGGCGTACGAGGGCGCCGTCGTGGCCGTCTCGCACGACCGCCGCTTCCGCGAGCGCTTCGGCGGCGACCGCCTGGAGCTGCGCGACGGCCGCCCCGTCGGGCCGGTGCGCGAGCGCACCCCCTCAGGAGGCCGGACCCGGCCGGTCCGCGAGCACCTCGGCCAGCCGGTCCAGGAAGACCCGCTGCCCCGCGACGAGACGGCCGGCCGCGACCTCGGGTGAGCACCAGGCGAACCGGTCGATCTCCGGGAACTCCCGCAGCTTCCCGGACCCCCGGGGCCACTCCGTCGTGAAGGTCCCCGGGACGGCCGTCGCCGGATCCAGGTCGGCGGCCACCGCCCACACCGTCACGGTCTTGCCACCGGCCTGCCGCGACTCGCCCAGCTCCAGCCACTCGCCGTCCGGGACCGGCCGGCCGAACTCCTCCTCGAACTCCCGCCGGGCCGCCGCCCGGGGCCCCTCCTCCGGTCCGTACTCGCCCTTGGGGACCGACCAGGCGGCCGCGTCCCGGTGGGCCCAGAACGGCCCGCCCATGTGCCCGATCAGCACATCGAGCCCGTGCGCGCCCGTACGGAACAGCAGCAGCCCGGCGCTGCGCCGCGCGGACGGGGACGAGGAGGGCGCGTTCATGCCCTCAAGTCTCCGCGCGCGGGGCACGCGGCGCACGTCCTGCCCGCCCGCCGGCGGCCGCACGGGCGCGCGACGCCCCGGCCGGTCAGGCCTTGCGGTAGTCGTACGCCTCCGAGGCCGCGGCGGCCACCGCCGCCAGGTCCCCGCCCGCCGACGCGGTGACGAGCGCCGCCACCGCGCCCTCCAGGAACGGCGCGTCCACCAGACGGGTCCCGTCCGGGAGTTCGTCCCCGTCGGCCAGCATCGCCTTCACCGTCAGCACGGCGCTGCCCAGATCGACCAGGACCGCGACCCCGGCGCCCCCGTCCACCGCGCGGGCCGCCTCGGCGATCCGTTCGGCGCTGGTGCCCAGACCGCCCGCCGGGGTGCCTCCGGCGGCTGCCACCGGGGCCGTCGCGCCGCCGGCCGCCAGCCCCCTGGCCAGCTCCGCGACCGCCTCGGCCACCGGAGCGCTGTGCGAGACCAGCACGATGCCGACCTGCCCGCCCGCGCTCATGCCGTCTCCCGCGCGGTCCGGGCCAGTGCGTCGATCAGCAGCGCGGCGGACGTGGCCCCCGGATCCTGGTGCCCGATGCTCCGCTCGCCCAGATAGCTCGCCCGGCCCTTGCGGGCCCGCAGCGGCACGGTCGCCAGCGCCCCCGCCACGGCCGCCTCCCGCCCCGCCGCGAACGAGGTCCCCAGCGCCTCGGCCGCCGGGATCAGCGCGTCCAGCATCGTCTTGTCACCGGCCTGCGCCCCGCCCAGCCGGCCCACCGCCGCCACGCCCTCGCCGAGCGCCCGCGCCAGGTCCTCGACGGAGACCTCCGGGGCGTCGCCCAGGGCCTTGCCCGTACTCCGCAGCAGCGTCCCGTACAGCGGTCCGGAGGCGCCTCCGACGGTCGAGATCAACTGCCGTCCCGCCAGAGCCAGTACGGCCCCCGGAGTGGTGGGCGGCTCCTTCTCCAGGGCCGCGGTGACCGCGGCGAATCCCCGCTGCAGATTGCTGCCGTGGTCGGCGTCGCCGATCGCGGAGTCGAGGTCGGTCAGACGCGCGGCCTCGCGGTCGACCGAGGCGGCCGTCGTGGTCATCCAGCGGCGGAAGAAAGCGGCGTCGAGCACAGGCGTCTCCAGAGTCGGGCGGAAGGGAACGGCGGGCGGGCGAAGGCGGCCGGTCACCGGCCCCAGCGCAGCGCGGGGGTCTCCACCGGGGCGTCCCAGAGCCGGACCAGCTCCTCGTCCGCCTGGCAGAGCGTCACCGAACAGCCCGCCATGTCCAGCGAGGTCACATAGTTGCCCACCAGCGTCCGGGCCACCACGACCCGGCGCTCGGAGAGCACCCGCTGCACCTCCGCGTTGAATCCGTACAGCTCCAGCAGCGGGGTCGCGCCCATGCCGTTGACCAGGACCATCACGGGCGCGTTCGGCTTCAGGTCCGCCAGCACCGCGTCGACCGCGAAGTCGGCGATCTCCCGCGAGGTCATCATCGGACGCCGTTCCCGGCCCGGCTCGCCGTGGATGCCGATGCCCAGTTCGAGTTCGCCCGGCGGCAGATCGAAGGTGGGGGAGCCCTTGGCGGGCGTGGTGACCGAGGTCAGGGCCACCCCGAAGCTCCGTGAGGAGGCGTTGACCCGGCGGGCCAGGGCGGCCACCCGGTCCAGCGGCGCGCCCTCCTGCGCCGCCGCCCCGGCGATCTTCTCGACGAACAGCGTCGCGCCCGTGCCGCGCCGGCCCGCCGTGTACAGGCTGTCGGTGACCGCCACGTCGTCGTCGACGAGGACCTGGGCGACCCGCAGCCCCTCCTCCTCGGCGAGTTCGGCGGCCATCTCGAAGTTGAGGACGTCGCCGGTGTAGTTCTTCACGACGAACAGCACCCCGGCCCCGCTGTCGACGGCGGCGGCCGCCCGCACCATCTGGTCCGGGACGGGCGAGGTGAACACCTCGCCGGGGCAGGCCGCCGACAGCATGCCGGGGCCCACGAACCCCGCGTGCAGCGGTTCGTGCCCCGAACCGCCGCCGGAGACCAGGCCGACCTGGCCCGCGACGGGCGCGTCGCGGCGGACGACGACCCGGTTCTCGACGTCCACGACCAGCTCCGGATGGGCGGCGGCCATCCCCCGCAATCCGTCGGCGACCACGGTTTCGGGGACGTTGATCAGCATGCGCAACGGTTTCTCCCAGGCGAGTTGTCGAGACGTACGCGGTGTACGGGGTCCGGTGGGGCGTGGGCCGCCCACCACCGTAGGACGCCGGAGGGCACGTTGCGAAGAACCGGACCCGCACCGGTGCGAAGTTCCGGGGCACGGCCGGGCATTCGCGGGAGGCGGTTGCGCGGGGCGGCCCGGTGTGCGTCGGGCTACGCTGGCGGGCGCGGCCGTGACTCCTCCACCGACGGACAGGTGAACGCTTTGCTGTACATCGCACTTCTGCGCGGGATGAACGTGCCGGGCCGCTCGGTGAAGATGGACCGGCTGCGCGGTCTCTTCCGGGACATGGGCTTCGCCGACGTCCGCACCTACATCCAGAGCGGCAACGTCTTCTTCGAGTCCGACGAGAGCGACCGGGCGGCGCTGGCCGCGCGGATCGCGGAGGGTCTGGAGCGCGAGCTGGGCTACGAGGTCGCCGTCTGCCTGCGCACGGTCCCCGAACTGGAGGCGCTGGTCGCCCTGGACCCGTTCAAGGACGTCACCGTCACCGACGACCTGCGCTGCTGCGTGGTGTTCACGACCGAGCGGATCGATCCGGACCTGTCGCTGCCGATGCGGTCGGCGAAGGAGGACATGGAGATCATCGGGCACACCGCGTACGACGCCTTCGTCGTCTGGTACCTGATCAACGGACGGGCGCCGGCGGCCAAGGGCTTCCAGGAGCGGGTGCTCGGCCATGACGCGACCACCCGCTTCTTCCACACCGTGATCAAGATCCTGGACGCGGCGAAGAAGGGCGCGGCCTGAGGCCGGCACCCGCGCCCGGAGGACCGCTCAGGCGCGGTCGATGTGCACGCTGGTCGACTTCACCCGGGCGGTCGCCTGCATGCCGACCTCCAGCCCCAGCTCCTCGACGGCCTCCCTGGTCAGCAGGGACACCAGCCGGTGCGGACCGGCCTGGATCTCCACCTGCGCCGCCACGTCGCCGAGCCTGACGGCGGTGACGATGCCCGGGAAGGCGTTGCGCGCGGAGGTGTACGAGGCCTCCTCCTCGCCCGTGGCGCCCTGGGCGACCTCGACCGAGAAGGCGGCCAGGGCGCGGCCGTCGATCAGCCGCCGGCCGCCCTCGTCGCGATGGGTGGCGACCCGGCCCGCGTCGGCCCAGCGGCGCGCGGTGTCGGGGCTGACGCCGAGCAGACGGGCGGCCTGCCCGATGGTGTAGGACTGCATATCACGGAAAATAGGCCATTCATGCTTGCACATGCAAGCATCTGCATGAAAAAGCCTTGCATATGCGTGAAGGGTGATCGGTGCTGGGCCGGGTGGCCCTGCCGGGATGAGGATCCGCGCCCCGCGGCCTAGGGTGCGAGCCATGGCGGAGAGTGCGGCACACGGGGGCCCCGCGGGGCCGGGCGCGAGCGCTGCAGGGAAGGACGACGGCCCCGACCCACGGCGCTGGCGGGCCCTCGCGGTCTGTCTCGTCGCCGGCTTCATGACCCTGCTGGACGTCTCCATCGTCAATGTCGCACTGCCCTCCATCCGCGAGGGACTGCACACCCCCGAGTCGGATCTGCAATGGGTGCTCTCCGGCTACGCCCTCGCCTTCGGCCTCTTCCTCATCCCCGCGGGTCGGCTCGGCGACGCCCGGGGCCGCCGCCAGGTCTTCATGACCGGACTGGCGCTCTTCACCCTGTCGTCCGCCGCCTGCGGAGCCGCCCAGTCCAGCACCTGGCTGGTCGTCGCCCGGCTCGTCCAGGGACTCGCCGGCGGCCTCGTCTCGCCCCAGATCTCCGCGCTCATCCAGCAGATGTTCGCGGGCCGGGAACGGGGCCGCGCCTTCGGCATGTTCGGCACCGTGGTCGGCATCTCCACCGCCGTCGGCCCCCTGCTCGGCGGCCTCCTCATCCAGGCGGCCGGGGCCGAGGAGGGCTGGCGCTGGGTCTTCTACGTCAATCTGCCGCTGGGCGTCGTCTGCCTGCTGCTTGCCCGGCGGCTGCTCCCGGACACCCCCTCGGCCGGCTCCGTACGGCTGCGCGACCTCGACCCGGTCGGCGTGCTGCTGCTGGGCGCCGGGGTCCTGGCGCTGCTGCTCCCGTTCGTCCAGGCCCACCAGTGGTCAGGCAACACCAAATGGCTCCTGCTGCTGCTCGCCGCGGCCCTGCTGGCGGTCTTCGTCGGCTGGGAGTCCCGGTGCGGGCGGCGCGGCACCACACCCGTGGTCAGCCTCGCGCTCTTCCGCGTCCGCTCCTACTGGCTGGGCTGTCTGCTGATCCTGCTGTACTTCGCCGGCTTCACCTCGATCTTCTTCATCACGACGCTCTACCTCCAGAGCGGACTGCACTACACCGCCCTCCAGGCCGGGCTGTCCATCACCCCGTTCGCGCTCGGCTCCGCCGTCGCCGCCAGTCCGGGCGGGCGGCTCGTCGGACGGTACGGGCGCCCGCTGGTCGTCGTCGGGCTGGCCGCCGTCGCGATCGGCCTCGCCGCCACGGCCCTCGCCGTCCACCTCGATACGGGCCGGGGCGTCGGCTGGGCCATGGCCGCCCCGCTGCTCTTCGCCGGACTGGGCAGCGGCCTGGTCATCGCCCCCAACCAGACCCTCACCCTGTCCCAGGTGCCGGTGGCGGGCGCGGGCAGCGCCGGCGGCACCCTCCAGACCGGTCAGCGTGTCGGCTCCGCGATCGGCATCGCCGCCGTCGGCTCGGTCTTCTTCGCCCAGGTGGGCTCCGCCGCCTGGTCCACCGCCTACGACCACGGGCTCGTGGTCTCCGTCGCCTTCGTGGTCGCCGCACTTCTGGTGGCCCTCGCCGACGTGGGCGGCGACAAGCGGGGCAGGAACCGTACGGCGCACTCCCCGTCCGCCGCCACCGACCGCAGGGAATCGAGATGAACGCACCCGGCCCCACCGCCCAGGACGGCAACAGCTCCTACGGGCACAAGCCCTTCAAACGGTCCCGGAGCCACTTCGCCGACCGCATCACCGCCGACGGCCGCGACGGCTGGCCCGTCGAGGCCGGGCGCTACCGCCTCGTCGTCAGCCGCGCCTGCCCCTGGGCCAGCCGCGCCCTGGTCTCCCGGCGGCTGCTCGGCCTGGAGGACGCCCTCTCGCTCGCCGTCGCCGACCCGCTCCAGGACGACCGCAGCTGGCGCTTCACCCTGGACCCGGGCGGACGCGACCCGGTGCTCGGGATCCGGTACCTGAGCGAGGCGTACGACGCCCGGGAGCGCGACTACCCCGGAGGCGTCAGCGTCCCCGCGATCGTCGACGTCCCCAGCGGCCGGCTCGTCACCAACGACTTCCAGCAGATCACCCTGGACCTCGCCACCGAGTGGACCGCGCTGCACCGCCCCGGGGCGCCCGACCTCTACCCCGAGCCGCTGCGCGAGGAGATCGACGAGGTCATGGAGGGCATCTACCGGGACGTCAACAACGGCGTCTACCGGGCCGGGTTCGCGGACGGCCAGAGCACCTACGACAGCGCCTACGAGGCACTGTTCCGCCGCCTGGACCAGGTCTCCGAGCGGCTCGCCGGACAGCGCTACCTCGTCGGGGACACGATCACCGAGGCGGACATCCGGCTCTTCACCACCCTGGTCCGCTTCGACGCCGTCTACCACGGCCACTTCAAGTGCAACCGCGCGAAACTGGCCGAGGACCCCGTCCTGTGGGCCTACACCCGGGACCTCTACCAGACCCCCGGATTCGGCGACACGGTCGACTTCCACCACATCAAGCAGCACTACTACCGGGTCCACACGGGCATCAACCCCACCGGCATCGTGCCCGCCGGACCCGACCTCGCGGGCTGGCTCACCCCGCACCACCGCGAACGGCTCGGCGGCCGCCCCTTCGGCGACGGCACCCCGCCGGGGCCGGTCCCGGCGGGCGAGGAGGTCCCCCGCTCGCACCGGCCGTGAGCGGGGTCACTCCACCTCGTCCAGGCGGTCCGCGTAGTGCGCGACGGCCGGCGCGTACGCCCGCAGCCCGGGGTCCGCGCCGGTGTCGGCCACCACCTTCAGCAGCAGCCCCACCGACTCCCGGGCCTCGCCGAGGTTGTACAGCACCATGGCCAGGAAGGTCCGCAGCGCGGCGTCGTCCGGGAACTCCGCCAGTCCGCGCTCCAGCACGGCGCGCGCCGCCCCGTACCTGCCCAGCACGCGCAGGGTGCTGCCGAGGCCCAGGAACGCGCCGTGGCGGTCCTCGGCGGTCAGCCCCGCCCCGTCCACGGCCCGCTCGTAGTAGGGCACCGCCTCGGCCTCCAGGCCGAGCGCGTCATGCGCCCAGGCGGTCTGGTAGGCGATCCGGGCGTCCCCGGGGTGCTCCGCGGCCAGGGCCACCAGCTGCTCCCGCGCCTGCTGAGTCCGCTGCTCGCGCAGCCGTACCGCCTGCTCAAAGGCCGTGCCGGGCCCGTTCTCCGTGGTCATGCGTTCGCACGTTGCCAGCCGCGCGCGCCTGGCGCAAATCCCGGACACGGGGGCGGTACGGCCGGTTCCGGACTGGACGGGGCGGGGCCCTGTCGAGACAGTGGCGATCACGAGATATCTTGATGTCAAGCAATGTTGCAGACGTGGAGCGGAGCACAGGGTGACTGACTCGACCATCATCTATACACACACCGACGAGGCCCCGGCCCTGGCGACGTATTCGTTCCTGCCCGTGATCGAGGCGTACGCCTCGAAGGCCGGTGTCACCGTGGAGAGCCGTGACATCTCCCTGGCGGGCCGGATCATCGCCAGCTTCCCGGAGCGCCTCCAGGAGAGCCAGCGCATCGACGACGCGCTCGCCGAGCTCGGCGCCCTGGCCACCACGCCCGGCGCGAACATCATCAAGCTGCCGAACATCTCGGCCTCGATCCCGCAGCTCAAGGCCGCGATCGCCGAGCTCCAGGCGCAGGGCTACGCCCTCCCGGACTACCCGGACGACCCGCGGACCGACGAGGACAAGGACGTCCGCGCCCGCTACGACAAGGTCAAGGGCAGCGCGGTCAACCCCGTCCTGCGCGAGGGCAACTCCGACCGCCGCGCCCCCGCCTCGGTGAAGAACTACGCGAAGACCCACCCGCACCGCATGGGTGCCTGGTCCGCCGACTCGAAGACGAACGTCGCCACCATGGGCGTCGACGACTTCCGCTCCACCGAGAAGTCCGCCGTGATCGCCGAGGCCGGCACGCTGCGCATCGAGCTGGTCGCCGACGACGGCACCACCACCGTGCTCCGCGAGTCCGTCCCGGTCCTGGCCGGCGAGGTCGTGGACGCCGCCGTCATGCGCGTCGCCGCGCTGCGCGAGTTCATCACCGCGCAGATCGCCCGCGCCAAGGCCGAGGGCGTGCTCTTCTCCGTGCACCTCAAGGCCACGATGATGAAGGTCTCCGACCCGATCATCTTCGGCCACGTGGTCCGCGCCTTCTTCCCGAACACCTTCGCCAAGTACGGCGACGTCCTCGCCGCCGCGGGCCTCAGCCCGAACGACGGTCTCGGCGCGATCCTCTCGGGCCTCGACTCCGTGCCGCACGTCGGCGCCGAGATCAAGGCCGCCTTCGAGGCCGAGCTGGCCGAGGGCCCCGCCCTCGCCATGGTCGACTCCGACAAGGGCATCACCAACCTGCACGTCCCCAGCGACGTCATCGTCGACGCCTCCATGCCGGCCATGATCCGCACCTCCGGCCACATGTGGGGCCCGGACGGCCAGGAGGCCGACACCATCGCCGTCCTCCCGGACAGCAGCTACGCCGGTGTCTACCAGGTCGTCATCGACGACTGCCGCGCCCACGGCGCCTTCGACCCGTCCACGATGGGCTCCGTGCCCAACGTCGGCCTGATGGCGCAGAAGGCCGAGGAGTACGGCAGCCACGACAAGACCTTCGAGATCCCGGCCACCGGCACCGTCCGCGTCGTCGACGCCGAGGGCAACGCCGTGCTGGAGCAGGCCGTCGGCGCCGGCGACATCTTCCGCATGTGCCAGGCCAAGGACCTCCCGATCCAGGACTGGGTCAAGCTCGCCGTGACCCGCGCCCGCGCCACCGGCGCCCCGGCCGTGTTCTGGCTCGACGAGGACCGCGCCCACGACGCGCAGCTCATCGCCAAGGTGAAGACGTACCTCGCCGACCACGACACCGACGGTCTGCAGATCGAGATCATGTCGCCGGTGAAGGCCACCGCCTTCTCCCTGGAGCGCATCCGCCGCGGCGAGGACACCATCTCGGTGACCGGCAACGTGCTGCGCGACTACCTCACCGACCTGTTCCCGATCCTGGAGCTGGGCACCAGCGCCAAGATGCTGTCCGTCGTCCCGCTGATGAACGGCGGCGGCCTCTTCGAGACGGGCGCCGGCGGCTCCGCGCCCAAGCACGTCCAGCAGCTCGTCAAGGAGGACTACCTCCGCTGGGACAGCCTGGGCGAGTTCTTCGCGCTCGCGGCCAGCTTCGAGCACCTGGCCACGACCACGGACAACGCCCGCGCCCAGATCCTCGCGGACACCCTGGACCGGGCCACCGCCACCTTCCTCAACGAGGACAAGTCGCCGAGCCGCCGCCTCGGGGGCATCGACAACCGCGGCAGCCACTTCTACCTGGCCCTCTACTGGGCCCAGGAGCTGGCGGGCCAGAGCGACGACGCCGCGCTCGCCGAGGCCTTCGCCCCGCTCGCCAAGACGCTGACCGAGCAGGAGCGGACCATCGTCGACGAGCTGATCGCCGTCCAGGGCAAGCCGGCCGACATCGGCGGCTACTACCAGCCCGACCCGGCCAAGGCCGCCGCCGTCATGCGCCCCTCGGCCACGTTCAACCAGGCGATCGCGAGCCTCGCCTGATCCGGCAGGAGCCCCCGGACGGCGGCGGACCCCCGCCCCGTCCGTGAGCCCCGCGGCCACTCCGCCCCGGCCGGCCCCGCGCCGCGCCGGGGCGGAGCCGTGTCCGGGCCCGGTCCCGGCCGCTGTCCGCCGCCCGGCGACGACGGGGACCCCCTGACGGGTGAAACCCGCCCCGTGACGGGCGGCGGGCCGCCCCCGGCGGGCCGCCGGCTGGTTTGCTGCAACCGGCAACCAGGCACGGTGACGAACGAGGGAGCGCCCAGTGACGACGACGGGCACGGCAGGGCCGGCGGAGGAGGAGGCGGACTACGCCAACGAGCTCCCGGTGCGCGGCAGGCAGCGCGGCAAGGTGGTCGTCACCTGGCTGACCACCACCGACCACAAGACCATCGGCACGCTGTACCTGGTCACCTCCTTCGCGTTCTTCCTCCTCGGCGGCATCCTCGCGCTCGTCATGCGCGCCGAACTGGCCCGCCCCGGGCTCCAGCTGATCTCCAACGAGCAGTTCAACCAGGCGTTCACCATCCACGGCACGATCATGCTGCTGATGTTCGCCACCCCGCTCTTCGCCGGCTTCACCAACTGGATCATGCCGCTCCAGATCGGCGCGCCCGACGTGGCGTTCCCGCGGCTGAACATGTTCGCCTACTGGCTCTACCTCTTCGGCTCGCTCCTGGTGGTCGCGGGCTTCCTCACCCCCAACGGCGCCGCCGACTTCGGCTGGTTCGCCTACTCCCCGCTCACCGACGCCGTCCGCTCGCCCGGCATCGGCGGCGACATGTGGATCATGGGCCTGGCCTTCTCCGGTTTCGGCACGATCCTCGGCTCGGTCAACTTCATCACCACGATCATCTGCATGCGCGCCCCCGGCATGACGATGTTCCGGATGCCGATCTTCGTCTGGAACGTGCTGCTGACCGCGGTCCTGGTGCTGCTGGCCTTCCCGGTCCTGGCCGCCGCCCTGCTGGCCCTGGAGGCGGACCGGAAGTTCGGCGCCCAGGTCTTCAACCCGGCGAACGGGGGCGCGCTGCTCTGGCAGCACCTCTTCTGGTTCTTCGGCCATCCCGAGGTCTACATCATCGCGCTGCCGTTCTTCGGAATCGTCAGCGAGATCATCCCGGTCTTCAGCCGCAAACCGATCTTCGGCTACATCGGGCTGATCGGCGCCACGATCGCCATCGCGGGCCTGTCCATCACCGTGTGGGCCCACCACATGTACGTCACCGGCGGGGTGCTGCTGCCCTTCTTCTCGTTCATGACCTTCCTCATCGCCGTGCCCACCGGGGTGAAGTTCTTCAACTGGATCGGCACGATGTGGCACGGCTCGCTCTCCTTCGAGACGCCGATGCTCTGGTCCGTCGGCTTCCTCGTCACCTTCCTCTTCGGCGGGCTGACCGGCGTCATCCTCGCCTCGCCGCCGATGGACTTCCACGTCTCGGACACCTACTTCGTGGTCGCGCACTTCCACTACGTCGTCTTCGGCACCGTGGTCTTCGCGATGTTCGCCGGATTCCACTTCTGGTGGCCCAAGTTCACCGGCAAGATGCTCGACGAACGGCTCGGGAAGATGACCTTCTGGACGCTCTTCGTGGGCTTCCACGGCACCTTCCTGGTGCAGCACTGGCTCGGCGCCGAGGGCATGCCCCGCCGTTACGCCGACTACCTGGCCGCCGACGGCTTCACCGCGCTGAACACGATCTCGACGATCTCCTCGTTCCTGCTCGGCCTGTCGATGCTGCCCTTCCTCTACAACGTCTGGAAGACCGCCACCCAGGGGGAGATGGTCGGAGTGGACGACCCGTGGGGCTACGGCCGTTCCCTCGAATGGGCCACCTCGTGCCCGCCGCCGCGCCACAACTTCGTCACCCTGCCCCGGATCCGCTCCGAGTCCCCGGCCTTCGACCTCCACCACCCCGCCGTACGCGAACTGGACGAGGCCGTGAACCGCACCGAGCACTCCATGACCGTGGCGCCGGGGGACCGGCAGGCGTGAGGCGGGGCGCACGGGGAGAGGAGAGGCCGGTGCGCCGGGACCACGACGGGGAATGTGCCCGGGGCCTGGCCCGGATGGAGGGCTATCTGCTCTGGAGCGCCGAACTGGAGCAGGCGCGCCGGGAGGCGCGCCGCTTCACCGACGCGCTGCCGTGGCTGACCACGGCCCAGCGCGAGGACGTGGAGCGGGTCTACGCCGCCGACCGCGCCGCCGTCTCGCGGACGATGCTCGTCCGCGTCGCCGACCGGTCCGCCGAACTGCGCGGCGAGTACACCGAGCGCTACCGCGTCCTCAGGGCCCGCTGTGTGGCCGCCGCACTGCTCTGCGCCGCCACCGCGGCCGGGGCCGGCGCCCTCGTCTGCGGCCTCGCCCGCTGACCGGGGCCCCGTCGTCCGTTCCGCCGTCCCGGGAGGCGGACTCGCCCCGGCCTCGTGAAGATGAGGGGTGACGGGCGCGTGTCACGGGGCAGGCGCACGGACGACCGTGCAGACCCGAGAAGGGACGAAGACTGTGGCACGACCCAGGATTCTCGTTGTCGGAGCAGGTTTCGCCGGGGTCGAGTGCGTACGCCGTCTGGAGCGCCGGCTCCGGCCGGGCGAGGCGGACATCGTGCTCGTCGCCCCGTTCTCGTACCAGCTCTATCTGCCGCTGCTGCCCCAGGTCGCCTCCGGCGTCCTCACCCCGCAGTCCGTCGCCGTGTCGCTGCGCCGCAGCAGCCGGCACCGCACCCGTATCGTCCCCGGCGGGGCGATCGGTGTGGACGCCAAGGCGAAGATCTGTGTCGTCCGAAAGATCACCGACGAGATCGTCTACGAACCCTACGACCACCTCGTGCTCAGTCCCGGGAGCGTCACCCGCACCTTCGACATCCCCGGACTCCTCGACCACGCCCGCGGCATGAAGACGCTCGCCGAGGCGGCGTACGTACGAGACCACGTGATCGCCCAGCTGGATCTCGCCGACGCCAGCGACGACGAGGACGAACGGGCCTCCCGGCTCCAGTTCGTCGTCGTCGGCGGCGGCTACGCGGGCACCGAGACGGCCGCCTGCCTCCAGCGCCTCACCAGCAGCGCCCTGCGCCACTACCCCCGGCTGGACCCCCGGCTCATCAAGTGGCACCTGATCGACATCGCCCCGAAGCTCATGCCCGAACTGGGCGACAAACTGGGCGAGAGCGCGCTGCGGATGCTCCGGGACCGGGGCATCGAGGTGTCGCTCGGGGTCTCCGTGGCCGAGGCCGGTCCCGAGTCGGTGACCTTCACCGACGGCCGGGTGCTGCCCTGCCGCACCCTGATCTGGACGGCCGGAGTCGCGGCCAGCCCGCTGGTCGCCACCTTCGGCGCGGAGACCGTGCGCGGCCGGCTCGCCGTCACCCCGGAGATGACCCTGCCCGGCTTCGACGGCGTCTTCGCCCTCGGCGACGCGGCCGCCGTACCGGACCTGGTCAAGGGCGACGGCGCGGTCTGCCCGCCCACCGCCCAGCACGCCATGCGTCAGGGCCGCAGGCTCGCCGACAATCTGCTGGCCACCCTGCGCCACCAGCCGCTCCAGCCCTACGTCCACAAGGACCTCGGGCTCGTCGTCGACCTCGGCGGCAAGGACGCCGTCTCCAAGCCGCTCGGCATCGAGATGCACGGCATCGCCGCCCAGGCCGTGGCCCGCGGCTACCACTGGTCGGCGCTGCGCACCAATGTGGCCAAGGCCCGGGTGATGACCAACTGGCTGATCAACGCGGCGGCCGGCGACGACTTCGTCCGTACCGGATTCCAGTCCCGCAAGCCCGCCACGCTCCGGGACTTCGAGTACACCGACGCCTATCTGACGCCCGAGCAGGTCCGCGAGCACACCGCCGCGCTCCACGCCCGGACCTGACCGGACGCCGGCCCCCGGAGGGCGCCGGCGTCCGTGGACGGGGGGATCAGCGGGCCGCGCCGGCCCCGTCCCCGCCCCGGAACACCGCCAGGATCCGCTCGGCCGCCGAGGTCGCGGGCAACGTGCCCTCCCGGACCTGGCGTTCGACCTCCGGGGCCAGGGCGCGCACCCCGGGATGGGCGCGCAGACTCTCCAGCAGTTCCTCGCGCACCATCGTCCAGGCCCAGTCGACCTGCTGCTCGCTGCGCCGGGCCGCGAGCGCGCCCGTCGACTCCAGCAGCGCCCGGTGCTGCTCCAGCCGCTCCCACAGGGTGTCCAGACCGGTGGACTCGCGCGCACTGCACGTGAGGACCGGCGGCGTCCACGCCGCGTCGGCCGGGTGCATCAGCCGCAGCGCGCCCGCCAGTTCGCGCGCCGCCGAACGGGCGTCCCGCTCGTGCGGCCCGTCGGCCTTGTTCACCGCGATGGCGTCCGCGAGCTCCAGCACCCCCTTCTTGATGCCCTGGAGCTGGTCACCCGTACGGGCCAGGGTCAGCAGCAGAAACGTGTCGACCATCTGGGCGACCGCCGTCTCCGACTGGCCGACCCCGACCGTCTCCACCAGCACCACGTCGTAGCCCGCCGCCTCCATCACCACGATGGACTCGCGGGTCGCCTTCGCCACCCCGCCCAGCGTTCCCGCGGTGGGGGAGGGGCGGACGAACGCGGCCGGATCCACCGCGAGCCGCTCCATCCGGGTCTTGTCGCCCAGGATGGAGCCGCCGGTACGGCTGGACGACGGGTCCACGGCCAGCACCGCGACCCGGTGCCCGAGCCCGGTGAGCATCGTGCCGAGCGCGTCGATGAACGTGGACTTCCCGACCCCGGGCACCCCGCTGACACCGATGCGCCGGGCCCGGCCCGAGTACGGCAGCAGTGCCTTGAGCAACTGCTGTGCCAGGTCCCGGTGATCGGGCCGGGTGGACTCGACGAGCGTGATGGCGCGCGCGATGTGCGCCCGCTTCCCGTCGAGCACCCCCTTCACATATCCGTCGAGATCGATCCTCGCCGCCATCGGATCAGCGGCTCACAGCTCGTGGCCGAGCGAGGCGCCCAGCCGCGTCACGAGATCGTGGGCCGCGTCGGGGATCACCGTCCCGGGCGGGAACACGGCCGCGGCACCCGCCTCGTGCAGCGCCTCCACGTCCTGCGGCGGAATGACCCCGCCCACCACGATCATGATGTCCTCGCGCCCCTCCGCGGCCAGCTCCTCGCGGAGCGCCGGAACGAGCGTGAGGTGGCCGGCGGCCAGCGACGAGACGCCCACGATGTGCACGTCCGCCTCGACCGCCTGCCGGGCGACCTCGCCCGGCGTCTGGAACAGCGGGCCCACGTCCACGTCGAAGCCCAGGTCGGCGAAGGCGGTCGCGATCACCTTCTGCCCCCGGTCGTGGCCGTCCTGGCCCATCTTGGCGACCAGGATGCGCGGACGCCGCCCCTCCGCCTCCTCGAACGCGTCGACCAGCGCGCGGGTGCGCTCCACGGACGGCGACTCCCCTGCCTCGTTGCGGTACACACCGGAGATCGTACGGATCTGGCCCGCGTGCCGGCCGAACACCTTCTCCAGGGCGTCGGAGATCTCGCCGACCGTGGCCATCGCGCGCGCCGCGTCGACGGCCAGCGCCAGCAGATTGCCGTCGAGCCCCGGACCCGGCTCGCGCCCGGCCGCCTCCGTCAGCGCGCGCAGCGCGTCCTGGCAGGCCTGCTCGTCGCGCTCCTCGCGCAGCCGGCGCAGCTTCTCGATCTGCTGGGCGCGGACGGCGGTGTTGTCGACCTTGAGCACATCGATCTGCTCGTCGGTCCCGACCCGGTACTTGTTGACGCCGATCACCGGCTGGCGGCCGGAGTCGATCCGGGCCTGGGCGCGGGCCGCGGCCTCCTCGATGCGCAGCTTGGGGATGCCGGCGTCGATGGCCTTGGCCATGCCGCCCGCCGCCTCGACCTCCTCGATGTGCTGCCAGGCCCGCCGCGCCAGGTCGTACGTCAGCTTCTCCACGTACGCGCTGCCGCCCCACGGGTCGATGACCCGTCCGGTGCCGGACTCCTGCTGGAGGAGCAGCTGGGTGTTGCGGGCGATGCGCGCCGAGAAGTCGGTCGGCAGCGCCAGCGCCTCGTCGAGCGCGTTGGTGTGCAGGGACTGGGTGTGGCCCTGCGTGGCGGCCATCGCCTCGACACAGGTGCGCGTCACGTTGTTGAACACGTCCTGCGCGGTCAGCGACCAGCCCGAGGTCTGGGAATGGGTGCGCAGCGAAAGGGACTTGGGATTCTCTGGGCCGAACTGTCCGACCAGCTTGGCCCAGAGCAGCCGGGCCGCCCGCAGCTTGGCGATCTCCATGAAGAAGTTCATGCCGATCGCCCAGAAGAACGAGAGCCGCGGCGCGAACGCGTCCACGTCCAGCCCGGCGTCCCGGCCCGCCCGCAGATACTCCACCCCGTCCGCCAGGGTGTAGGCCAGCTCCAGATCGGCCGTCGCCCCGGCCTCCTGGATGTGGTAGCCGGAGATGGAGATCGAGTTGTAGCGCGGCATCTTCTGCGAGGTGAACGAGAAGATGTCGGAGATGATCCGCATCGACGGCTTCGGCGGATAGATGTAGGTGTTGCGGACCATGAACTCCTTCAGAATGTCGTTCTGAATGGTCCCGGCCAGCTTCTCGGGCGGTACGCCCTGCTCCTCGGCGGCCACGATGTACAGCGCGAGCACGGGGAGCACCGCCCCGTTCATCGTCATCGACACGGACATGCGGTCCAGCGGGATGCCGTCGAACAGCTGGCGCATGTCGTAGATCGAGTCGATCGCGACCCCGGCCATGCCGACGTCACCGGTCACCCGGGGGTGGTCGCTGTCGTAACCGCGGTGGGTCGGCAGGTCGAAGGCGACCGAGAGACCCTTCTGCCCGGCCGCGAGGTTGCGCCGGTAGAAGGCGTTGGACTCCTCGGCCGTGGAGAAGCCGGCGTACTGGCGGATCGTCCAGGGCTGGTTGACGTACATGGTCGGGTAGGGCCCGCGCAGATACGGGGCGATGCCCGGGTACGTGCCGAGGAAGTCGACGCCCTCCAGGTCCCGGCCGGTGTACAGCGGCTTGACCGCGATCCCTTCCGGGGTCTGCCAGAGCAGATCGTCGTCGGAGGTCCCGGAGGACTCCTTGACGGCCGACCGCCACTGGTCCTCGGTCGCCCCGGCGCCGTCGCCCGGTCCGAGGTCGATGTCGGAGAAGTCGGGGATCCGCATTACGCCACACCCATCCGGTCGAGAAGGGAAGAGAGCACGGCCACCACGTCGCAGCCGACATGGACGTACTCGTCCACGCCCCGGTACGTGCCGGGCCTGCCCGCCAGGTACACCCGTCGCGCACCCGCGGCGGCCAGCGCCCGCGCGACCTCCTCCGCCTGTTCGGCGTAGAGCGCGTCGCTGGAGCACAGGCACGCCACCTCGCTCCCCGAGGCCGCGAAGGCCTCGGCGACCGTGGCCGCGTCCACCTGGACCGGCTCGTGGACGGGCTCGATGCCGCCCGCCCGGAAGAGGTTCGCGGCGAACGAGGCGCGCGCGGTGTGCACCGAGGCGGGGCCGAGCGCGGCCAGGAAGACCGTCGGCCGGCTGCCGCTCGCCGCCAGACGGGCGTCGGAGCGGGCGCGCAGGGCCTCGAAGGCCTCGTCCCGGCGGACCACCGGCAGACCGCCGCGCGCGGCGGGGCGCGGCAGCGGTTCGCGCTCCACGGGGCGCTCGTCGAGCAGCGGGAACTCGCTGACCCCGGTGATCGGTTCCTTGCGCCGGGCCAGGTCCTTGCTGCGGGCCGCCCAGGTGGCGGCGATCCGCTCGGCGACCATGCCCGAGGCGAGCGCCGCGGCCTGGCCGCCGGCCCGCTCGATCTCCTGGAAGAACGCATAGGCGGACCCGGCGAGTTCGTCCGTCAGCCGCTCCACGTACCAGGAGCCGCCCGCCGGGTCGATGACCCGGGCCAGGTGCGACTCCTCCAGCAGGATCGTGGAGGTGTTGCGCGCGATGCGCCGGGCGAAGGCGTCCGGCAGGCCGAGGGCGTGGTCGAAGGGGAGCACGGTGACCGCCTCGGCCCCGCCCACCCCCGCGCCCAGACAGGCCAGCGTGGTCCGCAGCATGTTCACCCACGGATCGCGCCGCGTCATCATGACCGGCGAGGTCACCGCGTGCTGGTGCTGCGCCCCGGACGCGGGCGCCCCGCAGACCTCGGCGATCCGCGCCCACAGTCGGCGCGCGGCGCGCAGCTTGGCGATGGTCAGGAACTGGTCGGCGGTGGCCGCGTAGCGGAACTCCAGCTGGCCGAGGGCCTGCTCCGTGTCGAGACCGGCCCCGGTGAGCGCGCGCAGATAGGCGACGCCCGTGGCGAGGGAGGCCCCCAGCTCCTCGGCGGCCGAGCCGCCGGCCTCGTGGTACGGCAGGGCGTCCACGGTCAGGGCGCGCAGCCCGGGGAATCCGGTGGCGCAGTGGCGCGCCCAGCGGACGGCGGACTCCAGGACCGCGTCCTCGCCGGTGCGGGCGGCCAGCCCCAGCGGGTCGGCGCCGAGTCCGCCGCGCAGGGCGTCGGCCGCGAGTCCGCGCTCCTCCTGGATGCGGAACAACTCCGCTGCGGCGGCGTCGAGTTCGGCGCCGGCGTCCAGGACGAGCGGGGCCAGGTCGAGGTGGACGCCGGCCAGGGCGCGGGCGAGGCCGGGGACCGGGACGCCGTCGGTGCCGCCGACGGCGAGCCACACCGACGTGGTGCCGTTCTCCAGATCGGTGAGCAGGGCCTCGTTCAGCTTCCCGGGATCGGCCGAGGCGTGCCGCTGACGGACGCCCCACCCGCCTTCGGCGCCGCCCTGGGGCGTGCTGCCGCGGGTGTACGGGGCGAAGCCCGGGAGACCGGCGTCGGGCGCGTCGTCGCGCGCGGTGTAGAGGGGGCGCGTGATGAGCCCGTCCTCCACCGTGGTGGACAGTGCTTCCTCGGCGGCCGAACCCGTCAGGTCCTTGCCCGATTTGCGCAGCACGCCTTCGACGAGGCTCTGCCACTGCTCAGGGGCGGGATCGGGGAATTCGGCGGCCAGCGAAAGCCCGTCGGCAGGTTGGACCGTCATGCCCAGATGCTAGGACAGGTCCCGGAGGGGCTGCAGAGGCTCGACCTGTGACCTTTCCCTCCCTCCGCGCACGTGATCCCTTACATACCGTCGCGTAACCCCGGATCCGGCTCCAGTGAGAATCGAGCATTTCTGGATGATTTCTCGCAGTGCAGCCGTAAATGTCCGAAGTTATGCTGCTGGCAATCCATCCATCCGGAGAGGACACACCCGTGGCTGTGGGACCTGTGGAGTACCTCGTCGTCGCCTTCCCCGGGAGCCGGTTCACCGGAGCCATCGCCCCCGCGCTCGCCGAGGCGGTCGCGTCGAAGGCCGTGCGGATCATCGACCTGACCTTCGTGCACCGCGCGGAGGACGGCACGGTCGAGACGATCGAGCTGGAGGACCTCGACCCCGACGACCTCGTCTCCTTCGAACCCGTCGACGGCCGTGTCTCCGGCATGCTCAACGACGAGGACATCGCGACGCTCGGCGCGAGCGTGCCGCCCGGCAGCTCCGCGGCGCTCGTCGTCTGGGAGGACCTGTGGGCGGTGCCGCTGACCGAGGCGGTGCGCGAGGCCGGCGGTCTGCTCGTCGCCCACGAGCGCATCCCCGCCGACGTGGCGGAGGCCGCCCTGGCCGCCGCGGCCGCCGACTGACCCCCGCCCCCGCACCGAAAGGCGTGTCGACATGCCGATCCTTCGAGGACCTGGAATGAACCGCCGAGGCCCCGGCCTGCTCGGCACGGTGGCGCGTACCGCCGTGGTGGCGGGCACCGCCTCCGCCGTCAGCGGCCGCGTCCAGCGCCGCCAGCAGGCGCGGTTCGCCGAGGACGAGGCCCAGCAGACGGCCGACGAGCAACTGCGCGAGCAGATGCAGGCGCAGGCCGCGCAGCAGCAGGCCGCCCCGCAGCCGGCCGCCGCGCCGGCCGACGATCTGATCAGCCGGCTGGAGCGCCTGGCCGAACTCAAGAAGCAGGGCGTCCTCACCGACGCCGAGTTCGAGGCGCAGAAGGCGAAACTGCTGGCCGGCTGAGCGCACACGGCTCCGGCCGGGCGTCTCGCGTTTCCCGTCGGACGACGGCCCGATCGATGATCATCGGCGTTCCGTTCCGTCGATTTCTCGACATCATGCGATTTTTATCCGGCCGGTCCGACGTCGATACGGATACGGGCCGGGAAAAGGGGACGTTCATCGTGCACACCGCCAGGGCCCTTCCGGCAGCCTCCGTTCTCAATCTCCGGGATCTGGGCGGCATCGCCCTCGGACCGGGCAGACAGGTACGCGCGGGCGTGGTGCTGCGCTCCGGCCAGCTCCACGGACTGGACGCGGCGCACGACGCGGCCCTCGCGTCCCTCGGCATCCGCACCGTCGTCGACCTGCGCACGGCGGACGAACGCGGATCGGCCCCCGACCGCCTGCCGGAGGGCGCCCGGCTGTTCGTCGCCGACGTCCTCGGCGACGACCCGGGCGTGGCCCCGGCCCGGCTCCGCGCCCTGCTCGGCGATCCGGCCGAGGCCGAACGGCTGCTGGGCGGCGGCCGGGCGCAGGAGCTGTTCGCCCAGACCTACCGGCAGATGGTGCTCTCGCCCCGGGCCGCGGCCGCCTACCGGGCCTTCCTGGAGACGGCCGCCGACGACGCCGCGCGCCCCGTGCTCTTCCACTGCACGGCCGGCAAGGACCGCACCGGCTGGGCAGCCGCCGTGCTGCTGCTGGTGCTCGGCGCCTCCCGGGACACCGTGCGCACGGAGTTCCTCGCGGTGAACCCCGTGGTCCGGGTCGCCTTCAGGCCGTACGTCCAGGGCTATCTCGACGCGGGCGGCGACCCGGAGATCGCCTCCGCGATCGTCGAGGTCCGCCCCCGCTACCTCGACACCGCGCTCGACGCCATGGACGAGCGCTGGGGCGGACTGGACGGCTATCTCCGCAACGGGCTGCGCGTCCCCGACGCGGCGCTGCGGCGGCTGCGCGAGGAACTGGTGGTGGCGGCCCCCGGCTTCGGCCCGGCCTTCCGGGCGCCCGGCAGCGCGGACGTCCACCCCAACTGACCCGGACGGCACCGGGCCGGCCCTATCGTGGAGGGACCGCAGCACCCGAGCCCTCCCGAAGGAGTCAGTACGGTGACCGAGCGCAAACCGGCCGGTGTCAGCTTCGAGTCCTGGGTCGACCACCAGATCCGCGCCGCCGAACAGCGGGGTGACGTCTCACGGCTGCCCGGGTTCGGCAAACCCCTCGAAGGCCTCGACCGGCCGTACGACGAGGAATGGTGGATCAAGGAGAAGATGCGCCGCGAGGGCATCTCCGTGCTGCCGCCCGCGCTGGCGCTGCGCAAGGAGGCCGAGGACCTGCGCGAGGCCCTGCCCGGCATCCGCACAGAGGCGGAGGTCCGCCGCCGGCTGGCCGAGGTGAACGAGCGGATCGAGGCGGCGGTGCGCCGCCCGCCGCCCGGCCCGCCCCTGAAGCTCGCGCCCTTCGACGTCGAGGCGGTGACCGAGGAGTGGCGGGCCGCCCGCGCCGGCCACTGATCCCGCCCCCGGCGGTCCGGGGCCCGCGGGGGCGCACGTCATACTCGTGACGTGGGATCACGTACGAGGGACCGCGCCCGGCGCGTGCTGGGCGAGGACATCCGCATCCGACGGGCCGCGGCCCGGGACGCCGGGCGGCTGAGCCGGCTGGTCCGCGGCTCCGGGGCCTACCGCGGCCCGTACGCGCCCATGGTCGCCGGATACCGGGTGGGACCCGACTACATCGAGACGCACCGGGTGCACGCGGCCGTGGGGGAGACCACCGGCCGGCTGTTCGGCTTCTACGCCCTCGTCCTGGACCCGCCGGAACTCGACCTCATGTTCGTCGCGGACGCGGCCCAGGGCGCCGGAATCGGCCGCCTGCTGATCGGGCATCTGCGCGCGGAGGCGCGCGGAGCGGGTCTGGACGGCGTGCGCGTCGTCTCGCATCCGCCCGCCGAGGGCTTCTACGCCGGCATGGGCGCCCGGCGCACCGGCACGGTGCGCGCCGCTCCGCCCGCCGTGATGTGGGACCGCCCCGAACTGCTGCTCCCCGTCGACGTGCCGTGACCCCGGGGCCGGTCAGTGCCCCGCGGCCAGCTCCCCGCTGAGCGTGCCGTGGATCCGGGCGCTGTGCCCCTCCAGGCCGGTGATCTCGACGGTCTTGCCGCGTTGCGCGTACTTGGCGGTGACCGCGTCCAGCGCCGCGACCGACGAGGCGTCCCACACCCGGGCGGCCGACAGGTCGACGACGACACGGTCCGGGTCGCCCGCCACGTCGAACCGGGTGACCAGATCGTTGGCGGAGGCGAAGAACAGGTCCCCGGTGACCGCGTACAGCACGCTGCCGCCGTCCGGGTCGGCGACCGAGGTCACCGAGGCGACGCGGGACACCCGCCGGGCGAAGACCGCCATGGCGCAGAGCGTGCCGACCACCACGCCGATCGCCAGATTGTGCGTCGCCACCACGCAGACCACCGTGACGACCATGACCCCCGTCTCGCCGAGCGGCATCCGGCGCAGCGTCGCCGGTGCGACGGAGTGCCAGTCGAACGTCCCCACCGACACCATGACCATCACCGCCACCAGCGCGGCCATCGGGATGTCCGAGACGACCGGGCCGAAGACGATGCAGAGCACCATCAGGAACGCCCCGGCCAGGAACGTGGAGAGCCGGGTGCGGGCGCCCGACACCCGTACGTTGATCATGGTCTGGCCGATCATCGCGCAGCCGCCCATGCCGCCGAAGAATCCGGTCACCACGTTGGCGACGCCCTGGCCGACCGATTCGCGGGTCTTGCTGGAGGGGGTGTCGGTGATCTCGTCGACGAGCTTCGCCGTCATCAGCGACTCCATCAGCCCGACCAGGGCCATGGCCAGCGCGTAGGGCGCGACCGTCGTCAGGGTGTCCAGGGTGAACGGGACGTCCGGCAGCCCCGGGACGGGGAGCGAGGAGGGCAGGGCGCCCTTGTCGCCGACGGTGGGCACCGCGATCGAGGCGCCCACGGTGATCACGGTGAGGGCCGTGATGGAGACGAGCGGCGCCGGGACGACCCGGGTGATCCGGGGGAAGAACACCAGCAGCGCGAGCCCGCCCGCGATCAGCGGGTACACCGCCCACGGCACGTCCCGCATCTCGGGCACCTGGGCCATGAAGATCAGGATCGCCAGCGCGTTCACGAAGCCGACCATCACGCTGCGCGGCACGAAGCGCATCAGCCGGGCGACCCCCAGCGCGCCGAGCACGATCTGGAAGACACCGCCGAGGATCACGGCCGCCACCAGGTACCCGAAGCCGTGCTCGCGGTTGAGCGGGGCGATGACCAGGGCGACCGCACCCGTCGCCGCCGAGATCATGGCCGGCCGGCCGCCCACGACCGAGATCGTCACGGCCATGGTGAACGAGGCGAAGAGACCGATGCGCGGGTCGACGCCCGCGATCACCGAGAAGGAGATCGCCTCGGGGATCAGGGCCAGCGCGACCACCAGACCCGCCAGGACCTCGGTACGCAGCACTTTGGGGGAGCGGACGGAGGCGGTGAGGCCCTTCAGGGACGGTATGGGGGAGGACAGCAAGGGGAACGACCCGTCGTGTCGGGTCCGGGCCGCCGGGCGGCGGGCACCCGGACGTGTGCGGAGCGGAACAACTCTACCCTCACGTTAGGGTAGAGATGGACCTCGCACGGGCGGGGCGCGGGAGCGGGGAACGGACGAACATGGGTGACGGACACATGCAGATCGGCGAGGTCGCGGCACGCACCGAGCTGTCGCTGCGGACCATCCGCCACTACGAGGAGGCCGGGCTCGTCGTGCCGTCGGCCCGGTCCCGGGGCGGATTCCGGCTCTACACCGAGGCGGACGTCGCCCGGCTCATGGTCATCCGTCGCATGAAGCCGCTCGGCTTCACCCTGGAGCAGATGGGGGAGCTGCTGGACGCCACCGACCGGCTGGACGCCGAGGCCCCGCTCGGACCGGAGGAGCGCGAGCTGCTGCTGGAGCGGGTGCACGGCTTCGAACGGGCCGCCGAGGAACGCGTCGTGACGCTCCGCACCCAGCTGGCCAGGGCCGAGGAGTTCGCCGCCGACCTGCGCGCGCGGCTGGACCGCTCCTCCCGCCTCCCGGGAACCGGGGACCCGATGGCCTAGGGCGTGTCCGGAAAGTAGCGCCGTCCGCCCGTAGGGCGGGCTCGGCGGCGTCTGGTGCGTACGATCGCAAGGCGGAGGGTCGCCCCGATACTGGATGTATCGGGGTGATCCCGACAACGCGGCGAGCGTGCGTGCCAGGCGTCGCCGAGCAGGCGGAACTTTCCGGACACGCCCTAGGTTGTCCGGCAGACGATCAGGTGTGCCGATCGCACATCGGAACGGAGGCCCAGGTGAGCCGGACCCCCGCCGGGCGGCACGGCCCGGATCCGGAGTGGGGACGCCACGAGACGCCGGAGGAGCGTGCCGACCGCCGTTGGTCCGACCTCCTCCAGGAACTGCGCGTCGCCCAGACCGGCGTCCAGATCCTCTTCGGCTTTCTGCTCGCCGTCGTCTTCCAGCCCCGCTTCGCCGAACTCTCCGGCACCGACCGCACCATCTACGTGATCACGGTGATGCTCGGCTCCGCGACGGCGGGCGCGCTCATCGGCCCGGTGACCTACCACCGGTTGCTCACCGGACGCCGGCTCAAGCCCCAGACCGTCACCTGGGCCTCCCGGCTCACCGTGCTCGGCCTCGGGCTGCTGTTCTGCACGATGTGCGCGGCGCTGCTGCTGATCCTGCGGGTCGCCCTGCACAACGCGCTCGCCCTCTGGCTGGTCGGCGCGATGGCCCTGTGGTTCCTGCTCTGCTGGCTCGTCTTCCCGGCGTGGGCGCTGGCCCGCGCGCACGGGGGACGGGAGGAGGGGTGACGGCGGGCGCCTCAGGAGGAGCCGGAGTCCGCGAGCGTGAAGAGCCCGCCCTCCGGATCGACCAGGGTCGCCTCGGGTCCCTCGGGGCGGGACAGCTCCTCGACCAGTGAGCCGCCGTGGTCCCGTGCCGTCGCGACGGCCGCCGCGAGGTCGTCCACCGGGAAGTTGACCTGCCAGTGCGGCCTGACCAGCGGGTCCGGGGCCGCCTCGACCGCACCGGAGCCGATCCGGGCCAGCTGCCGCCCGTCGCACCGGACGATCACCTCGTCCTTCTCGTACGCCACCTCGCAGGCACCGGGCCTGCCGCTGGCCCACTCCAGCACCTCGCCGTAGAAGATCGCGGCGTCGAAGGCGTTGCGGGTGCGCAGCCGCAGCCAGGCGTGCGAACGGCCGTTGGGGGAGGGCGGCGGGGTGGTGGGCGCGGTGCGCTCCCAGATGCCGAAGGACGCCCCGTCCCGGTCGGCGGCCAGGGCGCCGCGTCCCTTGCTGAGGGTCAGCGGGCCGACCGCGACCGTACCGCTGCGCTCCCGGATGCGGCCGGCCACCGCATCGGCGTCCCGGACCGCGAAGTACGGCGTCCAGGCCACCGCGACCCGGTAGGCCGTGGCCACGGCGCCGAGCCCGGCCACCGGTACGTCGCCCCGGCGGGCCACCGCGAACTCCCGGCCGAGCCGGCCCTGCCGGAAGGTCCAGCCCATCACGGCCCCGTAGAACTTCTGGGCCGACTCCAGGTCCCGGGTCATCAGATTGACCCAGCAGGGAGCCGCGGGCCCGGTCAGCGGCGCGCGCAGGCCGGAGCCCGTGGTGTCTCCCGTCATGACGCCACCGCCTCCCCCGCCCGCCGGCGCCCGCTCATTCGCGCCGCTCGTCGTCGCGGCGGAGGGTCTCGCTGCCGTGGTCACCCAGTTCGTACGGCGACAGACCGCGGCCGTCGGCGGGGAAGCTGTCGTCGCCGTGGACGTCGCGTTCCTCCACATGGGCGCGGTGGTCCGGGGGGACCGGCTGCTCGTCGGGGCGGGGCGGCGGCAGTTCCTGCGCGCGCCGCTTCCGGCCCAGCCAGACGGCACCGATCAGCAGGGCCACCAGGATCACGCCGATCACGGCCATCACCACCCCGGTCGCCCCCCGACCGTCCGCGAGCGTGGTGGCCAGGGTATTCAGGGCTCCATCCGATACGTCCATATCTGCCGGATACCCCGGGGGTGGGCTGTCACTCGGCCTTCAGCGGTAATTTCATGTTTTAAGTGGATATTGACCCGGATTGCGTTTCGGGTGCTCCGGCGAAGGCGCGCCCGTACCCGCAGGGCTGGCCGTCCGTCCGTGTCGCCGCTTCCCGGCCCCGGGGCGAGCCTGGAAGGGAACCGTCTACGGAGGGATGCCCGGTGAACATGACACAGGAGAAGCCGCGCACCGAGGAGAGCCGCTACGGCCGCGAGGTCTCGGTCGTCGTCAGCGGCTGCGACAAGGGCGACGCGGGCACGGTCTTCGACGTGCTGCGGGCCGCCTTCACCACCGACCGCGCCTCGGTCGACGTACCGAAGGACCTCACCGGTCCACGCCCCACCGCCTGGGCCGTGACCGTCGACGTCGACGAGGTCCGGGTGGTGTCCGGGACGGTACGGCTCGGCGGACCCGTCACCCTCGACGTGCAGGGCGGCTACTGGGCCGTCGACCGGCTCCGCCAGGGACTCGCCGGAGCCTTCGACGTGACCGTGACCGGCACCGTCTCCGGCGACCAGGAGGAAGAGGTGCGCCTCCGGCTGGAGAACCGCTAGGGTCTCCCGCTCGCATCGGGCCGGATCGGGCGGCGGGGCACTCGCACCCGAGGCATATGCGCCGGTCACCGGGGGTGCGCACCCATTCGTGTTGCGTGACCGGCCCAGGAGGTTCACCCTGAGGAGTGACCCAGAAGTGACATCTGCTCACTGTTCGTATTCGGGGGTCGTTGATTCAGACGGGCGAAGCGGTGGGCCTCGATGTGAGGAGCCTCGACGATGACCGTTCCACTCGACCGGCACTATCTGGTCGAACTACAGGTTTCGGCAGAGCGTGTGCCCCAGCTGCGACGGATCGTCGCCGCACACCTCCGCCACTGGCGTCTCGAACCGCATGTACGGCCCGTGTGCCGCGCGGTGGAGGAGCTGCTGACCAACGTCCACCGGCACGTCGGCAACGACAACGACTGCGTCGTCGAACTGCGCTGGTCCGGACGGCACCTGACGGTCTCCGTCGCCGACAACGGCACCGAGATGCCGCGTCTGCTGCACGAGGGCGGCGGCCTCAGCCGGGTCATGGCCCTCAGTGACAGCTGGGGCACCTGCCGGACCGCCGAGGGCAAGGTCGTCTGGTTCACCCGCTACGCGCAGGAGCCGCAGCACATCGAGCGCGTGCCGCTGCCCCCGCTGCCGGGTGTGCGCGAGTTCCGCCGGACCCCGGCCGCGGTGACGGACCTCCCGCCGGCCGCCCCGGCCCGGACCGACGCCCCCGCCCTCGTCTGACCGGGGCCGGAGCCCAGCGGCCCCGCCGCTCCCGGCACCCCGGAACCCGCGCCACCGCCGGCGCGGACCGCCCGCCCCGCGCGGGCACGGTCCGCGCCGGCCGTGCGTGCGGGTGGCGCAGTCCGCGTTGCGCGGGCGGGCCCGGCGCGGCACGGTCGAAGTACCGAGGCAAGGAGGACACCGTCATGCCCATCGCGACGGTCAACCCGGCGAACGGCGAAACCCTCAGGACGTTCGACGCCCTGGACGCGGACGGCATCGAACAGCGGCTCGCGGCGGCCGAGGCGGCCCGGCGGGAGTACCGCACCACCGGATTCGGCGAACGGTCCCGGCTGCTGAACCGGGCCGCCGACCTCCTCGACGAGGACCGCGAGGACATCGCCCGCACCATGACCCTGGAGATGGGCAAACCCCTCAAGGCCGCCCGCGCGGAGGCCGCGAAGTGCTCCAAGGCGATGCGCTGGTACGCGGCCCACGCCGAGGAACTCCTCGCCGACGAACACCCCGCCCCCGCCGACGTCGAGGATTCCGGCGCCTCCCGCGCCTGCGTCCGCTACCGGCCGCTGGGCACCGTCCTGGCGGTGATGCCCTGGAACTTCCCGCTCTGGCAGGTCGTCCGCTTCGCGGCCCCCGCGCTGATGGCCGGGAACACCGGACTCCTCAAGCACGCCTCCAACGTGCCGCAGACCGCGCTCTACCTGGGAGACCTCTTCCGCCGGGCCGGATTCCCCGCCGGCTGCTTCCAGACCCTCCTGATCGGCTCCGGCGCCGTCGAGGACGTCCTGCGCGACCCGCGGATCGCCGCCGCCACCCTCACCGGCAGCGAACCGGCCGGCCGCGCCGTGGCCGCCGTCGCGGGCGACGAGGTCAAGCACACCGTCCTGGAACTCGGCGGCAGCGACCCCTTCCTGGTCCTGCCCTCGGCCGACGTCGCCAGGGCGGCCCGGACCGCCGTCACCGCCCGGGTCCAGAACAACGGCCAGTCCTGCATCGCCGCCAAGCGCTTCGTCGTCCACTCCGAGGTGTACGAGGAGTTCGCCGAACGGTTCACCGTGGGCATGCGCGACCTCGTCGTCGGAGACCCCATGGAGGAGTCCACCGACATCGGCCCGCTGGCCAGCCGCCAGGGCCGCGACGACCTCGCGGAACTCGTCGACGACGCGGTGCGCCTGGGCGCCCGCGCCCTCTGCGGCGGGGGCGTGCCCGAGGGGCTGAGCGGAGGACTGGAGCACGGCTGGTTCTACGCCCCCACCGTCCTGGCCGGCATCACCCCCGCCATGCGCGTCCACCGCGAGGAGACCTTCGGACCCGTCGCCACGCTCTACCGCGCCGAGAGCCTGGACGAGGCACTGGAGATCGCCAACGACACGCCGTTCGGCCTCAGTTCCAACGTCTGGACCAGGGACGCCGAGGAGCAGCGGCGCTGCGTCCGCGACCTGGAGGCCGGCGGGGTGTTCTTCAACGGCATGACCGCGTCCCACCCCGCGCTGCCCTTCGGCGGGGTGAAGCGCTCCGGCTACGGACGCGAGCTGGCCGGCCACGGCATCCGGGAGTTCTGCAACGCCACCACCGTCTGGTACGGCCCCGAACCGCACTGAGCGCCCCGCCCCGACCGCCCCGAGAGGTGACCATGAGCGACGCCCCGCCGCCCACCCCCCTGACCGACGAGGAGGCGGCCGCGCTCGACGCCCACTGGCGGGCGGCCAACTACCTCGCCGTCGGACAGATCTACCTGATGGACAATCCGCTGCTCACCCGGCCGCTGGTCCCCACGGACATCAAACCGCGGCTGCTGGGCCACTGGGGCACCTCACCCGGCCTCAACCTGGTGTACACCCACCTCAACCGCCTCGTACGCGCGCGCTCCGCCGACGCCCTGTGCGTCTGGGGCCCCGGCCACGGCGGCCCCGCCGTCCTCGCCAACTCCTGGCTGGAGGGCAGCTACTCGGAGACGTACCCCGACGTCGGCAGGGACGCGGCCGGGATGGGCCGGCTCTTCACCCAGTTCTCCTTCCCCGGCGGCGTCCCGAGCCATGTCGCCCCGGAGACCCCGGGCTCCATCCACGAGGGCGGCGAACTCGGCTACGCCCTCGCCCACGCCTACGGTGCCGCGCTCGACCACCCCGATCTGCTGGTCACCTGCGTCATCGGCGACGGCGAGGCGGAGACCGGCCCGCTGGCCACCTCCTGGCACGCCAACAAGTTCCTCGACCCCGTCCACGACGGGGCGGTCCTGCCGGTCCTCCACCTCAACGGCTACAAGATCGCCAACCCGACGGTGCTCGCCCGCATCCCCGAACCCGAACTGGACGCGCTGCTGCGCGGCTACGGCCACGACCCGCTGTACGTCGAGGGCGACGACCCGCTCACCGTCCACCGGGCCATGGCCGGGGCCATGGACACCGCGTACGACCGCATCCGGGAGATCCAGCGGGCCGCCCGCGACGGCGGGGCGGCCGGCCGGCCGCGGTGGCCCGTGATCGTCCTGCGCACCCCCAAGGGTTGGACCGGCCCCGCCGAGGTCGACGGCGTCCCGGTCGAGGGCACCTGGCGGGCCCACCAGGTCCCGCTGCCCGGGGTCCGGGACAACCCGGAGCACCTGCGGCAGCTGGAGGAGTGGATGCGCTCCTACCGGCCGGAGGAGCTCTTCGACGCCGCCGGACGCCCCACCGCCCAGGTGCTCGCCTGTGTTCCCGAGGGCGCGGCCCGGCTGGGCTCGACCCCGTACGCCAACGGCGGGCTGCTCCTGCGTGATCTGCCGGTGCCCCCGCTGGAGGACCACGCCGTCGAGGTGACCGCGCCCGGCAAGGTCCTGCACGAACCGACCCGGGTCCTCGGCGGACTGCTGGAGGCCGTGATGGCGGCCACGGCGGACCGGCGCGACTTCCGGGTCGTCGGCCCCGACGAGACCGCGTCCAACCGGCTGGACGCGCTGTACGGGGCGACCGGAAAGGCCTGGGAGGCCGCCGTCCTGCCGACCGACGAGCATCTGGCCCCCGGCGGCCGGGTCATGGAGGTCCTCTCCGAGCACCTGTGCCAGGGCTGGCTGGAGGGCTATCTCCTGACCGGCCGGCACGGCCTCTTCTCCTGCTACGAGGCCTTCGCGCACATCGTCGACTCCATGGTCAACCAGCACATCAAGTGGCTGCGGACCTCCCGCCGGCTGCCGTGGCGCCGCCCGATCGCCTCCCTCAACTACCTGCTGACCTCGCACGTCTGGCGCCAGGACCACAACGGCTTCTCGCACCAGGACCCCGGATTCGTCGACCACATCCTCAACAAGAGCCCCGAGGTCGTGCGCGTCTATCTGCCCCCGGACACGAACACCCTGCTCTCCGCGGCCGACCACGCGCTGCGCAGCCGGGACTACGTCAACGTCATCGTGGCGGGCAAGCAGCCGAGCTTCGACTGGCTCACCCTGGACCAGGCCCGTGCCCACTGCGCCCGAGGCGCCGGGGTCTGGGAATGGGCGGGGACCGAGGACGGCGCCCGCGAACCCGATGTCGTGCTCGCCTGCGCCGGCGACGTCCCCACGCTGGAGACGCTGGCCGCGGCCGATCTGCTCCGCCGCCATCTGCCCGAACTGGCGGTACGGGTGGTCAACGTCGTCGACATGGCCCGGCTGATGCCGCACGGGGAGCATCCGCACGGGATGCCGGACTCCGAGTACGACGCCCTGTTCACCCGGGACAAGCCGGTCATCTTCGCGTACCACGGCTATCCGTGGCTGATCCACCGGCTGGCCTACCGCCGGGCCGGCCACCCCCATCTCCACGTCCGCGGCTACAAGGAGGAGGGCACCACCACCACGCCCTTCGACATGGTGGTCCGCAACGACCTCGACCGCTACCGGCTCGTCATGGACGTGATCGACCGCGTTCCCGGGCTCGGCGTCCGGGCCGTGGCGGTGCGTCAGGCGATGGCGGACACCCGCACCCGCCACCACGACTGGATCCGCGTCCACGGCACCGATCTGCCCGAGGTGGCGGACTGGACCTGGCGGGGCTGAGGGCGAACGGCGAGGGCCCGGACGGAGGAATCCGTCCGGGCCCTCGCCGTCGGCGCGCGGTCAGTAGCGCAGCGCCGCCGCGATGCGCCCGTGCTCCTTGAGCGCGTCGTCGGCGACGAAGACCACGTCGGCACCGCTGTCCAGCGCCGCCTCCACGAGTTCGTCGACGATGTCCTCGCGGTAGCGGTGGTCGGCGGGGTCGGCCGCGGCGTCGTCGACCGGCACCAGGTGCTCCTCGTCGACCCGGACGGTCTGCTGGTAGTTCTCCTCCACCGCGACCAGACCGGCGCGGCCCTCGCGGACGGCCGCCCACACCTCGTCCAGACCGCCGGCGAAGGCGCGCCGGCCGCGCGCCTCGTCCAGCTTGCCGTCGATCTCCGCGGCGAACCGCTTCCGCCGGGCCTCCAGCGCGGGGCGCAGCTCCGTGAGCAGACCGCTGGGCGTGGTCTCGGCCGGGGCGCCCTTGGTGACGCGGCCCGCCGCGTCCCCGCCCGTCTCGCCCACCTCGTCGAAGAGCGCGAGGGCCGGGGCGAGACCCACCAGGTAGAGGGGGCGCGGATCGCCGGCCAGCACACCGCGCAGCGCCTCGTCCACGGTGCGCAGGAACTGCCGGGTCTCCTCGTCGCTGAAGGTGCTCGGGGTGTCCCCGATGCGCTCCTCGCGCTGCGGGTTGGGCTCCTCGCGCGGGGCCGTCATCGGGAAGCCGCCCAGGTGCTCCTCGTGCGCGGTGTCGGCGGTTCCGCTGTAGAGGGCGGCGTGGTCGGCGGCGACGGTGAGCGCCCAGAAGGGCCGGGCCTGGGCCTTCGCGGCGACCAGGTTGCGGGTCAGATAGGTGTCGCTGAGCACCACCCGTTCGGGTGCGGTGCGCGGCAACTGCCAGATCTGGTACTCGTCGGCCGTGACGAGCAGGACGAGCGCGTCCAGCGCCCGCCGGGGGTCGATCTCGGCGACGGCCCGGTCCAGCTGGGCGCGGACCGCGGCGCCCGCCTCGCGGCTGACGGCGGGGTCGGCCTCCAGCCGGGCGGCGGCCTCGGAGACCAGGTTGCGCAGCCGTACGGCGTCCTGGGCGTTGTCCGGGGCCTTGCGGTGGGTCGGCATGGTCAGGGACAGCGCCGGATAGGTCTTGGCCGCGCGGAGTTCTCGCAGCAGACCGGCGGTCAGGGCGTCCGTATCCATCAGTTCCCTCCCGGGACTTGCGCGCACTGCCGTGCGGGACGGGTGATTCGACGGGTCAATTCATACCTTTTGATCCTAATATGGGCGAGTTGGTCTTCCGCCCTCATGAGCAGACGGAGCGTCCGTGTACCAGACCAGTCCCGTCCGACGCGCCCCCGGCCGCCGCGCGGCCCGCACCCTGACCACCGCCGTGCTCGCGGCCGCGCTCGGCGCCACCGCCGCCGCCTGCGGCGACTCCGACACCTCCTCGCAGGGCACGGCCCGCAGCATCCGCACGGTCTCGGCGGCGCCCGCCGAATCGCCCTCGGCCAGTGAGAGCCAGCGCACCCAGCAGGACTTCGCCGCCTCCGTCTCCGCCGACGTGGAGCGCAACCGCCAGCGGGCGGTGGCCCTGCTCAAGGGGGTCGGGGGCAAGGGCGACGCCGTCGACGACGTATCGGTCAACGGGCTGCCCGTCGCCGCGTCGGAGCAGTTCCGCAGCGCGCTCGTCCGGGTCACCAACTCCAGTGACGAGGCCGCCTTCTACGCCGTGCGGGTGGAGTTCGTGGACGCCTCCGGCACGGTCCTGGACTCCGTGGTCCTCGGCTTCGACGACGTCCGCCCGGCCACCACCGTGAGCCAGCACGCCAACAGCCGCAAGGCCGCCGGAGTGAAGTCGTTCCCCCGGATCGCCCAGGCCGAGCGCGGCTGACGGTGAGTCCCGCCACCGGCGCGGTCACGGACGCGCTCGGCGAACTGCACGCCCGGTACGCGGACGTCGGCGACGGCGAACTCGCGGACTACATCCCGCAACTGGCCCTCGCCGACCCGGACGACTTCGGCCTGGCCCTGGTCAGCATGGACGGCCACCGCTACAGCGCCGGCGACGCCGACGTGCCGTTCACGGCCCAGTCCGTGTCCAAGCCGTTCGTCTACGCCCTGGCGCTGTCCCTGCTCGGCCTCGACGAGGTCTCCCGGTGGGTCAACGCCGAACCGAGCGGCGAGGCGTTCAACGGGATCAGCCTCGAACGCGCCACCGGCCGCCCGGCCAACGCCATGGTCAACGCGGGCGCGATCGTCACCACCGCCCTGATCCCCCACACCCCCGGCACGCCCCGGTTCACCCGCATCCTGGACTGCCTGAGCCGTTTCGCCGGCCGGAGCCTCGACGTCGACGAGCAGGTGTACGCCTCCGAGTCCTTCACCGGCGACCGCAACCGCGCCCTCGCCTACCTCATCCGCAGCACCGGCCCGCTGCCCGTGGACCCGGTCGCGGCCGTGGAGACGTACTTCCGCCAGTGCGCGGTCCGGGTCACTGCCCTGGACCTCGCCGCGATGGCGGCCACCCTCGCGCACGGCGGGGTCAATCCGCTCACCGGCGAGCAGGTGGTGAGCGAGGCCGTCGCCGCCCAGGTCCTCGCCGTCATGGCGACCTGCGGGATGTACGACTCCTCGGGCGCCTGGCTGCTGCGTGTCGGCCTGCCGGCCAAGAGCGGCGTGTCGGGCGGGCTGATCGCCGCCGGACCCGCCCGGTTCGGTGTCGCGGCGTACAGTCCGCCCCTGGACACGACCGGAACCTCCGTGCGCGGCCGCCTCGCGATCGGGGAACTCTCCCGGCGGCTCGGTCTGCACCTGATGTACAACCCCGCGCTCGCCGGCTCCACCGTCACCCTGGTCACCACCGCCGACGACCTGCCGACGGCCCCGGCCGCCGGGCACGAGCGCGCCGCCCACGAGGACGTCGCCGTCGTGGCCGCCCAGGGGGCCCTCGACTTCACCGCCGCCGAGCACGTGCTCCACGCCCTGGACGAGGCGGGACCGGAGGGGACCGGCGCCGTGCTCGACCTGGTGCGGGTGACCGGCATCGGCGGGGTGGCGCGTGCCATGCTCCGCGACGGACTGGCCCGGCTGACCGCCGACGGGCTGCGGACCGCGGTGGCCGATCCGGACGGTCTGCTGCGCCGCCCCGGCCACGAGGACGGCGACCCGCGCACCTTCGCCACCCGCGAGGAGGCGGTGGACTGGTGCCTGGGGCGGGGCGCCGGCTGAACCCGGCGCCCCGCCCGGCCGGGCTCACCAGATGGCTTCCACCCACTCCGGGTGGTCGATGAACGGGTTGCGGTTGTGCTGGTAGCTCTCGAATATCACGTCGTTGCGGCGCTTCTCGAAGGAGTCCGGCGGGTCCTCCTGGCTCCAGGCCTTCAGCACGGAGAGCCGGCCGATGTGCGGCGAGGAGCCGTTGTTCACGAGCTCGTTCGGTTCGAGGTCGGCGAAGGCGTCGTCGCCGTCGTAGCGGACGGCCATGTAGAGGATCATCCGGGCCACGTCGCCCTTGACCGCGTCGCGCGGTTCGAAGGAGTCGCTGTCCGTGTAGTTGCCGGGTGCGTCGCTCAGCTCGGTGCCGCCGTTGTCGAAGTCCTTGTTGCCGCGCTTGGAATTGACGACCACGTCCGCCGGGCGCAGATGGTGCAGATCCGTGCCGGGGCCGGTGGCGGTGCCGAAGTCGCCGTGGGACTTGGCCCAGACGTGCTCGCGGTTCCACTGGCCGACGCTGCCGCCGTTGTCGTTCTTGGACTGGGAGCGCCCGGTGTACAGCAGGATCACGTTCGACGGGTTGGCCGGGTCCTCGTCGGTGTTCTTGAGCGCGTCCCAGACCTGGCTGTAGCTGACCGTGGACTGGTCGCGGACGATCGTGTGCAGGGCGCTCTTGAGGGCGCTGCCGGTCTTGCCGAGCGCGTCCTGGTAGTAGGTGTCGTCCAGGGCGGAGAGCGGGGTGGCCGCGGCCGGCGCGGACGGCGGTGTCGCGGCCGGGGCGGCGGCCGCGGTCCCGGCGAGCACCGCGAAGGCCGCGAGAGCGGTCAGCAGCGGGCGCCGGGGCGAAAGGTGACGACGGGACATGTGGGGTGTCCTCTCCGGAAAAACGACCACCGCGGCGCCGTCACAGGGTGGGGGACGGTTCCGCGGTGGTCGCGCAGCTGGGTGGTCAGCCGGAGCCTTCCACACGCACCGTGACGCAGGTGTGAACGCTCCGTATCTATCATGTGCAGGTCAAGTGAGGGTGTGGTCCCGGTCCTCCGGCCCTCGGATGCGAGCCCGTCGGGGCGGAGCGAGAATTGGCGCAAGGACGAGGAGGGCGGCATGAGTGACGATCCCGAATCCGTGACCCCGGACGGTCTGCTGCACACCGGTGCCAGCGACCACCCGACGGCGGAGGACGTGGTGCTCGCGTCCGGACGCGACCTGACACCCGGCAATCTGGCCTGGGCGGAACGCCGGCTCGCCGAGGAGGGCCGCGCGGCGATGGACAAGCTGCTGCCGTAGACCGCGTACGGCACCGGACCGCGTCCCGACGGCCGCAGCCGGCCGGGGGCGCGGTCCGCGCGGACCGCACGTGTACGGGCAGGGCTCCGCGCTCGGCTAGCCTGAACGCGCTATGAACCGTTTGACGACGTCAACGGGCGGATACGACCTCGCCCGATTCCCCGAGCACCCGCGCGACCCGTTCCGGGCCTGGGACGCCGCCGACGCCTATCTCCTGCGCCATCTGGAGGGGGAGGGCGAGGGCGGTCCCGTCGACCTGTCCGGCAGCGTGGTGATCGTCGGCGACCGCTGGGGCGCGCTCACCACGGCGCTGGCCGCGCACCGCCCCGTACAGATCGGCGACTCCTACCTGGCCCGGCGGGCCACCACGGCCAATCTGGAGCGCAACGGGACCGATCCCGCGACCGTGCGCCGGCTGTCCGTGCGGGACATCCCGCCGGCCCGCATCGACGTGCTGCTGGTGCGGGTGCCCAAGAGCCTCGCGCTCCTGGAGGACGAACTGCACCGGCTGGCCCCGGCCGTCCACGCCGGGACCGTCGTCGTCGGCACCGGCATGGTGAAGGAGATCCACACCTCCACCCTCGCCCTGTTCGAGCGGATCATCGGCCCCACCCGCACCTCGCTCGCCGTCTCCAAGGCCCGGCTGATCCACTGCACCCCGGACCCCGCGACCGACCCCGGGCCCAGCCCCTGGCCGCTCCGCTACACGCTGCCCGGGGACGCCGGGGCCGTCGCCGGACGCACCGTCGTCAACCATGCCGGGATCTTCTGCGCCGACCGGCTCGACATCGGCACCCGCTTCTTCCTCAAGCACCTCCCGGACCGCACCGGACCCGACCGGGTCGTCGACCTCGGCTGCGGCAACGGGGTCCTCGGCCTGGCCGCCGCGCTCTCCAACCCCGAGGCCACGGTGACCTTCGTGGACGAGTCCTACGGGGCCGTCGCCTCCGCCGAGGCGACCTTCGGGGCCAACACCGGTTCCGACGCGCGGGCCCGCTTCGTCGTCGGAGACGGGCTCACCGACGCCGAGCCCGGCAGCGCCGACCTGGTGCTGAACAATCCGCCCTTCCACTCCCACCAGGCCACCACCGACGCGACGGCCCGCGCGATGTTCGAGGGAGCGCGCACCGCGCTGCGCCCCGGCGGGGAGCTGTGGGTGGTGGGCAACCGCCACCTCGGCTACCACACCCGGCTGCGCCGGATCTTCGGCAACTGCACGACGGTGGCGGGCGATCCGAAGTTCGTCGTGCTGCGGGCCGTCAGACGCTGACCGGGCCGGGGCGCACCCCTCGGCCGTGCCCCTTCCGGATTCTTGCAACACGTTCTACTGTGTGCGCCGCCGCAGACGGTCGACGCGAAGCGAGACTCCTGGAGGGGCCGTGCACCTCGAATACACGCCGGAACAGCAGCGGCTGCGCGCCGAACTGCATACCTACTTCGCCGCCCTGGTCCCCGACAACGCCTACGCCCGCTACGCCGACCCGGCGGCGCAGAAGCGCTTCTACCGCGAGACGATCCGCCGGCTCGGCGCCGACGGCTGGCTCGGCGTCGGCTGGCCCACCGAGTACGGCGGGCGGGGCCTGTCCCCGATGGAACAGTTCATCTTCTTCGACGAGGCGGCCCAGGCGGGCGTCCCCCTGCCCCTGATGGCGCTCAACACCGTCGGCCCGACGATCATGCGGTTCGGCACCGACGAGCAGAAGGCCCGCTTCCTGCCGGGGATCCTCTCCGGCGAGATCGACTTCGCGATCGGCTACAGCGAGCCCGACGCCGGCACCGACCTCGCCGCCCTCAGGACGCGCGCGGTGCGCGAGGGGGACACGTACGTCGTCGACGGGCAGAAGATCTGGACGACCAACGGCGACACCGCGGACTGGGTCTGGCTCGCCGCCCGCACCGACCCGGACGCCCCGCCGCACAAGGGCATCACCATGCTCCTCGTCCCGACCTCCGACCCCGGCTACTCCTGCACCCTGATCAACACCCTCGCCTCGCACGACACCACGGCGAGCTACTACGAGAACATCCGCGTCCCCGTCTCCCACCGCGTCGGCGAGGAGAACCAGGGCTGGCGCCTGATCACCAACCAGCTCAACCACGAACGCGTCACCCTGGCCGCCCACGGCACCATGGCCATCCGCGCCCTGCACAACGTCCGCCGCTGGGCCGCCGAAACCCGCCTCGCCGACGGCCGCCGCGTCATCGACCTCGGCTGGGTCCGCGCCCGACTGGCGCGCACCCACACCCGGCTCGACGCCATGAAACTGCTCAACTGGCAGATGGTCGGCGCCGTCCAGAACCACACCCTCACCCCCCAGGACGCCTCCGCCGTCAAGGTCTACGGCTCCGAGGCCCGCCGCGACGCCTACGCCTGGCTCATGGAGGTCGTCGCCGCGGCCGGCCCCCTCAAGGAGGGCTCCGCCGGCGCCGTCCTGCACGGCGAACTCGAACGCGGCTACCGCTCCGCCGTCATCTTCACCTTCGGCGGCGGCAACAACGAGATCCAGCGGGAGATCATCTCCTGGATCGGACTGGGGATGCCGAGGGTGCGGCGCTGAGCGGACGCGCCGGTGGGACGGGGACCCGCCGGCGCGCCGCACCCCTTCTAGTCGATGCGGTCGACCCAGACGTTGGCCACGTAGGACGCGCCCCACGGGTTGGCGGCGGTGGAGGTCTGGCCGACCGCGGCCCAGTTACCGAGGACGATGCGCTGGGGGAGTCTGGGGTCGAGGGGGTTGAGCACGGCGTGGATGCGGTGCAGGCCGGTGCCGCTGGTGCAGAGGCTGGAGACGGAACCGCTCGTGGACGAGACGGTGCAGTCGCCGGGGGCCGCCTGGGCGGCGGGGGCCAGGGCGAGCGTCATGCCCGCGGCGGCGGCCGCGAAGGCGGCGAGGCCGGCGACGCGGCGCCGGTGGGTGGGGGGCTTCGTGAACATGGGAACTCCTTCGTCCGTTGACGATGCGTAAGAGCGGGAGGCGCATGTACGAGGAGTGCGCGGCCCCCGGGGTGCCGGGGGCGGTGCGCACACCGAAGTGCGACAAGACAGGAGAAGTCGAGTGATGTCCTGCTTGATCGCGAGTCGAATCCTGCCCAGGGGCGGCGCTTCCGGCAAGGGCTTCGGCAGATTTGGTACAGACCAATTGTCGGGGCGCGCGGATCGCACGGACGAGCGAACCTTTAGGGACGAGGCGGGTGCGCCGGTACGCTGCTCGGCGGGAGGGACGAGTACATGACCGACGCCGACCCCGGCCTCTTCGGCCCCTCATCGGTCACCTGGCAGATGCACGGTGACCCGATGATGTGGGTCGCGGGCGTGCGCGCCCTGTACCTCCAGGCGCTCCACCCCCGCGCCGTGCGCGGCGTCATGCAGAACTCCGACTTCCGCAAGGACGCCTGGGGGCGGCTGATGCGGACGGCCGGATTCGTCGGAACCGTCACCTACGGGACCACCGAAGCCGCCGAGAAGGCCGGTGCCCGGGTCCGCAGGATCCACCGCCTGCTGAAGGCCACCGACCCGGCGACCGGGGAGACCTACGGGGTCGACGAACCGGACCTGCTGCTGTGGGTGCACTGCGCCGAGGTCGACTCCTACCTCCGGGTCGAGCGCCGCTCCGGCTTCCTGCTCACCGACGCCCAGGCCGACCGGTACGTCGACGAGCACCGCCACAGCGCCCGCCTCGTCGGACTCGACCCGGCCGGCCTCCCGGCGAGCGTCGCGCAACTGGAGGCCTACTTCGCCCGCGTACGGCCGCGGCTGGCCGGATCGCCGGAGGCCGCGGAGGTCGACGCCTTCCTGAGCCGGCCGCCCGTACACCCGCTGCTCGTCCCCGCGCGCGCCGTGCTCTGGCGGTGGGTCGCCGCCCTCGCCTACCAGTCGCTGCCGCCGTTCGCGCACGAGCTGTACGGCCGCCCGGCGCCGCGCCCCGCGGTGGTCGACCGCAGGCTGCGCGCCACCGGGGCCGTGCTCCGCGCGATCCCCGCCCGGCTGCGCTGGAGACTGCCGCCCGGACATATCGTGAACGCCATGGCGCGGCTCGGACCCGGCAGCCGCCCCACCCCGTACACACGGAAAAGGCAGGCGGCCATACTGGACGGGCCGGGGAGGGCGCAGGGACAGCAGGCGGAGTGACGGGGGCGACAGCGGGGATGGCGGAAACCAGGCTGATCCAGAGCCGGTACCGACTGCTCGATCTGATCGGGCGCGGAGGCATGGGCGAGGTGTGGCGTGCCCGCGACGAGTCGCTCGGCCGCCAGGTCGCCGTCAAATGCCTGAAGCCCATGGGCCCGCAGCACGACCAGGACTTCACCCGGATCCTGCGCGAGCGCTTCCGCCGCGAGGCCCGCGTCGCCGCCGCCCTCCAGCACCGGGGCGTCACCGTCGTCCACGACTTCGGCGAGTACGAGGGCGTGCTCTACCTGGTGATGGAACTGCTCGAAGGCCGCAACCTCAGCCAGCTGCTGGAGGACAACGAACAGCACCCGCTGCCCGTGGACGACGTCGTCGACATCGCGGAGCAGGTCGCCGACGCCCTCGGCTACACCCACCAGCAGGGCATCGTCCACCGCGACCTCAAGCCCGCCAACATCATGCGGCTCACCGACGGCACCGTGAAGATCTGCGACTTCGGCATCGCCCGGCTCGGCCACGACATCTCCGTCACCTCCCGCCTCACCGGCGCCGGCATCGCCATGGGCACCCCGCACTACATGTCGCCGGAGCAGATCAGCGGCGGCCAGGTCGACCACCGCAGCGATCTGTACTCCCTGGGCTGCGTGCTCTACGAGATCGCCACCGGGGCGCCCCCCTTCGACCTCGACGACGCCTGGGGCGTGCTCGTCGGCCACCGCGACACCGCACCCGAGCCGCTGCGCTCCCACCGCTCCGAACTGCCCGGCTTCTTCGACCGGGTGGTCCTGGAACTGCTCGCCAAGACCCCCGAGCAGCGCCCCGCCGACGCCCGCGACCTGCGCCGCCGCATCGCGGTCGGCCGCACCGGCGGCCACCCCCGGCCGGACACCACCGGACGGGTGCTGCTCGCCCCGCCGGTCCCCGTCGCCGATCCCCGGCTGCCCGCCTGGACACAGGGCATGACCACCGGCCACAAGGCGACCGGCACCGCGGCCGTCCCGCCGGAGCGGATCGACCACTCCAACGGACTGACCGGTGCCTGGACCCTCGGCGCCGGAGCCGCCCGCCCGGCCGGCACCGAACGGCCCACCCCGGGGCCCGATCTGCTGTCCACCCTCGCCAACCGCCACAGCGCCGGCCTCAACCTCGGCCGGCTCGGGCACTGGGAGGAGGCCGGAGAGGTCCACCGCGCGGTCGCCGCCGAACGTGCCAGCGCCCTGGGCTCCGAGCACCCCGACACCCTCTCCAGCCGCTACGAGGTCGGGTTCACCCTCAGCCGCACCGGCCGCGCCGCCGAGGCGCTGCGCGAGTTCGGCCAGGTCGCCCAGGGCCGCGAACGCCGGTTCGGCCCCGACCATCCCGAGACCCTGGCGGCCCGTCAGGAGATGGCGTACGTCCTGGGCCAGCTCGGCCGGCACTTCGAGGCCCATCAGCTGTACGCCGCCGTGCTGGCCTCCCGCGAGCGCTCCATGGGCCCGGACCACCCCGACACCCTGCGCTGCCGCCACAATCTGGCGTTCAACCTCAGCAGGCTCGGCCGGCTGGAGGAGTCGTACCGGATGGCCGCCGAGGTGGCCGCGGCGCGCGCCCGGCTGCTCGGCGCCACCCACCCCGACACCCTCGTCACCCGCTACGAGGTCGGCTACACCCTGGGCCGGCTGGAGCGCTGGACGGAGGCGCTGCAGATCTACCGCGAGGTGGTCAGGGACCGGACCCAGGCCCTGGGCGCCGATCACCCCGACACCCTCGCCGCCCGCTACGAGGTCGGCATCAGCCTCGGCCGGCTCGGCCGCAGCGCCGAGGCGCTGGAGCTCTACCGGGGACTCGTCGAGGACCGCACCCGGCTCGGCGGGCCCGACGATCCGGAGACGCTGCGCGCCCGCCACGGACTGGGCGTCAACCTCGGCCGGCTGGCCCGCTGGGAGGAGGCCCTGGCGGAGGCGCGCGAGGTCTGCGCGGTCCGCGAACGCGTCCTGGGCGCCGACCACCCCGACACCCTGGTCAGCCGCCGCGAGGTCGCCGTCGGCCTCGGCTGGCTGGGCCGCTGGGCGGACGCCCTCCTCGCCTACCGCCAGGTCGCCGAGGCCCGCACCCGGATCCTGGGCGCCGACCACCCCGACACCCTCGCCGGCCGCAACGACGAGGCCCACTGCCTGGAACGGCTGGGCCGGGGCCCCGAGGCCGTCGAGCTCTACCGTCAGGTCGCGGCCCTCCGACAGCGCCGCGGCATCCCCTCCGGCTGACCGCGACACCCCGCCGGCGCCCCCTGGTCCGGGCCGCCCGTCCGTGTTACCAAGGGGCATGACCGTACGCGACAGCTATGACGCGGTGATCGTCGGCGGCGGCCACAACGGCCTGGTCGCCGCGGCCTATCTGGCCCGCGCCGGACAGTCCGTCCTCGTCCTCGAACGGCTCGCCACCACCGGTGGCGCGGCCGTCTCCACCCGGCCCTTCGCCGGGCTCGACGCCCGGCTCTCGCGCTACTCCTACCTGGTCTCGCTGCTGCCCGCGACGATCGTCCGCGACCTCGGCCTGGACTTCGCCGTCCGCCGGCGCACCGTCTCCTCGTACACCCCCGCCGTCCGCGGCGGACGGGCCACCGGGCTGCTCGTCGGCGCCGGACGCACCCGGGACTCCTTCGCCGCCCTCACCGGCTCCGACCGGGAGTACGAGGCATGGCGGCGGTTCTACGCGCGCACCGGCCGCGTGGCCGCACGCGTCTTCCCGACGCTCACCGAACCGCTGCCCACCCGCGAGGCGCTGCGCGAACGGATCGGTGACGAGGAGGCCTGGCGCATGCTGTTCGAGGACCCCGTCGGCGCCGCCGTCGAGGAGCACTTCTCCGACGACCTGGTGCGCGGGGTCGTCCTCACCGACGCGCTGATCGGCACCTTCGCCGACGCCCACGACCCCTCGCTCGTCCAGAACCGCTGCTTCCTCTACCACGTGATCGGCGGCGGGACCGGGGACTGGGACGTGCCCGTCGGCGGCATGGGCGCGCTCACCGACGCGCTCGCCGCCACCGCGCTGGCGGCCGGGGCGCACCTGCGCACCGGACACGAGGCCACCCGCCTGGCCACCGACGGGACGCACGCCGAGGTGACCGTGCGCACCGACGACAGGGAGTTCACCGTCGGCGCGCGCCGCGTCCTGGTCAACGCCTCGCCGCAGGCGCTGGCCGCCCTCCTCGGCGAGCAGCCGTCGGCCCCGCCTCCCGAGGGCGCCCAGCTGAAGGTGAACATGCTGCTCACCCGGCTGCCCCGGCTGAAGGACCGCAACGTCGACCCGCACGAGGCGTTCGCCGGGACCTTCCACATCGCGGAGGGCTACGGACAACTGGCCACCGCCCACCGCGAGGCGACGGAGGGCCGGCTGCTCGCCTCCCCGCCCTCCGAGATCTACTGCCACTCGCTGACGGACCCCTCGATCCTCGGCCCGGACCTCGCCGCACGCGGCCACCACACACTGACCCTCTTCGGCCTGCACACCCCGGCCCGGCTCTTCGCCGCCGACAACGAGGGGACCCGCGCCACCCTGCTCGCCGCCACCCTCGCCGAACTCGACGCCCATCTCGACGAGCCGATCGCCGACTGTCTGGCGACGGACGCGGACGGCGCCCCCTGCATCGAGGCGAAGACCCCGCTGGACCTGGAGCGCGAACTCCGGCTGCCCGGCGGCCACATCTTCCACCGGGACCTGGCCTTCCCGTACGCCGCGCCCGGCACCGGCCGCTGGGGCGTGGAGACCGCGCACCCCAACGTCCTGCTCTGCGGCGCGGGCGCGGTGCGCGGCGGCGGGGTCAGCGGGATCCCCGGCCACAACGCCGCGATGGCGGCCCTGGGCCGGTGACCCCGCCGCTCCCGCTACCGGCCGAACACCCCGCGCAGGGCGGCGATCTTGCGCGGCAGGTCGTACTCCGCGCCGCCCTCGTGCCCGTTGTACGGGAAGACCTCGATCCCGGCCGGTCCGGCGTACCGGTGGTAGGCGGCGTAGACCGTGGACGAGGGGCAGATCCGGTCCATCAGCCCGACCGAGAACCAGGCAGGGGCGGTCGCCCGCGCCGCGAAGTTGACCCCGTCGAAGTACGACAGCGTCTCCATCGCCTCGTCGATCCGGAAGCGGTGGCCCGACAGCCAGCGGGCGATCTCCGCGTACGGCCCGGCGTCGGTGATCTGCGAGGCGCGCCGGTAGTGGCAGAGGAACGGCACGTCGGCCACGGCGGCGGCGACGTCGTCGCGCAGCCCCGCCACGGCCAGGGCCAGCCCGCCGCCCTGGCTGCCGCCGAGCACCGCGACCCGTGAGGCGTCCACCGCCGTGTGCGCCTTCGCGGCGTCCACGGCGCGGACCGCGTCCGTGATCAGCCGGCGGTAGTAGTGCCGGCCGGGGTCCTCGATGCCCCGGGTGAGGAATCCGGGGGAGGAGGAGCCGTTGCCCTCGGGGGCGAGGTCCGGGGTGTCGGCGGTGTTCTTGCCGCCGCCGCCCTGGCCCCGGTTGTCCATCACCAGATGGGCGTAGCCGAGCGCGCTCCAGGTGAGCCAGGAGTACGGGATGCCGCGCCCGCCGTTGTAGCCGATGTACTGCACGACCGCGGGGAGCGGTTCCACACGCTGCCGGGGGAGCATCAGCCATGCCTTGACGGGCTGGCCTCCCCAGCCGCGGAAGGTCACGTCGAGCACGTCGACGGTCGTGAGACCCGCCTCGTACGGCACGAACGAGGCGTCCAGCGCGTGCCGGTCCGTCTCGGTCAGCGTCTTGCTCCAGAACGCGTCGAAGTCGGCCGGCTCCTCGGGTTCCGGCCGGTACGCGGTCAGCCGGTCCAGGGGCATGTCGAACAGCAAGGCTCTAGCTCCACTTCAGGGTGAGGGTGAGGGTCGCTCCGCGGCGTCCGGCCGTGTCGGCGGTGATCCGGGTGCCGGTGGCGGTCGGGGCCACGGTGACGCCCGGATCGGCGCGGACCACGCGCAGCCCGCGCCGGGCCAGGTCCAGCACGACCGCCGGCCGCAGCTGGGTGGGGTCGGACAGCGCCACGTGCACCGTCCTCCCGGCCGGCCGGACGAGCACCGAGGCCGGTCCGTCCGAGGCCAGCTCCCGGACGGCGCCGGCCGTCCAGAAGTTCGCGGCGAGCAGGCCGTCCGCGCCGCGGCGCACCGCGTGCACCGCCGTGGAAGCGGCCTCCAGCACCACCGGCGGTGCGGCCGACCAGCGCCGGGTCAGCGCGGCGGACGCCGTCGGGGCCTGGAGCCAGAAGTAGCGGCCCGCGTCGGGCGCGGTGCCGTGGTCCTGCCACAGCGTCAGATACGGGCGGGTGACGGGGGTGTCCGTGCCGTACTTGAGGTTGATCTCGCGCCAGGTCGCGGTCCGCTCCTCGCGCAGCCCGTGCACGGTGGCGGTCTCCGGGAAGACGTAGCCGCCGGTCCCCTCCAGATGCAGCCAGCGGACCCCGTCCAGCCGCTGCGACCAGCCGGTGTCCGCCGGGACCGGGCGGCCGTCGACGGTCAGCGCCGCCGCCGGATCGCGGAGCTTGCGGTTCTCCACCACCGTCTCCGCCCGGCCCTCGCCGGAGGCGATCCCGGAGCCCACGCAGGCGATCACGTCGTCCAGGCAGAACCAGCTCTTGAACCCGTGCAGCGAGCTGCCGAACGCCCGCAGCTCCATTCCGTACGCCCCGAGCGTCGTGCCCGGCAGCGCGGTGCCGCCCGCCCAGTCCGCGGTGCTGGTGGTGCGCTGGCCGGCCGCGTCGGCGGGGCGGCCGGCCAGGACCGTGGTGCCGGGCAGCCGCGTGGGGTCGACGGTGGGCCAGTAGTCCTCGCTGTAGTGGCCGAGGTCGTCGGTGTACAGGAGCACCATGCCGTCGGACAGGTGCCAGCCGTGCAGGTTCTCGTTCTGGATGGACTCGTAGCCGTAGATCCGCGAGGAGTACGCCGAGATCCCCAGCGCGAACGAGGGCCGGTGGTGGGCCGCCTTGTCCATCCCCGGGTGCTGCTTGTGCGCGACCAGCGGGCCGCGCGCGGGCACCGGGGAGGCGAGGAGCCGCTGGGCCGCGACGAGCGAGGCGAGATCGGTGACGCCGAGGAAGTCGCGGTAGGTGTCCTCGGTGATCCACTGCTTGACCAGGGCGGTGAACCGTTCGGCGGTCTCCCCGGGGAATCCGGGGATCAGCCGGATCACCGCCTCGATCACGGTCTGCGCCGAGGCGTGCCCCTGTTTGCTGGGCCGGGCGATCTCGCGCCCGCAGACCGACGCCATCACGTCGCCGCGCACCAGCAGCGGGTCGAAGCCCTCGTCGACCCAGAGCCGGACGTTGTCCAGATCGGGATCGGTCACCGTCCACGCGGTACCGGCGAGCAGGTTCAGCAGCCGGGACAGGGTGTTCAGCAGCTCCTTGCCGTAGCCGCCGTTGTAGGGGTGCTTGTAGTGCTGGAGGAAGGACCCGTCGGAGGAGAAGCCCTCGCCCGTGCCCCCGGCCGCGGCGCTCGCGTCGTTGAAGGCGAGGACGCTGTTGGCGCCGGAACCCTCGACGTCCGAAAGAGCGTCACGGACCCGGGCGAGATCCTCGCCGCTGCCGCGCAGCACCGCGTTCACCGCGACGACGGTGGAGATCCACACCCGGTTGGCGCCGGTCGCGATCTGCCGGTCGGCGCGCCAGAGATTGGGGTCGGGGGTGTAGCTCCGCACGGCCGCGTTGATCCGGGCGAGCCGTTCCTCGCCCAGCGTGTCGTGGAGCAGTACGGCCGCGTCGTTGAGCGCGAGCGCGGAGCCGATCTCCCAGTCCCAGTCGTTGTCGAACCGGGTGTGGTCGGGCCCGTAGCGGTGGTCGAGCATCCAGTCGAGCCCCGCCAGCAGCAGATCGCGCAGCGCCTCGTCGCCGTACTGCGGGGTGCCGGGCACGGCCCAGGCGGTCGCCGTCGTCGCCAGGCGCTTGAACGAGGTGGTGACGTGGTTGGAGAGCACGGTGCTGGTCAGATCGGGGAAGAGCCCGTCGGCCGCGGACGGGTCGAGGCCCTTCGCGGCCGTCGTGGCCGCCCGGCCGATCCGGGCCACGGCCGAGGCGATCCGCGGGTCCGCGAGGTCGAGACCGGGGCCTCCGGTGAGCAGGGTGTGCCAGCGGGTGCGCAGCGCGGCGGCGTCGGCGGCCGGGTCCGCGGCGTGCGCGCTGCCGGCCGCCCCGGTGAGCGGCAGGGCCGCCGCCGCGCCGAGCGCCGCCGCTCCGGCGAGTACGGTGCGGCGGGTGGTGCCCCTGGTGGTGCCTGGGTTCATGGCGCTGCCCCTCACAGAAGGTGTCGTCGGTCGACGGCCGCGGCGAGCGCCGCGTGGCCGGATGGATCGGGGTGCAGCCCGTCCCCGCTGTCGTACGCGGGCAGCAGCCGCTCGGGGCGGTCCGGGTCGCGCAGCGCGGCGTCGAAGTCGGCGACCGCGTCGAAGACCCGGCCGGTCCGTAGGGCCGCGTTGATCCGCTGCCGTACGGTCTCCAGCTCGGGGGTCCAGCGGGTCCAGCCGCCGAACGGGGCGACGGTCGCGCCGACCGCGCGGAGTCCGGCGCCCCGGGCGCGCAGGACGAGCTGCCGGTAGCCGGCCAGGACGAGGGCCGGGTCGGTCTGGCTCGGCGGCTGCTGGAGGTCGTTGACCCCGAGGTGGACCAGGACGGTCCGCAGTCCGGGCCGGGAGAGGACGTCGCGGTCGAAGCGGGCCTGTCCGCCCGGCCCGAACCGGGCGTCGTCCAGCAGGACCCGGTTGCCGCTGATCCCGAGGTTGGCGACGGCCGCCCCGGGCAGCCGCCGGGCCAGCTGGTCGGGCCAGCGCAGATCGGCGTCGTCCGGGGTGCCGACGCCCTCCGCGATGGAGTCGCCGAGCACCGCGACCACGGGGCCGTGCGCACCGGTCACCTCGACGCCCGTCAGCAGGAACACCGAGGTGGTGCGGACCCCGTCGACCTCGTGCGAGGCATGGGTGTTGCGGTGGAACGACAAGGGGCCGGTGGGTCCGGGCAGTTCGGTGCGCACGGTGAGCAGGGAGCCCTCGGCCACCTGCAGGCCGGGGACGGCGTCGCTGGTCAGGGAGGCGCCCGCGGCGATCAGTGCCTGGCGCCGCCCGCCGAAGGTGACGGGCCGTCCGGCCGCGGTGACCGGGCCGATCAGCACGGGGACGGTCCCGAAGGCGTGCCCGTAGCGCAGCCGGACCCGGCCGCCGGCCGAGAGCCGGACCCGGGCGGTGAACACGCCGTCGGTCAGTCCCTCGCTCGCCACGGTGTCGGTGGGGGTCGGGGCGGTCTGCGCGGTCGCCCAGGACGTGGTCCAGCGCGAGCGCGCGGCCCCGCCGCCGGGCGCGTCGGCGGCGCGGGCGGCCGGGACCGAGGCCGCGGCCGCGGCGAGCGAGGCGGCCGCCGTCAGTACCCCGCGTCGCGCGGGTCCCCGTCCGCTCATCGGGGGCACGCACCCGTCGGGTCGTAGGAGCCGCCGTAGGTGCCCACCGCGTCGCCGCCGGTGTTGCCGCTCATCGTGTTGGTGCAGACCGGGCCCTGCGGGGTGCGCATGAACTTGATGCCGCCGCCGGCGTTCCCGGTGATGGTGTTGCCGTAGACGCTGGTGTCGATGCCGTCGGTCTCGGTGTCGCCGCCGAGCCGGACGCCCGCCCCGGTGTTGTCGTGGATCGTGTTGTACCGGAAGATGTTGCCGCTGCCGCGCGCGTCCAGCCCGCCGGAGCTGGGGTCCTTCTGGCCGCTGCAGTCGTTGTACTCGACGTAGTTGTGCGTCGCGTTCTCCTTGATGTCCACGCACTCGTTGCCGTGGGTGGCGATCGTGTTGTGGTGGATGCGGTTGTTCCTGCTGACGTCCGGCGCGGCGTCCGGGGCGCCGTTCGCGCCCTGCTGCTCGGGGGCGGTGCCGAGGTAGATGCCCTCGCCGTTCTTCCCGCCGCCGCCGAACCGGAAGTCGGCGACCCCGCAGTCGGTGATGGTGTTGTCCGAGATCTCGGCGCCGGTCACCAGATAGCGCACCCGCAGGCACTCGTCGGCGGCGTTCCGCAGCGTCATCCCGGTGATCCGCAGGGCGTTCACCCCGTTCCCGGGAGTCGTGCTCATGACATATATGAGTTTGAGGCGGTACCCGGACACGTCGGTGGACGCGCCGTGCAGCCCGTCCACGGTGAAGCCGCTCAGGGTCGTCGCGTCGTGCCGCACCTGGATGATCCGGGCGTCACCCGCCCCCTTCACCACGGCGTTCGCCGGACCGGTGATCGTGACCCCGGCCCGTACGGTCACGACGTCCTGCCTGTACGTGCCCGCCGCGAGGTTCACCACCGCGCCCGCCGGGGCCAGATCGACCGCCTTCTGGATCGTGGCGAACGGCGCGCCCGCCGACGTACCGGAGTTGGCGTCGCTGCCGCCCGGTGCCACGTAGTACGCGGTGGCCGATGCGGCGGCCGAGGCCGGCGGGGGGAAGGCGAGCGGGGCGCCGGCGGCGAGCGCGGCGACGAGGACGGTGCGCAGTGCGTGGCTCATGGGGTGTACCTCCTGGGATCGGCGAAGGACAGAGCGAGCAGTACGGGAACGCTCGGGCCCAGCAGCAGCGGCCCGAGCGGGACGACGAGGGAGAGGAGCACGGCGGAGACCACCGCGCCGAGCAGCGCGGTGCCCCGGGCGGCCGAGCCGAAGCCGAGGGCCAGCGCGCCCCGGGTCCAGCCGCCCACCGAGCCCTCCGGCGCCCGGCCGGCCTCGGCCGCCAGCGCCACGTGATGGATGACCAGCACGGCCGCGATGCCTGCCTGGGCGGCGAGCAGCGGAAAGGTCCACGGCTCCGGACGGCCCAGCAGATGGACGATGTTGGCGGCCAGGACGGCACCGGCCGCCGTCGAGGCGAGCCCGTGCCGCCACAGCGCGCGCCAGTAGCGGGGGAAGGCCGCGAAGGTGCGGACGAAACAACGGCTGTCCCCCTCGGCCCGCCACCGCTGGAGCCCGTACGCCATCGCGGCGAGCGCGGGCAGCCAGGTCACCACGCCCAGCGCCAGCACCGTGAACGCCGCCCCGGCCGCCGCGGGGTAGGCCACGAACTCCAGCCGCCGCAGCAGCAGCGCGGGCCGTCCGGAGGTGAGGGATGCCGCCATGGGTCAGCCGACCTTTCCTGTGTACGGTTCCGCCGTGTCGAGGAGTACCGCGCCGTCGCGCTCCAGCCGGGTCGCCGCCACCACGTACGGGGCGCCGCCGTCGAGCAGGACGGCGGCCGCGTCGGCGTTCACGCGGCCGGTCCGGATCCGCCGGGCGACGGGGGAGAGCAGCACGGTCTCCGCACCGGTGCTCACGCCCTCGCCCTCGGCGCACACCACCCGCACGGCGTCCGGATCCGTTCCCGGTACCAGCGCCGTGAGGAAGCTGCCGGTCCGTGCGCGTTCCGTGGTCGCGCGCAGGGTGTACAGGGTGCGGGTCAGCCGCAGTCCGGGGGTGCTGGACGTCGGGTTGGCCTCCACCTCGGTGGCTTCACCGGTGATCCGCGCACCGGCCGGCACGAACTGCCGCAGCCGGGCCGTGGCCGCGCCCGAGCGGATCAGCCGTGCGCCGTCCGCCTCCGCCTCGGCGGGCCGGTCGGTCTGGAGCAGGAACGTCCACTCCCGGGGGGCGTCCGCCTCCGCCAGATCCAGCAGCACCAGGCATCCCGACGGGGTGAACACCAGGGTCCGGTCCAGTCTGCGCACCCCCAGCGCCGGGTCGTACATCGCGGCGATCTCGGCCGTGGAGTGCGCCCAGCCGCAGTCGGCGGACAGGAGCACATCGCGCTGGCGGGCCTGCCGCTCGAAGGGGATGTCCCGGTACACGTGGTACCGGTCCTCGTCCGCGTACCCCTGGCCGTCCACCAGCAGCAGATTGTGGTGCGCGGCCCGCTTGCGGTTGCTGTACCCCTCGTCCACGGCCAGGAAGGCACCCTGCGACACATAGACGAAGGAACCCGAATCGGGGTGGTGGTGACCCTGGTTGAGGGTGTCCCAGCCCTTCTCCGCACGGTGCTTCCGTGACGTCTCCCACGCCCGGTGACCGCCGCCGGGGCTGGCCTTGAACGACACCAGCGTGGCGTCGTCGTCCCAGCCCGTGCGCGCGGCCAGCAGCCCCAGGTCCGGGAAGAACGCCCGGGTCTCGGTGGGCCGGGCGGCCGGAACCGACGGGTCGTACCAGAGGTATTCGAGGTACGCCTCCGGCAGGATGCCCGGCCGCACCCCGCTCTCGGCCGCCTCCCGCTCCAGCAGCGGGCCCGAGGCCAGATCGCCCATCCACTGGGCCTCCGGAAGGCCGTACTGGGCGGCGAGCCGGTAGTACAGCCCCGCGCTGTGGCCGCTGCGACGGTCGTGGCAGTCGCCGTGGTCGACGTTGAACGCGAAGCCCGGCGCGGTCTGGTGCAGCCGGTAGCGGAAGGTACGGGACATGAACCCGCCCCGGTCCCACCAGTCGACGCCCTCCGCCTCCTGGAGCAGGTCCAGATGGGCGGCGAGGAACGGCACCCCGTACCGCCAGTAGACGACGCCCTCGGCGTGCGAGCCGTCCTCGGGCATCAGGTCCAGAACGGTGCCCAGATTGTCCTTGGCCCGCTCGGTCCACTCCTCCTTGCCGAGGACGTAGCCGGCCGTCGCCAGACCCGCGTAACAGATCCAGTTGTGGTTCTGCCAGTACGACGACGACCACCAGCCGCCCTCGCTCGCCACCGCGAACTCGTACATCCGCCGCCCCTGGAGCAGCAGTTTGTACCGCAGCAGCGCGGCCACGTCCTCCGGCAGGTCCTCGCCCAGCCAGTGCAGCGCCAGGGAGAGGTGGTGCAGCAGCCAGCCGGCGTCCAGGTCGTGGTCCGGCATATGGGCCCGGCCCCAGTGCGGCAGCCGCGCCGCCGCCTCGATCCAGCGGACGCTCTCCGCCAGATGGGCCGGATCGCCGAAGACCCGGTGGGCCAGCGCCGGATTGGAGGCGGCCGGACCCAGCCAGGTGATGCTCGCCAGGGGGTGCGAGCCGGGCGGGGTCAGCCCGCGCAGCCGGCCGGCCTCCTCGTGGAGCCGTCGTTCCCGCGCGGGACGCGGGCCGGGCGGCGGGGTCGCCGAGAGCAGCAACAGTCAGTCCTCCGGGACGAAGTGTGCGGTCGAGCCGTCGGCCAGCCGGACCGTCAGCCCGGTGCCGTCGGCCGTCACCCCGGTCACGGCGGGCCCGGCCGACGCGGCCTGGTACACCGAGGCGAAGGTGACGCGGTCCGTGTCGGCGGTGAGGTCCACCCGGGTCCGGGTGCGCTGCGGATCGTCGGCCGTGCCCGGACCCGGACGGCTCACCGGACGCACCGCCGCACCGGCCAGGGCGGTGTGCCAGCCGTGCAGGGTCTCGTCGCCGTACCAGGTCGTCCGGGCCGCACCCCCCGACTGCGCCGCCACGTCCAGGGCCGTGCCCGGCCGCAGCTGCGCGGTGATCCGGCGCGGCGCGTCGGCCGTCACGGTCAGCAGGTCCACCAGATAGCCCTCGCCCGCCACGATCCGGCGGACCCCGCGCACCCCCGCGTACGCCTCCGTCACCTCGGCGGTGACGGACCGTTCGTCCGCGGCCAGCAGCCGGCCCGCGCACTCGGCCTGCTCCAGACCGTCCACCCGGAACGCGGGATGGGCGTCCGTCGAGGCGTACAGATCACGGAACTCGGCGTGCGCGTACGGCACCTGACCCGGGTCGGGCTGCCAGGGCGTCGTGTCGCCGTAGAGACAGAGCGACAATTTGTCCCGGTGGCCGTGCGATCCGCCGTGCGGGCCGAAGTCCAGCAGGGCGTGGATGCCCGCGACCCGCAGCACGGCGTAGCCCGCGACCGCGAACAGGGTGAGCGGACCCGGCGCCGGGCGCTTCGGCAGCGGAGGGCCGGCGAACCAGCCACCCAGCTTCCGGTCCAGACCGTCGTCCGCGCCGCCCAGCTCGGCCCGTGCCCGCCCGGCCACCGCGTCCAGCGCCCGGGACGGCACCAACTGCTGGGCCAGAGCCACGAGTTCCAGCCACTCCAGGGCGAGCGGCGCCCGCAGGTACGGGCCGTCGTGCAGGGCGGGCAGGATGCCGCCCGGCGTGGCGATCGCCGCCAGCGCGTCCGTCATCCCGGCCAGCACCCCCGCCACATCCGCGGGCAGCTCCGCCGGATCCGTGCCGCGCAGCGCCAGCAGCGCCGCCCGCAGGACGAACCCGTGGTAGTAGGTGCTGCCCTCCCACTCCCAGCCGTCCTCGGCGACCGCGACCCGCAGATGCGCGTACAGACCGCTGTCGCCCTCCAGCCACTCCTTGCGCCCGTCCCACTCCCGGCCCTGCACCGCGGCGGCGGCGCGCCCGGTGGCGGCGCCCGCGGCGTTCAGCCAGGCCGTGTAGTTGGAGGCGAGCTGCCCCTGGCCGGTCAGGACCGCACGGGCGTCGAGCGCGGCCCGCTCCAGCGAGTCGAGCAGCGGCAGCACCTGCTGCAGGTCCCCGGTGCCCTCCTCGGCGAGCGTCAGGACGGTGTGCCCGATGTTCACCGCCCAGATCGCGTCGGTCAGCGCCTGGTGGAAGAGCCGGCCGCGCAGCATCCAGCCCTGCGCCTCGCCGTGCCGCTCCACCGCCAGCTCCTCGTACAGCGCGGTGTACTCCACCAGCCGGGCCACCGCCTCGGCCCGCTCGCCCCGGTGGGCGAGCACCCGCAGATGCCGCGCCCACGCCTGGTGCGAGAGCACCAGCCAGGCGCCGCGCACCGCCTCGTCGTCGACCCGGCAGCCGTACGCGCACCGCGCACCGCCCGCGGGGAACTCCCCGGCGAGCAGATCTCCGTGGTCCAGCTCCACCCCGTGCGCGGGGCAGACGTACGCGTGCCACCAGCCGCCGCGCTCCCGCGCGATCCGCCTCAGCGCGGCCATACGCCACCGTCGATGTCGAGGGTGATCCCGGTGAGGAAGCCGGAGGCGGGCGAGGCCAGGTGCACGACGGCCGAGGCGACGTCCTCGGGCGTCCCGGCCCGGCCCACCGGGATGCCGGCCTCCATGGCGAGCTGTGCCTCGGGGGCGGTGAAGGTGTCGTGGAAGGCGGTGCCCTTGATGAAGCCGGGGGCCACGGTGTTGACCGTGATGCCGGTGCCGCCCAGCTCCTTGGCCAGGCCCTTGGTGAAACCGCGGACCCCGGCCTTGGCTGCGGCGTACGCGACCGAACCGGGCCCGCCGCCGTTGTGCGCGGCCAGCGACGACATGGTGACGACGCGCCCGGCGGCGGACTCCTTGAGGTGCGGCAGCGCCGCCCGCACGGTGCGGAACGTCGAGGTGAGGTTGGTGTCGACGACCCGGCCGAAGTGCTCGTCGGACATCTCGGCGATCGTCGTCCGGGCGATCAGATGGCCGGCGTTGCAGACGAGGACGTCCAGTCCGCCGAGGAAGCCGGCGGCCTCCTCGACCATGCGGTCGACCTCGGCGGTCACGGTCGCATCGGCCCGGAAGGCCTTGGCACGGCGGCCCAGGGCCTCGATCGCGGAGACCGTGTGCGCGGCCTCGTCGGCGGAGGAGTGGTAGTGGACGGCGACATCGGCGCCGGCCTCGGCGAGGGCGACGGCGACGGCGCGGCCGATGCCGTGTCCGGCGCCCGTCACCAGGGCGCGGGAGCCGTTCAGATCAGCGGACATGGGGGGTAACCCTTTCGGTATCCGGCCGCGTGCGGCGGCCGGCCCCGGTCACTTGAGACCGGCGGTGGCGAAGCCCTGCACGAAGTAGCGCTGGCCGATGAGGAAGAGCACGACCATGGGCAGGGTGGCGAGCGTGGTGCCCGCCATGAGGAAGTGCCACTGGGGGCCGTTCTCCGTCTTGAAGACGGAGAGCCCGACCTGGATGACCCGGAGATGGTCCGAGCGGGTCACCAGGAGCGGCCACAGGAAGTTGTTCCAGGACGATTCGAAGGTCAGCAGGGCCACGGTGGTGAGCGCGGGCTTGACCTGCGGCGTCATGATCCGGGCGTAGATCCGGAACTCGCCGAGCCCGTCGAGCCGGGCGGCCTCCTCCAGCTCCACCGGAAGGTCCAGGTAGAACTGCCGGAAGAGGAAGACGGCGAACGGGGTGACCGCCCCGGGCACGATCAGCGCCCACCAGGAGTCGAGCCAGCCGCTGCCGCCCTGGCCGAACAGGTCGTTCCCGCCGGCCAGCGGCATGAAGCGGACGATCAGGAACTCCGGCAGCACCTTGGTGTACGTCGGGATCATCAGCGCCGCGATGAACAGATAGAAGATGACCTCGCTGCCCCGGAACCTGATCCGGGCCAGCGCGTATCCGGCCATCGAGGCGATCACCACGTTCAGCACGGTGTGGCTGACCGCGATGACGAGGCTGTTGCGGGCGTACGTGGCGAAGGGCGCGGCCTTCAGCGCCTCGGCGTAGTTGCCGAACTCCCAGTGCTCCGGCAGCAGACCGGCGTCCTGCGAGGCGATCTCCACCGGCGTCTTCAGCGAGGTCAGCACCATCCAGACGAACGGCACCACCATCAGCAGCGAGACCACGCTCAGCGTCACGTAGAGCGCGATCCGGCCGGGCCGGACCGGCCTGCGCGGGGCCGCCGGACGCGGCGGGCGCACGGGCGCGGAACCGCGCAGCTCAGTTGTGGCCACGGGTGCCTCCCATCATCCGCCGGTTGACCAGGGTGAAGCCCATCAGCAGGACGAACAGCACCAGGGACTGGGCGCAGGCGTAGCCGACGCGGAACTCCCGGAAGGCGGACTTGTAGATCTCGTACGTCATCATCGTGGTGCTGTTGGCGGGTCCGCCGTCGGTGAGGATGTAGATCTGGTCGAAGGACTGGAACGCGCTGATCATCGAGGTGATGAGCACGAAGAACGTCGCGGGCTTCAGCAGCGGCAGCGTGATCGAGAAGAACTGCCGCACCCGGGACGCCCCGTCCACCGACGCCGCCTCGTACAGCTCCTTCGGCAGGGACTGGAGGGCGGCCAAGTAGATGAGCATCTTCATGCCGATGCCCTGCCAGATGCCGACGAGGATCACCGAGGGCATGGCCCAGGTCGTCGAGGAGAGCCAGGCCGGCCCGTTGACCCCGACCAGCGAGAGCAGCGTGTTGAACAGCCCGTTGCCCGGGTTGTAGATCCACAGCCAGACCAGGGCGATCGCCACCGTGGCGGTGACCTGCGGCAGGAAGACCGCGGTGCGGAAGATGCCCCGCGCCTTCAGCCCGGTGTGCAGCGCGAGCGCCGTCAGCAGTCCGAGCAGCATGCCGAACGGCACGGTGAAGAAGGTGTAGATCACGGTGTTCACGACGGACTTGCGGAACACCGCGTCGTGCATCAGCTCGGTGAAGTTGTCGAACCCCACGAACCGCGGCGGCGTCAGCACGTCGTACGTCGTGAACGCCAGGGCCACCGAGGCCACGACCGGCAGGCCGATCCAGAGGGCGGCGTGCAGCAGGGCCGGGGCCACCATCAGCATGCCGGCCCGCCGCCTGCGGCGGCCCGGTCCGGCCGGGGCGCGGCCGGTGCGCCGCCGGGCGGGCCCGACGGGCTCAGGAGGGGAGGGCGGCCGCGCGGGCCGCGCCTTCAGTACGGATGTCGCTCCCACGGCGGTGCCTCACATCCGCCCGATGGCGGCTTCGGCGAGACGGCCGAGCTCCGCGATGGCGTCCTTCGCGGACTGGCCGCCCACGACCGCCGGCTCCAGGGTCGGCTTGATCTTCTCGCGGATCTCCATCCAGGCCGGGGTGCCGCCCTCCGAGCAGGCGTGGGCCATGTTCTGGAGGGAGAAGTCGACGAACTTGTTCTCCTTGACGTAGCCGCTGTCGTTCAGGTCCTTGAGTCCGGGCACCGAGCCGCGCTGCTTCGCCGCGCCGAGGATCGAGTCCGGCGTCGCCAGGTACTCGACGAGCGCACGGGCCGCGGCCGGGTGCTTGGACCGGGCGGACTGGGTGACGAGCGTGCCGCCCTGGAGCATCGCCGGCCGGCGGTTGGCCAGCACGAACGCGCCGAGCTTGTCCTCCTTCAGCAGCTCCGGGTTCTGGGTGCGGACCTGCTCCCACAGGGCGCTGGTCGTCATCATCATCGACGCCCTGCCGGTCTGGACGTTCGAGGGCGCCCCGGCGTCCGTCTTCTTGGCGTAGCTCGCCGAGCCGTCCTTGATCAGGTCCTTGAAGAACTGGAGCGCCTCGACGCCCCGGTCGTCGGTGAACATGACCTTCTTGCCGTCCTCGCTGAACAGCTGACCGCCGTTGGCGAAGAGGAAGGTCTCCCAGCACTGGCGCAGATCGATGGAGAACGGGTCGAAACCGACCCGCCCGCCCGTGGTGAGCTGCTTGGCCACGGCCCGCAGTTCGGGCCAGTTCGCGGGCGTCTTCCTGATGCCGGCCTCGGCGAAGTGGTCCTTGCGGTAGACGACGATCCGGGTGTCCAGCACCACCGGCAGGGCGTACAGCTCGCCGCCGTAGCGCGAGGGCTCCAGCACCCGCTCCTCGTAGTCGTGCGCGGTGGCGAACTTCTCCGGCAGCGGGGCGATCGCCTTCTTGGCGGCGAACGGGGGGATCCAGCCCACGCCCATCATCAGCACGTCGGGCAGCAGCCCGCCGGCCAGACCGGTGGTCATCTTCTCGTTGAGCTGCGCGTACGTGGTGTAGTCCACGTTGACCTTGACGTCCGGGTACTTCTTCCGGAAGCCGCCGAGGACCTGCTTCTCCAGCAGCGTCTTGCCGTTCGCCCCCTCGTAGATCGGGGTGAGGAGCGTGATCTCGCCCTCGGCGGGACCGTCGGCGGAACCGGCCGCCGTGGAGGAGCCGGTCCCGCAGCCGGCCAGCGCGGCCGCGGCGGTACCGGCACCGAGGGCAGCGAGCAGCGACCGTCGTGTGAGTTCCATGGGGCACCCCTTTTGAGGTGGAGGAAGTGGATCGATCCAGCGATGGCGACCCGGCCATGGCTGGGAAGTGCTGGTAAATCGATGCACTGAGACTAGGAACGCCTCAAGAGGCGCGTCAACAGCTGATGCACAAGAATTTTCGGGCACGTTAACGGGTGTACCGGTGAAGAGGATTCAGTAAATCGGTACACTAGACTGGCCGAACACGTTCCGAACCGGAGGTGGCATGAGCGGGGTAACGATCCATCAGGTCGCGGAGGCCGCGGGGGTGTCCGCGAGCACCGTGTCCAACGTCCTCAACGGACGCACCGACCGCATGCAGGCGGCCACCCTGGCACGCGTGGAACAGGTGATAGAGCAGCTGAGCTACCGCCCCAACCGTGCCGCGCGGATGCTGCGCACCGGCCGGATCAAGGTGATCGGCCTCATCGTGCCGTCCGTCGCCAACCCCTTCTGGGGAGCGCTCGCCCGCGAGCTGGAGGCCATCGCACTGGCCGAGGGCTACCACGTGCTGCTCTGCAACAGCGAGCGCGATCCGGCCAGGGAGCTGAAGTACGGCGAGGAGCTGCTGGCGGACGGGGTGAGCGGGGTGGTCCTCTGCTCCTCGCTGCCCTCGCTCGACCATGTCGCCCCGCTGCTCGGCCGGGGCCTGAAGATGGTCGCCTTCGACCGCACCGCGCAGGCGGGCGATCCCGCCTCGCTGGCCTCCATCAGCGTGGACAACGCGATGGGTGCCGAGCTGGCCACCCGCCATCTGCTGGAACTGGGCCACCGCCGGCTGGCCTTCGTCTCCGGTTCGGTCAACAGCGTCAACCGCCGCGAGCGGCTGCGCGGATTCCGCGCCGCCCTGGAGTCGGCGGGGCTGGACCCGGCCGATGCGATCGTCTGGCCCGGCGCGGACACCGCGGAGTTCGGCGACAAGGACGCGGCCGAGCTGGGACGCAGAGCGGCCGTCGAACTGCTGGGCGGCCCCCGCCCGCCCACCGCGTTCGTCGCGATCAACGACATGTGCGCCATCGGGATCTGCCGGGGCGCGCGGGACGCGGGCCGCAGCGCCGGACAGGACGTGTCGGTGGTCGGCTTCGACGACATCCTGCTCGCCGACCTCTTCGAACCGCCGCTCACCACGGTCCGCCAGCCGCTGCCGGAGATGGCCGCCGAGACCTTCCAGCAGTTGCGCGCCCGGATCGACTCCGCCCCGGCCGCCGGGCGTTCACTGCTGATCAGGCCGCGTCTGGTGGTCCGGGAATCGACGGCCCCCGCCCCCGCCGCCGCCTCCGGGTGACCCCGCCGAGCGGCGCGCACACGACGCGAGGACACCGCCACAGGACGGTGCCCTCGCGCTGACGGGCCCGGTGCGGGGCCCGCCGGGGTCAGGACGCGGTGCAGGCGCCGATCGCGGGCGCCGAGGTGTTGCCGTTCGTCATGACGGTGAACCCGAAGGAGGTCGAGGCCCCGGCCGCCAGACTGCCGTTGCCGTTGGGGCGCATCGTCATCACATTGCCGCTGCCGTCCCAGGACGGCGAGCCGTTCCAGGTGGTGGAGACCTTCTGCGGCGAGGAGACCGTCACCGTGACGGTCCAGGTGCTGATCGCCTTGCTGCCGGCCGTGATCGTCACCTGTCCGTTGAAGCGGTCGCCCCAGGTGTTCGTCCTGGTGTACGTGGCGGTGCAGGAGCCGGTCCCGCCGCCGCCGTCACCGCCGCCGCCACTGGTGCCGCCGAGGGCGGTGAGCACAGCGGTGTACGCCTGCTTCTTGCCGTAGTTGTCGTCGAAGAGCAGCGGGGTGCCGCTGCTGCGCCACGAGTACTTGTCGGGAATGCCCCAGACGGTGATGCCCGCGCACCGCGACACGGCGAGACAGGCGTTCACCACCCTGGTGTAGCTGGCCGCCTGCGCCGAACCCGAGCCCTCGATGTCCAGTTCGGTGATCTGCACGTCCACGCCGAGGTCGGCGAAGCGCTGCAGATTGGCCTGGTAGTCGGAGGGGACGGGGGAGTTGGCGTTGAAGTGCGACTGGAAGCCGACGCAGTCGATCGGGACCCCGCGCTGCTTGAAGTCCTTGACCATGGCGTAGACCGCGTTGCTCTTCGCGTTCTGGCCGTCGGTGTTGTAGTCGTTGTAACAGAGCTTGGCCGCGGGGTCGGCCGCGCGGGCGGTGCGGAAGGCCTCCTCGATGAAGCCGTCGCCCAGCTTGTCCTGGAACGGGGAGCTGCGCCGGGCGCCGCTCCCGCCGTCCTGGAAGGCCTCGTTGACGACGTCCCAGGCGTAGATCTTGCCCTTGTAGTGGCCCATCACCTGGTTGATGTGGTTGTTCATCGCCGAGCGCAGATCGGTGGCGTTCAGTCCGCCGACCCAGCCGGGCAGCTGGGAGTGCCAGACCAGGGTGTGGCCGCGGAGCTTCATGCCCTTGCCCTGAGCGTGGCTGACGATCTGGTCGGCGGAGCCGAAGTTGAAGCTGCCCCGGGAGGACTCGACGGCGTCCCACTTCATCTCGTTCTCCGGGGTCACCATGGTGAACTCGGTGTCCAGAGTGGAGGCGTACGCGGCTTCGCCGAGATGGTTCGCCGCGACGGCGGCTCCGAAGTAGCGGCCCTTGGCGGCCGCGGAGGCCCCGAGGGTCGTCGCGGCCTGGGCGGTGCCCGCGAGCGAGAGGACTCCTGCCGCGGTGAGCAGCCCGGCGGTGGCGAGCACACCGGCTCGCCGTAGCAGTGAACTTCTCCGGGGACGGGCGGCGGTGCCGCCGTGCGAGGGGGTGACGATCACTTTCCAACACCTTCTTCCGGTCGCCGGACGGCAGGGGAGGGCCGCCCGCAGGGATGGGGGCTGAACGGTGACGCAGGGAGCGAGGGAGAGTATGCGCGCGGCCGGACGGCTCGTCAACGCCGGATTTCCGAAATATTTCGAGAAGGTAAACGGGTTCCCTGTCACCTGAATGCCCTGTGACCTGCACAGATGTGGCCGACCGATCACATGGGCGGGATCTGTGGGGGGACGCATGGGTACATTCGGCTCTGTCGGCTACGAAAGCATTCCGAATGTGGGGGCGACACTTCGCGACGTCCCCGACGGCAATCTCGCGAAGCCTGGCCATGCGTATCTCATTGACCAGGAGGTTTCCGCGCAATCGCGCGTAATCGCGTGGCTGCTGAATCGAAAGTGGAGCCCATGGGGAGCGAAATGTTTCGACGGAAAAAAGAATCTTGAAATGACTGAGCGGGGGGACGCGCCGACGCGTCCCCCCGCTCGCGGTCCCTACCGTCCGAGTGCCTGCCGCACGCTGCGTCCGTGGTACCGGCCCAGGCGGTACAGCTCCCAGCAGGAGAGCGCCGTCACCGACACCGGCGCCCCGAGCAGGAAGACCACCCGGGCGACGACGGGAACCTCGACGTTCTCGTTGCCGACGATGTCGAGCACGGCCATCACCCACACCAGAAGGGTCGCGAGGACGGGCGGCAGGACCTCGTGGATGTCGGCCGTCCGGAACACGTGCATCAGGCTGAGGCCGATGCCGTACAGCGCGAACCCCAGCGACCAGGCGCACATGACGACCAGGACGACCATGCCGGGAACCCCGATGGCGTCACGGAACCCGCTCGTCGCCGCGTCCGGCGCGACGGCCAGCGGGAACGTCGCCATCGAGCCCATCAGCGCCGCCACCGCCCCGAACGACTTCAGCGACCGCCGCAGATAGAGCCCCCGCAGCGCACCGCGCGCGGCGCACGCGAACAGGGCGATCACGAACGGGAAGGCGCACACGAGGACGAGGGTGCTGATCCAGCTCTGGTCGAACTTGTCGCTCGCGACGCTCTCGGCGCCCCGCGCGGAGTCCACCGGCTTGTACGACATGACGAGCACCAGCCAGGCCGCGATGCCGAGGCCCGTCCGCCACATCTGGATCCTCCGGACCGTCGGATCCTCCACGACGTCCGGCCGCGAGGGCCGGAACGCCCGCTGGGCCGCGTAGAACGGGTTGTACACGCACTTGCGGATCCGCTGACCGCGCGTCAGCGGCGGCCGGGGCCGCGGCGGAGGCGGCTGGGGAGGGTACGGCTGCGGCGGGTACGGGCCCCAGCCCTGCGGGGGAACGGGGGCCGGCTGCGGGGGATACGGGCCGGGGCCGGGACCCGTGGGGTGGGGGACCGGGCCGGGGGCCGGATGACCTCCGGGTCCGGGGCCGTTCGGACCCCAGTGGCCGTTTCCGTACGTGCTCATGGCCTGTGCCCTCGATGTCGCGGTCGGTGCCGTGGTCGCGACGCGGCTCGGGCCGCCCGCTCGGCATGGGGCGCGATCCTATCCGTCACGGACACCCGGACGCGTGCGTTCCGGGCGTCGCCGCGCCCGTCCTCACCGCACCCGCCGCAGTCGTTCGCCCCCGCTTCACGTACGGCCGGCGGACGGCGGGACCTCCTCGCGACCGCCCGTGGTGACCAGCCCCGTCTCGTACGCGGCGATGACGGCCTGGACCCGGTCGCGGAGCCCCAGTTTGGCGAGGATTCGCGCCACGTGCGTCTTGACCGTCGCCTCGGCGAGCCGGAGCCGGGCGGCCAGTTCGGCGTTGCTCAGACCCCGGGCCAGCAGGCCGAGCACCTCCAGCTCGCGCGGGGTGAGCGCGGCGAGGTCGCGGTGCAGGCCGGCGGTCTCCCCGTCGTGCCGGGCGAACCGCTGCACCAGCCGGCGCGTGATGGCCGGGGCCAGCAGGGCGTCGCCGTCGCGCACCGTGCGCACGGCCACCGTCAGGTACTCCGGTGTGACGTCCTTGAGCAGGAAGCCGCTGGCCCCCGCGGACAGGGCCGCGTACACGTACCGGTCCAGGTCGAAGGTGGTGAGGATGAGGACGCGCGGTTCGCCGGGCGCGCCCGTGAGGATCCGCCGGGTCGCCTCCAGACCGTCCGTCCCCGGCATCCGGACGTCCATCAGGACGACGTCGGGGCGGGTGCGGCGGACCGCCTCCACGGCCGCCTCGCCGTCGGCCGCCTCGGCGACGACCTCGATGCCGGCGGCCCCGAGGATCAGCCGGAACCCGGTGCGTACGAGGGTCTGGTCGTCGGCGATCACGACGCGCAGGGGATCGGTCACGGCACATCCAGGGGGATCAGGGCCTCCACACGGAAGCCGGCGGTCGTTCTCGGTCCGGCGTGCAGGGTGCCGCCGTACACGGCCAGGCGTTCGCGCAGGCCGATCAGTCCGCGGCCGTTGCCGCCGGCCGCGCCCGCGCCCGGCGGGCCGCCGGTGTCGGTGACCTCCACCCGCAGCCGGTCCGGCGCGTGGGCGACGGTCACCGAGGCCGCCGCCCCCGAGGCGTGCTTCACCGCGTTGGTCAGGGCCTCCTGGACCACACGGTAGGCGGCGAGTTCGACGCCGGGCGGCAGGGGGCGGGGCGTCCCGGTCACGGTCAGGCCGACCGGCACCCCGGTGGACCTGATCCGCCCGACCAGCGCGTCCAGCTGGTCCAGGCCGGGCTGCGGGGCCAGGTCCGCCTCGGTGTCGTCCGGCTCCTCGCCACCGGGCAGGCCGTCCCCGTCGGGCATCGTGAGCAGCCCCATCACATGGCGCAGTTCCGTCATGGCCGCGCGCCCGCCCGCCTCGACCGCGAGCAGCGCCTCACCGGCGGCCTCGGGGGACGTCCTCATCACGGTGCGGGCGGCCCCCGCCTGAATGAGCATCACGCTGACGTTGTGGGTCACGACGTCGTGCAGCTCGCGCGCGATCCTGGCCCGCTCGTGCTCGACGGCCCGGCGCAGCGCCTCGTCCCGCTCGCGCTCCAGAGCGGTGAGCCGCGCCCGGCCCTCGTCGGTACGGAGTTTCCACGTGCGCAGTCCCACGGCGGCCAGGGCCATCGGCACCAGGATCAGCAGCACGATGTACTCGTTGGGCACCACCGGCGTCACCGAATTGCCCGCCGAGCCGACCAGCAGGATCGCGACCGGCAGCGCCGCCAGCGTCGCCACCCGGTTCCTGCCGTACACGGCTGCGCTGTACACCGCGACGACGAACTGATAGAGCGTCAGCCGCAGCACGCTCTGCGGTGTGGCGAGGATCGCCGCCGTGACCACGCAGAGCACCACCAGCGGATACCGGCGCCGCAGCACCAGCGCCCCCGAGGCCACGGCCGCGAGCCCGACCATGAAGGCCATGCCGCCCGGCCCCGAGGGCCGGGCGACCTCCAGCACCACACCGGGGGCGATCTCCCGCCACACCACCCGGCCGGAGTTGTCGATGCCGTAGAAGACCGTGACGGCCCCCAGCACCAGCGCCACCAGGGCGTCGAACAACTGGGCACGGCGGCTGGGCCGCGGCGGCGGGGCGCCCGTCCGCACGGCCTCCCGCACGGTCCGGCGGGCGGCCTTCCGCAGCCGTTCGAGCGTCGTGGTCAGATCCCTCACCGGTTCATTGTCGCCGCGGTCCCCGCCGCGCCGGCTCCGTCCAGGTGACCATCCGCCGCGCACGGCGTACTCCGTCCGCCTCCGCCGAAAGGATGACGCCCGGCGGACTCGTCCGCACGCGGTACCGAAAGGGGGCCGGGCGGCCGACGCGGCGGTCCGGGTCCCGCTCCTAGCGTTCCGGTGAACCCACCGCACGGAGCCGAGGAGCCCTTTCATGACCACACCGCTGATCGAACTGAGCGGGGTCGGCCGCAGATACGACGGCGGGCCGCCCGCGCTCGACGACGTCTCGCTGAGCGTGTGCGCGGGCGAGTCCGTCGCGATCCTCGGCCCCTCGGGCAGCGGCAAGTCGACCCTGCTCAACCTGATCGCCGGCCTCGACCGGCCCGACACCGGCACCGTCACCGTCGACGGGGTACGGGTGGACCGGCTGAACGAGACCGGGGCGGCGCTCCACCGCCGGACCGGGATCGGCATGGTCTTCCAGTTCTTCCACCTGCTCGACGACCTGACGGTGACGGACAACGTCGTCCTGCCCGCACGGCTCGCGGGCGCACCCCGCCGGGCGGCCGCGCGGCGGGCCGCCGAACTCCTGGAGACCCTGGGCGTCGAGCGCCACGCGGGGGCCCTCCCCGGACGGCTCTCCGGCGGCGAGCGCCAGCGCGTCGCCGTGGCCCGCGCCCTGATGAACCGCCCCGCGCTGCTCCTGGCCGACGAGCCGACCGGAGCCCTGGACACGGCGTCCGGACAGGAGGTCGGCGCGCTGCTCGCGGACCTGAACGCCGCCGGCCAGACCCTGGTCGTCGTCACCCACGACTTCTCCTGAGTGTTGTAGAGGCTCTCAGTTGAGAGCGTTGTGTTGCCGTCGCTTCGTCACGCGAAGTGCGGAAGGTCGTTACTCCTCATGGTTGTGATGTCTCTCAGCCGGAGGGGTAGTGGATCTGTTCTTCGTGAGCCGGGCTCAGGTACAGCAGCGGCCGTTTCTGTTCGACGGGGTAGGTGTGCAGGCGGTGGGTCTGCTCGATTACCGAGCCCTGCCTGATGGCCTGCCGGTGATCGTGGATGAGGGGCTGCGACCAGTAGAGCCGGCCTGTATGTGGTTTCGGCACCTGGCATACATGGGGCGTGATCCGGAGGGCACGCTGCGGCCGTACGCGTACATCGTGCTGCGGTTGATGGAGTTCCTGGTTGAGCGGGGACGGGATCTTGGTACGGCGACGGAGCCAGACCTGGTGGCCTACCGCCGCTCGCGCATCGAGCTTCAGGACTACCCGGTGGGCGGCGCGACCTGGGACCGCGAGGCATCGGTCATCAATTCGCTGTTCGGCTGGCTGGTCGAGCAGGGGTTTCGGCGGATCTCACCCTTGCGTATGGGCAACCACAATTCCGCTGGCAGGTCGCGGTTGCCCAGAGGAAATCGCAATCCGCTGGCGAGCGGGATGAGTCGGGATATGGAAATCCGGCACCTGGCGCTGGACCAGTATCGGTTCTTTCGCGATGTGGGGTTGGGCGGTCAGCGGCCCGATGGAAGTGTGGACCGGGCTTTTCGGGGGTGGGCCCCGCAGCGGAAACGGGCGGCAGCTGATCTGGCGCTGACAAGCGGGATGCGGCTTCAGGAATGATCGACGGTGCTGCTGCCGGAGCTGGCGGTCGGGATGCGCCGGGCTGGGGAGCCGGTCGAGTTCGTGTTGCAGGCATGCGCGAAATACAAGAAGCGCCGCACCGCCTACGTCCCGCCGGACGCACTGTCGTCGGTGGACACCTTTGTGCTGCTGGAGCGTCCGGAGATCGTGGCGCCGATGGCCCGCACGTTGGAGCGGCGTCACCGCGAGTTGCTGGTGGTGATTGAGATCGACTACGCGCGGGGCCAGTTGCGCGGGCGGTGGCAGGGTCGGGAGCGGGAGTTCGCATGGTCGGCCATGGCGCCGAAGCTGCGGTGGCTGACGGTGCATGAGGGGCCGCACGGGCTGGAGCCGCTGGCGGTGTTCGTCGGGCACGGCAGCACGCTGCTGTCGGCCTCGTCATGGGACCGCATCCGGCATCTGGCTTGGGACCGGATGGCGGCCGTCCGCGACGATCTGCGGGCGCCGATGCTCCCTGTGAAGCGATGGCGCTTCCATGATCTGAGGCACACCTTCGCGCTGCGGCTGCTGGCCTTCCTGATGCGGCGGGCTCTGGAGCGGGAGGCAGCGGTCCGGGGCGGGATGTCGGTGGCCGACCACATCGCGTTCAACCCGCTGCTGATCGTCAGCCGCAGGTTGGGGCACTCGTCGCCAGCTATCACCTATGAGTACCTGCGTTATCTGGGAAGAGCCGATGCACTACGTGGACGCCGCGTTCGCGGAGTGGAGTGCGGCGGACGGCGACACCTACGCGGACATCGCCCTGCGGGCGCTGGGGATGGAGGCGAAGCATGCCGAGACGCGGTGAACGGCCCCGGGACTTTCACCATCAGGCGCCGAAGGATCCGGTGGCGAGGGTCGGTATTCGGCAGGCGATGACAGCCGACGTCCGGGGAGTCGTGCGTCCCTCGCCGTTCGACCCGACGGGCTATGCCTGCCGCAGCCTGGCGGAGGAACTGGCCGATGAATGGGTTGAGTTCGTCGAGGTCTCGCGGGTGCGGGTCGGTACAACCCGCAACTACAGGCAGGCGATCGAGACTTTCTGCCGGTTCGCCGACGGGCTGCTGGGTGAGCGAGCGCCGCAGGCGTCCATGGCCCAGCCGGACCCGGACCTGGCGGTAGTGCCGCTGGCCTGGGAGAGGCAGCTGCCCGCGCGGTCACCGCTCGGCTCGACTCGGCCGGCGGTGATGGCATCCGCGATCCGCACACTGATCAACCGGCGGGGCCAGCATCCCGACCGGCTGGTTGATCCGGGCCTCGGGGGCCTGGCCGCGGGGCAGCACACGCTGCACTGGGGCAGCTCGCGCGAGCTCGATGAGTTCTCCCGCAAGGACAAGGCCGCGCTGGTGCATGCGGTTTGGAAGGACAGCGGAGACCTAGCCAAGCGCCTGGCCGCCGGGCGGGCGCTGGCCGCCACCGGCGGCCACCCGGCTGAGCACGGGTGGCTGAGCCTGCCTAACCTGCTCTGGGGACTGGCCAATGAGGCTGTCACCCCGAGGGAGATCGCGCGGCAGTTGCGCGGGTTGTGGCCGGCGGAGCTGTCCGCTCTGGTGGTACGTGAGGACGTCCGCCCGAGCATGCGGGTCTACTTCCTGATCCTCGCGTTGCTGGAGATGCTCTATCCCACGCAGCGAGACCTGCACGCCTTCCGGGTGCTGCTGGTGGCCGCGACCGGGCATGCTCCGGAGGAGCTGACAAGCCTGGACGAGGACGACGTGGAGGTCGTCGAGAACGGGGTCCGCCTCACGCTGACCAAGCATCGGGCCCGGCGGATTCGCCGCCGGGCCTTCACCCGGATCGCTCCGGCCGGGACCGAGGAAGAGGTGCAGATCCATTCCGACCGGCCCCGTCTGGAGGTGTCGGAGATCCTGCGGCGACTGCTGGAGGTGACCGCACCGCTGCGGGAGAGGGCCCAGGAGCGTCCGGCGCCGTTGTTCATGCAGGCGTCCATGTCGATGAAGGTTTGGGAGGTCAACGTCTGCCAGTTCAACCCCTGCGGCGGCCCGCGCCAGTCGTTTCGGGGTTGGCTGGACAAGGTCGGCCTGGAAGTGGAGGGCTTGGCCGATGTCCGGCGGCTACGGAAGTCGACGAAGGTGGAGAAGGCCATCGCGTTCGGCGGCCGCATCGCCGACATCGCCGATGACCATCATGAGGAGACCTTCCGCGGCCACTACGGGCAGGGCACCACGCTGCGGGTGGTCTCGGGGAAAGTGATCACCTCCGCCCAGCAGGCGTGGTTCGACAAGGCGACGGCGGGGCCGGTGGTCCTGGACGACGCCGCGGCGTCCTCCCCGAGCTCGGCCCTGGCCGGGCTCGGGCTCACCCCTGAGCAGGCCGAGGACCTGCGGGCCGGGGCCCTGGACATGGGCGTCACCAGCTGCCGTGACCCCTTCGACTCGCCGTTCTCCGCACGCGGTCAGCTCTGCGCGGTCGCACCGCTTCGGTGCCTGGAATGCCGCAACGCTTGGATTCTGCCGTCGAACTTGCCCCAGCTGCTGCTGTTCGCCGACCACTTGGAGGCGATGCGACGGCGGCTGAGCCCGGTGCACTTCCACACCCTCTGGGGGCAGACCGCCACCAACCTGGAGGCAGTCCTGGCTGACCGCACCGATCAAGAGATCGCCACCGCCCGCCAGCACATCGCCGACGGCGGCGTGAGCCTTCAGCTTCCCCTAGAGCCTGTCTCTTGGATCCGTCCGTGAGATCGTCGTGCTCGTGATCGAGTCTTGGGTGATCAATGACGACAGACCTGTCCCTGTGTCGTCGGCGGGGGTGGTGGAGGCTCTTCGGTCGAGGATGGACCACGGGCAGCTTAAGACATGGCTGACCAGTTCGTCTGGACGGTTGCTGGCCTTCGTGACGAATGCCGAGCGGGCGATGGTTGTGCTGCTCAAAGGCGAGGGTGATCCCGGCGAGCACGCCGTGGCCCCCGGAACTGCGGGGTCGAGTGACGGGTTCGTCCTCTCCAGCGGGCAGGGCGACGAGTATCCAGATGAGGACACCGTCCCCATCCGTGAGGCATTCAGGCTCGTGGAGCACATCGTTGGCACGGGTTCTTGGCCTGCGGACGCACGTTGGGTGGTCGATCGCTGAGCGGGCTATTGCCGTGCCCAGATAAGGATCGCGGCGAGTTGGAGCGCGGCCTGGTAGGCGATGGCGAGCTTGTCGGTCCGCATGGCCAGGCCGCGCCACTGCTTGAGCCGGTTGATGCATCGCTCGACCGCGTTGCGCTGCTTGTACGACTCCGCGTCGAAAGTCGGCGGGCGACCGCCCGCACTGCCTCGCCGCAGCCGGTGACCGATCTGGTCGGAGGGCTGGGGGATGACAGCGCGGATTCTGCGTTGGCGGAGGTGACTTCGGATCGCGCGGGATGAGTACGCGCGATCCGCGAGGACGGCATCGGGGCGGGTCCTTGGTCTTCCAGGGCCGCTTCGCGGAACGCGGATGGCGGCCATGACGGTCTCGAAGGCCGGGGCGTCACCCGCCTGGCCTGCGGTGACGCGGAGGGCCAGAGGTCGTGCATGGGCGTCACTGGCGAGATGGACCTTCGTGCTCAGGCCGCCGCGGGAACGCCCGAGCGCGTGGTCGTCGGGTTCGGCCCGGCCGAGAGCCCCTTTTTCCGGGCTCCGGCGGAATGCTGGTGAGCGCGGCAGACGGTGGAGTCCACCGACACGGTCCAGCCGATGTCGTCAGCGTCGTCGGCCGCTGCCAGGAACGCGGCGAGTATGCGTTCCCAGGTGCCGTCCACGGCCCACCTGATCAGTCGTTTGTGAGCGGTCTGGAACGAGCCGAGCTCGACCGGCAGGTCCCGCGAGGGCGAGCAGGTGCGGTACTTCCACGCGATGGCCTCCAGGGTTCGGCGATGATCGGCCCACCGCCGACCACGAACCGGATCGGCCGGCGTCAAGGGCTCGATCCGGTCACATCGCATCAGTGATCACCAATCGGACGGACATATCCGATCAACTGACCAACCGATCAAAGAGACACGCTCTAGCCGCACGAGCGGAGTTCGACGCGTGAACCACCCCCTTTCCCTGGCCCGCACCCGCCCCGCATTCTCCGACGGCGAGCCGGTCCTGGCCTCCCACACCCTGTTGGCCGGCACACACAGCCCAAGGTTCGGTAACAGCGAGAACTGGGACTTCAACGACGTCCTGCGCCGTCCGGCGAACCTGACCCCAGGCGGCTGGAAGCTGATGTTCACCCGGTTCGAGGGCCCGTGGAAGCTGCGGGCCCGCGAGGTCGCGATGATCGAGCTCAACCCCCGCCACCCGCTGGTGCTGGCATCGGGCATCCCCGCACCCCGCCGGCCCAACGACCCGCGCTCGGTCGTACTCGTGCTCAGCGCGATGAGGACCCTGGCGGCCTGGGCGGCCGAGCGGGGGCTCTCGCCGGACCTGGCGACATGGCGGGACCATCACCTGCACGCCTACCTAGCCCAGTTGAAGGAGCGGATCACTGCAGACACCGCTCTCACCCATGTCAAGGCGATCCGCGAACTGCACCGCTGCGGGCCGCTACTGACTGGGGGAGGACTTCCCACCGATCCCTGGCAGGGCATGTCCTCGCGCGCGGCGGCCGGGGTGACCTGGACCAAGACCAGCCGGGAGATCTCCACCCCGGTCATCCCGCCGGACATTTGGTTCCCGCTGATCAACGCCTCCTGGACCTACATCGACCGGTTCGGCCCGGACATCCTGCTAGCGGACCGCACCTACGAGAGGCTGCGGGTGAACGCGAGCCAGGGCGGCAGCGGGACAGCCGCGTTCCGACTTCATCGGTGGCTGGACGATCCCCGCAACCGCGTTCCTCTGCATCATGCCCACGAGCCTGCGATCCGCGACGTCGGCGGCGTCCACTGGAACCTGCTGGCCTGGCAGATCGGCTACGACCCCGCCCGGTCCCATGCCCTGGTCGCCGGCAAGACCGTTCCCAGAAAGCTCGCCCTGGCCGCAGTCGAGCGGGGCCAGTGCCGGCCAGCGAGTCTGATCGACTCGTACGCGACGGTCACCCGGCCCGACGGCACCACCGGACCCTGGCATCCGGGCCTGGACCCGCGCTGCCTCCAGGCGGAGATCCGCACGTTGCGGGTCGCCTGCTTCGTCTTCGTCTCGGCGCTCAGCATGATGCGCGACGGGGAGGTCCACGAGATCACCAAGGGCTCGGTCGTCCAGCACTACGGGGCCCCGGCAATCACCTCCGCGCTGATCAAGGGGCAGGAAGACTTCCCCGTCAAACACTGGTGGATCATCGAGCCGGTCGCCCGCGCCATTGCCACGGCCGAGGAGCTGACCCCGCACCCCGAACGGATCTTCACCGGCGTCCGCAGCCGCACCGGCTTTGGCGAGACCTTCTCGGCCACCGAGCGCATGGCCGCCTTCATCAAACACATCAACGCGATGACCGCGCTGACCGGCCTGGAGTCGATCCCCGAAGGCCGGGTCGCCCCACACATGTTCCGCCGCACCATGAGCATGCTCACCGACCAGTTCCCCGGCTCCGAGATCGCGTTGGGCATCCAGCTCAAGCACGCCGCCGCCAGGGCCCTGGCTAACCGCACCACCCAGGGCTACGCGGCGAGTAACGCATCGTGGGCGCAACATCTTGACTACGCCGTCGAGGCGGCCCGGTTCCGCAACCTGCAGGAACTCTTCGACACTCACAAGACCGGTCGGCCTATCGGCTCCGGCCCCGGCGCCGAACAGCTGACCCGCACCTTCAGCAAGATCCGCGACACCGTCGCTGCCCACGGCGGCGACGCCGTCGTCGAGGAGGCGATGCTCAAGAAGGCCCGCATCTCCATCCGCTTCGGGACGTTGAACAACTGCCTCTTCGACGCCGCCAACCCCGTCGGCGCCCTCTGCCTGGAGAACGCTGTGATCCCGCCCGGACACACCGGTCCGCTGCCCGACCGCTGCCGCCCCGAACGCTGCGACTACAGCATGCTCGACATCCAGCACGTCGCGATCTGGGACAGCGAAGACCGCACCCTGCTCAAGCTCTTGGACACCCCCGGCCTGCCCGCCGGGCGACGGGCCGCGCTCGAACAGCAGCTGGCCGACGTCCAGACACTCCTGCGGAAGGTTCCCCGATGACCACCAGCACGGGTGTCTCCGCCCGCACCGAAACAGCCCTGCGCGAGGCCATGGCCCGACTCTTCGCTGGGAAGCCGGCTCGCACCGATGGACGGCTGACCAAGGACAGCCTCGCCCAGGAGGCCGGGGTCAGCCCAGCCACGATGTTCCGGGCCAAAGACGTGCTGGCTGATTGGGATGCCCATACCGCCGCCCACGGCACCCTGACTCCCGGCGAAGCCCGCCGCGACACTGGCATCCGCGGCCTGCGGCACAGACTCGCCCAAGCCAAACGCGAGATCACTGACCTGCACCAGCAGCTGGCCGCGGCTGCCACCGTCATCGCCGCCCTACATCACGACAACCAACTCCTGCGAGCCGAACACACCGCGGCTGGCGCCCTCACTGTCCAGCCGCTCAGGTCCAGGGCCCACAGCCCCTTGGGCTGACAGAGGCAGTTCACATTGATCACAACTGCGCCCGCTTTTCACGCTCGGTACCGTCTTGAGTGGTGGTTCCGAGCACGGCCCGAGTGCGACACCGACCGCGGGAGTCCAGGTGCCTCACGTGCGGTCCAACCAGCAGACGCACAACCCTAGAGTTATCCAGCAGAGCACCGGATTCCTCGGCTTTGTTGCTGAAGCGCCAGCCCTACTGATCCTGGGATTGACGGGGTTCACAGGAGGAAGCCAGGGCGGCCGTCGGCGGCGGTGAAATTGTAGGTGGTGGCTTCGGAGAGGACTCCGATGGGCGGATCGCCATTCTCGATGATCACAGCCTGTCCGGGAAAGGCAAGCATGTCCCCGTAGAAGCGCTCTACGACGGTGGATGTGATGCGCACGTCAGGTAGGTCGGGGTCCTGTGGGGTGTACTTCACCGGCTGGCGGTAGGTGACCACAGGGGAGTCCAGGACGACGAAGCCGAGATGGGGAAGGTCTCGTTCCATGCAGAAGCGGGCCAGGGACGTAGTGAAGGCCGAATGCAATACGGATCGCACCCCCTTGCCACGGCCAGCACGTGGGCGACCCCCGGCCCGGATCTCGGCGTTGTACTGGTCGTACCCGGAGTTGTCGACTGCCGGGACTTCCCAGCTGCCCAGCGTGTGTTGGAGGACTGAGTCGAAGTCGTTGACGACCCCGGCGGCGATGTACTCCGCAGGCCGGGCAGCGGGCACCGCTCCCTCCCCGTCGAGGCGAGAGCGCTTGTCCTCAAGTTCTGCGATCCGCGCATGTAGTTCTAGCCCTCGCTCGACTGCCGATCGCGCGTCCAGCAGTTCCTGAAGGCCTTCTCTGAGCGGTACGAGCTGACCCTCGACTTCGGCGATGAGTTCGTCCAGCGCCTCTAGGTCGTCCTTGACGGCCTGCCACGTCCGGGCGATTTCCTCCTGTTCGCTGGCGAGGTCGGCGATGGTCGGCAGGAGGTCGGTGAGCAGGGAAGTTGTCTTCTCGGCCTCCGCCCGCACCGCAATGTGGAGCTGAGTGGCCTCCTGCTGGCTGTGGCCGGGGTGCTGGTGCTCGGGATCCGCTCCGCAAAAGACGCAGGTTCCGACGCGGAAGTAGCCGAGGATGCTGCCAGCCTCGTTGACCATGACCAAACGATCCAGATCGGAGCGGTACTGGTCCTCCAGCAGGCTAAACCGTCCAAGCAGATCGTTGACCTCGGCCAGCCGTTCGTCCAGCCCCGCCAGTCGGCGGGCGTGTGTCATTCGCTCGCGCACAGCCTCGCGGTGACCTTCGTCGGCCTCGCGAAGGGCAGTGCTCTGCGCGTTGATCGCGGTTTTGACACGTGCCAGGCGGTCCTTGAGGTCGCGCTCATTCTCGTCCGACTCAAGTTTCGCGTACAAGTCGATCACGAGCTGGTCCAAAAGATTTATCTGTCCCCTGTTCACACGCCGCTGTCCCGCGTTGGGCCCGGTATCGATGGAGGGGTCTCCCTCCCCTGTGAGGAGGAACCGCATGACCGATGTCTCCGCGGTGCGGGTGGTGGCGGTGCCGGTGCGTAGGACCGGGGAGGGCATGGCGATCATGCGGTCCTCTGTCACCACGGACAGGTGCACCAAATCGGTCAGTGTCAGGGGGCGAGTGCCGCCGGCCTCGTTCTTGCGGATGAGGACATCGTCTAGCCCCATTGCACGCATCAGATGGACGGAGAGGCTGTTCTTGCTGCGGGCGTTGTGAACCGAGTTCACGATGGCGTCCGCTGGGCGGTGGACCAGGTCGCGGAGGTCTTCGTGATGCAGGTGCGTGGAGTTGGTGCCGGGGCGACGGACGAGGGTCAGCGGGCTGCCGTCGGGCAGTAGCAGCCCGAGGAGGATCTGGGTGTATCCCTCGGCCTCCGGGACCATAGTCAGTTGGGTGCCGCCGAGCATGTACTCGACAGACCTGACGATGAAGGTCTTCCCGGTGTCGGAGGCGCCGTAGATCGCGGTGAGCTCGGGGCCGAAGACGATTTGCGCTGATGGCTTGCCCGAGCCAGCGTAGGTGAGGTGGACCAGCTGGAGACTACCCACGATGGCCCCCGAAAGGACGGGTGGTCGCGGAGGCGGCGGGAGTCGTTAGCAGGGACCGGGTGGTGGCACGTACGTCGGTGTCCGGGGCCCAGTGGTGGACGGCCCATTCCGCGCGCTCGCGAAGCCGCAGGACGTATGGGGCTTCGAGAACGTCTACGAAGGCCGGGCCGCGTTCAGTGGCTCGGTAGACCAGGCCGGTCCCTTCAGCTTCGAGTTCCGCCAGGCCGGCGCGGATGAGCACCAGAAGTGCCTGTTCGAGGAGCGTGCGCTTCAGGCCGAGTTCTCCCGAGCGAGCGGGCAGGTCTGGGTGCAGGCTGGGCGGACCGTCGAACTCTCCGCTGTGCAGTACGGCATGGTCCAAGAGAGCGAGCTGGGCAAGATCCAGAGCATCGGGATGGCTCTCTGAGAGCAGCACCAGGGCCCGCACGCCAATCTCAAGCGGGCTATTCAGCGGCTTCATGTCCCTTCTCCCTCACACCACGTGAGCTCGTCCTCGTTCGCCAGGTGATGACATACCCCGGTACGGTCCAGAGTTCTCACATGCTGAGCGAAGATCGTCTGCGTCAGCCCGGCACTGATCGCCTGCGAGGTGACGGCCTGTAGGCGCTTCCACCCCGTGGCGTGGTCATCTCTCGCCACATCGACCACGGCGTCGTATATGTCCTTGACAATGGCCTCGAAATGGCCCGCGGGGTAGGCTTCCTCCCCGAAGCGGCGTAGAGACTCTGCGCTGAAGAATGCTTCACGTTGGTGGCGCAAGTGAGGGCCAGCCGTTGGATGCTGCGCAATCTGGGTGACGGTGCTGGCGCCATCGGGCCAGCGCTCCGTGTAGACCTGAACGAGTTGCTGCACGTAGCGGGCCTCGCGGGGCTCCGGCTTCTCGGGCGGTTCCATGACGGCTGGGCGGGGCGGGGACTCTGGCGGGAATCTCCTCACCCAGAAGTCAGTGGTCTTGTGCTGTTCAAGCATCTGCTTCATGTTGACGGTCTGAAAGATCTCGAACGGCGTCTCAGCCGCCAACTCCTCGGCCTCGCGCCTCAACCGCGGGCCCAGATCCGTGATGACCTTGTCCGTCGTCTCGCGCAGCGCCTCCACGAAGCCCTTGCGGGTACTGGCCGGGCGTTGCAGGGCCTGGTGCAGACTGGGGCCGATGGACGGGGCAACGAAAGTGTACTGTTCCGGCAGGATGAACTCACCGGTGACCACGCCCGCGAACATCTTTCGAATCTCGCCTGCCGCAGTGCTCCAAGCCAACGTTGTCTTGTAGCGCTTGCACTGGAAGTTGTGCCAGGGGCCCTCAAGGCCCTGGGGGGTGAGGAACGCGGCCACGTCAATGCCGTGGTCGCCTGCGCCTCCCTGGCGCACCACCCGCACGTACAGGCTGTCCAGCGCGGGCACCCACTCTTCGACGAACTTCTCGAACTCGTCGGGATCGTAGCCAAAGACGATCTTCTCGGGCGACGGCATGGCCGGAAACTGCATGGCCGATGGATAGTTGAGGATGAGTGATGGGGTACCTGCCTGGCCCTCTGCCCCCCGCGGGCCCTGACTCGGATCCAACGTCTCCCCCTGAACGCCGCCACTTTCCACGATCGACCCACTAGAGGTATCACTGGCAGGTCGTTCACGAAAAGGCCACAACCGAGCGAATGGGAGGTCGTTTTCACCGCAAGTTTCCCGTTATCTGACGTTCTTCGGAGTGCGGGGAGATGGGATGTGGCTGTGTCAGCATCGGCCCCGGGACCGGTGGGCTTGCATGCGGAGAGGGCGCGTATTCACGATCCGCTTGACGCGTCGGACACAGTGAGTGATCGCTTGGGTCACAGCGGCCGCGAGCAACAACCAGAGTCGGCTGTTGAGGAGCTCGACCCGGATGAACCTGATGTAGCAGTCGAAGGGTTGGACACCGCAGGCCGGAGGTCGCGCTGCTTCGGCGGCGGCACACCGCATATTGGTGGAGGTCGCAGCACTGCCCCCGTACTGTCGACGGCGAGTCACGAGCGAGGGGACGATCAGTGGACCGGGACACCTTCATACGCACGGCGAAAGCCCAGATGCACAGGGCCCTGGCGTCGTTTTCGCGCGGGGACAACGGCATGGCGGTGCTGCATGCAGGCATCGCCGATGAGCATCTCCTGAAGGCCGTTCTTGTCCATCGCAGCCCCGCCCTGATCGTGGAACCAAGGGACCTGAGCGGGCTCTTGCATGCGGCCGGGCTTGGGGCGTCCGCGCCGAGCCCCGTGACTTCGGCGAAGACTATCGGGGCGGCCGAGGCATTCAAGAGAGCGCGGCATGTGATGGAACTGCCCGTCACCGAGAAGGAACACGACACGCTGCTGCGTGCCCGCAACGGGATAGCCCACATGGGCATGCATGCAACCGAGGAGACGATCGCCGCCGTTGCTACAGCTGTCGCGGTAGCCGATGCCGTCCTAAGTGACCTGGGTCTGAGGGTAAGTGACTTCTGGGGAGAGTACGCATGGTCGCGTATGGATCTGGTTGAGCTGCGCGCCGGCGAGGTTCGAAGGCGGCAGCGAGAGGAGGAGTCTGAGGAGTCCGACCGCAGGAACCAGCAGATGACCGATGAGTGGAACGTGGCGAGAGGAGCCGTAAACGCCAAGATCCGCTACTCGGCACTGCTCTTCGAGGCTCGACACGGGATCGCCGCAATGACAAACGCGATGGTCGTCGCCGCATGGGGAGCGGAAGATAGTGTCTCCCGCGCCTTGGAGCAGGTCAGACCTTGGACAGATGACGCACCACCGGAAATCGGCGTACTGCCTTGCCTGGTGTGTAAGCACCCACACGCAATCCTTCGGGGTCACGCCCATACCGAAGGACGCCATCCAAGCTGGGATGCCCCGGATGCGACCGTCCAGATCCCCGAGATGTACGACTGTCCAGCATGCTCAATGGAATTGGACGGCTACATGGAGCTGCTCTTCATCGGTCTCGATGGCCCATTCCATCAAGAGGAACATCCCTTTCCCTCGTAAGCCTCCCTGCGTCGGCAGTCCGCGCTGAAGGACACGGCCCCGATGTGTGGCCTCGAACGTTGAGGCATCGCAGATTCCTAGGCGGGGTCGGTTCCGATGTCACCGAGTGTGGCCGCCGGGGCACATTGGTTCCAGGTTCCGCCCGCTTCGGCGGACAGCTGAATGGCGGTCTTGTCGTGGGCAACCGAGAGCCTGCGCGATGGCGAGGGCTGGGGTCTGAAGAACGAGTTGGCGGATAGCGGGGGCGCCGGTTATCGGGGACAGCTTGTTCCCGCAGCTCAGAGCCTTGGAGAACAGCGCGTCACATAGGGCGCACCACCAGATCCGGTGTGGACGTTCTGGCTGGAGTGGTGACTTACGACGTCAGCCCCGCAAAGTGTCTGTGGAGCACGACGTGATGAGCCGTCAACCACCGGGCTGGCGGACCCGAGAGGAGAGCAAGCCCACGATGACGGACGACAAGGAGGGCGCGGCGCCGGCCGAGCAGGCCGTGCTCGCGACGGGCAGCGAGGACCTGGCCGCCGAGGTGCACTACCCGCCGGTGGACAACGGCCTGGACTACTTGGTCAGCGTGGTCGATCACCTGCGCGGCGAGGAGGTTGGCCGCCGGGAGCTGAAGTACGCCGTGGTGCACCTGCAGGCCGCCGTGGAGTGCCTGCTGAAGTACCGGCTGGAGCTGGAGCACTGGAGCCTGGTGTTCGCGAACCCCGGCGAGGCCAAGCGCAGCAAGTTGGACGACGGCAGCCTGGCCTCCTGCACGGCGGAGCAGACCAGGACCCGCCTCGCTAACATCGCCGGCGTTGCCATCAGCCCGAAGGAGGACAAGAACCTCACGAACTTGGCCAAGCTCCGCAACAAGCTCCAGCACTACGGCCGCCCCCATGACGCCACGGTGAACCGGCGCGTCATCGAGGCTAACGCTGCAGAGGTGCTGGAGTTTCTGACCCATTTCGTGGACACCGAGCTGCTGCCCAAACTCCCCCCACTGGACGGGGAGGCGGCCGAGGATCTGGGCCGCATCCGCAAGGGGCTCGACGAGATCCGCGGCTACGTCGCGGCGCGAATGCGGCGGCTCCGACCCCACATCGACCCCGTAAAGTCACGTACCGTCCAGTGCCCGGACTGCGACCAGTTGGCCCTGGTCGTCGGGGATAAAGAGGGCGGCTACTGCTGGTACTGCCGCTACCGGCGCGGGCCCGACGATATCGCGCTGGCCTACGCGTACGAGGTCCTCGACCGCACCACGTGGTCAGCGGTCCCTGGCGAGCTGAAGCCGGTGTTCTGGTGCCCGACCTGCGGCGCCGAGGCCCTGGTGCGCAGGGTGCTTACCGCGGCCGAACTCAAGAAGCCGGTCGACCTGTGTTTCCACTGCGGCGAGACCTTCTCCGGTATGGAAGAGTGCATCCGCTGCGGGGAGCCGTTCGCGCCGACGGACGACGAACCCGCCTGTGATGGATGCCGTTGAGCAGCTGGCATCTGCGAAATTCCCGCCCCCTTCGCCGTCCGCTACGACAGCACAGAGCATGCGAGCGGAAGATCCTTCTACACCGCGCCGGATGGTCAGTCATGACTCGCACCATCGGACGCTCCACGGCCGCACTTGAAAAATGGGGGCGCGACGTGCCCATGGGGATGGGATCCTGCGGGGATGGGACATTACCCCTATCTGGTCGCTGGCGACTGCCAGTTCCTCTACACCCGCAATCACTACGACGAGGAACTGGCGGCGCTCTTCATCGAGTCGGACCGCAAACTCATCGACGCTGACGGCGGAGAGGTCACCCCCGGTGACGAGTGGCCCGAGAGCGAGTACGCGCTCGGGTACTACACCACCGCCCGCGCACTTCGGCAGCGCCTCAACCTGCAGGGATTCACCTCGCGTCGTGCCGTCGCCAACCTGGAAGAGGCCATAGACCAGTGGCGCAAGCTCTATGAAAGCCAGGAACAGCGCCAGCGGCGAGAAAGGCAAGCGCAGGGCAAGCCGATATTTGAAGACCTCGTCCGACCCCCGCGCGAGCCCGACGAACTACTCGCTGCCATCGCCCAGGCGATCCGGCCGAAACCATCGTTTGTCACGACCCAGGAGCACTTCCAGCACGAGATGCAGTCGGCCGAGACCGCCAGTGACGTCGAGGTGATCCATTACCTCGTTGAGAAACGCAGCCTGATACGGCTGATTGTCGACCAGGCCCCTGACGACATGCGGGTCGGACTGAATCTCGGTGAGCTGACCGGCTGCTGCGTGCACCTGGACACGAACCAGCCCATCGCAAGACACACGCGCGAGAGCCAGCTGGCAGCCCTGCCAGATAATGCCCCGCTGATCGTGCTCACTGAGGGAAGCACCGACTCCCGCCTCCTCGCCGATGCCATGCACATTGCCCATCCGCACCTCGTGGGCTTCGTCCGCTTCATCGACTACGCAGGAAGGAAGGCCCAGGGCAGTGTGGGCATGCTCGCGAACCTTGTGAACGCGTTTATCGCGGCCGGCGTCGCCAACCGTTTCGTGGCTATCGCCGACAACGACGCCGGCGGGCATGAGGCGTTCGCCAAACTGAAGAGGCAGGGGCTCCCTGAGGGCTGCAAGGTCTTGCACTACCCGGACTTGCCCCTGCTGGCCAGTTACCCCACCACTGCCGATTCGACGTCCTCAACCGTTTCGATGACAGACGTGAACGGTGTTGCCGGTTCCCTGGAGATGTATCTCGGCAAGGACGTCCTGACCACCGACGGGACCCTGATGCCAGTCCGGCAAGGGGCCTTCATCCCCGCTGTGCAGAGACACCAGGGTGCACTGTCGAAGACGCACAAGGGTCTGGTGCACAAGGCGTTCGAGGAGAAGATCAGGGCAGCCCGACGCGAGCCGCACAGCGGCACCGGCGATTGGAGCGGCGTACACGCCATCATCGAGAGCATCGTCCACGCCTTCGACTGAACGACCGCATTCGTTGGCATTCAACCTAGCCGTCCCAGATCGGCATGCTGCACACGACTGACTTTGGCTGTCTAAAGACAGCAATTCTGTCGCGCCGCGGCAGGACGCCGATCCCGCGTAGGTGGGCCTGGAGGCTGATCGAGTTCATCGGCTGCCCGGGCTGACGGCCAGGAAAGAGCCATGGGCAGCCGGGTGAACGTGGAGCGCACTGGACTGGAGATGTTTCTGGCCGAGGCGCTGTCGCGCGTCACGGCTCGGCACGAGGAGCTCACCGTCCTGCGACGGGGACTGGATCCTCCCCGGACGTCTCAAGGCACACGTGCTCCCGACTCGACAGATTGTCGGCTTGGTCTGGACCGTTCTGTCGTTACAAATCCGGATGCCGTCGCGAGCCGGCCGGGTGCAAGATGGTGTGCTGTGAGCGAGATGTTGATCTGGGATGAGTGGGCACAACGGGTCTACCTGACATGGCTGGCGAGAGACATCCGGTATGCGCAGATTGCGCTCGCTGAGGTCTACGACTGCGCAAGCCGGACACCGCTGGACGCGCGGGCGTGGATCCCACTGGAGACGTTCCTGATGTTCACGGGCAAGGTGTCGAAGATGCTCTCTCCCCTGCTCACCGACAAACCGAGAAAGAACAAGGGGCAGACCCAGGAAGGCTGGGAGTGGCGCCAAGCCCGCGGCCAGTATCTGTGCGAGCTGCTGGGCGTCACGGACACGTCGCCTGTGCTCGGTCGGCAAGTAAGGGACTCAAGCGAGCACTTCGACGAGCGTCTCGATGAATGGGTGGCTCATCATCCTCGTCCAAGCGCTGAGCAAGTCGAGATGGGGGAGCTGCCGTCCTTCCCGCCACCGCCGATGAGGAGCGTCGACAGCGGCTCCTGGGAGGTCGAGGTCGCTGGCGAGACGCTCAATCTGAGTGCCATCGAGGCCGAGCTGCGGCGAATTCTTGGCCGGGCGACAGAACTGGAGTCGCTCGCCACCATGGAGGATCCAGGGCTGGCCACTCTGCTGGCTGGCCTGCCACCGTTCCCGGCGGAGTTGCGACTGAACGCGCCGACGCGCAGACCTGACGAGGATGTAATCACCGGGATCGACCTGCACGCGGCTGCCGCACGTCAGGCCGAGCTTGACGAGGCGATCGCGCGGGCCATTGACGCCTTTGCGACTCAGGATGAGCAGAACGACGCCGAACCGACGACGGGCTCGCCTGAGTCGGCGTGATACGCATCCCTCCAACGTTGCTCATCCGAGGTGTGGCCCTCGATTACAGGCGAGACGGGCTCGTATGTGCCGGCTCATGCCGAGCTATCGCGCGCGCCGGGTGGAGGCGGTGAAGCTGTAACGGCTCAGCAGGGTGAGGTTCTTGTGCTTGAGCGGGGAGAGCCGAGGTGATGTCCTCGTCTCTGAAGTGGTGGCCCTTGGCACGGAGCTGGACGACGGCGCCGTCGATATGCCGGTGGTCCACAACACGACGGCATTGAGGACAGGCCCGGGCGTGGGAGCTGGTTCTGCATCCCGTGCCAGGGCCGCCTGCTGACGCTCTGGTGACACCCCTGCGAGTGAACGACCAGAAGCCGCTCGACTCTCAAGAGCGTTGACCGCTAGTGGGCAGGGAACGCCCCGTCGCCCCTTGGTGCCACAGGGCAGGCCGCTCTCATGAGAGTCCCGAACGCTGGTGAATGCAACCTGGCCCTCGCCCGGTCCTGCATGCGGCGCACGGTGCGGATCGCCGACGGCCGGATCGCCGAGGACGTCCGTCGGGCCGGCCCCGACCCGCTCCCGCGGGACAGCGCGCCGGAGACCGCCCGATGAGCGCCCTGGGCACGGTGGTGCGCTCCGGCGTGGCCCGCCGCCGGGTGCAGACCCTGGTGATCGGCCTCGCCACGATGATGGCGGTGGCCGCCTCCGTTCTCGGCGGATCGCTGCTCGCCGTCTCCGACACCCCGTTCGACGACGCCTTCGCCCGGCAGCACGGCGCCCATCTCTCCCTGCGGTTCGACGCCGGCCGGGTCGCAGCCGGCCGACTCGCGGGAACGGCACGGGCCGACGGGGTGAGCGCGGCCGCCGGCCCCTACCGCACGGCCACGGTCGTGCCCGAGGCGGACGGGACGGGACCCGGCTGGCCGATCACCGTGGCGGGGCGGTCCGGCCCCGGCCGGGACGTGGACGCGGTCGCCCTGCTCGACGGGCGGTGGCCGCGTGGGCCCGGCGAGATCGTGGTGTCCGAGGACGCCTCGCTCTTCGTGGCCACGGGACGGCGGGTCACGTTCCCCGGACTGTCCGGCGCCCCCGCGCTGACCGTGGTCGGCAAGGCCCGGTCGGTCACCCGCACCGCCGACGCCTGGGTGGTGCCCGCCCAGATGGACGCGCTCACCGCCCCGGGCAGCGGCGGCTACCAGATGCTCTACCGCCTCACCGACCCCGACACCGAATCGGACGTCGGCGCCGCGACGGCCGCCGTGACCCGGGCCCTGCCGCGCGGGGCGCACGTCGGGGAGCAGTCCTGGCTCACCGTCGGGCACTCGGCCGCCCGCGCGACCTCCCTGTACATCCCCTTCATCGGCACGGACACCGCGCGTTACGTCGACGGGCTGAACGAGGTGCTCAAGCCGCTGGGCGCGGAGGCCCGCACCGGTTCGCTCGGCGCGGGCGGCGACATGGTGGCCACGCTCGACGCGCTCTCGGCCGTCCTGACCCTGATGCTCGTCGCCGTCGCCGCGCTCGGGGTGCTCAACGGGGTCCTGCTCGACACCCGCGAACGGGCCCGGGAGATCGGCGTCCACAAGGCCCTCGGCATGACGCCCCGCCAGACCGTGGCCATGGTCCTCACCTCGGTCGCCGTCACCGGCCTCGTCGCGGGCGGGCTCGGCGTACCGCTCGGGACGCTGCTCCACTCCCGGGTGCTGCCCGCCATGGGCGACAGCGCGGGACTGCGCCTCCCCGACTCCGTCCTCGCCGTCTACCACGGGGCCCAGCTCGTCCCGCTGGCCTTCGGCGGGCTGGTCATCGCCCTGCTGGGCGCGCTCCTGCCCGCCGGGTGGGCGGCGAGGGCCCGGACCGCGACGGCCCTGCGCACGGAGTAGCCGGCGCACCGGGCGGGGGCACGGGCACAGGGCCCGGCCCCCGGCCCGGGGCGGCGGCGTCAGTCCGCCGAGACCGTCCAGCCGTTCGCCTCGATGCGGCGGGCATCGGCCGGGCGCGCCTCGTCGAAGACCGGACGCCCGCCCGTCTCGACCCGCAGGGCGTCCACGTACACGCCCCGGCCGACGTACAGCGGGTCCGTGGCGTAGCGCCAGCGCAGCCGCACCTCGGTGTCCCGCCACGCGGAGAGGTCGGCGTCCAGCCGGTGCCAGACGCGGCCCGACCAGCCCGAGACGGCGCCCGAGGGATGGGCCACCGGCTCCTGCGGGGGTGCGGTCGCGGCGGTGGTGAAGGCGACGGGACGCCAGGTGGTGCCGCCGTCCGACGAGCCCTCCAGATACAGGAAGTCGGAATCCGGCTCGGTGTCCCACCACACCCGGCAGCTCAGCCGGGAACGGGCTCCGGCCCGCACCGGCGGCAGTGTCAGGGTCGCCGACGTGGAACCGGCCATCCCGGCGAACCACGCCGTCCCTCCCCGGGCCGGGCGGACCGCGACCGCACGGGCCATCTGGTTGGCGGTGGCGACCCGCGGCGCGCTGCCGGAGCGCCAGCTGCGCACCGGGTGCACCGAGTTGCCCAGCACGATGAGGAACGAGTCGGTGCTCGGGTCGAGCACCAGACTGGTGCCGGTGAAGCCGGTGTGCCCGGCGGTGCGCGGGGTGGCCATGGCGCCCATGTACCAGTGCTGGTAGAGCTCGAAGCCCAGGCCGTGCGCGTCGCCGGGGAACGCGGTGTTGAAGTCGGTGAACAGCAGCTCCACCGACTGCTCCGACAGGATCCTCGCCCGGCCGTACACCCCGCCGTTGAGCAGGGTGCGGGCCAGGATCGCCAGGTCCCAGGCGCAGGAGAAGACCCCGGCGTGGCCCGCGACCCCGTCCAGGCTGTACGCGTTCTCGTCGTGCACTTCGCCCCAGACCAGCCCGCGGTCCAGGCCCGACCAGGGAAGCCGGGCGTCCTCGGTCGCGGCGATCCTCGGCTTCCAGGAGGCCGGCGGGTTGTACCGGGTGCGGCGCATCCCGAGCGGAGCGGTGATCTCCTCGCGGAGCAGGACGTCCTCGGTGCGGCCGGTGATCTTCTCCAGGACCAGCTGGAGCGAGATCAGGTTGAGGTCCGAGTAGAGATAGACGGTGCCCGGGGGACTGGCCGGTGCCTCGTTCCAGATCAGCTCCAGCTTCCCCTCCCGCGTCGGTGCGGCGTACAGGGGGATCCAGGCCTTGAACCCGCTGGTGTGGGTGAGCAGCTGACGGATGGTGACGTCCTGCTTGCCGGCCCGCGCGAAGTCCGGCAGATAGCTGGCGACCGTCGCCTCCAGCTCCAGCGTGCCCCGTTCGATCTGCTGGACGGCGAGGATCGAGGTGAACAGCTTGGACACGGAGGCCAGGTCGAAGACGGTGTCCTCGGCCATGGGGATCTGCTGGTCCGCCGGGAACTCGACACCGGTGTCCGTCGTCTCGTCGTACGCCGCGTAGCGCACGGCCTTGCCGATCGGCCGGTGCAGCGCCACCGTTCCGCCGCGCCCGGCGAGCAGGACCGCGCCCGCGTACCAGGGGTGCTTGGGGGAGTCGGCGAGATAGCGCTCCGCCTCCGTGACCAACTGGTCGAGCGGTCCCTGCAACAGCCCCGCGCGGGCCGCGGATCCGCGGCGCAGCGTCGGACGGGCGGGCGAGGCGGCCCCTGTGCTCATGTCCGACGACCCCGTCCCCGGCTCGGTGGCGGCCGCCGCCGTCGCGAACGGAACGGGCGCCAGGGCGAGTGCCCCGCCCAGGGCCAGCATCCCACCGCCCAGCCCGCGCCGGGTGATGCCCCCGCCCCTCGTGTCCTCGGCCATCCGGAACCCCTTCCCACTGCCTGAAAGTAATTTTCGAAATCTCTTGCGAGTGTGAAACTTCCTTCCGGGCAGAGGGTACTGTCACCCCCCTCGGTCCCGTAGGTCCCGTGCGCCACAAAGAATCTGACACTGCATCAGAAAATGTCTTCCCTCGGTTGTCGGACTGCGGCATCCTGCCGCCCATGGAGACGGAGCTGAGCCAAGAACTGGGGATCGAGCACGCCATTTTCGGCTTCACGCCGTTCCCGGCGGTGGCCGCGGCCATCACCCGGGCCGGGGGATTCGGCGTACTCGGTGCGGTCCGCTACACCGCCCCCGACGACCTCGCACGCGATCTCGACTGGATGCAGGCCCACACGGACGGCAAGCCCTACGGTCTCGACGTCGTCATGCCCGCCAAGAAGGTGGAGGGCGTCACCGAGGCCGATGTGGAGGCGATGATCCCGGCCGGGCACCGGCAGTTCGTCCAGGAGACGCTGGCCAAGCACGGCGTTCCCGAACTCGCCGAGGGCGAGGCGTCCGGCTGGCGCATCACCGGCTGGATGGAGGAGGTCGCCCGCACCCAGCTCGACGTGGCCTTCGACTACCCCATCAAGCTCCTCGCCAACGCGCTCGGCTCACCGCCCCCCGACGTCGTCTCCCGCGCCCACGGGAACGGTGTCCTCGTCGCCGCGCTCGCCGGCAGCGCCCGGCACGCCCGCCACCACGCGGACGCCGGCATCGACGTCGTCGTCGCCCAGGGCTACGAGGCGGGCGGCCACACCGGCGAGATCGCCTCGATGGTCCTCGTCCCCGACGTGGTGGACGCGGTGGGCCCCCTCCCGGTCCTCGCCGCCGGCGGCATCGGCAGCGGCGAGCAGATCGCGGCCGGGCTGGCGCTCGGCGCCCAGGGCGTCTGGCTCGGCTCCCTGTGGCTCACCGCAGAGGAGGCCGATCTGCACTCCCCGGCCCTGACCGCCAAACTCCTCGCCGCGGGCTCCGGCGACACCGTCCGCTCCCGCGCCCTCACCGGGAAGCCCGCGCGCCAGCTCCGCACCGAATGGACGGACGCCTGGGACGATCCGGCGGGCCCCGGCACCCTGCCCATGCCGCTCCAGGGGCTCCTGGTGGCCGAGGCCGTCTCCCGTATCCAGAAGTACGAGACGGGCGCCCTGCTCGGCACCCCCGTCGGCCAGATCGTCGGCCGGATGAACAGCGAACGCAGCGTCCAGGCCGTCTTCGACGACCTGACCCGCGGTTTCGAACGCGCCGTGGACCGGATCAACCGCATCGCCGGACGGAGCGCCTCATGAACCAGCCGCCCAACGGCTTCTGGGCCCAGGCCACCGCCGACCCCGACCGCACCGTCCTCGTCACCCCCGAGGGCGAGGAGTGGACGGCGGGACGGCTGCACGCCGACGCCAACCGCATGGTGCACGGACTGCGCGCGGCCGGCCTGGAGGAGGGCGACGCCTTCGCCGTCGTCCTGCCCAACGGGGTCGAGTTCCTCACCGCCTACCTCGCCGCCTCCCAGGCCGGCTACTACCTCGTCCCCGTCAACCACCACCTCGTCGGACCCGAGATCGCCTGGATCGTCTCCGACTCCGGCGCCAAGGTCCTCATCGCCCACGCACGCTTCGCCGACGCCGCGGCGGCGGCGGCCGACGAGGCGAAGCTCCCGGCGAGCCACCGCTACGGGGTCGGCGGGGCCGAGGGCTTCCGCCCGTACGCCGAACTGCTGGAGAACCGGCCGGTGTCACCGCCCGAGGGGCGCACCCTCGGCTGGGTCATGAACTACACCTCCGGCACCACCGGCCGCCCCCGGGGCATCCGCAGGCCGCTCCCCGGCAAGCTCCCCGAGGAGAGCTACCTCGGCGGATTCCTCGGCATCTTCGGCATCAGGCCGTTCGACGGCAATGTCCACCTGGTCTGCTCGCCGCTCTACCACACGGCCGTGCTCCAGTTCGCCGGAGCGGCCCTGCACATCGGCCACCCGCTGGTCCTGATGGACAAGTGGTCGCCCGAGGCGATGCTGCGGGCGATGGACACCCACCGCTGCACCCACACGCACATGGTCCCCACCCAGTTCCACCGCCTCCTCGCCCTTCCCGACGAGGTCCGCGCACGCTACGACGTCTCGGCGATGCGGCACGCCATCCACGGCGCCGCGCCCTGCCCCGACCACGTCAAACGGGCCATGATCGACTGGTGGGGGCACTGCGTCGAGGAGTACTACGCGGCCAGCGAGGGCGGCGGCGCCTTCGCCACCGCCGACGACTGGCTGAAGAAGCCGGGCACCGTCGGCCGGGCCTGGCCGATCAGCGAGCTCGCGGTCTTCGACGACGACGGCAACCGGCTCGGCCCGGGGGAACTGGGCACCGTCTACATGAAGATGAGCACCGGCGGCTTCCAGTACCACAAGGACGAGAGCAAGACCCGGAAGAACCGCATCGGCGACTTCTTCACCGTCGGCGACCTCGGCGTCCTGGACGAGGACGGCTACCTCTTCCTCCGCGACCGCAAGATCGACATGATCATCTCCGGCGGGGTGAACATCTACCCCGCCGAGATCGAGTCCGCCCTGCTCCGCCACCCCGCCGTCGCCGACGCCGCCGTCTTCGGCATCCCGCACCCCGACTGGGGCGAGGAGGTCCGGGCCGTCGTCGAACCCGCCGAGGGCCACGAGGCCACGGACGCGCTCGCCGAACAGATCCTCGCCCACTGCGCCGGGTTGCTCGCCGGGTACAAACGGCCCAAGACCCTCGGCTTCATCGAGGCGATGCCCCGCGACCCCAACGGCAAGCTCTACAAGAGGCGGTTGCGGGAGCCCTACTGGGAGGGCCGGGACTGAGCCGGTCCGCCCGGCGGGCGGGCCCCCGCCCGCTCTGGCAGCGTGGGACGCATGGACACGCGCGCGACGATCCGTTCACTGGCGACCCGGTGGACGGTCGTCGTGCCGCTGGTCGCCGCCCTCGCGCTGGTGTTCAGCTGGGGGCGCGAACTGCCCTCCGCCGCCGTCGCCGTGGTCGCGCTCTGCCTCGCCGGGGCGGTCCTGGCCGCCGTCCACCACGCCGAGGTGATCGCCCACCGCGTGGGCGAACCCTTCGGCTCGCTCGTCCTCGCCGTCGCCGTGACCGTGATCGAGGTCGCGCTCATCGTCACCCTGATGGCCGACGGCGGACCCAGGACGACCGCGCTGGCCCGCGACACCGTCTTCGCGGCCGTCATGATCACCTGCAACGGAATCGTCGGGCTCTCCCTGCTGGTGGGCGCCGTCCGCACCCGCGTCGTCGTCTTCAACGCGGAGGGCTCCGGCGGCGCGCTCGCCACCGTCGCCACCCTGGCCACGCTCAGCCTCGTGCTCCCCACCTTCACCACCGGCAAGAAGGGGCCCGAGTTCTCGCCCGCCCAACTGGCCTTCGCCGCCGTCGCCTCGCTCTGCCTCTACGGACTGTTCGTCGCCGTACAGACCGTCCGGCACCGCGAGTACTTCCTCCCGCTGACCCAGGACGGACACGTCCGGCAGGACGAGCAGCGGGCGCATCTGCCGAGCCGCGGTGCCACCGCGCTGAGCCTCGCCATGCTGCTCGTCGCGCTGATCGCCGTCGTCGGCGACGCCAAGGCCGTCTCCCCGGCCATCGAGTCGGGCGTCGAGGCCGCCGGTATGCCGCAGGCGGTCGTCGGCGTCGTCATCGCGCTGCTGGTCCTGCTGCCCGAGACCCTCGCCGCCGTACGCGCGGCCCGCCGCGAACGCATCCAGACCAGCCTCAATCTGGCGCTCGGCTCGGCGATGGCCAGCATCGGCCTGACCATCCCGGCCATCGCCCTCGCCTCGATCTGGCTCGACGGACCGCTCCACCTCGGCCTGGGCGCCACCCATATGGTGCTGCTCGCGCTCACCGTCGTGGTGGGGGCGCTGACCGTCGTGCCCGGACGGGCGACCCTGCTCCAGGGCGGCGTCCACCTGTCGGTCTTCGCCGCGTTCGTCTTCCTCGCGATCAGCCCCTGACCGCCGGGGCCAGGGGCCGACCGCGCCCTTCCGGGGTCAGCGGCGCTCGCGCACCCGCACCACCGTCAGCTCCGGTGACCGGGCGATGTCCTTCTCGCAGAACCGGGACGTCACCCAGCGCTCGCCCGAGTACAGCTCGGTCTGGTCGCTGTAGTGCGGCGACGCGGGGTTCGAGGACTGCGCGTACGTGAGCAGCGTCCGGGCCACCGGGCACCGGCTCCCGTCCCAGCCGACCGCCTGGATGTAGCTGGACCCGGTCGAGACGTCCGTGTACGACGCCGTGGCCGCGTCCCAGACGCCCTCCGTCTTGTTCCAGACGCCCAGCGCCTCCGTCCCGCCGCCGACCGGAATCCGCTTCGTGCCGCGCAGCACCGACTGGTGCGCGCCCAGGGGCGCGTCCAGCGCGACGCCCGCGCCCCGCAGCTCGGCCACCGCGTCGGCCAGGGCCGTCAGCACACCCGGCGCCGAGGTGTTCAGCGTGCGGGGGGTGGAGACCGGGGCGGCGGGGGAGAAGGGGACCTTCCACAGCTCCGCCGCCGGTACGGCAGCCGCCCGGCGCCAGAAGCGGTCGAAGAGCAGCGCGCCCCGGCTCCCCGTGTCGACGGTGCGGTCCCAGTCGCGCAGCACCCCGCACGCCCCCGAGACGTCGACCGCCGCGCCCGAACTCGCCGTCGCCGTACCGCCCGGCAGCGCCGCGCACGCCCGCGCCAGATCGGCCGCGGCCAGATCACCGGCCGGCGCCCGGTCGGCGAACTGCTGCTTCTGCAGGTCCGCGACCGTCAGCCGGCCCCGGCCCGCCATCGCGGCGACGTCCTCGACGGCACCCCGGGTCCGCATCGAACGCGGCGTCCCGACCGTCCCGAACACCCGCTCGTAGCCGGTCACCGGGGCGTCCGCGTTGGCCAGCCAGGCGCTGTCGTTGGAGTTCTCGACGTACGGGGTGTTCTCCACGGTCGGCATCCGGCCCGGCCCGAAGATCCCCGGCTGCACCGCGTCCGGGTCCGAGCCCGGCGCGCAGTCGCTCCGCGAGCCGTCCAGCACGGCGAGCCCCGACGACGGATAGGTGACCCGGCCCAGCGGCGTCGAGCAGCGCGCGGCGAGATCGTCGGTGATCCTCGGCAGCACCTGCGACTGCGAGAAGAAGGTGTGCCCCGAGGAGTCGGCCGCGATCGTGTTCACCCACGGCAGCCCCTGCGTGCGGCGCAGCGCCTCCTTGATCCCCGCCGTGCTCCGGGCCCTGCTGAAGCCCAGCGCGGTGTCGCCCGAGCGCAGATTGACGGCGTTCGGATCGTTCAGCGCGTACGCCGACTCCCGCGTCCACGGCAGCGGCAGGCCCGCGCCGAGCGAGGTGACGACCGGCCCGTAGGCGGTCCACCACTGGGTCCGCGTCACGTCCGGACCGCCCGCCACCGCGACCGACACGGTCCGTGCGGTCATCCTCCGCCGCTTCCCGTCCACCAGGTAGACGGTCGGATCGTCCGGGGCCAGGGTCAGCTGGTGGAGGTTGAGGGTGACGCCCGTGGCCACGGTGTGGCTCCAGGCGACGTCCGCGTTGTGCCCGATGGAGAGCGTCGCCGAGCCGAGCAGCGAACCGCCCGCCGCGTTCAGCTCACCGGGGATCGTCTGCTGCGACTGCCAGAACCGCCGCCCGCCCTGCCACGGGTAGTGCGGATTGCCGAGCAGCAGCCCGCGCCCGCCGGCCGTCGTGCTGCCCCGGAACGCCACCGCGTTGGACCCCATGTCCGCGTTCTGCGTCGAGAGCAGCTCCGCCGCCGCCTCCGCCGCCCGCTCGGGCGACGGCGTGGCGGGCACGGAGGGCGAGGGGGCGGCGGCCGGCGGCAGCGCGGCCGTGATCCCGTCGATGCCGCGTCCCTGACCGCCGAGCACCGAGAGCGCGAACGCCCGCTCCGCGACGTCCAGCGCGGTCACCGGACGCACCCAGCGGGCGCCCCGGCAGGCCGGATCGGTGATCCGGTTCTGTGCCAGCCAGGCGTTGTAGCCGGCCGCCCAGCCGCGCTGGAGCTCCTTCACGGCCCGGCCCGGCCCGGCCGGGGCCGGTGTCGCCAGCAGCTTCTCCACGGTCCGGCTGTCGCGCACCCCGCGGAAGTAGAGATCGCTGGAGAGGTTCTTCGCGGCCGAGGAGAGCGAACCGTCCGGCGCGGCGTCCGCCCCGAAGTACCGCGACCGCTCCCCGCGCAGCGTGACGAAGCCGTCGGCGAGCGTGCACACCTGGTCGGCCGCCTGCGCCCAGCCGTTGCCGAAGCCCAGATTCGCGTAGTCCCGGGCCACGATGTGCGGAATGCCGTATTCGGTGTAGCGGATCACGGCGGACAGCCCGCCGCCCGACGGACGGTGGGTCCGGGTCTCGTGCGCCGAGGCCGGCGGCAGCGACGCCGACACGGTGAAAAGGGCGAGGCCCGAGACGGCGAGCAGTCTCAGACGGTTCCGGAGAGGCAACGGTCCTCCCAACTCTGGGGGTGCGGACGACGGTTACTCGCGGGTTCGAGGTGTCGGGGGCAACTCAGCCAGTACAGCCGTGCGCCTGTCAACATCCCGGTCGGTATCCGGACCCTTGACCCCGGGGCCCGCGCCGCTCAGGATCACGCCATGACCGCAGTACGCAGCAGCACAGTCGACGGAGTCGTGACCCGCAGCGCCCGGCGCACCCCCGGGCGCACCGCCCTGCGGTACGGCGCACGGAGCTGGACCTACCAGGGGCTCGACGAGGCCGTCTCCACGGCCGCCGCCGTCCTGGCGGAGGACCACGGGCTGCGCCCCGGCGACCGGGTCGCCTCCTACGCCCACAACTCCGACGCCTATCTGATCGCCTACCTGGCCTGCGCCCGCGCCGGGCTGGTGCACGTACCGGTCAACCAGAACCTCACGGGCGACGACCTCGCCTACATCCTGCGCCAGTCCGGCAGCTCCCTGGTCCTCACCGACCCGGACCTGGCCGCCCGGGTCCCCGAGGGGTACGCCGTCCGGGCGCTGCGGGACGAGCCCGGCTCGCTGCTGACCGCGCTGGAGACCCCGCGCCCCTTCGTCCCCGAGCGCGCACCGGGCGCCGACGACCTCGTCCAGCTGCTGTACACCTCCGGCACCACCGCCCAGCCCAAGGGCGCGATGATGACGCACGGCGCCCTCGTCCACGAGTACGTCAGCGCCGTCGCCGCCCTCGATCTGCGCCCCGGCGACCGGCCCGTGCACGCCCTGCCGCTCTACCACTCCGCGCAGATGCACGTCTTCCTGCTGCCCTATCTCGCGGTCGGCGCGGAGAACACGGTGCTGGACGCCCCCGACGCCGCCCGGATCCTCGACCTCGTCGAGTCGGGCCGGGCCGACAGCCTCTTCGCCCCGCCCACCGTCTGGATCGGCCTCGCCAACCACCCGGACTTCGCCACCCGCGACCTGGGCGGACTGCGCAAGGCGTACTACGGCGCCTCGATCATGCCCGTCCCCGTGCTGGAGCGGCTGCGCGCCCGCCTGCCCGGCCTCGCCTTCTACAACTGCTTCGGCCAGAGCGAGATCGGCCCGCTCGCCACCGTGCTGGGACCGGACGAGCACGAGGGCCGGATGGACTCCTGCGGCCGGCCCGTCCTCTTCGTGGAGGCGAAGGTCGTCGACGAGGACGGCAAGGAGGTCCCCGACGGCACCGCCGGCGAGGTCGTCTACCGCTCGCCCCAGCTGTGCAGCGGCTACTGGGACAAACCGCAGGAGACCGAGGAGGCCTTCCGCGACGGCTGGTTCCACTCCGGCGACCTCGCCGTGCGCGACGCGGAGGGGTACTTCACCGTCGTCGACCGGGTGAAGGACGTCATCAACTCCGGAGGCGTCCTCGTCGCCTCCCGCCAGGTCGAGGACGCCCTCTACACCCACCCGGCCGTCGCCGAGGCCGCCGTCGTCGGACTGCCCGACGAGCGCTGGATCGAGGCCGTCACCGCCGTCGTGGTGCGGCGCGAGGAGACCACCGAGGCCGAACTGATCGCGCACGCCCGCGAGAAGCTCGCCCACTTCAAGGCCCCCAAGCGCGTCGTCTTCGTGGACGAACTGCCGCGCAACGCCAGCGGGAAGATCCTCAAGCGCGAACTGCGCGACCGCCTGGCCTGACCGGACGCGCCCCTTCCGGCGGACCCGCCCGCCGGAAGGGATGGCCCTCAGCCGCCCGGCCGGTCCCGGTCGTCCACGATCCGGCGGAACTTGCCCACCGAACGCTCCAGCGTCTCCGGGTCCAGGATCTCGACCCCGACCGACACCCCGATCCCGTCCTTGACGGCCGCCGCGACCGAGGCGGCCGCCGCCTCCCGCTGCTCCGCGCTCGTCCCGGCCCGCGCCTCCGCCCGCACCGTCAGCACGTCGAGGCGCCCGCGCCGGGTCAGCCGCAGCTGGAAGTGGGGCGAGACCCCCGGCGTGCGCAGCACGATCTCCTCGATCTGCGTCGGGAACAGGTTCACCCCGCGCAGGATCACCAGATCGTCGCTGCGCCCGGTCACCTTCTCCATCCGCCGGAACACCCGCGCCGTGCCGGGCAGCAGCCGGGTCAGGTCCCGGGTGCGGTAGCGGATCACCGGCATGGCCTCCTTGGTCAGCGAGGTGAACACCAGCTCGCCCCGCTCGCCCTCGGGCAGCACCTCGCCGGTGAACGGATCGACCACCTCGGGATAGAAGTGGTCCTCCCAGATGTGCAGCCCGTCCTTCGTCTCCACGCACTCCTGCGCCACCCCCGGACCCATCACCTCCGAGAGCCCGTAGATGTCGACCGCGTCGATCGCGAACCGCTCCTCGATCTCCCGCCGCATCTCCTGCGTCCACGGCTCGGCCCCGAACAGCCCCACCTTCAGCGAGGTCGACCGGGGATCCACACCCTGCCGCTCGAACTCGTCGAGCAGGGTGAGCATGTACGACGGCGTCACCATGACGACCTCGGGCCGGAAGTCCTGGATCAGCTGCACCTGCCGGGCCGTCATCCCGCCCGAGGCGGGCACGACCGTACAGCCCAGCCGCTCCGCCCCGTAGTGCGCGCCGAGCCCGCCGGTGAACAGCCCGTACCCGTACGCGACATGGACCAGCTGCCCGGGGCGGGCGCCCGCCGCCCGGAGCGAGCGCGCCACCACGTCCGCCCAGACGTCCAGGTCCTTCTCCGTGTAGCCCACGACCGTCGGCCGGCCCGTCGTCCCGCTGGAGGCGTGGATCCGGCGCACCCGCTCCCGGTCCACCGCGAACATCCCGAACGGATAGTTGTCCCGCAGATCGGCCTTGGTGGTGAAGGGGAACCGGGCGAGGTCGGCCAGGGAACGGCAGTCGTCCGGATGCACCCCCGCCCGGTCGAACGCCCTGCGGTAGTGCCCGACATGCGCGTACACATGGCGCAGGGTGGCCCGCAGCCGCTCCAGCTGCAGCGCCGCGAGCTCCTCGCGGCCCATCCGTTCCGCCGCGTCCAGCAGAGCCGTCATGCGGATCTCCCTCGTCCGTGCGCAGTCCGTGCGGTCGACCGATCATTCGGTCGTTCTCCTGGGGAGCAGTAATTCAGGATCTTGCACCGTGTGGCAAGAGGCGCGACGCAACCGGCGCGACCCCGTGCCCGGCCGCCCGTCCCGCATCGTGGATACGCCCGTACCGAACACGCCCGCATCACCGGGGCGGCCCTGTTTGGATGGGTCCATGCCGACTTTTCGTACGTACGACGGGACCGAACTCGCCTACCACGTCAAGGGAGAGGGCACGCCGCTGATCTGCCTGCCGGGCGGCGCGATGCGTGCCGGCGCGTATCTCGGCGACCTCGGCGGGCTCTCCGCCACCCGCCGGCTGATCGTGCTCGACCCGCGCGGCAGCGGGGATTCCGCCGTACCCGACGATCCGTCCACCTGCCGGTGCGACCGGCTCGCCGACGACGTGGAGGCGCTGCGCCGCCACCTCGGCCTCGAACGCGTCGATCTGCTGGCCCACTCGGCGGGTGCCGACCTCGCCGCGCTGTACGCCGCCCGCCACCCCGAGGCCCTGCGCAGCCTCGTCCTCGTCACCCCCGCCACCCGGGCCGTGGGCTTCGTCACGGGGGAACGCGAGACCCGGGAGGCCGCCGCCCTGCGCAGCGCGGAACCCTGGTACGAGGAAGCCCTACCGGCCCTGGAGCAGGTCAGGACCGGCCGGGCGTCCGACGCACTCCGCACGGCCGCCCGCCCCTTCCTCTACGGACGCTGGGACACCGCCGCACAGGAGCACGCCGCGAGGGCCGACGCGGGGAACAACCCCGCCGCCCGGGTCTGCGCCGGGGAAGGGGCCTGCGACCCGGCCGCGACCCTCCCCGCGCTGCGCGCCCTGCCCGCCCCCGTCCTCGTCCTGGCCGGAGCGCTCGACTGCCTCACGACCCCCGACCGGGCCGCCGAACTCGCCGCGCTCTTCCCGGAGTCGGAGTTCGCCGTCCAGCGGGGCGCCGCGCACTACCCGTGGATCGACGACCCGGGCGCCTTCGTCCGCACCGTCACCGCCTTCCTCGACCCCGAGGTGCGCAGCGTCCAGGCCGGCGGCATCCGCCTCGCCTACCGCGTCTGGGGCGACCCGGCCGCCCCGCCCGTCGTCCTCGCCCACGGCCGCTGCGGCTCCGGCGCCACCTGGACCACCGTCGCCGAACGGCTCGCCGCCACCCACCGGGTGTACGCCTTCGACTTCCGCGGCCACGGACTCAGCGACTGGCCGGGCCGCTACTCCTTCGAGCTGTTCCGCGACGATCTGCACGCCTTCCTCGAAGCCCGCAACCTGGCCGGCGCGACCGTCGTCGGCCACTCCATGGGCGGCGCCGCCGCTCTGCTGCTCGCCGAACGCCAGCCCGGACTCATCGGCCGCCTCGTCCTGGAGGAGGCGCCCCCGCCCTTCCCGCTGAACCCGCCCCGGCCGGTCCCCGAACGTCCCGAGGAGGAACTGGACTTCGACTGGGCCCTCGTCCCCGCCACCGACGCCCAGCTGAACAGCCCCGATCCGGCCGGGCGGGAACTCCTCGGCGAGATCACCGCGCCCACCCTCGTCATCGGCGGTGGACCGGGCAGCCATATAGCCCAGGAGGAGCTGGCCTGGATGGCCGGACAGATCCCCGACGGCCTGTTCGTCACCATCGACGCCGGCCATCTCGTGCACACCGAACGACCGGAGGAGTTCCTGTCCGTCCTCCGGTCGTTCGGCGTGGGCTGAGCCCCGGGGCCCGCCCGGTCAGTCCCGGCGCAGCAGCGCCGCCATGACCTCGTACAGCGCCTGCTCGGTGTTCCCCACGGCCGACTCCGCCCGCCAGGCCACGAAGCCGTCCGGGCGGACCACCACGGCGCCCTCCCGGTCCGTCCCGTGCGCCTCGGCCCAGTCCGCACCGGCCTCCGGCTCCAGATCGGCGCCGGGGCCGGTGCCGATCCCGTACGCGCCGAGCCGCACCCCCAGCCGCTCCGCGACCCGGGCGGCGGCCGCCCGCCACACCGTGTCCGAGGCGTCCGCGAGCAGCACGAAGTCCCGCTCGTACAGATCCAGCGTGGAGATCCGCTCCCCGCCCCGCCGCAGCCACAGATGCGGCGCCCGGCTGCCCGGCTCGCCCGTCAGCCGGACGCCCTCGGGCACCACCGGCCGGTCCGGCCCGACACCGAGGACCGCACCGTCCACATAGCGGTAGCCCAGCGCCACGTTCAGCATCCCGCCGCGCTTGCCGCCCCCGACGGTCGGCGGGGCCGCGTACCCCGGGTGGCTGTGCTCACCCGAACGGGCCGAGGCCCGCTCACCGGTCGCCCGCGCCACCGGAAGCCGCTCCGCCTCGTAGGTGTCCAGCAGCCGCGGCCCGGCGTCGCCGCGCAGCACCGCCGCCAGCTTCCACGCCAGGTTGTGCGCGTCCTGGATGCCGGTGTTGGAGCCGAACGCCCCGGTGGGCGACATCTCGTGCGCCGAGTCCCCGGCCAGGAAGACCCGGCCCCGGGAGTAGCGGTCCGCCACCCGCTCGGCCGCGTGCCACGGTGCCCGGCCGGTGATCTCCACATCGAGGTCCGGAGCCCCGACCGCCCGGCGGATGTGGTCCGCGCACCGCTCGTCCGTGAAGTCCTCCAGCGTCTCGCCCCGGTCCGGCTGCCACGGCGCGTGGAACACCCACTCGCTCGCGTTGTCCACCGGCAGCAGCGCGCCGTCCGCCTCCGGATTCGTCAGGTAGCAGACGATGAAGCGCCGGTCGCCCAGCACCTCGGCGAGCCGGTGCGAGCGGAAGGTGATGCTCACGTTGTGGAACAGGTCACCGGCACCCGAACGGCCGATGCGCAGCTGCTCCCGCACCGGGCTGCGCGGACCGTCGGCGGCGATCAGATAGTCCGCCCGAACGGTGGTGTGCTCACCCGTCTCCCGGTTCTTCACCGCGGCCGTGACCCCCGACCCGTCCGCGTCGAACGACATCAGCTCGGTCGAGAACCGCAGATCGCCGCCCTGCTCCCGGGCCCGGTCCAGCAGCACCGGCTCCAGGTCGTTCTGGCTGCACAGGCACCAGCCGCTCGGACTGAACCGGGCGAGCGCCCCGCCCGGGTCGATCTCCTTGAACAGCCACTCCTGGTCGTCACCCGTCAGCGAACCGGCCTGGAGGATGCCGTGGTTCTCCGCCAGGACCGTGGCCGCGGCCCGGATCGGCTCCTCCACCCCGGCACCCCGGAAGATCTCCATCGTGCGGACGTTGTTGCCGCGTCCGCGCGGGTGCGTGGAGGTCGCCGCGTGCTTCTCGACCAGCAGGTGCCCGACGCCGAGCCGGCCGAGGAAAAGGGATGCGGACAGGCCCACCAGCGAGCCGCCCACGATGAGGACCGGCACACGCACGTCGACGTTCTCGTTCATCAATCGCTCCTGCTCGGACGCCGTACAGATGCAGTGTTGATGCCCTCGCCGGAGGCCTTCGGACGCCCGCTCACCTGAACGGTTCATAAATCTCGCGTCAGCCGGACCAGCGTTTCACGATCGGTCACGGAGACGGCTCCCGCGCTCCCGGGCGCACCGGGCACCTCCGCCGGGAGACTCCCCGCTCCGGCCCCCCACTCGACGGTTCCCCCACCGTCTCGAAGGAGTTCGCACGATGACCACCACCCTCTCGGAACGGATCTCCCAGTCCGCCTTCGACGGATCCAGGCTGCGGGTCGTCCTGCTCCTGGACCTGTACGACGGCGCGCAGCAGCAGTTCCTGGAGGCGTACGAGCATCTGCGCAACCAGGTGGCGTCCGTGCCCGGCCACCTCAGCGACCAGCTGTGCCAGTCCATCGAGAACCCCTCGCAGTGGCTGATCACCAGCGAGTGGGAGAGCGCCCCGCCCTTCCTCGCCTGGGTCAACAGCGAGGAGCACGTCGCCACCGTGCAGCCGCTGCACAACTGCGTGCGCGACACCCGCTCGCTGCGCTTCAGCGTGCTGCGCGAGACCGGCAAGGGCTTCGAGACCGTGCCCGGCACCGAGCGGACGGGCCTCCAGCCCTCGCCCCGGGTCGGCGACGGCGTGGTGCGCCACGCGCTGACGTTCACCGTCCGGCCGGGCACCGAGGAGATCGTCGCCAAGATCCTCGCCGACTACGACTCCCCGCAGGCCCGCGTCGACGACCACACCCGGCTGCGCCGCACCTCCCTCTTCATGCACGGCAACCGCGTGGTCCGCGCCGTCGAGGTCGAGGGCGACCTGCTCGCCGCCCTGCGCCACGTCTCCCGCCAGCCCGAGGTCCGGGCCGTGGAGGAGGCGCTCAACCCGTACCTGGAGCAGGAGCGCGACCTCTCCGACCCCGACTCGGCCCGGATGTTCTTCACCCGCGCGGCCCTGCCCACCGTCCACCACGTCACCACCGGCCGGCACGCCCCCGACCTGATCGACCGTCACGCGCTGTACTACCAGGCCAAGGAAGGCTGCGGAATGGCGCTGGCCCGGCTCCTCGCCGGGCACGACGAGGAGGCCGCCGACGACCCCGGCAGCCCCATCGAGAGCAGCACGATCTTCCAGCGCGACGACGTCGTCGTCCGCCTCCTGGAGGTCAGCGGCCCGCTGGACGCGCACCCCGCCCAGGCCCTCGGCGTCGACGGCCCCGGCAAGGGCGCCCGCCTCGCCCGCCTCCTCGACGGCGAGGCCACGGCCGTCCCGGCCACCGACCAGGACGCCGCGCGCTTCCTCGCCCGGTCCGAGATGCGGCTCATCACCGACCGCCGCGCCGCCGATTCCTGAGACGCGCCCCGGCCCGCCCGGGGGGTTCTCGCTCGACCCGTCGTCGTACCCGCGCACAACGCCAGGAGGAAGCAGTCATGACCACGCACCGGCCACGCATCGTGGACCTCAGCGAGACCCAGCCCAACCGCAGGCGCGGAGGTGATCTGCGCGCCCTCCTCACCCCGACGGCCGTCGGCGCCACCAGCGGTTTCATGGGCCTGGCCATCGTGCAGCCGGGGGACCGCATCGGCGAGCACTACCACCCGTACTCCGAGGAGTTCGTCTACGTGGTCAACGGCCTCCTGGAGGTCGACCTGGACGGCGAGACCCATGCGATGCGGCCCGACCAGGGCCTGCTGATCCCCCCGCACGTGCGCCACCGCTTCCGCAACGTCGGCGACATCGAGGCCCGGATGGTCTTCCACCTCGGCCCCCTCGCCCCCCGTCCGGAACTCGGCCACGTCGACACCGAGGTCACCGAGACCGCCGAGCGCGGAGCGCCGCCAGAACGAAGCGAGGCCGCCTCGTGACCCGGCGCGTGGCCGTCACGGGAGTCGGTGTCGTCGCCCCGGGCGGCATCGGCACCCCGGCCTTCTGGGACCTGCTGGCCAACGGCCGCACCGCGACCCGGGGCATCACCCTCTTCGACCCGGCCGGCTTCCGGTCCCGGATCGCCGCCGAATGCGACTTCGACCCGGCGACGCACGGACTGGACGAGGACGAGATCGTCCGCGCGGACCGCTATGTGCAGTTCGCGATGGTCGCCGCCCGCGAGGCCCTGGCCGACGCCGGACTCGACATGGAGCGCACCGACCCCTGGCGCGTCGGCGTCTCCCTCGGCACGGCCGTGGGAGGAACCACCCGGCTGGAGCACGACTACGTCGCGGTCAGCGAGAGCGGCGCCCGCTGGGACGTCGACCACCGCCGGGCCGGTGCCCATCTGGAGCGGGCCTTCTCCCCGTCCACACTGGCCTCGGCCGTCGCCGAACAGGTCGGCGCGCACGGCCCCGTGCAGACCGTCTCCACCGGCTGCACCTCCGGCCTCGACGCGATCGGGTACGCCTTCCACTCCATCGAGGAGGGCCGCGTCGACGTCTGCGTCGCCGGGGCCTCCGACTCCCCGATCACCCCGATCACCGTCGCCTGCTTCGACGCGATCAAGGCGACCTCGCCCAACAACGAGGACCCGGAGCACGCCTCGCGCCCCTTCGACGCGCGCCGCGACGGCTTCGTGATGGGCGAGGGCGGAGCCGTCCTCGTCCTGGAGGAACTGGAGCACGCCCGCGCCCGCGGTGCCACCGTGTACTGCGAGATCGCGGGGTACGCCACCTTCGGCAACGCCTACCACATGACCGGGCTCACCCCGGAGGGGCTGGAGATGGCCGAGGCCATCGACCGGGCCCTGGGCCACGCCGGCATCGCCGCCCACGAGATCGACTACGTCAACGCGCACGGCTCCGGCACCAAGCAGAACGACCGGCACGAGACCGCGGCCGTCAAGAGGGCCCTGGGCGAGCACGCCCGCACGGTCCCGATGAGCTCCATCAAATCGATGGTCGGCCACTCGCTCGGGGCGATCGGGGCGATAGAGATCGCCGCCTGCGTCCTCGCCCTGGTCCACCAGACGGTGCCGCCGACGGCGAACTACGAGTCCCCGGACCCCGAGTGCGACCTCGACTACGTGCCCCGCACCGCCCGTCCGCTCACACTGCGCAACGTGCTGTCGGTCGGCAGCGGATTCGGCGGATTCCAGTCCGCGGTGGCCCTCACCAGAACCGGCGGGAGGACTCCATGAGCACCCGAAACGACCGGAAGGCCGTCGTCACCGGCATCGGCGTCGTCGCCCCCAACGGAACCACCACCGAAGCCTTCTGGAAGCGGACCCAGGAGGGCATGAGCGTCCTCGACAAGGTCACCCGCGAGGGCTGCGAGGACCTGCCGCTCCAGGTGGCGGGCGAGGTCCGGGGCTTCGACCCGGTCGCGCTCATCGAGGAGCGCTACCTCGTCCAGACCGACCGCTTCACCCATTTCGCGATGGCCGCCGCGGACATGGCGCTCGACGACGCCCGGCTCGGCCGCGCCGACTACGAGGACGCCCCGTTCGGCGTCGGCGTGGTGACCGCGGCCGGTTCCGGCGGCGGCGAGTTCGGCCAGCGCGAACTCCAGCGGCTGTGGGGCCAGGGCTCCACCTATGTGGGCCCCTACCAGTCGATCGCCTGGTTCTACGCGGCCAGCACCGGCCAGATCTCGATCCGCGGCGGCTTCAAGGGGCCCTGCGGCGTGGTGGCCAGCGACGAGGCCGGCGGGCTCGACGCCCTCGCGCACGCCGCCCGCTCGGTCCGCCGCGGCACCGACGCCGTGGTGGTCGGCGCCGCCGAGGCCCCCCTCGCGCCCTACTCGGTCGTCTGCCAGCTCGGCTACCGCGACCTGAGCACCGAACAGGACCCGACCCGCGCCTACCGCCCCTTCACCGCCGACGCCTGCGGCTTCGTGCCCGCCGAGGGCGGGGCGATGCTCGTCGTCGAGGCGGAGGCGGCCGCGCGCGGGCGCGGCGCCCGGATCCGCGCCGAGATCGCCGGCCACGCCGCCACGTTCACCACCGCGAGGCGCTGGGAGGAGTCCCGCGAGGGGCTCGCCCGCGCCGTCGAGGGGGCGCTGCGCGAGGCGCGGTGCGCGCCCGAGGAGATCGACGTGGTCTTCGCGGACGCCCTCGGTGTGCCCGAGGCCGACCGGGCCGAGGCCCTGGCGCTGGCGGACGCGCTCGGCGCGCACGGCCGGCGCGTCCCCGTCACGGCGCCGAAGACCGGCACCGGACGGGCCTACTGCGGCGCCCCCGTGCTGGACACCGCCGCCGCCGTCCTCGCCCTGGAGGACGGCCTCGTCCCGCCCACCCCCCACGTCTTCGAGGTCTGCCACGACCTCGATCTGGTGATGGGCCGGGCCCGACCCGCCGAACTGCGCACGGCCCTCGTGCTCAGCCGCGGCCTCATGGGCTCGAACGCGGCGATGGTGCTGCGGCGCCCCGCGTGAGCCCCACCGACACCCCCTCGTGAGCGAAGGAGAAGTCCCATGACCGACCGACTGACGTACGAAGAACTCGCCACCCTCATGAAGAAGGGCGCCGGACTGACCGTCGACCCCCGGGAGATGGAGCGCCGGCCCGCGACCGCCTTCGACGAGTTCGGCCTCGACTCGCTGGGACTCCTCGGCATCGTCGGCGTACTGGAGAACCGCCACGGCCGGCCGCTGCCCGCCGACGCCGACCGGTGCAGGACGCCTCGCGAGTTCCTCGACCTCGTCAACAACAGCCTCATGACAGGAGCCTGACCGTGCCCGGACACACCGAGAACGAGATCGTCATCGCCGCCCCCCTGGACCTGGTCTGGGAGATGACGAACGACCTGGAGAACTGGCCGCAGCTGTTCAGCGAGTACGCCTCCGTCGAGGTCATGGAGCGGGACGGCGAGCGCACCGTGTTCCGCCTCACCATGCACCCCGACGACAACGGCAAGGTGTGGAGCTGGGTCTCCGAGCGCACCACGGACCGCCCCGCACGCGAGGTCCGGGCCCGCCGCGTCGAGACCGGCCCGTTCGACCACATGAACATCCACTGGACGTACGCCGAGGTCCCCGGCGGCACCCGGATGCACTGGAAGCAGGACTTCGCGATGCGCCCGGACGCCCCGGTCGACGACGCCTGGATGACCGACAACATCAACCGCAACTCGCGCGTCCAGATGGAGCTCATCCGGGACCGGATCGAACAGCGCGACCGGGGGCGCCGCTCCGCCGCGGTCCCCGCCAACTGACGCCCCACCACCCCCCGTCCGGGACCCCGCCCCATGGCCGGGTCCCGGACGGCGTACGAGAAAGGCATCCCCGATGCACCACGCCCTGATCGTCGCCCGGATGGCGCCCGGATCGGCCCCGGACATCGCCGAGCTGTTCGCCGCGTCCGACGACAGCGAACTGCCGCACCTGGTCGGTGTCACCCGGCGCAAGCTCTTCCAGTTCGGCGACGTCTACCTGCATCTGATCGAGTCCGAGCGCCCGCCCGGCCCGGAGATCGCCAAGGTGACCGAACACCCCGCGTTCAAGGACATCAGCGACCGGCTGACCGCCTTCGTCAGCCCCTACGACCCGCAGACCTGGCGGGGTCCCAAGGACGCGATGGCGCAGGAGTTCTACCACTGGCAGCGCGGCTGACCGCGCCACCGGAAAACGCCCCGGGTCCGGCCGAACGGCCGGACCCGGGGCGTTTCCACGCGCCGGTCGCCCTCCCGTCAGTCGGGCACCACGCACTCGAAGGCGTGCAGATACGGATTGACGGGCCGGATCTCGCCGATCAGCAGACCGGCGTCAGACAGCCGGTCGACCAGGCTCTGCCGGGTGTGCTTGGCCCCGCCGACGTTCAGGAGCAGCAGCAGGTCCATGGCCGTGGTGAACCGCATCGACGGGGTGTCGTCCACCAGGTTCTCGATGACGACGACCCGCGCGCCCGGACGGGCCGCGGCGACGACGGCGCGCAGCGCCCGGCGGGTGCTGTCGTCGTCCCACTCCAGGATGTTCTTGATGATGTAGAGGTCGGCCGCGACCGGGATGCCCTCGCGGCAGTCGCCGGAGACGATGGCCGCCCGGCCGGCGAGCGCCCCGCCCTCGCGCAGCCGTTCGTCGGCGCGGGCCGCGACGCCCGGCAGGTCCATCAGCGTGCCGCTGACCGAGGGGTGCTTCTCCAGCAGGCTCGCCAGCACGTGCCCCTGGCCGCCGCCGATGTCCGCGACCGAGGACACCCCGGTGAGGTCCAGCAGCGCGGCCACGTCCAGCGCCGACTGCACGCTCGACGTGGTCATCGCCCGGTTGAAGATCTGCGCCGACTCGGGGGCGTCCTGGTGGAGGTAGTCGAAGAACTCCTTGCCGAACACGTCCTCGAAGACCTGGGTGCCCGAGCGCACCGCGTCGTCCAGCCGCGGCCACACCTCCCAGGTCCACGGCTCCGTGCACCACAGGGAGATGGCCCGCAGACTCTGCGGGTCGTCCTCGCGCAGCAGCCGGGACATGTCGGTGTGGGCGAAGGTGCCGTCGGCGTTCTCGGTGAAGACGCCGTAGCAGGACAGGGCGCGCAGCAGCCGGCGCAGCGGCGCGGCCTCGGTCCCCACCGCCCCGGCGAGTTCCTCCGCGGTGGCCGGGGTCTCGCCGAGCGCGTCGGCCACGCCCAGCCGGGCCGCCGCGCGCACGGCCGCCGCACGGGCCGCGCCGAACACGATCTCGCGCAGCCGCATGGCCGGCTGGGGGGTGTGCAGGGGCTGGACGGGGGTGGTGGGTGTGGTGCTCACGGTGGTCATGCCGTCTCGCTTCTCCTCGTGCGGGGGGAATCCGGTGTGCGGGGTGCTCCGGTCAGCACAGTCCGGCGGGCGCGGACGTGCCGCAGACATTGCCCGTCAGACGGTTGCCCGTGCCGGTGTCACGGTCGGCGACGTCCTCCGGGCCGTTGCCCAGGACCACGTTGCCGGTGACGGTGTTGTCGTTGTTCTTCGCACCGACGAAGCTCTTGAACAGCACGATGCCCCCGGAGAGCGGGGTGGCGCCCACGTTGTCGCGGATCACGTTGGACCGCACCTCGGTCGTCTCCGTGCCGGTCAGGACGATCCCCGAACCCTGGAGCGCGGGCAGCCGCTCGGTGGCGGCGCAGAACTTGTTGTTGCCGGTGATCAGGTTGGACCGGATGGACATGTCCCCGGCGTGCGGGGTGCCCTCGTCGCCCACGACGAAGACGCCCGTGCAGTTGGCCGTGAGGGTGTTGTCGCGCGCCGAGAGGTTGCGCACGCGCCGGGCGGTGAAGCCGATGCGGTTGTCGCTGAGGGTGTTGCCCCGGACCCGGGTGCCGCCGGTGTCGGTGGCGCCGGCCTCCTCGTCGACGCTGTTGGCGACGAAGATGCCCGCGTCGCCGTTGCCGTAGGCGTGGTTGTCCCGTACGTCGGAGCGGGTGGAGCGCTGCTGGGCGATGCCCCAGACGCCGTTGCCCGCGGAGGTCACCGCGCGGACCTCCAGCCGGTCCGTCCACGACGCCCAGACACCGCTCTTCGCGAACCCGGCGACGCTCAGGGACCGCAGCGTGACCCCGTCGACGGTGTGCCCCGCGGTGCCGAGGACGCAGATGCCGTTGCCCGCCTCCGCGCAGGCGTTGCCCGTGCGCGCGGCGCCCTCGGCCGGTTCGATGACGGTACGGTCCCCGGCGCCGCGCAGCGTGATCCCGGGCGTGGTGATCAGGACGCTCTCGCGGTACGTGCCGGGCTCGACGACGATCGTCTCGCCGGGCCGGGCGGCGTCCACCGCCGCCTGGATGGACTCGCCCGGACGCACCACATGGCCGCTCGTGGCGGCGGCGGGGACGGTCGGCGCGAGGACGCCGAGGCCGGCGGCCGAGGCGGCTGCGATGCCCACGAGGGCCTTGATGTGTCGTTTCCTCATGAGCCGAAGCTATGGGCGATCACCCTCCGGTGCCACGCAGGGTGTCCGCTCGTGCGCGGGGCGTGCCCGAATGGCTTACGCGACCGGCGCGGCCGCGCGTCCACGACGGGAGGCGGGGCCGCGCACTCGGGTGACGCCGCGCCGGCCGCCCGTCAGTCCGCGGCCGGAGTGATCACGGAGCGGGCCCAGCGGTAGTCCGCCTTGCCGCTGGGGGAGCGCTGGATGCGGGGCGCGATCACCAGCCGGCGCGGGATCTTGTAACCGGCCAGCCGGGTCCGGCAGTGCGCCTGCATCTCGTCGAGCGTGGGCGCCTGGGCCCCCTCCCGCACCTGCACCACGGCGGCCACCTGATTGCCCCAGCGGGCGTCGGGGGCGCCGGCGACCAGCGCGTCGTACACGTCCGGGTGGGACTTGAGCGCCTGCTCGACCTCCTCCGGATACACCTTCTCGCCCCCGGTGTTGATGCACTGCGAGCCCCGGCCCAGCACGGTCACGATGCCGTCCGCGTCGACCGTCGCCATGTCGCCCAGCAGCACCCAGCGCTCCTCGCCCTTGCGGAAGAAGGTCTCGGCGGTCTTGGCCGGGTCGTTGTAGTAGCCGAGCGGCACATGGCCGCGCTGGGCGATCCGGCCCGGCTCGCCCGGGGCCGCGGGCTCGAAGGTCGCCGGGTCGACGACCGCCGTGCGGGCGTTGACCTGGAGGCGGAAGCCGTTGCGGGGGCCGGAGTCGGCGGTCGCGGTGCCGTTGAAGCCGGACTCGGAGGAGCCGAAGTTGTTCAGCAGCATCACATGGGGGACCAGGGACTGGAACTCCGCCCGCACCGAGTCGGACATGATCGCGCCCGAACTCGACACGGAGAAGAGCGCCGAGCAGTCGGTGCCCTTCAGCGGTCCCTTCAGCGCGTCGATGAGCGGGCGCAGCATCGCGTCGCCCACCAGCGAGACACTGGTGACCTTCTCCTTCTCGATGGTGCGCAGTACCTCGTGCGGCACGAACTTGCGGTGCACCACGACCCGCTGGCCGAAGTTGAAGCCGATGAACGCGGTGAGCGTCGAGGTGCCGTGCATCAGCGGGGGAGTGGGGAAGAACGTGATGCCCTCGCCGCCCGCGGCCACCCGTTCGGCCAGCTCCTGCGGGGTCTTGACCGGGTCGCCGGTGGGCGCCCCGCCGCCGAGGCCGGAGAAGAACAGGTCCTCCTGGCGCCACATCACGCCCTTGGGCATGCCCGTGGTCCCGCCGGTGTAGATGATGAACTGGTCGTCCGCCGAGCGGGGGGCGAAGCCCCGCCCGGAGTCGCCGGCCGCGTCCACCTCGGCGAAGGCCGTGGCCGCGGGCCCGGACCCGCCGGCCGCCGGGGCGCCGACGCGGACCAGGTGGCGCAGCCCCGGGGCCTGCGGGGCGGCGGCCGCCACGCGCGCGTCGAACTCGGCGTCGAAGACCAGGGCCACCAGATCGGCGTCGCGGTAGAGGTAGACCAGTTCCTCCTCCACGTACCGGTAGTTGACGTTGACCGGGACGATCCGCGCCTTCAGGCAGGCCAGGACCGTCTGGAGGTACTCGACGCCGTTGTACAGGTGCAGACCGAGGTGTTCGCCGGGCCGGATGCCCGCGTCCAGGAGGTGGTGGGCGACGCGGTTGGCCGCCGCGTCCAGCTCCGCGTACGTGAGCCTGCGCTCGGCGCCCGTACCGGGATGGTCCACGTAGACGAGCGCCTCGCGTTCCGGGACAGCGTCGACGACCGATTCGAACAGGTCGGCAAGGTTGTACTCCACCGTTCCTCCTGACCCCGGTTGCTGAGTGGCCCGGCGGTCATTAGAGCGCCCGCCGGCACAACTGGGAAGGGGACCGGACGAAGAAATCTGACTGACTGTCAGAAAACTATTGAACTGCCTCCCGTACTCCTGCAACCTGTTCTAGCCTTGACGACGGGAGACAGACCATGGGCGGTACGGAACACCTCACCGTGCAGCGCGAAGGCGCCACACTGGTGCTCACCCTGAACCGGCCCGAGAGCAAGAACGCGCTCTCGCTGCCGATGCTGGTCGGCCTGTACGACGGCTGGCTGGCCGCGGACGAGGACGAGGAGGTCCGCTCGGTCGTCCTCACCGGCGCCGGCGGCTGCTTCTGCGCCGGAATGGACCTCAAGGCCCTCGCGGGCGGCGGCATGGAGGGCGAGCGGTACCGGGACCGGATGACGGCCGACCCCGATCTGCACTGGAAGGCGATGCTCCGCCACCACCGGCCCCGCAAACCGGTCATCGCCGCCGTCGAGGGCCACTGCGTCGCCGGCGGCACCGAGATCCTCCAGGGCACCGACATCCGCATCGCCGGCGAGAGCGCCGTCTTCGGCCTCTTCGAGGTCCGCCGCGGCCTCTTCCCGATCGGCGGTTCCACCGTCCGGCTGCCCCGCCAGATCGCCCGGACCCACGCCCTCGAAATGCTCCTCACCGGCCGCCCCTACACGGCCGAGGAGGCCGCGCGCATCGGACTCGTCGGCCGCGTCGTCCCCGACGGCACCGCCCTGGAGGCGGCCCTCGCCGTCGCCGAGCAGATCAACGCCTGCGGCCCGCTCGCCGTCGAGGAGGTCAAGGCGTCGGTCTACGAGACCGCGGAGATGACCGAGACCGACGGCCTCGCCGCCGAACTCAAGCGCGGCTGGCCCGTGTTCTCGACCGCCGACGCCAAGGAGGGCGCCCGCGCCTTCGCCGAGAAACGTCCGCCGGTCTACCGCCGGGCCTAGCGGTTGCCCCTCTCAACCCGCCGGAAGGCACCCCCCAACCAAGGAGGCACCCGTGCCCGACGTCCTCAGCGCACCGCTGGTGGTCGAATTCCCCTTCACCCGCTCCCTCGGCCCGGTCCAGAGCGCCTTCCTCACCGGACTGCGCGAACGCACCGTGCTCGGCGTCCGCACCGACGACGGCAAGGTCCTCGTCCCGCCCGTCGAGTACGACCCCGTCACGGCCGGGGAACTGCGCGATCTGGTCGAGGTCGCGCCCACCGGCACCGTCACCACCTGGGCCTGGAACCCGTCCCCCGGCCGCGACCAGCCCCTGGACACCCCCTTCGCCTGGGTGCTCGTCCGGCTCGACGGCGCCGACACCGCGCTCCTGCACGTGCTGGACGCCCCCGGGCCCGACGCCGTCGCCACCGGCATGCGCGTCCGGATCCGCTGGGCCGGGGAGCGCACCGGCGCCATCACGGACATCGCCTGCTTCGAACCGTACGACGGCCCGGCCGGCCCCGCCGCCGCCCCGCACGACGGCACGTTCGCCGACCCCGTCACCGGCATCGTCACCCCGGCCCGCCTCGACTACACCTACTCACCGGGCCGCGCCCAGAGCGACTACCTCCAGGCCCTGGCCGGCCGCCGCGTCGTCGGCGAACGCTGCCCGTCCTGCGCCAAGGTCTACGTCCCGCCCCGCGGCGCCTGCCCGACCTGCGGTGTCGCCACCGCCGAACAGGTCGAGGTCGGACCGCGCGGCACGGTCACCACCTTCTGCGTCGTCAACATCAAGGCGAAGAACCTCGACATCGAGGTCCCCTACGTCTACGCCCACATCGCGCTGGACGGCGCCGACCTCGCCCTGCACGCCCGGATCGGCGGCATCCCCTACGACCAGGTCCGGATGGGGCTGCGCGTCGAACCCGTCTGGGCCGACGGGGCCCGCCATCCCGACCACTACCGCCCGACCGGAGAGCCGGACGCCGACTACGACGCGTACAAGGAGCTGCTGTAGATGCGAGACGTAGCGATCGTCGCCTTCGCGCAGACCGACCATCTGCGGCGCACCGACGAACTCTCCGAGGTCGAGATGGTCATGCCGGTCCTGCACCGGGTCCTGGACACGACCGGCCTGCGGACCAGCGACATCGGGTTCACCTGCTCCGGCTCCAGCGACTACCTGGCCGGCCGGGCGTTCTCCTTCACCATGGCGCTCGACGGCGTCGGCGCCCACCCGCCGATCTCCGAGTCCCACGTCGAGACGGACGGCGCCTGGGCGCTCTACGAGGCCTGGGTGAAGATCCAGACGGGCGAGGCGGACACCGCCCTCGTCTACTCCTACGGCAAGTCCTCGCCCGGCCGGGTCCGCGACGTCCTCACCCGCCAGCTCGACCCGTACTACACCGCCCCGCTCTGGCCCGACTCCGTGGCGCTCGCCGCCCTCCAGGCCCAGGCCCTGATCGACGCCGGGGCCACCGACGACGCCGCGCTCACCGCCGTCGCCGCCCGCAGCCGCGCGGACGCCGCCGGCAATCCGCACGCCCAGCTCGCCGGGGACGTCCCCGTGGGCGACCCTCTCGTCGCACCGCTGCGGACCGGCCACTGCCCGCCCGTCGGCGACGGCGCCGCCGCCGTGATCCTCGCCGCCGGCGACACCGCACGCGCCCTCTGCGCGCGCCCCGCCTGGATCCGCGGCATCGACCACCGCATCGAGGCCCACGGCCTGGGCGTCCGCGATCTGACCGATTCACCCTCCACCCGGCTCGCCGCCGAACGCGCCGGGGTCTTCGAACGCCCCGTGGACACCGCCGAACTGCACGCCCCCTTCAGCTCTCAGGAGGTCGTGCTCCGCCGGGTGCTCGGCCTCGGCGACGAGGTCCGCGTCAACCCGTCCGGCGGCGCGCTGGCCGCCAACCCGCTCATGGCCGCGGGACTGATCCGCCTCGGCGAGGCCGCCGCCCGCATCCACCGGGGCGAGTCCGACCGGGCGCTCGCCCACGCCACCTCCGGCCCCTGCCTCCAGCAGAACCTGGTCGCCGTCCTCGAAGGGGAGAGTGCTCATGCCTAAGGAGCCCGTGGCCGTCGTCGGCATCGGCCAGACCAAGCACGTCGCCGCCCGCCACGACGTCTCGCTGGCCGGACTCGTCCGCGAGGCCGCCGTCGCCGCCCTGGAGGACGCCGGACTGACCTGGGCGGACATCGACGCCGTGGTCATCGGCAAGGCCCCCGACTTCTTCGAGGGCGTGATGATGCCGGAGCTGTACCTCGCCGACGCGCTCGGCGCGGTGGGCAAACCCATGCTCCGGGTCCACACCGCCGGATCCGTCGGCGGCTCGACCGCGCTCGTCGCCGCCAATCTGGTCGCCGCGCGCGTCCACCGCACCGTCCTCACGCTCGCCTTCGAGAAGCAGTCGGAGTCCAACGCGATGTGGGGCCTCTCGCTCCCCATCCCCTTCCAGCAGCCGCTGCTGGCCGGCGCGGGCGGCTTCTTCGCCCCCCACGTCCGCGCCTACATGCGCCGCACCGGCGCCCCCGACACCGTCGGCTCCCTCGTCGCCTACAAGGACCGGCGCAACGCCCTCAAGAATCCGTACGCCCACATCCACGACCCCGGCATCACCCTGGAGAAGGTCCAGGCCGCACCGATGCTCTGGGACCCCATCCGCTACTCCGAGACCTGCCCCTCCTCCGACGGCGCCTGCGCCATGATCCTCACCGACCGGGCCGGCGCGGACCGCTCGCCGCACCCGCCCGCCTGGGTGCACGGCGGTGCCATGCGCAGCGAACCGACCCTCTTCGCCGGCAAGGACTTCGTCTCGCCGCAGGCCGGCAAGGACTGCGCCGCCGACGTCTACCGCCAGGCAGGGATCAGCGACCCCCGCCGGGAGATCGACGCCGTCGAGATGTACGTGCCCTTCTCCTGGTACGAGCCGATGTGGCTGGAGAACCTCGGCTTCGCCGCCGAGGGCGAGGGCTGGAAGCTCACCGAGGCCGGGGTCACCGAACTCGACGGCGATCTGCCGGTGAACCCCTCCGGCGGGGTGCTCTCCACCAACCCCATCGGCGCCTCCGGCATGATCCGCTTCGCCGAGGCCGCCCTCCAGGTCCGCGGCCGCGCGGGGGAGCACCAGGTCGACGGCGCCCGCCGCGCGCTGGGCCACGCCTACGGGGGCGGGGCCCAGTTCTTCTCCATGTGGCTCGTCGGCGCGGAACCGCCCCCCGCCTGACCCGCACCGCCCCCGGACGGAGGGGCCACCCGCCCGCCGTCCGGGGGACGCACGCAGCGCTCACGATCGGTAGCGTGAGGGGCGTGACAGGTGAGAGCGATCTGCGGACCCTGCTGAGCGGACTGCGCCCGGAGCTGCACCCCGGCCGCCACGTCTACGCGACCGTGCCCGACGGAACGGTTCCGCCCGGAACCGAGCCGGTCGTCACGGTCCGTGAGACCGAGGGGCTGACCCTGGTGCTGCCCGAGGAGCAGGCCCGCGCGGCCGGTCTGGCGTACACCTACGCCGCCGGATGGATCACGCTGCGTGTGCACTCGGCCCTGGAGGCGGTCGGCCTGACCGCCGCCGTCGCGCTGGCCCTCACCGACGCCGGGATCAGCTGCAACGTCGTCGCCGGGTTCCACCACGACCACCTCTTCGTCCCCCACGACCGGGCCGGGGAGGCCCTCGCGGTCCTGGAGCGCCTGGCGGCCGAGTCCCGCACCGGATGAGCGGATCCGGCCCGGCTCGGCGGGGCGGGCCCGGACACGTAACATGTCTTCATGTCCTTCCTCCGCCGCCGTAGCGCCGCCACCCCCGCCGGCCCCGACTTCGACGTCCTGGCCATGGACCCGGGTGACTGGCCCGGAAATCTCGGCGCCGGTCTGCTGCCCGCCCCCGACGGCAGCTGTCAGGGCGTCTTCCTGCGCTACGACCTGTTCGGCGGCCGCGGCCCCGCGATGATCATCGGCAACCTCCCGGAGGGCTCGCCCGCCCGCGAGACCGAGGAGGGCCAGGTCCCCTTCGAGGTGGCCCAGCTCCTCCTCGCCCTGGAGAACGACGAGCCCGTCGAGGTCACCGGCACCGAGGACATGCCGGTGATGCAGGGCGACAACCTCCTGATCGTCCGCCGGGTGAAGCTCTCCGAGAGCCGCATCTCGTGCGTCCAGTTCGACCGCAGCGACGGCGTCCTGGTCACCATCGCCAGCTGGGACCGTCCGATCACGGACGACCTCTACACCCTGCTGAAGCCCCTCCCGGCCGAACTCTTCCAGCAGGGCTGAGCCGGCGCGGGGGAGCGCACGGGGCCCGGCGAGTCCACCGGGCCCGCGCTCCCTCCCGCTACACCCCCGCCCCCGAGAGACCCGCGAACAGCGTGGTCACCCGCGCCGCCGAGGTGCCCCGGCCCAGGGGCAGAGCGCCCAGGTGCCACGGGGCGGCCGTGCCGCGCCGCAGGTCCTCCTCCCGGTAGCGCCGGCAGCCCCGGTGCCAGATCAGGATGCCCGCGAGCCAGTGCTTCAGCTCCTGGACGTATCCGGCCAGGGTCTCCCGCGCCTCGGCGTCCAGATCGAAGTCGTCGTACAGAACGGGCAGTTCGTACTCGGCGACGTGCAGGAACTGCCGCAGCCGCGACGTCATCAGGTCGTAGAGGATCCGCATCCCCGTCGGATAGTCGACCCCGAAGAAGTTCTGCACGACGAGCACCCCGTTGTGCACCTCCCCCTCGTACTCGATCTCCTTCTGGTACGAGAACAGGTCGTTGAGCAGCGCCGCGTAGTCCGCCGCCGCGTTCTCCAGGGAACGCAGCGGGCCGCTTCCGTACACCTCCGGCGGCACCTTCCGGCCGTGCCCCAGCCGGCACAGGCTCATCGTCAGGTCCGAACCGAAGGTCATGCGCCGCATCTCGACGTAGTCCACCGGATCGGGGATCCGGTTCTGCGCCTGGTTGGCCAGCTCCCACAGCCAGCTCGCCGTCATCTCCTCGACGGACGTCCGGAACGCGCGCCGCCCCGCGTCGTCCATCGGCCCCGCCGTGCGCTGCCAGAGATCGCCGAGACCGCGCTCCAGCGCGTTGCGGGGTTCCGGCAGCGGCGAGTCGTCCAGCGGCATGAAGAGCGAGAGCCGTTCATTGGCCAGCCGGGCCCCGGCCAGATCGCGGGTGCGCCCGTGCACGACGGGGAACCAGTCGTCCCCGTACGTCCCCCACGCCAGCCACCCCGAGGACAGGTCGAGCCCGTCCTGCGTGGCGTCCGGATGGATACCCGCCGCGCAGAGCGGCAGATCGATCGCCCGCAGCCGCTCCTCGTCCCAGATGTGCGAGCCCGGCACCCCCGGCTGCGCCTCCAGGATGCCCATCCGCCGCGCCCAGACGACCATCCGCTCCCGGGCCCCCTCCAGATGCGGGCTGAGCGTCGTGTCGAAGGGCAGGTCGAAATCGGGCAGCAGGGAGGGGCCCACGTGCTGATACGGCACATGGGCGTGACTGCGCAGCCGCGCCGACTCCGAGCGCGGGGTGAAGCGCAGGGAGGCGGCGGCCATCCCGAAGCCCGGCTCGGCCTGCGGGGCGCCCCCGTCGTTCATGTAGCGGCTGGAGCGCATGTGCCACTCGTGGCCGCCCGACTGCCAGTCCTGGAGCCCCTTCACATACGCGAGGACCGCCGCGGTCTGCGCCGGGTCCAGGCCCTTGCCCGCGCACAGCGGGCCCAGCTCGGTCAGCGCCGTGTTCTCGAACTGCTGGAGCCGCGAGGTCAGCAGATCGTTGACCGCCTCGGCCGCCTCCTGCGTGGAACAGCCCAGGAACGTTTCGAGGACCAGCACCCCGTTGCTGTTCTCCCCCTCCTCCTCCACCTCGCGCTGGTACGAGAAGAGGTCGTTGCGGAGGTGGACGCCGTCGGAGAACGCGTCCCGCAGCACGCGCAGCGCCCGCTCCCCGGCCACGGCCTCGGGGACCTCGGCCCCCGCGGCGTACTCGACGAGCCCCGCCGACCACGGGGCACCGCCCACCTTGCGGCGCATCTCGATGTACTCGACGGGGTTCGCGATGCGCCCCTCGTTGATGTTGGCCAGCTCCCACAGGGACTCGTTCAGCAGGTTCTCCGTCGCCACCGCGAACCGGGCCCGCCACGCGTCCGACATGCTGGGCACCGTACGCGCCCACAGGTCCGCCAGACCGGCCTCGACCGGATTGGTCGGCTCCGGAGTCGGCGCCCCGCGCTCCATCGGCATGAAGGCCGGCAGCCGGTCCAGATACCGCTTGCCGCCCTCGCGGTCCGGGGTGCGCTTGAACAGCTCCAGGAAGTGGTCGTCGAAGAAGAAGACCCACACGTACCAGTCCGTGACCAGCGACAGTGCCTCGGCCGAGCAGTCGGGATGGGTGTAGGCACACAGCAGCGCGTAGTCGTGGGAGTCCAGGTCCTTCTCCTCCCAGATGCCGGAGCCCTCCAGCATCCCTATGGCCCGCGCCCATGTCTTCGTGTGCTGCCGCGCCTCCTCCACATGGGGATTGAGCCGCGCCGGATACGGGACATAGAAGTCCGGCAGGGTGAAGGGCTGTGCCATGTGCGTCGGGCCTTTCGCTGGGCCTCCGCGTGCCTGCCACGCGGAGCTGTCGTGTCCGCGCGAGCACTACCCTGCGTCCGTTCGGGGCATGTCTGACAGCCATTAGTCACACAAGAAGTACCCCCGTCCGAGTGAAGGCGGGCCCCGGGGCGGCCGACCGGCCGTCACGTAAAGCCCGGGTAACGCGGCACCGCCAGACTCCCGGCCCCGGCTTTCCGTCCGCAGGTCGGAGCACCTGCCAGTGGTCTGGTCCAGTGGCTCGACTCGCGTGTCCCCCACCACTCTTGACGCGCCATCATCACGGGCCGGAGAGTGTGCGCGCACCACTGATCACGAGATCGGAACACGCACACCGCACGGCACTGCACGGCACGGGAAACACCCGGCTCCGAGAAGGGTTGTCATGACGTCCAAGCAGAGGACCAGACGCGCACTCGCGTTCACCGCGGCCGGGGCCCTGAGCCTCGCGCTGCTCGCACCCGCCGCGCACGCCGGTGCGGACGGAGTGCGCCCGGAGTGCCCGCGGGGCCTCTCCTGCGACTGGGTGCCCGCCGCCTACCAGCAGACCGGCGACCCGGCCGACAAGGAGACGTACGGCAACTACGACACCGCGGACCGGCCCGGCACCAACAAGATCAGGTTCATCGTCCTCCACGACACCGAGGAGGACTTCGACACCACCCTGAAGATCTTCCAGAACCCCCTGAAGCAGACCTCGGCGCACTACGTCGTCCGCTCCGCCGACGGCCACGTCACCCAGATGGTGAAGAACAAGGACGTCGCCTGGCAGGCCGGGAACTGGTACGTCAACAGCCACTCCATCGGCATCGAGCAGGAGGGCGTCGCCACCGAGGGCGCCACCTGGTACACCCCCGAGATGTACCGCTCGACCGCCGCGCTCGTGCGCTACCTCGCCGCCAAGTACGACATCCCGCTCGACCGCCAGCACATCATCGGCCACGACGGGGTGCCGCCCACCAGCGCCGTCGGCACCAAGGGCATGCACTGGGACCCGGGAACGTACTGGGACTGGAACCGCTTCATGACCCTGCTCGGCAAGCCGCCCGTGCCGACGGCGGCCAAGAGCAGCCCGCTTGTCACCGTCAGCCCCCGGTTCGCGGAGAACCGGCAGGCCTTCCGCGACTGCGAGAAGGGCGTCGACCTCCCCGTCCAGGGCTCCAGCGCCGTCCCGCTGCACACCGCACCCTCCGACGACGCACCGCTCTTCTCCGACCCGGGCCTCCACACCGACGGTTCGCCCGGCACCAACTGCGCCGCCGACTGGGGCAGCAAGATCAGCGCCACCCAGCAGGCCGTCGTCGCCGGCCGCGCGCCCGGCTGGACCGCGATCTGGTGGTACGGCGAGAAGGCGTGGTTCCGCACCCCGGCCCACACCCGCACCACCCTTCCCACCGCCGGCACGGTCGTCCGCCCGAAGGCCGGAAAGACGGAGGTGCCGGTCTACGGGGTGGCGTACCCGGAGAAGTCCGAGTACCCCGCCGACTTCGCGGACAAGCGCGTGGGCACCGCCCTCCCGTACACGATCAAGGCGGGCCAGTCCTACCCCGGCGGCGGCGAGGCGCCCACCGGCTTCTTCTACGCGCCGACGATCGACGCCTCCTACCCCCTGGACCACAGCTACTTCCGGGGCGCGGAGAGGTATGTGACGGTCCAGATCGGACACCGGATCGCCTTCGTCAAGGCGTCCGACGTGGACATCGTCCGCGCCCGCTGACGCACCGCACAGCAGCGCGCCGCGGTCCCGGTGTGTCGGCACCGGAGCCGCGGCGCGCCTCCCCCGTCGGTCAGGTCTAACGCGTGCCGACCGCGGCCCGCACGGCACGCCGGGCCATGGCGCAGTCGTCATGGAGACGGCGCAGCAGCAGACGCTGCTCCTCGCCCGACGACAGCGCACCGGGACGCTCCTGGCCGGCCCGCACGGGCGCGGTGGAATCCCGCATGGCCCGCTGGACGGCCGTCTCGTACGTCCGGATCTCCCGGGTGAGCACCAGCATCAGATTGATGAGGAACGCGTCCCGCGCCGCCGTGCCGGGCGCCTGCGCCAGCTGGCTGATCTGGCGCCGCGCCACCGGAGCGTCCCCCAGGACCGCCCACAGCGTCGCCAGGTCGTAGCCCGGCAGATACCAGCCCGCGTGCTCCCAGTCCACCAGCACCGGACCGGTGGGCGACAGCAGGATGTTGGAGAGCAGCGCGTCCCCGTGGCAGAACTGGCCCATGCCCTGGCGGCCCCCCGCGTGGGCCAGGCCGTGCAGCAGCTTCTGCAGGTCGCCCAGGTCCCGGTCGGTGAAGAGCCCCAGCTCGTGATAGCGCGAGATGCGCGCCGCGTAGTCCAGCGGGGCCTCGAAGAGACCGGGCGGCGGGCGCCAGGCGTTGACCCGGGTGACCGCGCCCAGCACGGCCCGCAGATCGGCGCGCGGCGGGGCCTCCGAGGGATGACGGGTCAGCGCCGCCACCCTGCCGGGCATCCGCTCGATGACCAGGGTGCAGTTCTCCGGGTCCGCGGCGATCAGCCGGGGCGCCCGGACCGGCGGGCGGTGCCGGACGAACGCCCGGTATGCCGCTATCTCGTGCCGGAACCGCTCCGACCACGCGGGGGAGTGGTCCAGTAAACACTTGGCGACCGCGGTCGCGCGGCCGGTGGAGCCCACGAGCAGGACCGAACGGCCGCTGCGCCGCAGCACCTGCACCGGATTGAACTCCGGGCAGATCCGGTGGACCGAGGCGATCACCATCCTCAACTGCGCGCCCTGCGGCCCGGACAGGTCCAGCCTTCCGCCGAGCGAGGGGGCACCGGGCCCTGCCGCGCGCCGGGGCCGGCCGATGCCCGGCGCCGGGACGGTGGCGCGGGGATCGAGATACGGTCCGCCGCCCGCCCCGAGGGGTCGAAGCGGCCGGGGCGGGGCGGACACGGAGGACGATGCTGTGTACATGGGCGAGACAGATCCCTTCGTGCGCCGACAAGTAGCGTGCGCCGCCCCGTCCCGGCGGCCGTTCGGCACCCTGGGGAGTACCGAGGGCTGCCGGGCGGGGTGGCGCTTTCCTACCTGACACCGGCGCACGGGTGGGTAACCACGTAGCGCACCCTGGCGAAGCCTGGCGAATAGTCGCACGGCACCTGACACGGGGTTACTGTCAACACAGCCGAGAACCTGGGGGCTTGACGTGACCGGAGAACCCAACACCCGTCTGTCGGACCTGTTCGGCCTTGCCGGCTGGTCCAAGGGCGAACTCGCGAGAATGGTGAACCGGCAGGCGGCGGCCATGGGCCATCCGCAGCTGGCCACCGACACCTCGCGCGTGAGGCGCTGGATCGACATGGGGGAGTCCCCGCGCGATCCCGTCCCCAAGGTGCTGGCTGCCCTGTTCACCGAGCGGCTCGGTCGTGTCGTGACCATCGAGGACCTCGGGTTCGGCCGACGCGGGCGTGTGGGGAAACGGCGGGAGGCCGGGACGGAGCAGAATCCCGACCAGCTCCCGTGGGCGCCCGAGCGGACGGCAGCGGTCCTCACCGAATTCACGGGAATGGACCTCATGCTCAACCGACGCGGCTTGGTGAGCGCGGGCGCCGCGCTCGCCGCGGGCTCGACCATCGCCGGCCCCATGCACGACTGGCTCCACACCGACCCCGTCCTGGCGGCGGACGCCCCACGCATCGACGATCCCGCGCACGCGGACCCGGCCGGCTTCGACCGGTACGAGGCCGCGCCCATCGGCTCGGAGGAGATCGAGGCGCTGGAGCGTTCCGTGGAGGTGTTCCGCGCCTGGGACGCCTCCCGGGGCGGCGGCCTCCAGCGCAAGGCGGTGGTGGGCCAGCTCAACGAGGTGGGCGGCATGCTCGCCTACCGCCACCCCGACCATCTGCAGCGGCGCCTCTGGGGCGTCGCCGCCAACCTCGCCGTGCTGGCCGGCTGGATGTCCCACGACATCGGCCTCGAACCCACGGCTCAGAAGTACTTCGTCATCGCCGCGCACGCGGCACGCGAGGGCGGCGACCGGCCCCGCGCGGGTGAGGCACTCTCCCGGGCGGCCCGCCAGATGGTCCATCTGGGCCGTCCCGACGACGCCCTCGACCTGATGAAGCTCGCCAAGTCCGGTTCCGGCGACATGGTTCTGCCGCGCACCCGGGCGATGCTGCACACCATCGAGGCCTGGGCGCAGGCGTCGATGGGGCACGGCCAGGCGATGCGCCGCACGCTCGGCATGGCCGAGGAACTGTTCGTCTCCGACAAGACCAATGTGCCGCCGCCCAGTTGGATGCAGATGTTCGACGAGGCGGATCTGCACGGCATGCAGGCCCTGGCGTTCCGCACGCTGGCCGAGCACGACCCCTCGGCCGCCGTCCCCGCCCAGCGCCACGCCAAGCGGGCGCTGGAACTGCGGGTCAACGGACGCCAGCGGTCCAAGATCTTCGACTACATCTCGCTGGCCTCGGCCTGCTTCATCGGCGACGACCCCGAGCAGGCCGACCGCTACGCCCGGCTCGCCCTGATGACGATGGGGGAGACCTCCTCGCACCGCACCTGGGACCGGCTGCGCGAAATGTACCGGCTGACGGGGCAGTTCGCGGGATACACGAAGATCGAGGACCTGCGTCAGGAGATCAAGCGCTCCCTGCCCCAGAGCCACCTCGTCAAGCGGCCCAGGAGCGCGGAGATCTGAGGAGGCGCTACGGCCGGGGGCGTACCCCGGTGGCCCGTTCCTAGGCCGCGATGCGGACGACGAGCACGCTGGCGTCGTCCATCCGCTCGGTTCCGCCGAACTGCTCGACGACGGCTCGTACGCACTCCTGTGCCGAACGGGCCCGGCCGAAGCGGGGGGCGAGTCCGAGGAGTGTGTCCATGCCCGGACGCAGGCCGCGCTCCGCGCTGCCGCCGTCCCGGGCCAGACCGTCGGTGTGCAGCACCAGCACATCACCGGGCAGCAGGCGCAGTTCGTCCTGCTCGTAGACCGCCCCCGGGGCCGCGCCCAGCAGGATGCCGTCCGGCGGGGGAACGGGGCGCCCGGTGCCGTTGCGGAAGAGCAGCGGTGCCGGGTGTCCCGCCTGCGCCCATTCCAGGACGCGGGTGGCGGGGTCGAAACGGCAGCACACCGCGCTGCCGAGGGCGGGCTGGACGGACGTCTCCAGTAAGTGGTTGAGGTGCCCCATCAGTGCGGCGGGGGCGATGCCGGCCACGGCCATACCGCGCAGGGCACCCAGGACCATCGTCATGGCGGAGGTGGCCCGGATGCCGTGGCCGGTCAGATCGCCGACCGTCAGCAGCGTTCTGCCGTCGGGCAGGTCCATGGCGTCGTACCAGCCGCCACCGATGAGCGCGCCGGACTCGGACGGCAGATAGTGCGCCGCGATGTCGAGCGCTCCGGGACCCTGCTCCGGCAGACGCAGGGAACCGCGCCACGGGGGCAGTACGGCCTCCTGGAGGTCCTTGGCCACCCGGCGCTCGGCCTGGGCGATGTCCTGCTGGCGGCGGAAGGTGTCATGGGTGCGGCGGACGGCCTGCTGGCCGCGGCGCAGCGCGCTGACGTCCCGCATGACCGCCCACATGGAGGCGGTGCAGCCGTCGGCGTCGAGGACGGGCTCGCCCCTCATGTGCAGGGTCCGCGTCCGCCCGTCCGGGAGGAGGATGCGGAACTCGCCGTCTATCGGCTTGCCGTCGACGAGGCAGTCCGTCACCAGGGCGGTGAGAAGCGGCTGGTCCTCGGGGAGGAGGGCCGAGGGCAGTTCGTCGAGTGAGAGCGGTCCGGCGGCGGCGGTGCGGCCGAAGATCCGGAGCAGTTCCCCGGACCAGCTGACCTCGTCCGTCAGCAGGTTCCACTCGGCGTTGCCCACCCGCCCGACCGGCGAGCGGGGGCCGTCGTCCGAGGGCGTCTCCCGCCCGGTCCGGTCCGGTGCGGCGGCCGACCGCTCCGCGGGCTCCGCGGCCTGCGGGGGAAGACCTTCCCTGAGCTGTCCCAACTGCGCGCCGAGGTCGTCGAGCTGATGGACGGCCAGATCGCAGAGCGCGCGCTGCCAGCGCTGCTGCGGATCGTCCTCGTCGATCTGAACGGTGTCGCGCCGCACCGCGTCCACGTCCCCGCGCAGCCTGAGCGTCCGGTGGATCAGCGCGTCAACGGCACCGACGGCGCCGGGGGCACCGGCGGCGTCGTGCTCGGGCGGCTGGGACGCGGGCCGGTCCGCGGACAGATGGGGCGGCATGTCGTACTCCGATACGGGCGCGGTACAACCAGGTCTGAGGGTGGACCGAATACGACTGTCGCACAGCCGGCGGGAGCCCGTAAGTGCTTTGGCAACACTCGGTGCGTTCTTGCACGGGGCATATGTCAGCGGCGGACTGGAGGCCCGATCCGTCGAACACCTTTGCTGGCTCCGGGCGTTGATGCAAGTCAACCGGCGCGCGCGGACGTTTGAGCGCTGATGAGCGCCGTTTTTGCGCGGGGCGTACGCATCCCACAGCGGCATATGCGCGAGGGTCCCGGGCGGGTGCGGCCGATGCTCGCCCGGGGCCGTGGTGCCGGAGGCGTCCGGGAGGCGTGCCGGGGACCGGCGGGAATGCGCCGGGGCGTGGCCGCGTTGCACCGGCGTAACGAAAACGAATCCCGTTGCCGACAGGGGTGACGGGGGCGTGGAGTACGAGTCCGGAGGCGCCCATGGCCCGCAGTGAAGTCCGTCCCGTCGTCACCCTCCGCTCGACCGCGGGGACGGGGCACGGCTATGTGACGCGCAAGAGCCGCCGCAACACTCCCGACCGGCTGGTCCTGCGCAAGTTCGACCCCGTGGCGGGGCGGCATGTGCTGTTCCGTGAGGAACGCTGACGCTCGGCGACGGCGGCCCGTGCCCTGGATCACACTCCGGGGTGCGGGTGCACGGGAACGGAACCTGGTGGTTTATCGTTCACCTATATGTGGGCGGCGCGCCGAGCGCCCCCACCCCGAGACCGCCCCGGCTGGATTCCCCCGATCCGGCCGGGGCACATCTCTGTCCGGAGCTCACCGGTCACCCGCGGCCTTCACGCCGGACCGGCCCGCCGCCTCCACCAGCACGGCGGCCGCCGCGAGCACGGCCGCCGCCACCGCCCCGCCCTCCGGCCACAGCCGCACCGCCAGCGCCGCCCCGCCCGCGCCCGCGACGACGGCGGCCAGCCGGCCCAGCACCCAGCCGTCGCCGCGCCTCCGCGTCCCCCGGGCCAGACGCCCGACGAGCGAGGTCAGGGTGCCGGTGAAGTAGTTCGTCGGGGTGTCCCTGATCCGCGCCTGGATGCCCATCGCGAGCCCCATCGCCACCAGCAGTCCCAGCCGGTCCGCCTCCGACGCGACGAGCCCGCACGCCCACAGCACCGCGCCCGCCGAGAGCAGCGCCACCTCCGTCAGCAGCATCACCGGGAACCGCCCCGCGGTCCGCCCGCCCAGCCACGCCGCCCCCGCCACCCCGCATCCGTACGAGACGAGCGCGGCCACCACCCTCGGAGCCGTCCCGCTCTCGCCCGCCCCGGCGGCCGACGCCCCGAGCAGCACCAGATTGCCCGTCATCACCCCGGCGAAGACCTGGCCGAGGCAGAGGAACACGAAGGCGTCGGCCGCGCCGGAGGCCGCGGAGAGCAGCACCAGCGCGGCGCGGGCGCGCGGACGGCCGGGATCCGGCAGGACGGCGGGCTCGGCGGACACCGGGGGAGAGGGCACACCGGCATCCTCGCCGCCGCGCGGAGCGCCCCCGGGCACGGCGCGCCGGTCGTGCTCCAGGGGTGGCGCGACCCTTCGGAGCGTGGGGGCGAACCCGCGCCCGGGGCCCCGGCCCGGTCCGGACGACGGTGTTCCGCACGCTCTCAGTCCAGGTCGCGCGCCCGCCTGAAGCGCGCCAGCCCGTCGGCCAGTGCGACCAGCGGCGCGGGATAGGCGCGCACGCCCTCCGGCGCGTCCCGGAGCTTCCACGGCTCGTGCACCGCGCCGCCCGGCACCTCGGCCAGCTCCGGCACCCAGCGGCGCACATAGGCGCCGTCGGGGTCGTACCGCTTGGCCTGGGTCACCGGATTGAGGACCCGGTTGGGGCGGCTGTCCGTGCCGGTGCCGGCCATCCACTGCCAGTTCAGCTGGTTGTTGGCGACGTCCCCGTCGACGAGGAGGTCCAGGAAGTGCCGCGCCCCTACCCTCCAGTCGACGTACAGGGTCTTGGTCAGGAAACCGGCGGTCAGGAGCCGGCCCCGGTTGTGCATCCAGCCCTCGTGACGCAGCTGGCGCATGGCGGCGTCGACCACCGGATAGCCGGTCCGTCCCTGCCGCCACGCCTCGGTCTCCTCGGCCGCGTCCTTCCCGGAGCGCCAGCGGTCGTGCCGGGTGCGGTAGTCCGCCTGCGAGGCGGCGGGCCGGGCGGCGAGCACCTGGTGGTGGAACTCCCGCCAGCACAGCTGCCGCACGAACGCCTCGGCGCCGGGACCGCCGGCCGCGCGGGCCCGGTGCACGGTCTCCGCGGGGGACAGGGTGCCGAAGTGCAGATGCGGCGAGAGCCGGGACGTCGCGTCACCGGCCATGTCGTCGTGCCGCTCCTCGTACGCGTCCAGCCCCCGGCGCCGCCACGCGGTCAGCAGCGCGCGGGCCCGCAGTTCCCCGCCCTCGGCCAGCCCCTCGGAGACCCCGGAGACCCGGCCGCGCTCCGGCAGGGGCTCCGACGCGGCGGCGTCCGGGACGCGCACCGTGCGGGGCGCGCCGAAGGGGTCGCGGATCCGCTGCCCCGACCACCGGCGGAAGTACGGCGTGAACACGGCGAAGTGGTCCGAGCCGGCGGGCGTCACGGCGCCGGGCGCGACGGCGGTGACCACCGCGTCATGGACGTGCAGCCGCTGTCCGCCGGACTCCAGCGCGGTGCGCAGCCGTTCCTCGCGGCGGCGGGCGAAGGCACTGGCCCCGGCCGCGACATGGACGTCGGCCGCGCCCGTCGCGGCGACCACCCGGCCCACCTCCTCGACCACGTCGCCCGAGCGCACCACCAGCCGGCCGCCGCGTTCGCGGAGCCCGGCGTCCAGATCGCGCAGGCAGTCGGCGAGGAACGCCAGCCGGTTCGGGGCGGCGAACCCCGCCGCCTCCACGGCACGGTCGCGGACGAACAGCGGCACGACCTCGTCGGAGTGGGCGAGCGCCGCGCGCAGCGGCGGATGGTCGTGCAGCCGGAGGTCTGCGGTGAACAGGACGACCGCTACGGTCATGGCGTCAACTCCTGGGGAGGCCGGGACCCGTCATCGTGCCTCCTTCCGGGCGCGCCCCGGGCCCGCCGGTCAGCGCGACACCGCGGGCCTCGCCGGTTCGGGTGACGCCGCGGCGGCGGTGCGGGCGATGTTGCGGGCCATGCCGCCGAACACGACGGAGTGGAACGGCCATACGCTCCACCAGTACGCGTGGCCCAGCAGCCCGCGCGGATGGAACAGGGCCCGCTGCCGGTAGCGCGAGCGGCCGGAACCGCTCGGTTCGGCGTACATTTCCAGCCAGGCCAGACCGGGCAGCCGCATCTCCGCGCGCAGCCGCAGCAGCCGCCCCGGCTCGATCTCCTCCACCCGCCAGAAGTCCAGCGAGTCGCCCACCCGCAGCCGGTCGGTGTCCCGCCGGCCGCGCCGCAGCCCCACCCCGCCGACCAGCCGGTCGAGCCAGCCCCGCACCGCCCAGGCCAGGGGGAACGAGTACCAGCCGTGGTCGCCACCGATCCCCTCGATCACCCGCCACAGGGCGTCCGGCGGCGCGTCCACGGCCCGGACGCGCACATCCGTGTACAGGCTGCCGCCGGCCCAGTCGGGGTCGGAGGGCAGCGGATCGCTGGGCACGCCCGGCACCGAGGCCGACGACCACCGGGTGGTGACCCTCGCCTCCCGGACCCGTTGCAGCGCCAGCTCCAGCGCCTTGTCCAGGCCGAAGGGCTGTCCCGGCCCGTCGGGGACGTAACGCGAGATGTCGTGCTCCGCGCACACCACCTCGTACCGCAGCGATTCGGCCAGTGGACGGGCCAGGGACCTCGGCACCGGGGTGATCAGGCCGATCCAGTGACTGGAGAGACCGGGGGTGAGCATGGGGACGGGGAGGATCAGCCGGTGCGGGAGGTGGGCGATCTTCGCGTAGCGCTGCATCATGTCGCGGTACGTGACGATGTCCGGGCCGCCGATGTCGAAGGTCCGGTTCACCTCGCGGGGCAGCCGGGCGGCGCCCACCAGGAGGCGCAGCACGTCCCGGACCGCGATCGGCTGGATCCGGGTGGACACCCAGCTCGGCGTCACCATGACCGGCAGGCGTTCGGTGAGATAGCGCAGCATTTCGAAGGAGGCGGAACCGGACCCGATGATGACCGCGGCCCTCAGCACGGCGGTCGGGACGCCGGACTCCAGAAGGATGCGGCCGACCTCGGCACGGGAGCGCAGATGCGGCGACAGCTCCCGTTCGGGCACACCGGCCGGGGTGAGGCCGCCGAGGTAGACGATCCGGCCGATGCCCGCGGCGCGGGCCGCGTCGCCGAAGACGGTGGCGGCCCTGCGGTCGGTCTCCTCGAAGCCGGCGCCCGAGGTCAGCGCGTGCACCAGGTAGTACGCCACGTCCACGCCCGCCATCGCCGGGGCGAGCGAGCCGGCGTCGGTGACATCGCCCCGGACGATCTCCACGTCCCGGGCCCAGGGCTGGTCCCGCAGCTTCTCGGGGGTGCGGGCCAGACAGCGCACCCGGAACCCGGCCGCCAGCAGTTCGGGGACGAGTCGTCCGCCGATGTAGCCGGTGGCCCCGGTGACCAGGCAGACCGCTCCGTCGCTCGCCATGGGCATCTCCGCATCGATCGCCGTGCCCCACGGTGCGCGGGACCGTTCCGTACCGGACCTCTCCCGACCAGTCTTCCCCGCCTCGGCGCGCGGCGCAGGGCGCGGGCGCGCGGTCCCCGAGGCGTGGCACGGCCGCTCGGGGGCATCCGTCGTCCATGGACTCAGAAGCTGCGAACGGTACGGGCGGCGCCGCGCACCACCGCGCCGCGGGCCGGGTTCTGCTGCGGGTGGCCGTCCTGACGGCGGCCCTTCTCGCGATGACCGGATTCTCCGTCGTCCTGGCCGAGGTGACGCTCACCCCGTCGCCCGCGTCGGCGGACCTCGTGACGTCCAACCTCCGGCCGGGGCGCTCGCTGCGCCTCTACGCGGAGCACTACACCTTCCTCGCCGCCTGCGAGCAGATGGGCGGCAACGTGCTGCTGGGGGTGCCGTTCGGCGTGCTGCTGCCGGTGCTCCTGCCGAGGCGGCTGCGCGTGCTGCGGACGTTCCTGGTGACCGTCGCGGCGATCGTCGTGATCGAACTGGCGCAGGGTGCGCTGGTGGAGGGCCGGGCGTTCGACATCGACGACGTCATCCTCAACACCGCGGGCGCGCTCCTCGGCTATCTGCTGGTGGGCCGGTGGGTGAGCCACCGCTACCACGTCCTCGCGGCCGGGCCGGTGACCGCGACGGCCCGGCCCGCGCCCGAGAAGCGGACCCCGGCCCGGAAGCGGACCCCGGCCCGGAAGCGGACCGCGGCCCGGAAGCGCCGCGGGACCGGGCGCGGGAAGCCGTGGTGGACGCGGATGCGTGCCGGGACGCGCGAGCGGCTCCGGCGGTTCCGCGCCCGCCGGGGCTGAGGGCCGGGGCACCCGATCGGCCCGCGGGCGATTGCGGCCCGGACCCGCCGGTTCCAGCGTGGGGTGACGCCGTGTGTGCAGCAGGCGTACGGATCACCCGCCGAAGGGGAGCGACATGGCCGACGCGCAGTGGAGTCCGGGGCGCAGATCGGGGGACGCGCAGGAGTTCCTGCCCGTCCTGGACCTCATCGAGCCCGCGCGCCAGCGCCGGCTCACGGTCCTGTTCCGGCTCCTGCTGCTGATCCCCCACTTCATCGTGCTGTTCTTCCTGGGGATCGCCGCCTTCTTCACCGTCGTGTTCGGCTGGTTCGCCGCCCTGGTGCTGGGACGGCTGCCGGTTCCCGTCTTCGGGTTCCTCGCGGCCACGCTCGCCTACCGCACCCGGGTCTCCGCCGAGGTGATGCTGCTCGTCGACCGCTATCCGCCGTTCACTCTGACCCAGCCGTCGGACTATCCGGTGCGCATCGACGTCGTGCCCACCCGGCTCAACCGGCTGGCGGTCCTGTTCCGGCTGATCCTGGTCATTCCCGCGGCCATCGTGCAGAGCCTCGCCACGACCGGCTGGTTCGCGCTCGCGGTGATCTGGTGGCTGGTCACGCTCGTCCTGGGACGTATGCCGCGGCCGCTGTTCGAGGCGACGGCCGCCGTCCTGCGCTACGAGATGCGGGTCTCGGCCTATCTGTCGATGCTGAGCCCGGCCTACCCCAAGGGCCTGTTCGGCGAGGACGCGCTGTCCGTGCCGGAGCAGCAGGGACGGTCGGCGACCCGGCCGCTGGTCCTGGGCACCGGGGGCAAGGTGCTGCTCGGGCTCTTCCTCGTCGTCGGGTTCTTCGCCGATGTCACGACGTCCGTGACCGGCGCCTCGTCCGACGGCTCGTCCGGCTCGGACTACGGAATGCGGGCACCGGTGTCCGCCGGCCGGGCGGACGGCCCCGCGGACGACTGAGCACCGCCGGACGAGGCCGCACCCGTCTTGACGCGTACGCATCAATGAGTATGGTCTAGTCCAAGTGCAGGGCCGGTGCCGGACGCCCCTCGGGGCGGTCCGGTCGCGCATCCTGCCGTGCCCTTCGCGTCTCTTGGCCCCACACCTGAGAGGCACCACCGCCACGTCCGGGCCCCCACGCCCCGTCCGTGTGCGGCGACGCCTCATGTGAAGGAGAAGACACATGCACGCGAAAAGGAAGACCGCAGCCGTCGTCGGCGCCCTACTCGCCCCGGTGCTCGCCCTGAGCCTCCCGGCGGCCTCGGCCGACGCCCACGGCTACATCTCGTCCCCGCCCAGCCGGCAGGCGCAGTGCGCCGCCCGGACCATCAGCTGCGGCGCCATCCAGTACGAACCCCAGAGCGTGGAAGGCCCCAAGGGGCTGACCAGTTGCAGCGGCGGCAACAGCGGCTTCGCCGAACTCGACGACGACAGCAAGGGCTGGAAGGTCAGCCCCGTCGGCCGCACCGCCTCCTTCCAGTGGGTGCTCACCGCGCGCCACGCCACCAGCACCTGGCAGTACTACGCCAACGGCCAGAAGATCGCCGAATTCAACGACGGGGGCGCCCAGCCGGGGGCCACCGTCACCCACCAGGTCGACTTCGGCAGCCACACCGGCCGGCAGAAGGTCCTCGCCGTGTGGAACATCGCCGACACGGCCAACGCCTTCTACGCCTGCGTCGACGTCAACGTCGGCTGACCGGCGCCCGCACCCCGGCGCGCACCGTCCGGACCCGGCCGTCCCCACGCGCCGGGGCCGGACCGGAGCCCCCGCCCCCTCCCGGGCGGGGGCTCCGCCGCTCCGGCACCGTCACCCGGCTGCCCGCCGCGCCGCGCCGAACCGGCCCCGGCTCGCCACCCTGGAGGGACCACGGCGTCGTCAGAATCGGGTGCACCATGCGCATACCCGCCCCTCCCGGCCCCCGGCGGGCGGCGGCCCTCGCCGCCGTGCTCGCCGTGGCCCTCTCCACGGCGGCGGCACCGGCGGCGGCCGCCCCGCGCCCCGCGCCCGGACCCGCGCCGACCGTGGTGCTGGTGCACGACGCCTTCACCGGCGCCTCCGCCTGGAACGCCGTCGCCGCCCGCCTCCAACGCCGCGGCTACCCGGTCCTCGCCCCGGACACCCCGCTGCGCGGACCCGCCGAGGACTCCGCCGCCCTGCGTGCCGCGCTCGCCCGGATCTCCGGCCCCGTCGTGCTCGTCGGCCACGGCTACGGCGGCGCGGTCATCGGCGCTGCGGGCGCGGACGACCCGAAGGTGCGGGCGCTGGTCTACATAGCCGCCCTGATGCCGGACCGGGGCGAGACGCTCGGCCGGCTCTGCGCCCGCTTCCCGGGCGGGGCCCTCACCGAGGCGCTCACCCGCACCGCCGTCCGCGACACCGACGGCACCCGGGGCACGGCCCTGTCCCTCGCCCCCGGCCGGTTCCACGACATCGTGGCCGCCGACCGCCCCGCCGGCACCACGGCCGCCCTGGCCGGCGCCCAACGCCCCCTCGACGCCGCCGTATTCACCGAACCTGCCACGACGGCCGGCTGGCGCACCGTACCCTCCTGGGCCCTCGTCGCCACCGAGGACCGGCTGCTCCCGCCCGCACTGGAACGCTTCCAGGCCGAACGCGCCGGCGCGCACACCGTCGAGGTCGCCTCCTCGCACCTCGCCCCGGTGTCCCGCCCCGACGCGGTCACCGGTCTGGTCCTCGCCGCCACCGAGGGCACCGCGTCCGCGTCCCGGCGGCCCGTGACGAGTGCCCGCACCCTCGTTCTCGCGGCGGCGGGCTGCGCGGTGGGCCTCGCGGTCTTCGTGGGCGGCGGACTGCTGGCCCCCGGCCGGCGCCGCGCCCGGATCCGCCCCCGGAGCCGCTGAACGCCACGCGCCGCGTCCGCGCGAGGGCTGCGGCACGCGGGCGGCGTGACGGGATACTGTCCCCTCGGTCCCGGTGGTGCGGGACCGAGCGGAAGGATGCGGAACCACATGACAGACAACGCCGACCTGGTCGCGTTCGTCCGGGCACGCCTCGACGAGGAGGAGGACGTCGCACGGGCGGCCGGCGGCGAGGCGTGGCGCTGCCCGGCCGAGGTGCCCGGCGAGATCCACGACCGCGGCGGTGCCGTCGCGTTCGCCCTGCGCACGCACCCGTACGACCGGCACGTCGCCCTCCAGGACCCCGCCAGGACGTTGCGGCGCATCGAGACGAGCAGAGTCCTCCTGGACGAGTACACGGAGGTCGCCGCGCTCGACGTCGACCGGCCGCGGCGGGACTTCGCCTCGGGCCGGGCCGTCGGACTGGGCTTCGTGGTCCGGCAGATGGCCGCCGAGCACGCGGGCCACCCCGACTACCGGGTGAAGTGGCTCCCGCGGTTCGCCCAGTAACTCCGCACGGAGCGGCCGGTGTCGCCCCGCCCGACGGGGGCGGAGCGGCACCGGCCGCCGGGCGGATCAGAGCGGATTCGAGCCGCCCTCGCCCTTGGTGGACACCTGCTCGCTCCGCTCCTGAAGCCGCCGGGCCTTGTCCTCCAGACGGCGGCGCTCCCGGGGATCGGCGGCCCGCTCGGAGGCCTCCTTCATCTCCTGGGCCTTGGCACGGATCCGCTCGGCCCGCTTGCCGGTTTCGTCCGCAACGCTCATGGTCCACTCCTGGGTCTCGGGGGAGATCCGACCCCACCAGCGAATCAGCGCGCCCGCGCGCCTGCATCTCGAACGGTCACACGCCGCGACCGATGCCGAGGCGCACCGGCGCGGGGGCCCGGCTCGGGCACCCCGCCGCTTCTGGCAAGATCGTGCGCCTGAATCGCACAGGCCCGGCACAGGAACCGAAGACTCCGGCCGGGCGCACGAGCATGTTCGAACGGGGAACGAGGAAGTTATGCGTACGTGGACTCGGGCCGTTCCGGTGGCCGCGGGGGCCCTGGTGCTGGCCGTGGCGCTGACCGGCTGCAACGGCACGGACTCGGCCAAGGGCCGCAAGGGCCACGGCTCGTCGGGATCGGGATCGGGGTCGTCGTCGGACGACAGGAAGACGTTCCGCCTGGGCGAGGCCAGCCCGCCGCAGGAGAGCACCATGCAGAAGTCGAAGGGCAGCACCTACACGGTCACGCCCACCAAGGTGCGCACGGGCACGAAGGCCGACATGGACAACTCGGGCCTGGACAAGGACAAGGGGGAGGAGCCCAAGATCCCCGTGTACGTGTGGGCCACGGTCACGCACAAGAGCGGAAAGGCCATGGAGGTCGGCGACATGGACGACGACCTGGTGGTGAAGACCGACCGGGGTCAGCGCACCAAGGCCCTCATCGTCATCATGGGCGAGGCCAAGTGGCCCGACTGCCCGGCCCCCGACACGCAGAAGCAGCTGAACCCGGGCGAGTCCGCGGACATCTGCAAGGCCTTCCTGATCCCCGAGGGGCAGAAGGCCGCCGCGGTCCAGCTGAGCCAGGGCTTCACCAGCGAACCGCTGGAGTGGCCCGCCGCCGGCTGACCGGTGTGCGCCGCCCGGCCGTACGCGACCGCCGGGCCTCTTCGCGCGGTGCCCGTCCCGCTCCGCGGGCGGGCACCGCGTGTGCGTACGGCCGCTACTTGCCCAGCTTCTCGGCGGCGGCGGCCCGCCGGGCGAAGACCTCGTCCTTCGCGGCCGCCATCTCGCGCAGCGCCGACTTCCGCTCCCGCTGGGAGAGCCGGTCCAGGTAGAGCCGGCCGTGCAGATGGTCCGTCTCGTGCTGGAGGCAGCGGGCGAAGTAGCCGCGCCCCTCGACGACCAGGGGCTCCCCGTGCATGTCGAAGCCGTGGACCACCGCGCGGTCGGGCCGGGGCACCGTCCGGAACGGCCCGGGGACCGACAGGCACCCCTCACCCTCCTCGACCAGTCTGCGCTCCCCGGCCGGCACGTCCGCCAGGACCGGATTGGCGAGGTGGCCGACATGACGCACCCCCCACTCGTCCGTGATGTCCCAGACGAACAGCCGCAGATCCACGTCGATCTGATTGGCCGCCAGGCCCGCGCCGCTCGCCACCCGGTTCGTGGCGAACATGTCGTCGATCAGCCGGGCCAGTTCGGCGGTGCCGAACCGGGTCACGTCCTTGCACTCCCGGCGCAGGATCTCCTCGCCGACGACGGTGATGCGGCGCACGGTGCCCCGCTCCACCTCCGGCGGCAGCGCCGGGTAGGAGTCCACCGGCTCACCCATCACCCGCACCCGCCGGTCCGGCGAGCTCTCGTCGAACCCCACCGTCATAGAGGATCAGCGCCTTCCGTCCGCCGTGTCTTCCGCAGCGCCGAGCCGTGCCGCGACGGTTCGGGCACGGCTTGACTCAGTGCTTTGCAAAGTAGCACCCTTTGCAAAATGAGCGAGGAGAACCGGCAAGTCCCGGCCATGAAACCTCTGTTGCACCGCGTGCGGCGCCCCCTTCCGGACCACCCCGTGCGCACGGCCCTGCTGGACCTGCTGGCCGAGGAGGGCACGGTCACCTCCACGCGGGCCGCGGCCCGGCTCGGGTACAGCTCGGGGCTCTGTTCGTTCCACCTGCGTCAGCTCGCCCGCCACGGGCTCATCGAGGAGGCCCCGCACGAGGGAGGCAGGGTGCGGCCTTGGCGGCTGCGCCGGGCCCCGTCCCGGGAGGGGGAGCGGGCGGAGCCGGAGGAGTTCACCGCGCTCGCACGCGGGCTGGAGGACGAGAGCTACCGCTACTGGCTGGCGCACCGGGAGCAGGGGCCCGAGGCGTGGCGGCACGACGCGTCGTTCAGCGCCGTGGTGCATCTGACCCCGGAGGAGGCGGCGGAACTCGCCGCGTCCGTACGCCGGTTGCTGGCCGGATACCGGAACCGGGAGCACGATCCGGCCGCGCGCCCGGACGGGGCCCTGCCGGTCGCCGCCGTCACCCGGCTGTTCCCGCTGCTCGACTGCTGAGGGGCGCCGGGCGGCCGTCAGGCCGGCTTCGGCGCGGGGGAGGGGGCGGCCGACGCGGCGGTGATGACCTCGTCCAGGACCTCGCGCGAACGGACCAGCTCGCTGATCATCCGGTCGATCCGGTCCCGTTCGCCGGCCAGCTCGGTGACCAGCTCGGGGGTGGCCCGCACGGAGGGACCGCCGTCCTCGTCGCGCATGCAGGGCAGGATCCGGGCGATCTTCGCGCTGTGGAGGCCGGCCGCGTAGAGCTCCTGGATGCGGATGACCCGGTCCACGGCGCGTTCGGGATAGTCGCGTTGGCCGCCGGGCGTCCGGTCGGAGACCAGCAGGCCCTGCTCCTCGTAGTAGCGCAGGGAGCGCGCGCCGACCCCCGTGCGCGCCGCCAGTTCGCCGATCCGCATCCCGCACCTCACGACTTGAACCTGACATCAATGTGAGGTTCTACGGTACCCCGCATGACGCAGACCCCGCGGACGACCACCGCCTCCCGCCTCTTCGCACCGGCCCGTCTCGGCGGCCTCGACCTGGCCAATCACCTGGTCATGGCCCCGCTCACCCGCAACCGCGCCGACGCCGACGGCGTCCCCGGCGAGCTGATGGCCACCCACTACGCCCAGCGCGCCACGGCCGGTCTCATCATCGCCGAGGCCACCACGCCCAATGCCGTCGGCCGGACCTACCCGCACATCCCCGGGATCCACACCGCTGCCCAGATCGCGGGCTGGCGGCGCGTCACCGAGGCCGTACGGGCGGTGAATCCGGCCGGCCGGATGTTCCTCCAGCTCCAGCACGGCGGCCGGGTCGGCCACCCCGACACCAGCGGCCACCTCCCCGTCGCGCCCTCGGCGGTGCGCTTCCCCGAGACGCTCCGGACCCCGTCCGGCCTCCAGGAGACCGTCGCGCCGCGCGCGATGTCCGCCGACGACATCGCCGCCACGGTCGCGGACTTCGCCACCGCCGCACGCAACGCGGTGGCGGCGGGCTTCGACGGGGTGGAGGTGCACTCCGCCAACGGCCATCTGCTGCACCAGTTCCTCTCGGAGAACACCAACCGGCGCACCGACGCCTGGGGCGGCCCGGCCGCGCACCGGATCCGCTTCACCGTCGCGGTGGTGCGGGCCGTCGCGGAGGCGGTCGGCGCCGAGCGGACCGGCGTACGGATATCGCCCGCGAACAACGTCAACTCCGTGGCGGAGGGCGACAGCAGCGCCCTCTACGCCGCGCTCCTGCCCGAACTGGCCCGTCTCGCCCCCGCCTATCTGCACCTGGTGTACGCCGACCCGGACGAACCGCTCTACCAGCAGATCCGGGCGGACTGGCCCGGCACCCTCATGGCCAATCCCAAGCTCTCCCACGAGGACCTGGCGGCCGACGCCGGACTGCGGCACGCCGAGCGGCTGCTGGCCGGGGGCGCCGATCTGGTCTCCCTGGGGCGGGGGTTCCTCGCCAATCCCGACCTCGTGGAGCGCCTGCGCACGGGCGCGCCCCTCAACCCCCTGCGCCCGGAGTTCCTGATGCACGTCCACGGCGCCGAGGGCTACAACGACTACCCGGCACTGGCCGGCCGCTGACGGACCGGACGCGCGTCCTCCTTGAACCGCTCCCCGGCGATCGGTGAGGGTGGGGGCATGACATGGCGAGCACCGATGGTGGAACGAACCGTACAGCTGAGGGACTTGGGCGTCCTGTCCGAGCGCGGGACGCTGGAGGGATGGCTCACCTGGCACCGGGAGACGCTGCTGGTGAAGTGCGCCGGGCTGGACGGGGAGCAACTGGCGCGGACGGCCGTGGAGCCGTCGGCGCTGACCCTGCTCGGCCTGGTCCGGCACATGGCGGAGATCGAGCGGTGGTGGTTCAGGAGGAGCTTCGCCGGTGAGGACGTCGGCGAGGTCTTCACCGGTCCCTCGGACGGTGACGAGGGCTTCGAGGGCGTCCGCGGCGACCGCGCCGAGCACGACGTCGCGGCCTTCCACGCCGAGATCCGGACCTGCGACGCGCTCGTGGCGGGCCGCTCCCTCGACGAGACGTTCCCGTCCGTGGTGGGTGCCACGTTCAGTCTGCGCTGGGTCTACGTCCTGATGATCCAGGAGTACGCGCGCCACAACGGCCACGCGGATCTGCTGAGGGAGCGGACCGACGGCGCGACGGGGGACTGAGGACCGCCGTCGGTCATCCGCCTCGGCGGCCGTCCCCGCCCCGGTCACGGCGGCGCATCACCTGCGACAGGCTCCGCCGCGGGGGCCGGGCCGTGACGTCGCCGCCGCGGGACTGCCCGGTCAGCCGTACCCGCAGCACCGGCGGCACGTCCCCCTCGGTGCCGGGGCGGATCCTGATCTCGCCGCTGGACCGCTCCAGTCCGTCGGGGTCGACGGTGACGCCGGGCCGCGTCACCAGGATCAGGTTGCCCCCGACGCGCAGGTCGACGTCGATGTCCAGGGCGGAGTGGGTGATGACGGCCTCGGTGAAGTCGAGCTTCGCCTCGCAGAACATGAGCCGGAACTCCATCCGGCGCGGGACGAGCCAGCGGCCGGTGCGGGTGACGTCCCCGAACCGCTGGTCGATCCGGAGCAGTTCGGCGGCCTGCGGGGGCCGGCCGTCCAGGGGCAGATCGGCGGTCAGCCGCGCCAGCTCGTCCCGCGTCCGGGCCGACAGGGCCGCGTCGAGCCGTTCGTCCAGCTCGCCGATGGTCAGCCGGCCGTCGCCCGCGGCCGTCTGCAGGATCTCGACCACCTGGTCGCGTTCCCGGTCGGACGCCCGCAGCGCGGGCCTGTCGCCGTGGTCCGAGCTGTCGCCGGCCGGCCGAGGTTCACCCGTCATGGTCCGATTCTCGCCCGCGCCCCCAGGAGCCGCAACGGTCTCGATCACGCGTAGGGGTACGGTCCCGGTGGCCCCGCCCGGTTCCGTCAGGTCAGCAGCCGGTTGGGGTGGGAGGCGCGCCGCGCCGCCGTGAGCAGGGCGTGGATCCGCGCCCCCGCCTGCTCCCACGCGTCCACCGGCGTGGCGAACGGCAGCCGCACGTCCCGGCGCCCCCGCGCGTACTCCAGTCGCAGCGTCAGCCCGTAGCGGTCCAGTGCCACGGGAAGCGCGCGCAGCAGGGACCGTTCCGGCCTCGGCCGCACCAGGCGCAGGAGCAGCGGGACGAGTTCGCCGTGACCGTCCATCAGGTGGGTCAGCATCTCCGCCTCGTGCACGGCCACCGGGTCGGGCGTCACGTCCTGGAGCGCGGCCAGGGTGACGTAGGAGCGACCGGCCCGGTCGTCGATGACCGCCTGGCCGAACTCCATGCAGACGCTGTCGGCGGCGTCCGGATCGTACGGAGCGGCCAGCAGCCCGGTCAGCGTCACGCGGGCGCGCAGCCGGTCGCGCACGGGGGTGGGGGCGATGTCCGTGAACTCCAGCCGGACCGGCACCGGTGCGGCAGGGTGCGCGGGGCCGGTGGCGGACGGTTCGTGCAGGTGGATGTGGCCCATCGCGCCAGTGCCGTCGAGCCGGTGCACCTCGACGGGTTCGAGTCCGTCGCTGACCACGGTCATGGAGTGGGCGGACATCAGGACCGAGCGCAGACGTTCGGCGGGGGTCGGCTCCGTGCCACGGGCGGGGAAGGGATGCATCCGAGTGCTCCTGATCGGCGGGGACAAGACCTGCTGTCAGTTACTTAGGTATGCCTAACCTAACTCATGGGGGAGGGTGGTGGAACACGCCGGACGTCCGGGGGTGCCGGGCGGGGCCCGCCGCGCCCGTCGCGGCGGCCCCGCCGGTACGCCGTCTACGCCGGCGCGTCCGGCTCCGTTCGCCGGCCCGGTAGTACCGGCACGAAGGCGTACTGCGGACACGGTGTCGTGAAGCACTGCTTCGGCGAGGGGACGCAGACGTAGCCGAAGGGTGCGACGGCTCCGGCGCAGGGGGTGAGGGGCGAGGGCGGTCCCGCCGGTGCGGCGTGCGCGGCGCCGGTCAGGGCGAGGACGGCGGCGGCCGGGGCGAGGAGGCGTGCGAGGCGGATCAGATGGGTGTTCACGGACATCAGGGATATCCGCACGGCCCCGGCGGTGGCGGCCGGTCACGGTCCGCGTCACCCTTCCGGACCGCCGATTCCCCCGCAGAGGGGGCGAGTCGGCAGCGCCCCGCCGGCGCATCCCGCCCGGACGGGGTTCCGGCGGACGGGAAAAGGGTTCGCGGGGCGCCGGACCGAGCAGGCGAGAGGCATGAGCCTTCTCGCGCGCACCACACCCCCACGGCACGGCCGCCTGATGCTCCCCCTCGCCGCCGTCGCCCTCGCCCTGCTCGTGACCGGGTGCGACGGATCGTCCGGCCCGGCCGCGTCCTCCGGCACCGCGCCCGCCGCCACCGGCGCCGTCCAGCCGTCCGACCCGTCCGATCCCTCCTCGTCCCCGGCCCCGGACACGTCCGCGCCCCCACGGCGGACGACGGCGCCCGCGTCCCCCGGATCCGCCGCCGCTTCGAGTCCGGCGCCGGGCCCCGCACGCTGTACGGCCGAAGGGCTCGCCATGCGCCTGGGGCGGCCCGACGCGGGCGCCGGCCAGGTCCACTACCGGCTGACCTTCACCAACCGGACCGGCGCCGCGTGCACCCTGCGCGGTTTCCCGGGGGTCTCGCTCATCAAGCGGGACGGCGCGATGATCGGCGTGCCCGCCGCGCGCGAGGGCGGCACGCACCAGGTGCGGGTGATCCCGCCGGGCCGGAGCGCGTCCGTCGTCCTCCACACGGTGAACCAGGGCATCGAGCCCTCCGGCTGCTGGGACGCACCCGACTATCTGAGGGTGTACCCGCCCGGTTCGCGGGAGGCGCTGACCCTGCGCACCGCGCTGCCCCGCATCTGCGGCGACCGCTTCACGACGACCGCGGTCGACAGTTGATCGCTGACGTCGGGTCCCTCGTATAGAACGCGCTTGCTGTCCGATCCGAGGTGGCTCCCGGGGTTGGTCCATGGCCCCGGGAGCCCACTGTCGACGATGCGTCCGGTGCGTAACTCGGGAAAATATAGGGCAGTTGAGGTCACACCCGCACCCCGTCGCGTACGGGAAGTGTCGGGAGTATTGCCAGCCTGTTGAGCGTCGCCCTATTCTCCGAACCAGAAAGCGCTTTCCATATCAACGGCTATGGATGACAGGTGCATGTCATTCAGGGTGACGGGGCTCCGAGGATCGACAGGGAGACATGGACATGAAGAGACGAGTCGCGCTGCGTCTGTACGCGGCGGTGGCCACGGCCGCGCTGGCCGCCGGGGCCGGGGCCGTGGTGGCGATGCCCTCGGCGTCCGCCGCCACCGGCGGAGCCACCGGCTACGCGAGCCAGAACGGCGGGACGACCGGAGGTGCGGGCGGACAGACCGTCAAGGCCACCACCGGCACCGCGATCCACCAGGCGCTGTGCAGCCGCGCCAGCAGCAGCACCCCGATCATCATCCAGGTCGAGGGCACCATCAACCACGGCAACACCGAGAAGGTCTCGGGGGACAGCTGCAACACGGCGGCGGGGGTGATCGAGCTCAAGCAGATCAGCAACGTCACGATCGTCGGCGTCGGCAGCGGTGCGGTCTTCGACCAGCTCGGCATCCACATCCGCCAGTCCAGCAACATCATCATCCAGAACGTGACCGTGCGGAACGTCAAGAAGTCGGGCTCGCCGACCTCCAACGGAGGCGACGCGATCGGCATGGAGAGCGACGTCCGCAACGTCTGGGTCGACCACGCGAGCCTGGAGGCCTCCGGCGGCGAGGACGACGGCTTCGACGGCCTCTTCGACATGAAGGACAACACGCAGTACGTCACGCTGTCGTACAGCACCCTGCGCAACTCCGGCCGCGGCGGGCTCATCGGGTCGAGCGAGACCCAGCTGGACAACGGCTATGTGACGTTCCACCACAACCTGTACGAGAACGTCGACTCCCGCACACCCCTGCTGCGCGGCGGCATCGCGCACATCTACGACAACTACTACGTGAAGCTCAACAAATCCGGGATCAACTCCCGGGCCGGCGCGCACGCGAAGGTGGAGAACAACTACTTCAAGGACTCCAAGGACGTCCTGGGCACCTTCTACACCGACACGACCGGCTACTGGCAGGTCGGCGGCAACATCTTCGACAACGTGACCTGGTCCGCCCCCGGGACCGAGAACCACCCGGCCGGTCCGAACCCCCAGTCGAACACCACCGTCAGCATCCCCTACGCCTACAGCATGGACGCGGCGTCCTGCGTGCCCGGCATCGTGACCCAGACGGCGGGCGCCAACAAGGGGCTGAAGGTCTCCGACGGCAACTGCTCGACGCAGACGCCGACCCCGGACCCGACCGACCCGACGCCCGACCCGACCGATCCCACGCCCGACCCGACCGACCCGACCGACCCGACCGGCACCAACCTCAGCCTCGGCGCCGGCGCCGACGGATCGAGCAAGGCGTCCGGCACCAGCTACGGCAACGTCCGGGACGGCGATCTGAACACCTACTGGTCGCCCACCGGCACCACCGGTTCCATCTCGGTCAAGTGGGGCACCGCGACCTCCGTCTCCTCCGTGCGGATCCGCGAGGCCTCCGGCGCCACGGGCGTCGTCGGCAGCTGGCGGGTGCTCAACGGCGACACCGGGTCCGTACTGGCCTCCGGCAGCGGCGCGGGCACCGTCACCGTGCCCACGACCTCGCTGCGCAAGATCACCTTCGAGATCACCGGTGCCACCGGGACCCCGAGGATCGCCGAGTTCGAGACCTACGCCTGACCGTCCCGCGCGCCCGCTGCCGGGCCGGACCCCGTGTCCGGCCCGGCAGCGGCCGTGGCGGCAGCCGGTGCCGGTCACCGGGGGCGCCGGCCGGGTTCAGGAACGGGTCAGGACGACCAGACGCCGGGTCGCCCGGGTCATCGCGACATAGCGGTCGACCCCGCCCGCCACGCCGCCGCCGAAGGACTCCGGATCGACCAGGACGACCAGGTCGAATTCGAGCCCCTTCGACAGCGCGGGCGTCAGGGCACGGACCCGGGCCGTCTCCCGGAACGTCGGATCCCCGATGACGCAGGCGGTGCCCTCCGCGTGTGCGGACAGCCACGCGTCGAGGATCGGCTCCAGCTCCCCGACGTGCCCGTGGGTGACGGGAACGCCTCCGCTGCGGATCGACGTCGGCACGTTGGCGTCCGGGAGCACCGCGCGGACGACCGGCTCCGCCTCGGCCATGATCTCGCGCGGGGTCCGGTAGTTGACGGTGAGCGAGGCGCGGCTGACGCGGTCGAGGCCGACCCGCTCCAGCCGCTCCTCCCAGGACTCCGGGAAGCCGTCCCTGGCCTGGGCCCGGTCGCCGACCACGGTGAAGCTCCGCGACGGGCAGCGCACCAGCAGCATCTGCCACTGGGCGTCGGTCAGTTCCTGCGCCTCGTCCACCACCACGTGCGCGAACGGCCCCGCCAGCGGATCCGCCGTCCCCTCGTCCGGCACCGAACCGTCGGCCAGGGTGTCCCTGAGGTCCTGGCCCCGCAGCATCGTGACCGCGCCCTCCCCGTCCGCGTCGGCCTCCAGCAGGTCGTCGACGACCCGGGTCATCCGCGCGCGCTCCGCGGCGACGGCCGCGCGGTGGCGCCGCCCCCGGCGCGAGGCCTCCGGATCGCCGAGCCGCTGGCGTGCCGCGTCCAGGAACGGCAGATCGGCGACCGTCCACGCGCCGCCCGCCGGACGCCGCAGCCGGGCCGCGTCCTCGCGGTCCAGCCAGGGCGCGCAGAGACGCAGATAGGCGGGGACCGACCAGAGATCCCCGACCAGATCGGCCGGCTCGATCAGCGGCCACGCGCCGTCGAACGCGGCGAGCAGCTCCCGGTCGCCGCGCAGCGCGTCCCGCAGCCGCTCCTCGGGGACCTCGCCGCCGTGCCGGTCGGCGAGGATCGAGACCAGCTCCTCCAGGACCTGGTCACGCGCCTCGTTGTGGGGGACTCCGGGGGCGGAGGAGAAGGCCGCCGCCCAGTCGCCGGCGGTCAGCGCGACCTCGGACCACGGGGTCGTGACCGTCATCGGCGCGGTGGGCGGCTCCTCGTAGAACCGGACCGCGGCCTCGACGGCCCCGACCAGACGCGCGGACGCCTTGAGCCGGGCCGCCACCGGATCGCTCTCGGCCACCGCCGAGGCCCCCTCGGGCACCAGGTCGCGCAGGGTGCAGGTGCGGACACCGTCCTCCCCGAGGCCGGGCAGGATGTCGGCCACGTACCCCAGGTAGGGCTCGTGCGGGCCGACGAACAGCACCCCGCCGCCGCGCCGCCCCAGACGGGGATCGGCGTACAGCAGATACGCCGAGCGGTGCAGGGCGACGACGGTCTTGCCCGTGCCGGGGCCGCCGTCGACGACGAGCGTGCCCCGTGAACCGGCACGGATGACGGCGTCCTGGTCCGCCTGGATGGTGCCGAGGACGTCGCGCATCCGCTCGGACCGGTTCCCGCCCAGACTGGCGATGAACGCCGACTGGTCGTCGAGCGCGGCGTGCGGGGCGATGCCGCCGGGCGTGAACACCTCGTCCCAGAAGTCGACGACGCGGTCGCCGTCCCAGCGGTAGCGGCGGCGGCTCGCCAGCCCCATCGGCCGCGCGTGCGTGGCCCCGAAGAAGGGTTCGGCGGCGGGGGAGCGCCAGTCGAGCAGCAGCCGCCGTCCGGCGCGGTCGGTGAGCCCGAGCCGTCCCACGTACAGCGTCCCGGTGCCGTCCGCGCCGACCATCCGGCCGAGGCACAGATCGCGGCCGAAGCGCCGCAGGGTGCGCAGCCGGGCGGTGAGCCGGTGGATCTCGACGTCGCGGTCCATGGCCTGCCGTCCCACCCCGCCCGGCGACCTGCGGGCGGCGTCCAGGCGGTCCGAGAGTTCGGCGATCGACTCCTCCAGGCAGGCGGCGACGGCGGCGAGGTGCCGTTCGTCGTCCGCGATCAGCGCCGGGTCGTTCTTGGCCGCGAGCCGTGCCGGCAGAGCGAACGCGCCGGTGGTCGCAGAGGTGGGTGTCATCCGCTGTGCATCTCCCGATTCGATGGGCTTCAGGGCCTGGACCAGGGATTCTGCGGGAGAAGGGGGGCCTTGCCGCAAGCCCCCCGGTGCGCTATAAGTTAAGAGTGGCAAGAGGTGGCGGAGCCCCCTTGCCGAACTCCTCGCCTTCTCGCTCCACTTCCCCGTTCCCCCTTCCGGGCGCTCTCCGGCGGGGATGATGACGGGCATGAGCCCTTCGAGCAGACGCGCGGAACTCTTCCTCCCCGGCGGTACCGACTCCGCCGCGAACGGCGGAGCCGACGCGCGATTCACCGGATCCGGGATCTGCGACGAGCGCCGCATGCTGCGCGACTTCCTGGACGACCAGCGCCGGACCCTGGAGCTGAAGTGCTCGGGTCTGGACGGCCGGCTGGCCCTCCGCGCCGTCGAACCGTCCACGCTCTCGCTGCTCGGTCTGCTCCGGCATCTGGCGGACGTGGAACGCCGCTGGTTCCGGCGGGTCCTGGCCGGGGAGGACGCCCCGCCGCTTTACACCACCGAGCAGGACCCCGACGGCGACTTCGACGTACGCGACGCGGGTCCCGGCGCCGTCGCCGCGGCCCGGCGGGACTGGCACGCCGAGGTCGCCTTCGCCGACCGCTTCACCGAGAGGGCCCCGGACCTGGACGTCCGGGGACACGACGCCTGGCGCGGCACGGTGTCGCTGCGCTGGGTGCTCATCCACATGATCGAGGAGTACGCCCGGCACAACGGCCACGCGGATCTGCTGCGGGAGAGGATCGACGGGGCCCGGGGGCTGTGATCAGCCGGCCCGGACACCCCGGCGCACGCCCTGGGCGGGGACCCCGGCCGCCGGGCATCCGCCGGTCCGCCGCCGGTAGTCGCCCGGAGACATCCCGACGCGCGCGGTGAAGTGCCGCTCGAAGACGCGCGGGGACGGGCAGCCGACCCTGCGCCGGACCTCCTCCACACCCAGGTCGGTGCGGTGCAGCAGCACACGCGCCCGCTCGACACGACGAGCCATCAGATACGCGTACGGCGAGGAGCCGTAGGCGCGCCGGAACTCCCGGCCCAGCAGCCCGGCCGGCAGGCCCGCCGCGCGCGCGAGCGCCTCGACGTCCAGCGGCCGGGCGTACTCCCGGTCCAACCGGTCGCGCACGGGCCGCAGCCGGGCCAGTTCCTGCAGACGCAGCGCCGCCAGACGGGCGCGCCTCCACGCGGGGTGACACATGGGCTCTCCGTTTCCTCAAGGGGCCGTGCCCGCGGGTCAGCGCACTTCCTGGATGCGGACCAGATTGCCCGCGGGGTCCCGGAACGCGCAGTCGCGGATTCCGTACGGCTGGTCCGTGGGCTCCTGGACGATCTCGCCGCCGCCGTCGCGCACCTTCGCGAAGGCCGCGTCGAGGTCCGGGGCGGCCAGCAGGATCCAGCCGTACGTCCCCTTCGCCATCATCTCCGTGATGGTGCGGCGCTCGTCCTCGGTGACCCCGGGGTCGGCGGCGGGCGGTGCCAGCAGCAGGGAGGTGCCGGGGCTGCCGGCCGGGCCGACCGTGATCCAGCGCATCCGGCCCTGTCCGACGTCGCTGCGGACCTCGAAGCCGAGGACGTCGCGGTAGAAGGCCACGGACGCGTCCGGGTCGTCGTGCGGCAGGAAGCTGGTGTGAATGCTGATGTCCATGGCGATCATGCTAGGTCCGGCCCGCGGCCCGCCGCTTCTCGATTCCTGACCGAACCTCCCGTCGCCCTCGCGGTGTTGCCGCGTTACGGGCGGCGGCCCCAGGCCGAGACCATCGGGGCGGTGGCGAGGTCGAGGCGGCCCGTCGCCACGCTCGCCAGATGCCGGTCGATCTCCTCGTCCGTGGCGAGCCCCTCCGCCACCAGCAGTCCCCGGATCTGCCGCACGGTCGCCGCCTCCAGGACCGTGCACGCCGGGGAGGCGACCGGGAAGTACGCGTCGGCCTCGACGTCCTCCAGCCCGGCCTCGCGCAGCAGCCTCGGCAGCGTCCTCCCGTACGCGAGATCGGCGCCGCGCCCCGCCATCAGCGTCCGGAAGCCGGAGCGCAGCCGGTTGGCGAGCCGCTGCTCGGGCCCCGACTCGTCCGGGCACAGCAGCGGCTGGAGCCCCGGGTCGGCGTCCTCCAGAAGCAGCCGGCCCCCCGGCCTCAGCGCCCCGACCATCCGGCGCAGCGCCTCGGCCCGGTCCGTGACGTGGACCAGGACCAGCCGGGCGTGCACGAGGTCGAAGCCGCCCGGGGGCGGCGGGTCCGCCGCCACGTCGTGGCGCAGCACCTCGACCACCCCGTCCGCGGACCCCCGTGTCCAGGACACGTCGATGTCGGTCGCGACCACGGAGCCCGTGGGGCCGACCCGCTCGGCGAGCCCCAGCGGCACGGAGAGCGATCCGGCGCCGACCTCCCAGCACCGCATGCCCGTGGTGATCCCGAGCCGGTCGACGTGCCGGAACGTCACCGGGTCGAACAACTTGCTGAGCGCCCCGAAGCGGATCCCCGCCTCGGACTGCCGGTTGTCCAGCAGATAGCCCTGGTCCGCCGTGTGATCAGCCATGACGCCATCGTGGCACGGTCAGCCCCGGGCGAACCGCGCGGGCGCGGCCGGGGCGGCGACGGCCACCCGGTCCCACAGCCGCCCGCTCCCGGTCGTGAGCCGGACGAGCGCCCTGGCGGGGCGCGGGGGCAGGGACGAGATCAGCCGCGCGCCCCGGGCCAGCCCCCAGACCCCCGCCCGGGAGGCCGGTACCAGCGTCTTCGCCGCGCTGAGCGCCGACGCCCGGCTGCCCCGCACCGGCTCCGCCATGATCCGCTCGTACGCGGGAAAGGCACGTTCGTGGTCGCCGTCCGCCCGTGCCAGCTCCCCGGCCAGTACGTACGCGCCGAGGACGGCGAGGGTGGTGCTCCCGCCGACCGCCGGGCCGGGGGAGTAGCCCGCGTCGCCGACGAGCGTGACCCGGCCCCGCGACCAGGTGTCCATCCGCAGCTGGCTGATCGCGTCGAAGTAGAACGCCGGGGTGCCGTCGAGCGCGTCGAGCCAGCCGTCCACCCGGGGATGCAGCCCCGCGAACGCCTCGCGCAGCAGCTCCTTCTGCCGGGGCACGTCGTGAGGTCCGCACGCGTGCGGGTCCAGTCCCCGGAACAGGAACAGCGCCCGCGCGTCGGGCAGATGACGGGCCCGGTACATGCCGACGGTCCGGCCCACCCCGACATGCATGAGCAGTTCCCCGTCGGTGCCGGGGTCGTCGGGCAGGCTCGCCACCGCGAAGTGGGCGCCGATGAACTCGGTGCGGCGGGCGGACGCGTCGAAGGCCAGCCGGCGCACGACGGAGTGCAGCCCGTCCGCGCCGACGACGAGGTCGAAGCGGCGCGGAGCGCCCTTCTCGAACCGCACCTCGCCGTCGGGCGACAGGGCGGTGACCGTGTCGTCGAAGACGTACTCGACGTCGTCGCGCGTGGTGGCGCGGTAGATCTCGGTGAGGTCGTCGCGCATGATCTCGACGTGCCGCCGCGACACCGCGCCGAAGAGGTGCGAGAGATCGGCCCGGACCGGTCCGCGGGCCCCTTCGGGGTGGACCGTCATCCGGGTGGTGCCGGTGGCCCGCTCCTCGATCAGGTCCAGCACCCCCATGTGCTCCGAGATGTCCACGGCCGGCCGGAACAGGTCGACCGCGTGACCGCCCGTCCGGCGCGGGGCCGGGGCGCGTTCGACGACGGTGACCTCGAAGCCGTAGCGGATGAGCCAGTGGGCCAGTACGGGACCGGCCACACCGGCGCCCGAGACGAGAATCCGCATGACGCCCGTCCTCCTTCGTGTCGTTCAGTCCCGCCGCGAGGCGTGGAGCGCGGTGAAGCCCAGCAGGGGTGCGGCGGTCCGGGCGGGGTCCTCCATCAGCGGCGAGTGACCGAGACCGGGCAGCATGACGATCTCGGCGCCCTCGACGGCCCGGTAGTCGGCGGCGGACGAGGAGCGCCAGCGGCGGTCGTCCTCGCCGAAGAGGACCAGGAGCGGGACGCCGAGGTCCTTCAGCCGGTCCGGCAGGGTGCGCTCGGCCAGATAGGCGCGGGTGGCCCCGGTCGTCGTGGTCAGCGCGTGCAGGGTCATCCCGCGCACGTCGTCCAGGAGTTCGTCCGGGAAGACGTACCCCTCCCGGCTGAAGCCCGTGCCCGCGAACTCCCGCAGCTGCGCGTCGGACGGCGGCCACGCGGTGAGGCCGATGGCCGCCGCCTGCGGGGAGGCGATGAACGCGCCCAGGGACGGCCCGGTGTTGATCAGGACCAGCGCGTCGACCAGCCCGGGGCGCTCCTCGGCGAGCGCGGTGGCGACCACGCCTCCGCTGGAGTGCCCCACGACCACGGCCCGCTCGATGCCGAGCCGGTCCAGGACCTCCCCGGCCGACCGGGCCTGATCCGGCAGGGCGTAGTCCGCGTCGGCCGGCTTCGCCGACCGTCCGTGCCCGAGCAGATCGAGCCGGACGACGTGGTGGTGCGCGGTCAGCAGGGGCACGAGCGCGTCCCACGAGCGGACCGAGGAGGCCGTGCCGTGCAGGAGGAGGAGTGCGGGCAGCTCGCGCGGGCCGTCCCGCCGGACGTGCAGCTCGCCCCCGGCCGAGGCCAGGGTGAGGAGTTCGGTGGCCCCGGTGGCGGGGGCGTCCGTGGTGTGCGGTGCGGTGGAGGAATCCGTCATGGCACCCAGCCTCGCCCCCGTGCCCCGGCGCGGTATTGGACGAATGTTCCCCCTGCGCGCCGCGCGTAGCATGGAGGCATGCCGACGTTCGAGCACGGTGCGGCGGTGTGGGACGTGGCCGCCCCGCACCGGCCCAGCGCGGTGCCCGGTCTGACGATGGCCGGGTTCGGTGTCCGCGAACTGGACCGCCTCCGTATGGTTCCGCACCCCGCCGTGACGCTGCTCCTGGAGTTCGGGCGCGGGGCGCCGGTCCTCGACGGCGCGGGCGGCCCCCGCAGCGGCAGCCTGGTCGCCGGCGCCGGTCTGGGGGCGGGGGGCGCCGTCGTGGCGCGGGGACAGGACGTGGAGTGCGTCCAGGTCCGGCTCTCCCCGGTGACCGCCCGAGCGATCCTCGGCGTCTCGCCCGCCGAACTGGACGGTGCCGTGGTGCCGTTGGCCGGCATCTGGGGCCCGGAAGCGGCCAGGATCCGTGAACGGCTCGCCGACGTCCCTCTCTGGGACGCCCGGTTCGCCCTGGTCGACGCGCTGCTCGCCCGGCGGTACGCGGCCGGGCCGCCGGTGGACCCGGAAGTCGCCCTGGCCTGGCACCGGATCGTCACCGCGCGGGGCCCGGTCCGCGTCGACCGGCTCGCGGACGAGGCCGGCTGGAGCCGCAAGCGGCTGTGGTCCCGCTTCCGTTCGCAGCTCGGCCTGGCGCCCAAGCAGGCGGTGAAGCTGGTCCGCTTCGACCGTGCCGCACACCGCCTGGTCGCCGGGGAGGACGCGGCGCGGGTCGCGGCCGACACCGGCTACGCCGACCAGTCGCATCTGCACCGGGACGTCCGGGAGTTCACCGGGACGACGCCCGCCGCCGTGGCGCGCGAGCCGTTCCTCGCGGTCGACGATCTCGCGTGGCCGGGCCGGACGGCGTCGACTCCTCCGGGCGCGCCGCGCCGCTGACCCGGGCCGGACCGCGCCGGCAGCGGCACTGGTCAGCGCCGTACTCCTCGGTCCGGCAAGGGAGTTCGCCGTGTCCCGGGGGCGGGGAGCGGCCGGGGTTCCGCTGCGGGAACCGTTGACAAAACAGTGACCTCCTAGAAACCTGTCACCGCAACGCCGCAAAAAATTAACCAGATCACTCAAAAATCCAAGCAAGGTGCGAGAGTTCCCGGCGGTCGGCTGCTTTCCCGTCCGCCGGTGTTCCCCGATCGCCCCCCATCGGCGACCGGCGGCCCGTACCCGGTCGCCCCCGCCCGCACGACGCCGGAGCGCGTCGCGCGGCCGGTGACGGCTGCCCGCGCCCCGGTCCCGCGGCCCCACGGAACAAGAGGACAGCATGAGATGGAAGCAACGCGCCCAGCAACTGGCGGCAGCCGCGGTGACCGCCGCGCTGATGACCCTCGGGCTCGTCCCCGCCGCCGCCTCGTCGGCTGAACAGCCCGCCCCGGACCTGGCGTTCGGCAAGGCGGTGACCACCGGCGGCGCGCACGGCGCCTATCCGGCGTCGAACGTCACCGACGGCAGCCAGCAGAGCTACTGGGAGGGCTCCGGCGCCTTCCCGCAGTGGATCCGGATCGATCTCGGCGGCCGTTTCGACGTCGACCGGGTCGTGCTGAAACTGCCCGCCACCTGGGAGGCCAGAAGCCAGACCCTGAGCGTGCAGGGCAGCACCGACGGCACCGACTTCAGCACCCTCGCCGACCCGGCCGCCCGGACCTTCGACCCGGCGTCCGGCAACACCGTCACCCTCGGCCTCACCGCCGACGAGGTGCGCTACCTCCGGGTCCGGATCACCGCCAACACCGGCTGGAGCGCCGGTCAGCTCTCCGAGGTGGAGGTCTACGGCCAGGACGCCGGGGACGGCGGCGGACCCTCGCCCGCGGCCGGCTCCGATCTGGCGCTGAACAAGCCCATCGAGGCCACCTCGTCCGTACAGAACTTCGTGGCGTCCCACGCCAACGACGGCCAGGCCGGAACGTACTGGGAGTCCAACGGCTACCCGTCGTCCCTGACCGTGAAGCTCGGCGCCGACGCCGATCTGGAGGCCGTCGTCGTCAAGCTGCCCCCGGACCAGGCCTGGTCCACCCGGACCCAGAGCATCCAGGTGCTCGGCCGGGCCCAGTCGGCCACCGGCTTCACCTCGCTGAAGGACCGCGCCGACTACGTCTTCGACCCCTCGGGCAACGAGAACACCGTCACCGTCCCGGTCGACGGCCGCTACGCGGACGTACGCCTCACCTTCTTCTCCAACACCGGCGCCCCGGGCGGCCAGGTCGCCGGCCTGGAGGTCGTCGGCACCGCCGCGCCCAACCCGGACCTGACCGTCTCCGCACTGTCCTGGTCACCCGCCGCCCCGTCCGAGAAGGACGACATCACGGTGGACGCGACGGTGCGCAACACCGGCACCGCAGCCTCCGCCGCGACCACCGTCGACGTCAGCGTGGAGGGCGTCGTCGCCGGCAGCGCACCGGTCGGCGCGCTCGCCGCGGGCGCCTCCGCCACCGTCCACGTCGCGACCGGCAAGCGGCCCATGGGGGCGTACGCCGTCTCCGCCGCGGTCGACCCCGCCGACACGGTCGTCGAACAGGACAACACCAACAACAGCTTCACCGCCCCCGACCGGCTGAAGGTGTCCCAGAGCCCCGGCCCGGACCTCGAAGTGCTCGGCATCACCTCCAGCCCCTCGAACCCGGCCGTGGGCGCCGCCGTGAGCTTCACCGTCTCCGTGCACAACCGGGGCACCACCGCCGTCGACACCCCGACCGTCACCCGGCTGCTCGTCGCGGACACCACCCTGAACGGCGCCACCGGGACGGTCGCCGCCGGGGCCACCGTCTCCGTGCCCGTCAGCGGGACCTGGACGGCGAAGAGCGGGGGAGCCACCCTCACCGCCACCGCGGACGCCACCGGCCTCGTGGCCGAGACCAACGAGAACAACAACGTCTTCGCCCGGTCCGTCGTCGTCGGCCGAGGGGCGGCCGTCCCGTACACCGAGTACGAGGCCGAGTCCGGTGAGTACCGGGGCACCCTGCTGAAGTCCGACCCGAAGCGCACCTTCGGGCACACCAACTTCGCCACCGAGTCCTCCGGGCGCCAGTCCGTACGGCTGGACTCCACCGGAGAGTTCGTCGAGATCACCTCGACCGTGCCCACGAACTCCCTCGTCGTCCGCAACTCGATCCCCGACGCCCCGGGCGGCGGCGGGAGGGAGGCGACGATCAGCCTGTACGTCAACGGCACCTTCGCCAGGAAGCTGACCCTCTCCTCCAAGCACAGCTGGCTCTACGGGAACACCGACAGCCCGGAGGGGCTGACCAACAGCCCGCAGGCCGACGCCCGCCGGCTCTTCGACGAGTCCCACGCACTGCTCGGACAGGACTACCCGGCCGGGACCACCTTCCGCCTCCAGCGGGACGCGGACGACTCCGCCGCCTTCTACGTCATCGACCTCCTCGACCTGGAACAGGTGGCACCGCCCACCGCCCAGCCGGCCGGATGCACCTCCATCACCGCCTACGGCGCCGTCCCCAACGACGGCATCGACGACACCGACGCCCTCCAGCGCGCGGTGACGGCCAACCAGAACGGCGCGATCAGCTGTGTGTGGATCCCGCCGGGGCAGTGGCGCCAGGAGCAGAAGATCCTCACCGACGACCCGCTGAACCGCGGACCGTACAACCAGGTCGGCATCAGGGACGTCACGATCAAGGGCGCCGGGATGTGGCACTCCCAGCTCTACACCCTCACCCCGCCGCAGGACGCGGGCGGCATCAACCACCCGCACGAGGGCAACTTCGGCTTCGACATCGACGACCACACCACCATCTCCGACCTGGCCATCTTCGGCTCCGGCACCATCCGCGGCGGGGACGGCAACGCCGAGGGCGGGGTGGGCCTCAACGGACGCTTCGGCCAGGACACCAAGATCACCAACGTCTGGCTGGAACACGCCAACGTGGGCGTCTGGGTCGGCCGGGACTACGACAACATCCCCGAACTCTGGGGTCCCGGCGACGGCGTCGAATTCTCCGGCATGCGCATCCGCAACACCTACGCCGACGGCATCAACTTCGCCAACGGCACCCGCAACTCCACCGTATTCAACTCGTCCTTCCGCAACACCGGCGACGACTCGCTCGCCGTCTGGTCCAGCCGGTACGTGAAGAACCCCTCGGTGGACATCGGCCACGACAACCACTTCCGCAACAACACCATCCAGCTGCCCTGGCGCGCCAACGGCATCGCGGTCTACGGCGGCTACGGGAACACCATCGAGAACAACATCGTCTCGGACACCATGAACTACCCCGGCATCATGCTGGCCACCGACCACGACCCGCTGCCCTTCTCCGGACAGACCCTGATCGCGGGCAACGCCCTGTACCGCACGGGCGGCGCGTTCTGGGGCGAGGCGCAGGAGTTCGGCGCCATCACCCTGTTCGCGTCCGGGCAGGACATCCCGGGCGTCACGATCCGTGACACCGAGATCCACGACTCCACCTACGACGGCATCCAGTTCAAGTCGGGCGGCGGATCGGTGCCCGGCGCGCAGATCACTGACGTCCGCATCGAGAACTCCGTCAACGGGTCCGGAATCCTGGCCCAGGGAGGTGCGCGCGGCAGCGCCTCGCTCACCGATGTGACGATCACCGGCTCGGCCGACGGCGACGTCCTCGTCGAACCCGGATCGCAGTTCGTCATCAACGGAGGATCCGCGAAGGCCACCGCCCGGCGGTGACCTCCCCACCGGCGGCGGCCGGTGTCCCGCACACCGCGGGGCACCGGCCGCCGTCCCGTCCCCCGCGGTGTTCCACGGGACCCCACGACCCTGCACAATTCGATGATGATCGACAACGACCCGTACGCGTGGCTGGAAGACATCGAGGGCGAGGCCGCGCTCGCCTGGGTGGCCGAGCGGAACGCCGAGACGGAGGCGGCGCTCACGCGCGGCCCGGAATTCGCCCCGCTGCGGCAGCGGCTCAGAGACGTGCTCGACGCACCCGACCGGATCCGCTACACCGTTCGCCGCGGCCGTCACCTCTACAACTTCTGGCGCGACGCCGACCACCCCCGCGGGCTGTGGCGGCGCACCACCCTGGAGGAGTACCGCACGCCGACGCCCGCGTGGGAGGTCCTGCTCGACATCGACGCGCTCGCCGAGGCGGAGGGCGCCAAGTGGCTCTGGGCCGGGGCCCGGGTCCGCCACCCCGACTTCGGCCGCGCCCTGGTCTGCCTCTCGCGCGACGGGGGAGACGCGGTCGAGGTCCGGGAATTCGACCTGGCCGCCCTCGCCTTCGTGGAGGACGGCTTCCGGCTGCCCGAGGCGAAGACGCGCATCGGCTGGATCGACGAGGACACCGTCTTCGTCGGCACGGACACCGGCCCCGGCTCACTGACCGACTCCGGCTACCCCCGCACCGTACGACGCTGGCGCCGGGGCACTTCACCGGATACGGCGGAGACCGTCTTCGAGGCGGAGAAGGACGATGTGGCCGCGGCCGGCTGGCACGACCCCACGCCCGGTTTCGCCCGCGACTTCGTGTCGCGGTCCACCGACTTCCACCACAGCGAACTCCACCTGCTGACCGGCGAGGGCACGCTCGTCCGCATCGACGTGCCCGCCGACGCCGACGCCTACGCCCACCGCGCGTACCTGATCGTCGCCCCGAAGTCCCCCTGGCTCGGCCACCCCGCCGGATCGCTGCTGGCCTTCGGCTTCGACGCGTTCCTGGCGGGCGACCGCACCGCCCGGGTCCTCTTCACCCCCGACGCGCGTACCGCGCTCGCCGGCCACTCCTGGACCCGCAACCATCTGATCCTGGAGACGATGCACGACGTGAGCACCCGTATCGAGGTGCTGACCCCGACACCGGACGGGCCGTGGACGCGCGAACCGCTCGCGGACGTCCCGGCGCTCTCCGCCGTCTCGGTGACCGACACCGACCCCGATGTCTCCGACGAGTACTTCCTCGACGTCTCCGGCTTCCTCCAGCCCTCCACGCTCCACCGGGGGACGATCGGCGGCCCGACGGAGATCCTGAAGCAGGCCCCGGCCCGCTTCGACACGGCCGGACTGGCGGTGGCGCAGCACTTCGCGACCTCGCAGGACGGCACCCGGGTGCCGTACTTCGTGATCGGCCCCGACCGCACCGCCACCGGACCGGGCCCGGCCCTGCTCCACGGCTACGGAGGCTTCGAGGTCTCCCTCACCCCGTACTACGGCGCGGTCACCGGCCGGGCGTGGCTGGAGCGCGGCGGAAGCCTCGTGATCGCCAACATCCGGGGCGGCGGGGAGTACGGGCCCGCCTGGCACCGGGCCGCCCTGGGCGCCGACCGCCCCCGCGCCTACGAGGACTTCGCCGCGGTCGCCGCCGACCTCGTGGAGCGGGGCATCACCACCCCGGCGATGCTCGGCGCCTCCGGCGGCAGCAACGGCGGCCTGCTGATGGGAGCGATGGTGACCCGATACCCGGAGCTGTTCGGCGCCGTCGTCGCGGACGTCCCGCTGCTGGACATGCTCCGCTTCCACCGGCTGCTCGCCGGCGCGTCCTGGACCGCCGAGTACGGGAACCCCGACGACCCGGCCGACCGGGCCCATCTGGAGGCGCTGTCCCCGTACCACCGGCTGGCCGGGGACCGCACCTACCCGCCGGTGCTGCTGACGACGTCCACCCGGGACGACCGCGTGCACCCCGGCCACGCCCGGAAGGCCGCCGCGCGGCTGCGCGAGCTGGGCCACCGGGTCCTGCTCCACGAGAACACCGGAGGCGGCCACGCCGGCGCCGGCGACAACGCACAGGCCGCCCACAACAAGGCCCTGGCGCACACCTTCCTCTGGCGGCACCTGGCCCCGGCGGACCCCGGCCGGTGACGGGTCAGGGGGCCTTCGGCCACACGTAGAGGCGACCGGTGACCGACATGTCCAGCGTGGAGCCCCGGGCGATGTGGTCGATCAGTGCCATGGACACGGCGCCCCGGTCCGTCACCGAGCAGATCGCCGCGCCCTCCACGAAGCCCCGCTCCGTGGCGTCGTTGCCGTCCGACAGGGAGAGGGCGCCGAGGCCGGTGGCGGACGCGGCGGCGCAGGTGTCGGCGTTCTTCGGCATGTCCTCGCGCAGGATGCCCACCCGGGTGTTGGGCAGGGCGCGCAGCAGGTAGTCGCTGAGACCGCTGCACGAGTCGGGCCAGTAGAGCAGCTCCGCCCCGGCCGGGTCCTTCACGGCGCCGTCGTTCTCCTGCTCGACCCGGCTCGTCCCGTCGTCGAGGTCCACCAGCTGCTGTTCGTGCTGGGTGCAGGGCTGGGGCGCGATGCCCCACATGCCGGTGCGCGCCGTTCCGCGCCCGGCGGGCGGGGTCACGTCCACGCCGTCCGACGCCGAGGGCGACGCGGTCGGCGAGCCCGTGGGCAGCCCGACCGGGGACGTGCTCTCCTCGGGATCCGGCTCCTCGCCGGCGGGGTCCGGCGTGTCGGGCGTCCGGGTGCCGGGCGCCGGAGTGGAAGCGGCGGGCGCGGGCGCCGCGGCGGGCGGGTCCGACCGGTCCTGGCCGTTCCCGACGACCAGCGTGACCACGATGCCGATCACCGGGACGGCGATGGCCCCGACCCACCACTCCCACCTGGACGATCCCGTCCTCGGAGGCCTCGACGGGGGCGGCGGAATGTGCGGAGGAAGGGGTGGCGGCGGTCCGTATCCCCCTGCAGGCGTGCTCATGTACCCCTCGACCCGGCTCACTTCACGGACGATCAGGTTATCGATCTCTCCTCGAAAGTGCTATCGACCCCCTGCCGTTCCCGCTCCCGGCGGCCCCGGGCAGCGTGTCGGCCGACGCGCGCGCAGGGGGACGGAGGGTTACGGTGCCCCGGGGCCGGTACGGAGAAAGGCGTGGACGATGAGCGGAACGGTGACCGCGGGGCTGGCCGCGATGCGCGAGGACCTGGCGGACTTCTACCGCGATCTGCACCGCCATCCGGAACTGTCGCTCCAGGAGACGCGCACCGCCGCGCTCCTGGCCCAGCGGCTGAGGGACGCCGGGTTCGACGAGATCGCCGAGGGGGTCGGCGGCACCGGAGTGGTCGGTGTCCTGCGCAACGGGGACGGACCCGTGGTGATGCTGCGCGCCGACTTCGACGCCCTCCCGGTGGAGGAGAAGACCGGACTGCCGTACGCCAGCACGGTCCGCGCCGTGGACGGGGAGGGCCGGGAGGTACCGGTCATGCACGCCTGCGGCCACGACATGCACGCCGTCTGTCTGAGCGGGGCCGCCGCGCTCCTCGCCGGCGCCCGCACCCGGTGGAGCGGCACGCTCCTCGTGGTGTTCCAGCCCGCCGAGGAACTGGCGTCCGGTGCCCGCGACATGGTCGCCGACGGGCTGTTCGAGCGCTTTCCCGTCCCCGCCGTCGTCCTCGGCCAGCACGTGGGGCCGCTGCCGGCCGGATTCCTCGGCTACGGCTCCGGGCCGGTGATGGCCGCCGCGGACTCGCTGAACATCACCCTGCACGGCCGGGGCGGCCACGGCTCCCGGCCGGAGGCGGCGGTCGACCCTGTGCTGATGGCGGCCCATGTCGTCACCCGGCTCCAGGGCATCGTCGCCCGCGAGGTCCCGCCGGCCGAGACGGCCGTGGTGACGGTCGGCCGGCTACAGGCCGGGACGAAGGACAACATCATCCCGGACACCGCGGAACTCGGCGTCAACATCCGCGCGTTCACCCCGGCCGTACGCGATCTCGTGCGGGCCGCGGTCGAGCGCGTCGTCGAGGGCGAGGCGCGGGCCGGCGGGGCGGTGAGCCCCCCGGACTTCACCTGGTTCGCCTCCGCACCCGCCCTCGTGAGCGACCCGGAGGCCACGAAGCGGACCGTCGCCGCGTTCTCCGCGCACTTCGGCGCCCAGCGGATCCTGCCGATGCCGCAGGTGAACGCCAGCGAGGACGTCGGGGTCTTCGGCGAGGCCCTGGGCATCCCGACGGTCTTCTGGTTCTGGGGCGGCCTGGAGACGGAGCCGACGCTCGCCGCCTACGCGCAGGGACGGATGGACGAACTCCCGGGCAACCACTCCCCGTACTTCGCCCCGGTGCTCGAACCGACGCTCACCACCGGGGTCGAGGCCCTGGTGGTCGCCGCGCTGTCCTGGCTCGACGTGAACCTCGTGGGGGACGGCGCGACCACGGCACCGTAGCCGCGGTTCCGCCCGGTCCGTCAGCACCGCTCTCCATCAATCACCCGGATGGAGAGGGTATCGGGTGCAACCATCCGTACTGACAACGAGTCACACTAAGTGGTAACAATCGGCCCCCTCAAACCCAAAGGGGAAAAATGGGAATCATGCGTCACGCCGCGACCCTCGGAGCGGTCGGCGCCCTCGCGCTGAGTGCCACGGCCGCGTTCGGCACGACCGCGACGGCCGCGCCCAACGTCACACCGCAGACCGTCTGCGGCAGCGCCTACAAGACGGTGAACTCGATCGCCGTCGGCTCGCTGGGCACGGTCTACCTGACGTACAACCCGGCCAACGGGAAGAACTGCGTCGCGACCATCCGCACCAACCCGGGCACGGCGAAGGACATGTCCGTGTACATCAGCGTGCCCGACACCGACGCGTGGGCCGGTGACTCCGGCTCCTTCACGTCGTACGCCGGACCGGCCTACGTCTACGGCAAGGGCCACTGTGTGAGCTGGGGCGGGAACATCGCCAACGTCTACGTCTCCGTGGACAACTCCAACTGCGCCTCGCGCAGGGAACACCGCGTCACCGAAGTCCGCTGACCGGCCCGTTCGCGAGCGGCGGCCCGCCGGACCCGTGCCATCGGGTCCCGGCGGGCCGCCGCACCGTGTGGTGCCCCCGTGCTCCTCATACGGCCGGCGCGCCCGTCGGCGGCGGGTGCGGGTGACGGAAGGTGAAGGCCTCCGGCCCCTCGCCGGCCTCACGTATCAGGGCCACGCGGTCCATCGCCTCGGCCACGCTCGGGCGGTGTCCGGCGGGCACCCACCAGAGCGCCTGATGGAAATCGGCCAGACGCTCGAACCATTCGCGGCGGCGCGCCAGCAGCTCCAGATGCTCGCTGCGGTAGGTGAACTGCCGGAGCGCCTCGACCGATTCCCAGACCGAGCAGTTGATGAGCAGCATCGGATCGTCGGAGGGGCGCAGTTGTGTGGCGTCGGCACCGTCGTCGTCGACCATGCGCCAGACGAAGCCCGGCGTCCCCTCGGCGACGGCGTTGATGGCGGGCAGCCGGGCGACGAAGTCGGCCAGCCGGGGGCTGTCGAGCGGGGCGAGGATGCGCCCGACGTTGACTTGGGCAAGGTGGAAGTCGTTCACGCGGCCCAGCATGCCCGCGTGAACTTTCTAAAGTCAATGAATGTTGTTTTTAGGAATCGCCGGTGCGCTCCAGCGCGACACAGCACCCGCGGGGATGCGGATCCATCGCGGCCCGCCAGCCCCGCCCGCCCGGCAGCCCGTCGAGCAGCCCCTGGATTCCGGCCAGGTTCATCCCGCAGACCAGAGCCGGGAAACGGTCCGTCAGGGCGTGGAAGGGGCAGTTGTTCAGCCGCAGCGTCGAACCGTCCCAGTACGGCTCGTACCCGCGCTCGCGCAGCGCCTCCACGGGATCGGCCGCCTCGGACACGGCACCCTCGGCGCGCCAGGCGGCACGCGCCGATGCCTGCAACTCCCCGTCGAGACCGGCCCGTTCCACCACCTCCGCCAGGAGCGCGCCCGCCGCGTCGTACGCACGGGGCGGTACGGACACCGCGTGTTCGGCCTCGGCCCTGCGGTACAGCTTCGCCGGACGCCCGGCGCCCGGCCCGCCGCGCCCCGCCGGCCTGCGGAACGTGACGTCGAGCAGCCCGGCGTCGGCCAGCTTGTCCAGATGGAACGCGGCCAGCGAACGGGAGATCCCGACGGCCTCGGCCGCGGCGTCCCGCCCCACGTCGCCGGCCGCGCCCACGACGTACCGGTACAGCCCGCGCCGCACCGGGTCCCCCAGCGCGAGCACCGCGTCGAGGGAGGCGTCCTCGCCGCTCACGACAGGATGCCCAACTGCCGGGCGGCCCTCAGCCACGACGGGAACTCCGACAGCAGCCGGTCGTACAGCTCCGGGTCCGGCAGCTTCTCGATGTCGTCGGCGGTGAAGAAGCCCACGTTGTCCACGCGCCGTCCGGGCAGGGTGTCGAAGCGCTCCAGCACCCCATACCGTCCGCGGCCGAGCCCGATGAACTGCCAGAACACCGGCTCCTCCACGGCGGCCCGCAGCTCCCGCTCGATCTCCCGGTCGCGGTGCACGCCCCCGTCGGAGAAGAACAGGACCAGGGTCGGCGCCGGCACCGGGTGCGCGCGCACATGGGCGCGGACCTCGGCGATGACCTTCTGCTCCTCGTTCTGGATGCCGACGGTCCGCATGTCGACCTGTCCCGGCAGGAGGTTCCCGGGCGGCCTGGTCCGCCCGAACAGGGGCGGGGTCTGTCCCACCCGCACATGCAGGGCGAGCCAATCGGGCAGCTCACCGATGACCAGGTCGGGGAGGCGCGCGGGATTGCTCGCGAAGGTCCAGGCCTGCATCGTGCCGTCGTCGTCGAGCTGCGCGGCCACGGCCGCCATGCGCTCCGCGACCCGCGCCACCGTGCCGCGACGGTAGAGGCCGCCCATCGAGCCCGAGGCGTCGAGGACCAGGATCACCCGCGCGACGAGACGCGAGAGCCCGTGCTTCGTCAGACTGACCGCCACCTGCTCCTTGCGCAGCGACAGCCGCTTGCGCATGTCGACCGGCAGCCGCTCCTCGCCCCGGACCGGACGGACGGCCTGCTCGGGCGCGGGCGGCGGAAACACGGGTGCCGCGGGGGAGACGGGCGGCTCCTCGTCGACCGTGATCCCGAAATCGGTCGCGAGTCCGGCCAGCCCGGTCGCGTACCCCTGTCCGACCGCACGGAACTTCCAGGCACCGGCACGCCGGTAGAGCTCCCCGGTCACATACGCGGTCTCGTCGCCGGCCGTCATGTCGAAGCGCGCCAGCTCGGCACCGGACGCGGCGTCGAGCAGCCGCAGATGCAGGCCCGGGACGCGGCCGAACACACCGCCGTCCGCCGAGGCGCAGAGGGCCACCCGGTCGACGTCCGGGCCGAGCGACGCCAGGCCGACCTCCAGCGTGTCCTCCCCCGCGGCCTTGCCGAGGTGCCGCACGGCACCGGACGGATGCCGGGGCTGGTTGTAGAAGATGAAGTCGGCGTCCGAGCGCACCCGGCCGCCGGCGTCCAGCAGCAGCGCGGAGGCGTCGACGTCCGGCACGCCCGGACCGGCCGACCAGCCGAGGACGGCCCGGACGGCCGGGACCGGAACGGGCATATTGGCACCCTTGCTCAACGTCGTCACCCGGACAGTCTGCCTCGCGGCCGCCCGCACCGGCCCGCCCGGCCCGGCGGGAACGGGGAGCGGTGGCAGCCGCCGCGGCTCAGCCGACCGGGGCCGCGGCGCGCCGTGAGCCCGGAACGGCGGCCAGCAGCTCGGCGGTGTACGGATCGGACGGGGCGGCGAACAGGGCGTCCGTCGCCCCCGTCTCGACCAGCCGCCCGTGCCGCATCACCGCCACCCGGTCCGCGATCTGGCGCACCACGGCCAGATCGTGCGAGATGAAGAGATAGCTCAGCCCCAGATCGCGCTGGAGGTCGACGAGCAGCTCCAGGATCTGCGCCTGCGCCGACACGTCCAGCGCCGACACCGGCTCGTCGCAGACCACCAGATCGGGTTCGAGCGCCAGCGCGCGGGCGATCGCCACCCGCTGCCGCTGCCCCCCGGACAGCTCCGCCGGTCTGCGCCGCAGCACCGAGGACGGCAGCGCCACCCGGTCCAGCAGCTCGGCGGCCCTGCGCGCCCGCTCCTTGCGGCTGCCCACACCGAACGCCCGCAGCGGCTCCGCGACGATCTCCGCGACCGGGGGCCGGGGATCCAGCGAGGCGTACGGACTCTGGTGGACGATCTGCATCCGGCGCCGCAGCCGCCGCAGCGCACCGCCCCGCAGCCGGGTGATGTCCTCCCCGTCGAAGACGACCCGGCCGGACGTGGGATCCGCCAGCCGCACCACCATGCGCGCGGTGGTCGACTTCCCGGAACCCGACTCCCCGACCAGGGCGAAGGTCTCCCCGCGCCCGAGGGTGAAACCGACCCGGTCGACAGCCCGCAGCGTTCGCGCACCGCCCGTCCGGCGGGGCAGCGGGAAGTCCTTCACCAGGTCCTCGACCCGGACGAGATCCCCGCCGTCCCGCCCGGCCGCGCCCGCCCCGGCGGCCGGGACCGTCCGCTCCACGGTCCGCGCGGCAGGCCGCGTGCCCCCGCCCGCTCCGGACGCCCGGCGGTCCACGACCAGACGGCCGCCCGCGAGGCCGGGGGCGGCGGACAGCAGCCGCCGGGTGTACGGATGGCGCGGATCACCCAGCACCTGTTCGGTGTCGCCCGCCTCGACGACCTCGCCCCCGGACATCACCACGATCCGCCGCGCCCGGTCGGCCGCGACGCCCAGATCGTGGGTGATCAGCAGGACGGCGGTGCCCGACTCCCGGGTCAGCGCGTCGATGTGATCCAGGATCCGCCGCTGCACGGTGACGTCCAGGGCGCTCGTCGGCTCGTCCGCGACGACCAGCCGGGGCCGGGCCGCCACGGCGACGGCGATGAGCACCCGCTGCCGCATCCCGCCCGACAGCTCGTGCGGATACTGCCGGGCCCGCACCCGGGGCTCCGGGAGCCCCGCGTGCCCCAGGATCTCCACGGCCCGCTCGGCCGCCGCCTCCCGGTCGGCCAGGCCGTGGATCCGCAGGACCTCCGCGACCTGGGGGCCGATGCGCTGCACCGGGTTGAGCGACACCATCGGATCCTGGGGGATCAGCCCGATGTCCCGGCCGCGCCGGGCCCGCAGCTCCCGGTCCGGCACCCGGGCCAGGTCGACCCCGTCGAACAGGATCTCGCCGGACTCCAGCACACCACCGGCCGGCAGCAGCCCGATGAGCGCGTGGGCGGTGGTGCTCTTGCCCGACCCCGACTCCCCGACCACGGCGACCGTCTCGCCCGGCCGTACGGTCAGACCCACGTCCCGGACGGCCGGGACCCTCCCGCCCCGCGTGCGGTACGAGACCCGCAGACCGCGCACGTCGAGCAGCGGGGCGCCGGGCGCCGGGTCCAGTGGTTCGTCACTCATGGGATGAGCCTGCTTTCGCCGTCGAGCGCGCGCGAGATCCGGTTGGCGGCCAGCACGGTGGCCGCGATGGTCAGTCCGGGCAGGGTGGTCAGCCACCACGCCGTGGCCAGGTAGTCCCGGCCCCCGGACACCAGGGCTCCCCATTCGGGGGCGGGCGGGGTCGCCCCGTACCCCAGGAAGCTCAGCGCCGAGACCTGGAGCACGACGGCTCCGAAGTCGACGGCCGCGTAGACGAGCACGGGGCCCGAGGCGTTCGGCAGGACCCGCCGCAGCAGTACCGCGTACCAGCGCGTCCCGGCGGAGCGGGCCGCCTCGACGTACACCGCCCCGCGCACCCGCAGCACCTCGGAGCGCATGATGCGGGCGAAGCTCGCCACGCTCGTGAGCCCGACGGCGATCGCCACGTTCACCGTGCCGAAGCCCAGCGCCGTCACCACCGCCATGGACAGCAGCAGGTTCGGGACCGCGAGCAGCACGTCGGCGACCCGCATCAGCGCGGCGTCGGCCCAGCCGCCGAGATATCCGGCGAGCAGTCCGACGGCCGAGCCCCCGACGAGCCCCACCGCGACGGCCAGCACCGTCGCCCGCAGCGACAGTCCCGCCCCGTGCACCACCCGCGCGAAGAGATCACGGCCCAACTGGTCGGTACCGAAGAGGTGTTCGGCCCCCGGCGCCCCGAGCCGTTCGCGGGGGACCCCGGCCAGCGGATCCTGCGAGGTGAACAGGCCGGGCAGGAACGCCGCCACCAGCACCAGCGCCAGCAGCAGCACCGACAGGACCAGCCCCGGCCGGCGCAGCAGGAACCCGCCCAGCCGCCGCGCCCGCGCCCCGTACCCCTCCCGGACGACCTCGCGCGGGTCGGGGGCGCGCGGGCCGGGGTCCCGGCCGTCGAGCGCGCCCACCGCCACCCCGGTCACCGGGCCACCGCCGCCGTCGTCGTGATCCGGGGGTCGATCAGCGGATACACCAGATCGACCGCCAGGTTCGCCAGGACGAAGACGAGCGCCCCGAACACCACGAGCCCCTGGACCACGGGGATGTCCTGGGAACCCACCGCCGTGGCGGTGATGCGCCCCACCCCGGTCCGGGAGAACACCGTCTCCACCACCACCGATCCCGCCAGCAGATTGCCCACGAGCACCCCCACGACCGTCAGCGGCGGGATCGCGGCGTTGCGCGCCGCGTGCCGGAAGTGCACGCGCGCCCGGCTCGCCCCCTTGGCCAGCGCCGTCTCCACATAGGGCTCCTCCAGCGTGGTCCGCAGGCTCTTCGCGAAGACCTGCGCGAGGACCGCGCCGGTGGGCAGCGCCAGGGTGATCACCGGAAGGACCAGACTGTCGAAGCCCTCGTTCCCGACGGCCGGCAGCAGCCGCCAGCGGAACGACACGATCTGCACCAGCACCAGACCCACCAGGAACGTCGGCGCGGACACCCCGAGCGCGGGCAGCGACAGCAGCAGCTGCCGCAGCGGACGCCACCGCGTGTACGTGCCGAGCAGCGCGACGCCCGCCCCGATCACCAGCGCCAGCAGCAGGGCTCCGGACGTCAGTTGCAGGGTGGCCGGCAGCGCCGTGCCGATCATGTGCCGGACGCTCTCCCCGGTCTGCACCGAGATCCCGAAGTCCCCCCGCACCGCGTCCAGGAGCCGGTCGCCGTACTGCGAGAGAACCGGCTTGTCGAGTCCGTACGCCTGCTTCAGCTCGGCGAGCTGTTCCGGCGGGACGGTGGAGGTGTCGCCGCCGCCCGCCGCCATGATGGAGACCGGATCCCCGGGCAGCAGGTACAGCACGGCGAAGGACAGGGTGAACGCCGCCCAGAGGACGAACACCGCCTGGAGAAGCCGTCCGGCGAGATAGCGCGTCATGACAGCCACGTCCCGTGGAACTGGAGCCGCGACGACGCCTCGAAGTCCAGACCGTGCACCCTCGGCGACAGACCGAGCACCGTGGTCAGCTCGAACACCGGGATCTGATAGGCCCGGTCCAGCACGATCTCCTGGGCGCGGGCCACGTGCGCGGCACGCGCCTCCGGGTCGCTCGTGGACGCCTCCCGGTCCAGGACGCCGTCGAGTTCACGGTCGGAGAGATGGCCGGTGTTGAGCAGCCTGCTGGAGAATCCGGTCCGCAGGATGTCGGGGTCCACGCGCGTCGTGTTGCCCCAGGAGAAGTCGTAGTCGCCCTTCTGCCGCAGCGTCAGGAACTCCCCGATCGTCGCGGACCGCAGGGTGACGGCGATGCCGGCCTTCCGCAGCTGCTGCTGGATGAGTTCCAGAGCCGTCTGGTTGGGGCCGAAGTTGGCCCCCCAGATGACCTTCAGCGACAGCTTCCTGCCGTCCCTGACGCGGATTCCGTCGGGTCCGGGGCGCCATCCCGCCGCGTCGAGGAGTTTCGCCGCGCCCGCCGGATCGTGGCCGAGCCGGGCGTTCAGGTTCCGGTACCCGCCGGTGGTGCTCGCGAGGGCACTGGTGGCGGGCTCGTAGCTGCCGCTCAGCACGGTGTCGACGATCTCGCGGCGGTCGATGATCTTCTGGACGGCCCGGCGGACCCGGATGTCCCGGGTGGCCGGCCGGGCGACGTTCGCCGTCAGCGCGAAGGGAAGCCCGGGGTTGGCGCGGCTTCGGAGCGTGAACCCGGCCGCCTTCAGCCCGGCCTCGTCCTGCGGCGCGACCCCGCCGATGGCGTCGACCTGGCCGGACTGCAGGCTGCCGGTGCGGATCCCGGACTCGGGGACGACGGTGAACGTCAGCCGGTCCAGCCGGGCGGCGCCCTTGTGGGTCCACCGCGAGGAGCCCCACGCGTAGTCCGCGCGGCGGCGCTCCTCGACGGACCGGTTCGGCGTGTAGCCGGTGAGCGTGAACGGTCCGGACCCGGTCAGCCGGCCGGTGCACCGCCGCTCGGCGGGCAGACGGAGTGTGGAACGGGCGAGCAGACCGAGGGTGAAGGTCGAAGTCGCCTGGAGGAACTGGGCGTTGGGGGCGTCGAAGACCACCTTGGCGGTGTACGGGTCGACGACCGTGGTGCTCCGGTACCCGGCGAGGTAGCTGCTCCCGAGGACCGCCTTCGCACCGAGCTTCACGATCCCGTCGAAGTTGTCCTTCACGGCCCGCGCGTCGACGGGCGTGCCGTCGCTGAACGTCGCGTCCTTCCTCAGGACGAACGTGAACGTCGTGGAGTCCTTGCTGATCTGCCAGGACGTCGCCAGCCACGGCACGATCCGCCCGGTCTCCGGGTCCTGGTCGGTGAGCGAGTCGACGAGCTGACGGGCGGGGTAGATCGCGTCGTTGTTGCCGGCCTGCTGCGGGTCGACGCACATCGGGTCGGAGGCCAGGGCGAAGGTGAGGTGCCCGCCGGAGCGCGGGGCCGACGTGCCCGCGGACCCGGCGCCGGACGAGGAGCAGGCCCCGGCCGCGAGAACGAGGACGGTGGCGGCGGCGAGGGGTGCGCGCGTACGACGGAACCGGCGGCGTGGACCGGACATGAGTGGTTCTCCAGCTGCTGGGAGGGAGGCGGCCGGGCACCGCGGGCACCGGCGCGCACGACGGGCGTGCGCGTCCGGGGCGGGGCGGTGACCGGGGCCGGAGGGCCGGGCGGTGAGGAGACGTCAGGCCCGACAGATGGCGCTGGAGACGCGGTGCAGATCGATGTGGCGCCGGAGCGTGAAACGGCGACCGGGGCCGTTGCGGCGGGGCACGGGCCGTTCGGCCGGAGCGGCCGGGACGCCGTCCGGGCGCGTACCGGCGACACCGTCCGGGGCGGTGGCCCCCGGGGCGAGCGGCTGGTACGGCATGGGCGGCGCGGTCCTTTCCGGCAGGGAGACCTCGTCCGAGACGGACGATGCCGGGCAACGTACCAGCCCGAACACCCGTCTGAGAAGCGGTGTTTGGGGCCGCGGACCGTACGCGCGCGATCCGCGCGCGAACGGCCCGGACGCGGTCCCGCACACCCGGCGGCCGACCCGTACCACCCCCTCGCGACCTGCGAGGACGCGGGCGCCGGACATCCCGTGGGCGCTGCGGAGGAGGGGCGTGCGCGCCCGGCGGAACCCCGCGCGCGCCCCGCACGGCGGCGGTGCCGGCGCGCCCCGGCGCAGGTGGCGGCCACTCGTTACACCTGTGTGAAGAATTCCGGTCCGGGAGCCCGGATCCGCGCGTCGTCCGCCGCACCGCTCCGCCCCCGCCGGGAACGGGGCGTCTACCGCACCCCGTACGAGGGCCCCACCCTGCAGGACCTCCTCGACCTGCGGCCGGTCACGGCCTGAGGGGGGTCAGGGGCGGCGGCTCCGGGAGGTCCGGGGATGCGGCCGCCGGGCCGAGGGGCCAGGAGACGATGTCGCGGTAGCGGACCGGTCCGGGGCCGCGCGGGTCGTTGCTGCCGACGAGGTGGAGGCGCCCGGCGTCCCAGGCGCGGCCGGCGAACCCGGCGAGGTCCGCCGCGATCGCGCCCACCGAGGAGAGATCGCCGCGCCGGGCGCGCGCCAGCGTCAGATGGGGGCGCAGCACCCGGTCCCCGCCCGGGACGCCGCAGTCCCGGACCACGGAGCGCACGGCGTCGGCGAGCCGGTGCAGTGCGTCCAGCTCCCCGTCGATGCCGCTCCACAGCACCCGGTCGTCGAAGGTCCCGCTGCCGCGCAGCGCCAGCCGGGGCGGCCGGTGGACGCCGGCGACCCGGGCGAGGGGCGCGCACAGGCGCGGGACCAGCTCGGCCGGCACCTCGCCGAGGAAGGCCAGGGTGAGGTGCCAGTCCTCGACCCGGTTCCAGCGCAGCCGCGGGTGGGTCTCGTAGGCGGCGTGGAGCCGCCGGACCAGTTCCTCCTTCGCGGGGTCGGGAGGGGCGAGGGCGACGAACACGCGGAGCCGCGCGGAAGGGGGCGCGTCGCTCACCCGGCGACGTCCGTCGTGCCGCGCGACGCGGCGGGCGACGCGTCCGCCCCGTAGCGCAGCCCGTCGACGAGCAGGGTGATCATGCGGTCCGTGTACTCCTCGTCGTCGGGGGCGAGCAGATCACCGACCGCGCGCAGCAGATCGAAGGGCCGGACGTCCGCACGGATGCCGCCCGAACCGGCGGCGGCCTCGACCAGGTCCGTCACCACGGGGACGAAACGGTCCCGGAAGTAGGCGGGCAGGCTCTCGTAGGCGGGGTCGCCCGAGTGGAGAACGGTCTTCAGGCCGCGTTTGGTCGCCACGAACCGCGCGAAGCGGTGCAGCCAGCGGGACAGTGCCTCGACGGGCTCGTACCGCTCCGAGAGGGCCGGGGCGGCCTCGGCGCAGGCGTCGACCTCGTGGCGGAAGACGGCCGTGATCAGGTCGGAGCGCTGCGGGAAGTGCCGGTAGAGCGTGCCCGCCCCGACACCGGCCCGTGCCGTGATCCGGCGCACGGGGGCGTCCACGCCGTCGGTCGCGAACACCTCGGCGGCGGCCGTCAGCAGGGCGTCCAGATTGCGCTGGACATCGGGCCGCACACGGCGGGCGGCCGGCTCCCCGGCAGGGCTGTCAGGCATGGCGGATTTCCTTTTGCGCTCCGGAACAATGTTCCGTATTCTCATTGCTGAACGGCGTTCCGGTTTCATTCTAGCCGGGCCCGCACCAGGACGGCCCGATGCCGTCCTCCCCCGACACCCCGGGCCGATGGGCCCGCAGCGCGGGCCGTCCGGCCCGCCCCACCGCCGTCCGACCGGCCCCGCCGCGCGGACGTGCCACGCAGTCCAGAAGTGGGTACCTCCATGTCCGAATCAGTTCCGTCCGCCCGTCGGCGCGACACCGGCGGCCGTCCGGGTGCCGAAACCCTGCCGGGCCCCGGCGCGGCCACCGCCGCCGGCCCCGATCCGAGGCGCTGGAAAGCGCTGGTCTTCATCGCCCTGGCCCAGTTGATGGTCGTTCTCGACGCCACCATCGTGAACATCGCCCTGCCCTCCGCCCAGCAGGATCTCGGGATATCGGACGGCAACCGGCAGTGGGTCATCACCGCCTACGCCCTGGCCTTCGGCGGGCTGCTGCTGTTCGGCGGCCGCGTCGCCGACCTCTGGGGCCGCAAGCGGGCCTTCCTCGTCGGCCTGACCGGCTTCGCCGCCGCCTCCGTCCTCGGCGGAACGGCCAACGGCGAGGCCATGATGCTCGGCGCCCGCGCCCTGCAGGGCGTCTTCGGCGCCCTCCTCGCCCCGGCCGCGCTCTCCCTGCTCGCCGTGACGTTCACCGAGGCCAGGGAGCGCGCCAAGGCCTTCGGCATCTACGGCGCGATCGCCGGTGGCGGCGGTGCCGTCGGCTTCATCCTCGGCGGCACCCTCACCGAGTACCTGAACTGGCGCTGGACGTTCTTCGTCAACGTGCCCTTCGCGATCGTCGCCGCCCTCGGCGCGTACGTCGTGATCCGTGAGCCGGCCGGCGGGCGCAACCGTGCGCCGCTGGACGTCCCGGGCGTCCTCCTGTCCTGCCTCGGCCTGGTCTCCCTGGTCTACGGGTTCACCCGCGCCGAGTCCGCCGGCTGGTCCGACCCCCTGACGCTCGGCCTGTTCGTCGCCTCGGCGGTGCTCCTCGCCGCCTTCCTGGTGACGGAGTCGCGGGTCGCGGCGCCGCTGCTGCCCCTGCGCGTCCTGGCCGACCGCAGCCGCGGAGGCGTCTACCTCTCGCTCGGTCTGGCCGTCATCGCGATGTTCGGCACCTTCCTGTTCCTCACGTACTACCTGCAGATCGTCAAGGGCTACACCCCGGTCAGGACCGGCCTGGCCTTTCTCCCGATGGTCGCCGGCATGATCACCGGCTCCACCCAGATCGGTGCCCGGCTGATGACCCGGGTGCCGCCGAGGCTGCTGATGGGGCCGGGATTCCTGGTCGCGGCGACCGGCATGCTGTTTCTCACCCGGATGGACATCGGCAGCTCGTACGCCGGTCTCGTCCTGCCCGGACTGCTGCTGCTCGGACTCGGCATGGGCACCGCGTTCATGCCGGCCATGTCGCTGGCCACCCACGGGGTCGAGCCGCGTGACGCCGGGGTCGCCTCCGCCATGGTCAACACCTCGCAGCAGGTCGGCGGCGCCATCGGCACGGCGCTCCTGAACACCGTCGCCGCCTCCGCCACCACCGCGTATCTCACCGCGCACGCCGCGGACGCCACCACACCCGCCGCACGCCGACTGGTCGGCGCGCGGGCCATGGTGGACGGCTACGCCACGGCCACCTGGTGGGCGGTGGGCATCCTGGTCCTGGCCGCGACCCTCGCGCTGACGGTGATCCGCGCCGGACACCAGGGCGGTCCGGCCGCCGGTCCGAGGACGGTCGACGGCACGCGCGACGAGGACCGGATCCCCGTCGTCAGCCACTGACCCGCCCGCGTGGGTGTCCCACGCGGCGGAGGGCGGCCCGTGCCCGCCACCGGCCGCCCTCCGCCGTGGGGAAGCGGGGCCTCCTCGTACGACACGGGCCGCCGCCGCTGGATCGGCCTCGACGCCTGGACGGCCGGGGACCTCCCCGTACGACACGGCCGACGGGGAGGTGTCATCCCTGCGCCCGCTCCTCGTGGGTCACCTCGAACGGCCCGGTGGCGGCCGCCGCGCACAGGGTGGCGTCCGATGCCCCGCCCGCGGCGAGCCCCTTCTCGCAGAGCCGGCCGCCGCTCTCCCTCAGATCGAGGTAGAAGTGCGTGCCGGCCGAGTCCTGTCGCAGCCCGTGGATGTGCGCGTCGATGTAGCCGAGGCGGTTGAGGGCGGCGCGGACCGTGGCGGGCGTCGGCTCGTCGACCTCCTGGAGTGCCACGACGAGGCGCTGCGCGTGGTTGACCCCGGTGCACCAGTCGCGCGGGTTCAGCTCCGTCTCGGGACCCGGGGTCACCCGGGGCTCGAACGGCGCGGCCGGGGGAGTCCCGCCGGGCGCGACCTCGGGCTCCGGCTCGGCCGGCTCCGGAACCGGAGGCGCGACCGGGTCCCCGCCCGGCGCCGGGCACGCCCGCCCGAACGTGTCGAGCAGCTCCGCGAACGCCGCCTGCTCGGCGGAGGGCCGCGCCGGGCTCGCGTCGGCGACGCTCCTCGCCCGGGACGCGTCCTTCGCGGCGCCGCCGTGCGACTCGGTTCCGCAGCCGGTGAGCGCGAGGGCGGAGGCCAGTGCGGCGACGGTGAGACCGGTGGTGAGCGGGCCGCGTCGCGACGGCGTGAAGGCCCTGGCGGACGCGGTGCTGGACGTGCGGATCTGTGTCATGGGCAGAGTCTCCTGCCCGCGCGCCGCCTCCCGCGTGAGTACATCTACTCACTCGTACGAGTGATCGACTCAGGTGCGGATGTTCCGGCGGGCGACGCTCGGGACGGGCCGTGCGGCCCGCGCCGGTTCGACGCTGTCCAGGATGTTCGGTCCGGTGACGGTGCCTCAAGGAGCGGGCCGCGAACCGGGCGTATGCCCGAACGCGCGCCGGAAGACATCGATGAAGGTGCTGGCCGACGACCACCCGCAGCGGTGGGCGACGGCGGTGACGGGCAGGTCCTCGGCCAGCAGGACCAGGGCGTGGTGCAGCCGCAGCTGTGTGCGCCACTGAGGGAACGTCAGACCGAGATCGGCGCGGAGCCGGCGCGAGAGCGTCCGGGACCCCGCCCCGATCTGCCGGCCCAGCTCGTCCAGGGTCCGGGCGTCCGCCGGGTCGGCCCGCAGGATCGCGTGCAGGGAACGGAGCAGCGGATCGGTCGGGGTCGGCAGATGCAGCGGCCGCTCGGGGGAGACCGTCAACCGGTCGAGCAGGACCGCGCGCAGCCGGCCCCGGGCCGGGCTGTCGTCCTCCGGGGCGCCTGTGTACGCGACGAGAAGCTCCCGCAGCAGCGGGCCGACCTCGATGACGGCCGGTGCGCCGAGACCCAGCGGATTCTCCCCGGCGGGCAGCCCGACGAAGTGCAGATCGAGGTCGCCGTGCGCCTGATGCCGGTGGACGGTGCCGGCGGGGATCCAGAGCGCACGGGTGGCCGGGGCGACCCAGGCACCCGCGTCGGTGGTCACGGCGATCGTTCCCCGGCTCGCGTACACGATCTGGTGGTCGTCGTGCCGGTGCGCGTCGATGGCGCCACCGGACTCCAGACGCTGCGTCCGGGTCGGTGCGACCGGGGTGTGGCGGATTTTCTGCATCACCTGGCAATTTAACGAAAGCGCGACACCCACCGCGGCTTCCAGCATGAACGGGTGCGCAAGAACACACACATCACCCTGCTGTCCGTGGGCCATGCCTGCGTCGACCTCTACCAGGGCGCCGTCGCGGCGCTGATCCCCTACTTCGTGTCCGAACGGGACTACTCCTACGCCGTCGCCTCCGGCATCGTGCTGGCCGCGTCCCTCCTCTCGTCGGTGGCCCAACCGGTCTTCGGCGCGCTCACCGACCGGTGGGCGATGCCCTGGCTGCTGCCGGTCAGCACCCTGCTGGGCGGCGTCGGCATCGGGCTGAGCGGCCTCGGCGGCTCGTACGGACTCACGCTCTTCTTCGTCGCCGTCTCCGGCATCGGCGTGGCCGCCTACCACCCGGAATCCGCCCGGGTGGCCCGGCTGGTCACCCGGGGCAGCCACAGCGGAATGGGCTGGTTCTCCCTCGGCGGGAACATCGGCTTCGCCCTCGCGCCGCTCTTCGTCGCGGCCGCGATCGGCCACGGCTCGCTGCGCTGGACGCCGGTGCTCGTCCTGCCCGCCCTGGCCGGCACGGCCCTGTGCGTGCCGGTCCTCCGCGCCCTGGCCGGTCCCGCGACCGGCGCGGCCGCCGGGGCCGTGCCGAGGAGCGCCGACGACGTGCCCTCGTTCCTCCGGCTGTCCCTGGCCGTCGTCTTCCGCTCCGTCGTCTTCACCGGCCTGAGCACCTTCATCTCCCTGTACGCCACCCAGCGCACCGGAGGCGGTGCGACCGCCGGCACGATCGCCCTGTTCCTGCTGTTCCTCGGCGGCGCGGTGGGCTCCGTCGTCGGCGGATCCCTGGCCGAGCGCTTCGACCGCGTCCAGGTCTCCCGCTGGTCCTATCTGCTCTCGATCGCCGCCGTCGCCGGGGTGGTCTGGGTACCGGGCCCGGCCCTCTACCTCTTCGTGGCCCTCACCTCCGCCGGCCTCTACGTCCCCTTCTCGCTCCAGGTCACCCTGGGCCAGGACTATCTGCCCTCCCGCGTCGGCACCGCGAGCGGGGTGACCCTCGGGCTCACCGTGAGCATCGGCGGTCTCGTCAGCCCGCTGCTGGGGCACCTCGCCGACTCCGCGTCCCTGCGGACGGCGCTGACACCGCTGATCGCCATGCCCGTCCTGAGCTGGCTGCTCTTCCGCACCCTCCCCGAACCCGCCGTGCGGGGCCCCGAACCGTCCGGGGGCGCGGACGGCACCGGAGCCGCAGCCGCCGAGGGCCCGGGAACGGCGGCGGTGTCCCCAGTACAGTGAGATGACGGAAGAAGCGACGGCCGGGGCCCGGACACGGCGGTCCGCGACGGCGACAGGGCGGTAGCACGATGGTGGAGGACGGCGGCGATCCGAGACGCCCGCACGGCGGACTCGTCGCGGACGTACTGGCGGTGCTCTGGGCGGCCGAGGAGCCGCTCACCCCGCAGCAGATCAAGAACGCGCTCGACCGCGACCTCGCCAGGACGACCGTGACGACGATCCTCACCCGGCTCCACGAGAAGGGCACCGTCGTCCGCACCCGTGCGGGCCGGGGCTTCGCCTACGCCGCCGCCGACGACTCCGCGGGCCTCGCCGCCGGGCGCATGCACCGGGAACTGGAGCGCGAACCCCAGCGCGACCTGGTGCTCAAACGGTTCGTCTCGGCGCTCTCCGGCGAGGACGAGGCAGCCTTGCGCCGCCTGCTCATGAGCGCGGAGGACGGGGCGTGACCCTGGTCCTCGCCCTGGTCATGACCGCCCTGGTCCTGCCGTGGGGAGCGGCCGCCGCCACCCGCCGGCTGGCCGCCCTCCTGCCGCCCAGGGAGGCGAGCCTGGCCCTGACCGGTGCCTCCGTCCTCCTGGCCGGAGGCACCGTCGCCGCCCTGGCCGGACTCTTCCACGTCCCGTTCCTCGCGGCCCACGACTACCTCCCGCTCTCCCGTGTCGTCGCCGCGTGGCCGGCCGTCGTCCCGGTGGCCGCCGCGGCCGGCGCCGTACTGGCGGCCCAGGCGGTGCTGGTGGGCCGTCGCTGGCGCGCACACCGCTCCCTGCTCGCCCGCACCTGGGAAGGCACCGCGGGTGCGGTGGCCGACGGCGATCTGCTGATCGTGAGCGACGCGGACCCGCGCGCGTTCGCCCTGCCGGGACGGCGCGGGCGCGGCGGACGCGTCGTGGTGACCACGGGCATGCTCCGGGTCCTGGGGCCCGCCCAGCGCGACGTCCTCCTCGGCCACGAACGCGCGCATCTGCGCGCCCGACACGGCCTCCTCTCCCTCACGGCGCACCTGGCCGCCGCCGTGCACCCGGCGCTCCGCCCGCTCGGCACGGACCTCGACTTCCACCTGGAACGCTGGGCCGACGAGGCCGCGGCGTCCGAGGTCGGCGACCGCCGCCTCGCCGCCACCGCGATCGCCCGCGCCGCCCTGGCCGTCACCCCGCGCACCGCACCCGGACGCGTCAGGGCGCCGCTCCTCTCGGTCAGCACGGGCCCGGTCCCGCAACGCGTCGAAGCTCTGCTGCGCCCGCGTCCGGTCCTGCCGGCGACCCGTGCCGGCCGCGCGGTCGCGACCGGCCTCGTCACGGCGGTGGCCGGATCGGCCCTGCTGGCGGTGGCCCTGGCCTACGGGCTGCACGAGTACGCGGAGTTCGCCGTCGGCCTCGTCCGCTGACGGACGTACGCCACGCAGGCGGGGTGCGGCCGCCCGAGCTCCCCGGCTTCCCTACGCCGTACGCCTCGCGCCCCGGCCGCGGACCTTGTCCGGGCCCGGCATCACACCGGGGAAGCGCCTGAGCCGCCGCCCCCGCCAGGCGGCGGGCCGAGGACGGAGTAGGCCCCGGCCCCGGCGGCCAGCACGATCACACAGCCGGTGAAGATCAGCCCGGCCTCGCGCAGCCCGAGCCAGGTGGCCAGGGCGCCGACCCCGACCACGGGGAGCGAGATCCCGGTGTACGCGACCACGAAGAACGCGGAGATCGTGCCGCCCCGGTGCGCGGCCGGTGCTGCCTCGCCCACCAGGGTCAGGGCCGCGCGGAAGGACAGCCCCTGTCCGGTGCCACCGCACACGGCCCCGAGCACCAGCAGCGGCAGGGACTCGGCGATCAATGACGACGCCACCAGCGCCAGACCGACGACGAGGACGGCGCAGCCGAGGGGCAGCGCGCGGCGCACCCCGACGCGCCGGGTCAGGGACTGGCCGGCCGTCGAGGCCAGGAACACGGAGAAGACGACCGCTCCGGTGACCGCGAGGTTGTGCACGCCCAGCGTCTTCGCGGCGAAGCTCGGCGCGACGGCCGTGAACAGCCCCAGCAGCGCGAATCCGGCGAACGCCGCCAGCGAGGCCCGTACGAACACGCCCTTCACCTCCGCGGGCACCGCGATGCCCTGGGGCGTCAGCCGGGCCCGGCGTCGCGGATGCGGCACCGTCTCCGGCAGGCACCGGGCCACGACACCGGCCACCGCGACCAGACCGAGATGGACCCAGAACGGGGCGGTCAGGGGCCAGGGCGTGTACTCGGCCAGGAACCCGGACAGCAGCGGTCCGCAGCCGAGGCCGCCCATGTTCGCGGCCGTGGCGGCGAACGCGGCGCGTCCGGAATGCCGCGGACCGGCGAGCTCCAGGACCGCCGCCGTTGCCGCCCCGCTCAGCAGCCCGGCCGCGGCACCGGACAGCAGCCGTCCCGCGAACAGCCACGGCAAGCCGTTCTCCAGCAGGTAGCAGGCCGCGCTCGCCGCCGAGAACGCCATCGCGCACAGGAGTACGGGTCTGCGGCCGACCGTGTCCGAGTAGTTGCCCGCGACCAGCAGCACCGTGATCACCGCGACCGCGTACACGGCGAAGACGACGGTCACCATCAGCTCCGAGAAGCCGATCTGCTGCTGGTAGAGCCCGTACAGGGGGGTGGGCAGCGTGGTCCCGGCCATCCCGACGGCGAAGACGGCCGCGGCGGCGGGATAGCCGGGCCGCCACCTGCTGCCCGGGGACGAGGCGGTATCCGCAGGAACGATCACCACGTCACCTTAAGAGCGCGAGCGATGAATTCTCGCGCCGCACGCGGTCTGCCCTGGTATGACGCGCATCATCGCCGACATCTCGGTCTCCCTCGACGGCTACGTCACCGGCCCGGATCCCGGACCGGACAACGGTCTGGGCACCGGGGGAGACGCCCTGCACCGGTGGGCCTTCTCCGACGACCCCGACGACCGCCGGATCCTGCGGGAGGCGACGGTCCGCTCGGGCGCCGTCGTCCTGGGCCGCAGACTCTTCGATCTGGTGGACGGACCCGGTGGCTGGAGCGACGAGGTCGGGTACGGAGCGGGCGAGGCGGCGAAGCCGCCGTTCGTCGTCGTGACCCGCAGGCCCCCGGCTTCACTGAGGCTGACCGGGCTCGACTGGACCTTCGTCACCACGGGCCTCGCCGATGCCGTGACCGCCGCACGCGAACGGGTCGCGTCGGCGTCGGCGGCGACCGGCGCGGAGCGCGACGTGGTCCTCATGGGCGGCGGCGCCACCATCGCCTCGGCCCTCGCCGCGGGTCTGGTGGACGTCCTGTCACTGCACCTGGCCCCCGTCGTCCTGGGTTCCGGTACGCCCCTGTTCACCGGAGTGCCGCCCCGCACGCTCGTCCAGCGCACCGTGACCGCCACCACGACGGCGACGCATCTGGCCTACGACGTCCTGCCCTGAGCCCGCGGTCCTTGCGGAGGGACCCGCGGTCCTTGCGGAGGGAGCGGGGAAGCTCCCTCGCGCGGGGGAGACGGTTCCCTCCTGGGAAGGAGGTCCGCCGCCGGGGCGGCTGCGATCTTTGAAAGCACCCCGGGAGCGCGGTCCCGTGCAGCCCGCGCTCCATGACCTCGCGGGTAATCGCGTCCTTCCGGCGAGGAGGGCACCGTAGTACACGCACCGCACCGCACACACCGCGACCGTGGGGCCCGCAGGGTCGACGGAGGCATGACGTGCGCGTACACGCCGCGGTCAACGGACCACGACACCCAAGGAGTTGCCATGTTCTTCGAGACCCCCGACGGCGTCCGCCTCGCCTACCAGGACTACGGCCGGGGCGCACCCCTCGTGTTCGTCGCCAGCTGGACGCTGGGCGGCGACATGTGGGAGTACCAGATCCCCTTCTTCGCCGAACGAGGGTTCCGCTGCATCGCTCTCGACCGGCGCGGTCACGGCCGTTCCGACCGCCCGTCGGGCGGATACGACCTGGACACCGGCGCCGACGACCTGGCGGCGCTCCTGGACCACCTGGACCTGCGCGGAGTGACCTTGGTGGCCCACTCGCTGGGCGGCGCCGAGATCGCGCGGTATCTGGCCCGCCACGGGGAGGACCGCGTCGCGCGCGCCGTGTTCGTCTCCTCCACGACCCCGTTCCTCCTGCACACGGAGGACAACCCGGACGGCGTGCCGGAGGCCCGGCTCCAGGGCACCCTCCAGGCCTTCAGGACCGACCGGCCGAAGTGGTTCGCCCGGCAGGCGCAGATATGGTTCGCCACCCATGCCAACGAGGTCTCCCCGGCCACCGTCGACCACACCATCGCCCAGTGCCTGGCCACGTCCTCCTGGGCGGCCTCCCAGCTCTTCGCGGACGGGTTCCGTGCCGACCACCGGGCCGGTCTGCGCGAGATCGGCGTTCCGGCCCTGGTCGTGCACGGCACCATCGACTCCATGGCCGCGATCGCCCTCACCGGCCGGCGTACGGCCGAGCTGATACCCGGTGCGGTCCTCAAGGAGTACCCGACGGCGAGCCACGGTCTGTACTTCACGCACAAGGACCAGCTCAACGCCGACATCCTGGAGTTCATCGAGTCCTGACCGTTCGGGGATCAGCTCGCGGCCGGACACGGGGTACGCGTCCGCTCAGCGGCGCGATGCCTTGCGCTGAAGCGCCTCGCGGCGGTCGCGCAACCGCTTCTGCCGCTTCCGGCTCTCCTTGCGGCGGCGTGCGCGTGCGCGGGCGGCGGGGCTGCGCAGCCTGCCGGGATCGGGCAGGAGGAGCAGTGCGCAGACCAGCCCGATGATCATGGCGAGGACCAGGATGCCGCAGACCAGGGCAGCGGCGGGCGGCAGGTCGCCGACCTGCTCGATCCGGTTCCGGAGATTCATCCGGGCCTCCCCTCCTGCGCGCACGGGGACCACACGGTAGCAGCGGCGGTTCCGCCCGCAGGCCCCGCGTCTTCGGCGCGACCGGGCCCATGGGCGCCCCCGATGGGGGATGCTGTGCGGCATGGACACGCGCTTCGTCGGCATCCCCGAACTGACCGAGACGCCCGCGGTGGCGGTCGTGGTCGATGTCATGCGGGCCTTCACCGTGGCGGCCTGGGCCTTTGCCCGGGGCGCGGAGAAGGTGGTGCTCGCGGAGTCGCTGGACGAGGCGCTGGCGCTCAAGCACCGCCGTCCCGCATGGGTCGCGTTGAAGGACGGGGCTCCGGCACCGGGGTTCGACCTGGTCAACGCCCCGGGTCTGCTGCGCTCGGCCGACCTGGAGGGACGGACCGTCGTGCAGAAGACCACGGCGGGCACGGTCGGCGCGCTCGCGGTCCGGGACGCGCGGCTGGTGCTGTGCGCGAGCTTCGTCGTGGCGGAGGCGACGGCGCGGGTGCTGCGGGCGGAGGGTGGCGGCGACGGTGTCACGTTCGTCGTCACGGGTGAGGACGGACGGGCGGACGAGGACCTGGCCTGTGCCCAGTACATCGCCGCACGGGCCGCGGACACCGGAGCCGACAGCACGGACTACGTCCGCCGGGCCGCCGGTTCGCGCGCCGCCGCGGAACTGGCGGAGGGCGTGCGGCTGGGGGTTCACCCCGATGACATCGCCCTCTGCCTGGAGGTCGACCGCTTCGCCTTCGCCATGGTCGCGGCGCCCGAGGACGCGCTCATGGTGCTGCGTCCGTACGGCATGCCGTAGCCGCGCGCCGCAGGAACCGTGCCGGCCCGGCCCGGGTCACACCCGGCTGCGGACGGCCGTGCCCTCTCCTTCCGTGTCCTCCGGTCCCTCCGTGTCCTCCGGTCCTTCCGTGCCCTCCGTCTCGGGCCGCCGGGTGTGCGCGGCGCGGGGGAGCAGGAGCGGGGTGGCGAGGATGAGGAGTCCCGCGGCGGCGAGCGCGGTGCGCGGACCGGTCGCGTCGGCGAGGAACCCGGCGAGCGCGGTCAGCGCGGCGATGGCCGCCTGCTGGCCGACCGACCAGGCCGTCAGCGTGCGGGCCACGAGATCCTTCGGGGTGTGCTGCAACCGGTATGTGGCCAGGACCGGCGTGTACAGGCTCATATGGAGGATGATCGCCAGTTCGACGACGATCACGGTGACGAGCCCGACGACCCCGGGGCGCACGAACACCAGGCCGATCAGCCAGACGGCGCGCAGGGTGCCGACGGTCCGGAAGACCGTGTGGCGCCCGTAGCGGTCGACGACACGATGGGCCAGCCGGGAACCGATGAGCCCGCCGACGCACGGCAGCGCGAACGCGAGCCCGTACTGCCAGGGGGAGAAGCCCAGCGAACGGATGAGGAGCACGGCCAGCAGCGGTTCGGTGGCCATGATCAGACCGGAGACGAGCAGTTGATTGAGGTACAGCGCCCGCAGCACCGGATGGCCCAGGATGTGGCGCCAGCCGTCCAGGAGCCCGCCCGCCCGCGTCCGGCTCCCGCCCGCCCCGTCCGGCGGGTCCTCCCGGCCGCCGATCGCCGCGATGCCCAGGGCGGACAGCAGATAGCTGAACGCGTCGGCCACCACGGTGACGACCGGCCCGAACATCCCGATCGCCGCTCCGCCCAGGGGCGGCCCGACCGCGATGGAGCTCCAGTTCGTGGACTCGAACCGCGCATGGGCGACGAGAAGGTCGTCCGGCCGGACGAGCGCCTTGAGGAAGGCGCCGCTCGCCGCGTTGAACGCGATCCTGGACGTGGCCACCAGCGCCGAGACCACGAGCAACTGCACGAAGCCGAGTCGGCCGAAGGCGTACGCGACGGGAATCGACGCCATCGCCGCGGACCGGGCCAGGTCCGTCGCGATCATGACCGGCCGTTTGCGCCGGTACTCCACCCACGGGGCGAGCGGCAACGCCAGCAGCGCACCCACCGCGGGCCCCACCGCGGAAAGCGCGGACACCTCGGCGGGGCCCGCGTGCAGCACCAGCACGGCGATCAACGGGAAGGCCCCGAACCCGAGCCCCGAACCGTAGGCGCTCACCGCGTACGCCGCCCACAGCCAGCCGAACCGCCGACCCAAGCGCCTCCTGCCCCACACCCTGACGCGCTCCTCGTGTTCGCCGTACAAACAGACGTTGACCGAAGAGAGCTAACCGAGCACCCCGGACCTGGGTCAAACAACCATTCCCTTCGCGATCCACAACCAGATGTTGTTCATTAAGGTGGGCCGTCATGGACCTCGAAGCCGTACGCACCTATGTCGCCGTGGCGGAAACCGGCCAGTTCCGCAAGGCCGCGACGGACCTCTCGATCACCCAGCAGGCCGTCTCCAAGCGCATCGCCGCCCTGGAGCGCGATCTCGGCGTCCGTCTGTTCACCCGCACGGCCCGGGGTGCCGAGACGACCATCGACGGGCAGGCGTTCCTGCCGCACGCGCGCGAACTGCTGCGCACCGCCGAGCGCGCCGCCGCCTCGGTGCGCACCGACCGCCGTCCACTGCGCGTCGACGTGATCAACTCACGCGGAGCCTCCTCGGGCCTGCTACGGGACTTCCACCGCGCCCACCCCGGGATCGAGCTGGACGTGCTGATGCTGGTCGACATCGACCAGGCCCTCGACGCCGTCCGCTCGGGCACCGTCGACGCCACCTTCCGCGCGGTCGGCGCGCCGGGCCGGCCCCTTCCCGACGACCTGGAGTCCGTCCGGGTGGCCGACGAGCCCCTGGAGTTCTTCACCGGCCCCGCCCACGCACTGGCCGACGCCCCGTCCGTGACCCTCGACCGGCTCGTGGGCCACCGGATCTGGATTCCCGGCATCACGCCGGGCACCGAATGGGGCGCCTACTACGACGCCCTCGTGGCCGAGTACGGCCTCACCATCGAGGCCACCGGCCCCAACTTCGGCTCCGACGCCCTGCTCGACACCCTCGCGGACACCCCCGCCCTGGGCACGTTCATGGGCGGACTGACCCGCCTGATCTGGCCCGCCTCGTACGGACTCAGACGCATCCCCGTGACCGGCCCGACCCCCGTGTACCCGCACTCGCTCGTCTGGCGCCGCGACAACCCCCACCCGGCGCTCGCCACGCTCCGCTCCCATCTGACCACCACGACGACCGGCCACGGCGCCGAAGGCACCTGGGTGCCGGACTGGGTCCTCCCGCGCTGACGCGCCCCTCCGCCCCCGCCGGGCGTCCGCGATCTCCCGCTCGAAGCGGGGGCGGAACACGCTGTTCCCGGCGTACTCGGGCCGGATCACCTTGAGGGCCACGGGATCGTGCTGAGGCGTACGCGACAGATGGACGATGCCCATGCCGCCCGCGCCGATCCTGCCGAGCAGCGGGAACCCGGCCGTCGCCGAAGGATCCTCGTCGGTCAACTCCTCGGGTCCGCAGAAGACCTGATGACACCTCAACCGAATGCTCCCACCCCCGTGGCCCCGAGCCGACTGTTCGGCTCCACGGATCCGCGCGGGGTGATCGTCTACGGACGACGCGGCCGGAGCGCCTTCACGACGGTCCCGGCCGCCCCATTGCCGAGGCTCGCGCGCCTCGCTATGTTAATCGAAAATCACATCTGTGTGACCACGCTTGCCAGGCGGGAAGCCGCACAACCGGCGCTGCTCAGAAGGAATTACCAGCCGTCTGACTCGACACGGAAGCAGGTAAGTCAATGGGAAATCTCAGCAGGCGACAGGCGCTCTCACTCGGCGTCGCGCTCGGGCTCACCGGTGCCGCGGGCACCGCCCCCGCCTGGGCGTCGACCGGGGCGGCCGCGGACGCCGACGCGGGGACCGGACCGGAGTGGATCTGGGACGACAAGGCCGACCCGCTGATGGTGTCGATGATCGAGGGCGGCCACGTACCCGCGATCAACACGGCCTGGGCCTCCTGGGTCAACAACAACGACCCGCTGCCCGGCGGACTGCCGGCCGAGTTCGCCACCTACCTCCAGGACGTCAACCGGCTGCCCTCCTGGGCCGATCCGGTCAAGCTGACCCGCGCCGCGGACTTCAACCGGCGCCGGGACCTCTACCTCTTCATGCTGTACGGCCTGGGCAGCGGCATCATGAGCACCGTGATCCCGCGCGAGGCCAAGAGCGTCTACTGGTCCGCGGGCGGCGCGCACATGCAGGACCGCGCGGCCAAGACGTTCACCTTCGGCTACGACCTGTCCCAGCTGGGGGCGTTCGAGCCGACGGGCCAGTTCGTCGTCACCGCCAACAAGACGCGCGTGGTGCACGCCGCCGTGCGCCACCTGCTGCCGCAGTCGCCGCACTGGCGGGCGGTCGCCGACGAGACCGTCCCCATCAGCGCCGCCGACATCCTGGTCACCTTCCACAGCCTCGGCACCTTCGTGCGCCGGCGGCTGCTCGACTGGAAGGTGCCGTTCCCGGCCGCCGACCAGGAGGCCTTCCTGCACTCCTGGCAGGTCGCCATCCACCTGCTGGGCGTGCCCGACGAGCACATCCCGCAGACCTGGGCCGCCGCCGAGAAGCAGTCGGCACAGGTCCTCACACCGATCCTCACCCCCTCGACCGAGGGCATCGCGCTCGCCGAGGAACTGCTCGGCCTGACGGCCCAGCTCGACCTGGGCGTCACCCGGGGCTTCCTCAACGAGTTCGTGCGCTACGTCCTGAGCGACGACGTCGGTGACTGGCTCGGCCTGAAGCGGGACTACGTCTCGGCCGCTCTGGTCCGCACGGCGTGGCCGGCGTACATCCTGTTCCGCGAGGGACTGTCGCCGGTCATGCCCGGCGCGTTCTACGCCATCGACCAGATGGTGCGCGCCCTGGCCATGCTGTTCCTCAACGAGGGCTCGTCCGGAACCACGACCCCCATCACCATCCCCACCGGCAACAGGCAGGACTGACCCGGGACACGGCGCCCGCGCAAGCCCGAGGCCGGGGCATCCCGCCCGCCGCCCTCCCGGAGCCCGTCGCGAACCGGCCGGGCCCCGGGACGGCGACGCGGGGACGGCCGCCCGGCGGCCGGACGGCACGGCACCGGGTCACAGCCCCAGCGCGTCGACGACCAGGGCGGTCACGGTGCGCCGGTGCTCGGGCCGGTCCGCCCACCGCAGCCGCCGCCCGGCCTCGACGACCACCCCGAACCCGGCGTGCACCAGGACCCGGGCCTGGCGCGGGTCCAGTTCGGGGCGGGCGAGCCGCAACTGCTGCTCCCACACGGCGATGTGCTCCCGCTGCGCCAGCACCAGGGGCTGCCGCAGACCGTCCGGAAGGCCCGCCAGCTCGGCCTCGGCCACGCTGTTCAGCGCGGTGTGCTCGAAGCTGTAGGCGACGTACGTCCCGGCCAGGGCGGCGAGGGCGTCGTGCGGGCCCGTCACCTCGTGCAGGCTCTGCTCGACCCCCTGGGCCAGCAGCCCGGCCGCCTGGAGACAGGCCGCCGCCAGGATGTCGATCTTGCCCGGGTAGTGGCGGTACAGCGCGGACGGCGTGAGTCCCACCGCCCGCGCGATCTGCCCGTTCGTGACGCTCGCGAAGCCGTCGCGGGCGAACAGCGGCACCGACGCCGCCAGGATCTCCGCCCGTCGCGTCCGGGGCACCGGCAGCGCCGGCAGTCGCGGCGGGGGCGGCCCCGGCCGGTCCGCGGCCGACGCGCACGCGGCCACCCGCAGCGCGGAGGCCAGCAGCAACTCCTCGGCCCGTCGCTGCGCGATCGACGTGCGGTGCATCGTGATCGACGCGATCGCGCCGAGCGCCGCCACCGCCCGCAGCCGCCCGTCGGCGGGCGGATGCTCGCGCTGCACCCCGGCGTCGACGCGTCCGACCAGCCGGCCGAACTTCACCCCGAGCCGCCGGCGGTCCTCCCGGCTGAGATAACGGGCCTCCCACCGGTAGACACCGCCCGAGGCCCGATGGGCAACGGTGATCCGCGTGACCGCCGCCAGCACGTCCGTGAGCGGCGCCTCGGGGGCCACCCCGTCGAGCGCGACGACCAGCCCGTCCACCATGACATCGGCGCACTCCGCGAAGAGCGCGTACTTGTTGGGGAAGTGCCGGTACAGCGCGGCGGCCGTGATCCCCACCGCCGCCGCCACCTCCTCCATCGACGCGGTGTGGTACCCGCGCTCGCTGAACACCCGCCCGGCCGCCTCGATGATGAGCTGCCTGCGGTTGCGCGGACGCGTCGCCACGGTCCGTTCGGCGGTCGGGGCGGGACGGGCGGATCGGGAGGCGGAAGCCATGCGAATCAGTCAATCACACACGGTCAGACGGCCGGACCTCTCGGTACGGGACCCGCACCTGCACCGGTGAGCCGGGTGCTCCGGGCGCGGGACACCGGTCCCGCTCCGTGCGCCCGTACGTCAGTGGAACGTCAGCACCGCCTTGATCACCCGGCCCTCGCGCAGCGCCGCCACCGCCGCCTCGATCTCCTCGAACGGGAACGTCGTCACCAGCCGGTCGAGAGGGAAGCGCCCCCGCTCGTACAGCCCGACCAGTTCCGGGACGAAGCGCACCGGGTCCGCGTCCCCCTCGATCACGCCGTGGACGCGGACCCCCTTGGCGAGCAGGGACATCACGTCGAAGGCGACCTCGCCGCCGAGGCCGAGGAGGGCGAGGTCGCCGCGCGGGCGCAGGGCGGTGACGGCCAGACGGGCCATGCCGGGGCGGCCGGTCGTCTCCACGATGTGGTGCGCCCCGCCGCCGGTGGCCTCCCGGAGGGCCGCCGCCAGCCCGTCGCCGGGGGCGAGGGCCGTGGTGGCGCCGAGTTCGACGGCCAGGGTGCGACGGGCCTCGACCGGATCGACGGCGACCACCGGATCGCATCCGGCGGCGACGGCGGCCATGAGCGCGCTCAGCCCCACCCCGCCGGCCCCCAGCACGACGAGCGCCGAACCGGGTTCGGGGCGCAGGCGGTTGAGGACGGTCCCGGCCCCGGTCTGGGCGGCGCAGCCCAGCGGAGCGGCCACCTCCGCCGGCAGAGCGGCGGGCACCGCGACGACCCCGCGTTCGTGGACCAGGGCGTGCGTGGCGAAGCTGGACTGGCCGAAGAAGCCCGCGTGGAGCGGGGCGCCGCCGAGGGACAGGGGGCTCGTCCCGTCCGGCCGGCCTCCGGAGAAGTTCAGGAGCGGGGCCGCGTGGCAGTACGCCGGATGGCCCGCCGTACAGCTCTCACAGGTGCCGCAGCTGGCGAAGGAGAGGCAGACGTGGTCGCCGGGCGCCACGCGGGTCACCTCGGCCCCCACGGCCTCGACCACGCCGGCGCCCTCGTGCCCGAACACCATCGGGGTCAGCCGGCGCGGCCAGGTGTCCCGCATCGTCAGATCCGTGTGGCAGATGCCCGCCGCGCGCGTCCGCACCAGCACCTCGTGCGGCCGAGGGGCCTCGATCCGCGCCTCGCGCACGGTGAACGGGGCGCCCGGTGCCCCGGTGACCGCGGCGCGGACCCGTGTCACCCGTCCTCGCCGGCGCGGTCGAGGAAGAAGTAGTAGTACGGGCCCTCGGGCGGGACCCCCTTGGCGTTCATGATCCCCATCAGCGTCGTGCCGTCGACCCGTTTGAAGTGATCGAACACGGGCCGTCCGTCGTACACCATGGTGGCCGTCGACTCGCCCCGGAACTCGACCGTCCACAGACTGGCCTCGCCCTGCCCCAGCTCGACGTTCGAGTACAGCTCGCCCTCCGCGTTCCGGCACATCAGCGGTTTGGCGTCGTGCGCGGAGACGAACGTCTTGCCGTACCAGCCGGCCTCCTCCAGCATGCCGTCCAGCGGGTGGCCGGTGGGGAACTCGCCGCCCGACCAGGTGCCGAGGACGTCCTCGGGGCGGACGGTGTCCAGCACCGCCCAGATCGCGTCGAGTTCATCGGTGGGGACCGGGCCTTCGCTCGCGCGGAACTCCTGGAACCGGGCGCGTGCCTCGTCCACGTTCATGGGCAGGGGTGTCCTTTCGACTGGTCCGCCGTGACGGGCGGAGCGGGTGTACGGGTACGGGGGAGCGGCGGGATCAGGCGCCGGTCCGGGGGCGCGGCAGCGGACGGCCGGCGGCCAGGGGCTCGCCCAGGACCGCCCCGGGGTGGCCCACCGTGGCCAGGCCGAGCAGGACGTGCCGCTCGGCGACCTCCTCCGCGCCGAGCGGCCCGTCGGCACGGAACCAGTTGGCGACGCCCTGGCACATCACGAGGACGGAGCGCACGGCGTCGGCCGGGAACGGCGTGGTGAACACCCCCCGGGCGCGGCCCGCCTCGACCGTGTCCAGCAGCATGTGCTCCAGATAGTCGCGCAGGGCCACGTACCGCGCCCGGTTCTCCGGCTCCAGACTGCGGATCTCCGTGTCGAGGAAGGCCAGTTGCTGCCGGTGGGCCATGTACAGCACGATCGACTCGACCATGCCGCTGAACCGGGCCAGCGGATCGTCACCGGCCTCGGCGGAGGCGGCCCGGCAGCGGTCCAGGACGTCCCTGATCGACGTCTCCAGCAGGGTGGCGAGCAGCGCCTGCTTGTTCGCGTAGTGGTAGTAGAGCGCCGGGACCGTGACCCCCACCCGGGCGGCGATGTCCCGGACGGAAGTGCCGTGGTAGCCGTGCTCGTTGAAGGCCTCCATCGCGTGCGTCAGGATCGGGTGCAGCCCGAGGGGCCGGTAGGTGCGCCAGTGGTCCGGCGGCGGAGCGTCCTGACGGGGCTGGGTGTTCACGGCTCTCCTCGGAACGGATGGGACGGGACCGGGCAATCCACTCCTGAGCGATCGATCAGTCGAGGGCCCTGCCGGTGCGTGCCTCAGGGGGTTTCCCTCCTGCGGATTCGTGAAAACTAGTGTGGCACGGGGAGTTGACCGCTTGGAAGGTGTCCTTCTACGTTCTTTAGCGAACGCTCAGTAAAACGGTCCTGTCGCCAGGACCCGGGCCCGGATCCGGCCCCGACGCGGGCCCCCGCCCCTCCCTCTCCGACGTGTCCCTTCCGGCCCGCAAGGAGGCCCCGATGACCTCGGCACCCCGCACCACCGGCGAGCTGCCCGACGCCCCGGCACACCGCACCCTCCCGGAACTGCTGGCCCGCAACGCCCGGGAGCACCCCGCCCTTCCGGCCCTGTCCTGGCAGTCCGCCGGACCGGACGGCGACTGGACGACGCTCGACTGGGCGGAGGTCCACGCCCGCACCCGGCGGCTCGCCTCGGGCTTCCGCTCCCTGGGCGTCGCCCGCGGCGACCACGTCCTGCTCATGATGTCCAACCGTGCCGAGCACTGGCTGGCCGATCTGGCCCTCGTCCGCCTCGGAGCCGTGCCGGTCAGTGTCTACGGCACCGCCGCCCCCGAACAGATCAGCCACATCGCGCACAACTGCGGGGCCCGGCTGGCCGTGGTGGAAGGGGCCGCCCAGGTGGCCGTCTGGGAGCCGCTGGTGGCCGACCCCGGCATCCCGCTGGAGCGCCTGGTGGTGGCCGAGGCGGGGGAGGAGGGCGGCCATCTCCCGTTCGCGGCTCTGCTCGACGCGCCGACCGGGGAGGGGGACGCGGACGGGGAACTGGACACCGCCCGCCCCGAGGACCCCCTCACCGTCGTCTACACCTCCGGGACCAGCGGTGAACCCAAGGGGGTCGTGCTGACCCACGCCCAGGTGATGGCCAACGCCCTCGCCCTGGACGCCGTCGTCGAACTCCCCCCGCATGTCGAGCACATCTGCTACCTGCCCTTCGCGCACATCGCCGAGCGCATGCTGGGCATCTACCTGCCCTGCCACCGCGCCTCGCACGTCTACCTCTGCCCCGATCCGGCCGGCGTCGCCGCCGTGGTGCGCAAGGTGCGCCCCGCGCAGTTCTTCGGCGTGCCGAGGATCTGGGAGAAGCTCTCCGCGGGGGTGCGGGGGATCCTCTCCCTGATGCCCGCCGAGAAGCGCGCCGTCATCGACGACGCCTTCGAGACCGCCAGGGAGCACGTCGCCTGCCGGGAACGGGGCGAGGAGCCGCCCGCCGGACTGGAGAAGCGGTACGCCCGGGCCCGTGAGGAGGTGCTGCTGCCCATGCTGGCCGCGGGCGGCCTGGACCGGGTGACCTGGTCGGCGAGCGCCTCGGCGCCCATGTCGGCCGATGTGGTGCGGTTCTGGGCCGGGTTCGGCATCGTCATCATGGACGCCTGGGGGCTCACCGAGACCACCGGAGTCGCCACCAGCAACAGCCCGAAGGGCGGCTTCCGCCTCGGTTCGGTGGGCCGTCCGGTCGAGTCCGTCGAGGTACGCGTCGCGGACGACGGGGAGATCATGGTCCGGGGCTCCTCCGTCTTCTCCGGCTACCTCCAGCCCGACGGGTCGACGCGGTCCGCCCTGGACGAGGACGGCTGGCTCGCCACCGGCGACATCGGGCGCCTGGACGAGGACGGCTACCTCTGGCTCACCGACCGCAAGAAGGAGATGATCATCACCTCCACCGGCAAGAACGTCTCGCCGGCGCTGGTGGAGAACGCCCTCAAGGAACACCCGCTCATCGGCCAGGCCATGGTGCACGGCGACCACCACTCCTACCTGGTCGCCCTGCTGGTCCTGGACGCCGAGGCCGTCCCCGCCTGGGCCGCCGCCCACGGCGTGGAGACCACGGGGGACCTGTCCGCGCTCGTCGAGCACCCCGAGGTCCTGGCCGAGGTGGACCGTGCGGTCGCCGCCGCCAACTCCCGGCTCAACCGCACCGAGCAGGTCAAGCGCTACGAACTGCTCGCCCGCGAATGGGGCCCGGTCACGGGCGAGCTGACACCGTCGCTCAAGATGCGGCGCCGCGTCATCCGCGAGATGTACGCGGACCGGCTGACCCGGCTCTACGAGAACTGACCGGCACCGCGCGGAACACCGTGTGCGGCGCGGCGGGACCGGATTCCCGGCCCCGCCGCGCCGCCGGTCTCAGAGGCCGTAGGTCTTCCCGATGACGTCCCGCTGGATCTCGCTGGTGCCGCCGTACACCGTGGAGACCACCGCCGCCCGCAGATGGCGCTCCATGTCGAACTCCGTGGTGTAGCCGTAGCCGCCCATCATCTGCATCCCTTCCAGGGCGGCCCGCTTGGCGACCTCCGTGGCCTTCAGCTTGGCCATCGAGGCTTCGCGCGGGAACAGCTTCTCCGGCTGCGCGTCGCAGTCCGAGGCGATCTCGCGGACCAGCAGCCGGGTGCACTCGATCTCCGTGGCCAGATCGGCGACCCGGTGCCGCAGGGCCTGGAACGAGCCGACGGGGCGCCCGAACTGCTCGCGCTCGCGTATGTACGCCACGGTGTCGTCGAAGGCGCGGCGGGCCAGCCCCAGCATGTTCGCGGCGAGGAACAGCCGCTCGTGGTTGAGCCCGGCCATCAGCTGCCGCCAGCCGTTGTCCACCTCCCCGACCACGGCGTCCGCCGGCAGCCGGACCTCCGTCAGGAAGACGTCGTTGACCTCCCGGCCGCCCATCGTGTCGATGCGCCGCACCTCGACCCCCGGCGTCCCGGCCGGCAGATGGAACATCGTCAGCCCGCCGTGCTTGTCCTCGCCCGTCCGTGCCACCAGCAGGATGTGCCGGGCGCAGTGCGCGTTGGAGATCCAGGTCTTCTGACCGTCGATCACCCACCCGCCGTCCGCCTCCCGCCGCGCCCGGCAGCGCAGGGCGCCCACGTCCGAACCGGCCTCCGGCTCCGACATGGCGATGGACAGCACGTCCCCGCGCACGGCCCCGGACAGCACCTCCCGACGCTGCGGCTCGCTGCCGAACCGCTCGTACGCCTTCGCGGCGATGACGGTGGTGATGAACCCCCCGGCCGGGACCATCCCGTACGAGGTCTCCTCCAGAAACAGGCAGGCGTCGGCGAGCCCGCCGCCCGCACCTCCGTACTCCTCCGGCAGGCACACCCCGAGCCAGCCCAGGGCGGCGAGCCGTCCGTACAGCCCGGGGTGGTGGGCCTCGCGGCCGCCCAAGGTCAGCGCGTCGCGCTGCTCCCGGGTGCCGCACTCCCGTTTGGCGAAATCGCGGACGGCCGCGACGAAACCTGCCTGCTCCTCGGTGAGGCGACTACCCATCAGATCCTCCGGACGTCGACGGTGTTACTAAGTGATGCTAATCGTTTCACCGTATCTGCGAGAGGTGTTCGCCGGTATCGTGAGCGCCATGAGAACGGACACGAACGACTCGGCGCTCACCCGGGCCATCGCCGAGGCGGAGACGGAGGACCCGACGGCGCGGCGGATCCTGGACGCCGCGCTGGAGCAGTTCACCCTGCTGGGACTGCGCCGGTCCTCCGTGGACGACGTCGCCAAGCGGGCCGGGGTCTCCCGGGTCACCGTCTTCCGGCGCTTCCAGACCAAGGACAAGCTGGTCATGGCCACGCTGCTGCGCGAGCACCGCAGGTTCTTCCAGGAGCTGGACGCGGCCGTCGCGGCGCTGCCGACCATGGAGGAGCGGGTGACCGAGGGCTTCGTCGTCGCCCTCCGGTACACCCGCGCCCACCCGCTGTTCGGCGGACTGCTGCGTCTCGAACCCGAGGTCGTGCTCCCCTATATGACCGTGCGGGGCGGCTCCACGCTCTCGGCCACCGTCGCCTATCTGACGGCCCATCTGCGCCGGGCCCAGCAGGCGGAGGGCCGCCCGGACGGCGATCCCGGGCCGGTCGCCGAACTGATGGTGCGCGTCGCCGTGTCGTTCCTCCTCAATCCGGCCAGCTGCATCGAGATGGAGGACGAGGACCAGGCCCGCGACTTCGCCCGCCGCTACCTGGCCCCGCTGCTGACGGCGTGACCGCCGGAGCCGGCTCCCGCGGCGGGGCGGCCGGACCTCCGCCCCGCCCGCGCGGCCGCTGCTCCGACCCAGGCTCCGGCCCCGCGCGGCCCGGAGCGGTCCGTGCGCTCAGCGGCGGCGGTGCAGCGACCGGGCCATGCGCACGGCACGCTCCCGGGTGGCGGCCGGCACCTCGAAGGAGGTCAGGGCGAGCGGCGGGGTGAACCGCTGCACGGTGGTCGACTGCACCGCCGTGAAGGCGCGCAGCCCCTCCTCGCCGTGGATCCGCCCGAAACCGGAGTCCTGCGACCCGCCGAACGGCAGCGCGGGCACCGCGGCGAACCCCAGCACCGAGTTGACCGACACCGCCCCCGCCCGCAGCCGCGCGGCGATGGCCGCCCCGCCGCGCCCGCCGCGGCAGAACACCGCCGCCCCCAGGGCGTACCGCGAGGCGTTGGCACGCTCCACCGCCTCGTCCACGTCGGCCACCGCGTTGATCGCCACGACCGGCCCGAAGGTCTCCTCCGTCATCGCCGCCGCGTCCTCCGGCACCCCGGTCAGCACCACCGGGGCGACATACGGGGCGCTGACCGACTCCGGCCCGCCCAGCAGCGCCCGCGCCCCCGCGGACACCGCACCGCTCACATGCCGTTCGACCACCCCGACCTGCCCGGCGAGCGTCATCGGCCCGTACGCGGAGTCCGCGGCGGCCCCCGGGCGCAGCGCCGACGCCCGCGCGACGACGCGCTCGCACAGCTCCGCGTGGATCTCGCGCACCGCGTACACCCGCTCCACCCCCGCGCAGGTCTGCCCCGCGTTGCTCAGGGCGCCCCAGACGATGGCGTCGGCCGCGGCGGACAGATCCGCGTCGGCCGTGACGATGACGGCGTCCTTCCCGCCGCACTCCGCGAGGAACGGCGTCAGCGTCTCCGCGCAGACCGCCATGACCTTCCGGGCCGTTCCCGGCGAACCGGTGAAGGCCAGCTTGTCGACCCCGGAGCGGGTCAGCGCGTCCCCGGTGGAGGCCGGTCCGGTGACGGTGGTGAGCAGTCCGGCGTGGTCGGGGACGGCCGCGTCGAACAGCTCGGCCAGGAGGACACCGGTGCCCGGCGTCAGCTCGGACGGCTTGAAGACCACGGCGTTGCCGGCCGCGAGGGCGTACCCGATCGAACCCATCGGCGTGTACAGCGGATAGTTCCACGGCCCGATCACCCCGACGACCCCCAGCGGCCGGTGGACGAGCGAGGCCCGCTGGTGGACCGTGAACAGCCCCGTGCCCACCTTCCGCCGGCGCAGCACCCGATGCGCGTTGCGCGCGGCCCACGCCAGGTGCTCCAGGGTGAGGACGACCTCCAGCGCCGCGTCGCCCACCGGCTTCCCGGTCTCCTCGGAGATCGTCCGCGCCACGGTGTCCAGATCGGTCGCGAGCGCCTTCTTCCACCGCAGCAGATGCTCCTTGCGCCGGGCCGGCGGCAGCGCCCCCCACGCCGTCTGGAGCGCCCGGCCCCGGGCGGTGGCCGCGGCGACCTCCTCGGCCCCCGTCACCGGATGCTCGGCGAGCGGTTCGCCGGTCGCGGGGGAGCGGGTGGTGAAGACCGGCGCGGAGGACGGGACGGCTGGGGTGGTCTCGGTCATCGGGGTCTCCTGATGAGGGCGTGGGACGGTCCGCCATGAGTCGAAGATACTGAAAGTATTGAAGTGTTTCATCGAGCGTCAATACTTCCGACACGATGGAGGTGCGCTGAGACGTGGATGCACGGCCGCCCCACCGGCACGACCGGCACGCGGAGTTGACGAACAGTCAGGTCGATCCGGCCCCGCCCGGGATCAGGAAGCCCAGGGGTCGCTGCGGCGGCCCAGCACGGGAAGGGCGAGCGAGACGCCCGTGCGTGCGGCGGTGCGGGTGAGGAAGTCCATCGTGGCCGGGAAGTCGTCGAGGAAGGCGCGGAAGGGCTTCAGGGGCCGGTCGAGCGGGCGGAAGAAGTCGTCCCAGTGCACCGGCACGACGCGCCGCGCGCCCGTGGCCGTCACCAGCCGGTCCCAGTACGCCTCCCGGAACGCCTCGTCCTGCTTGCCGAGCGCCCCGACCCCCAGATACACCGTCTCGGCCACGTACCCGTCGAGAGCACCGGGAACACTGTGCGCGCTGGCATGCACCAGGAGTTCCCGGCCGTCGTGCCGCACATGCAGCGAATAGCACGCCCCGGTCCGGTAGTCCGTGGCCCGCACCGGGAGGCGCAGCGGCCGTTCGATCTCCCCGGGCGCGATGTCCCCCGGACTGTGCCGCGCCGGCAGTGCGGTGAGCGTGAAGCGTCCGATCGTGAACGGCTCGCCCACCACGACCTGTTGGAACCGCTCGTCCGGAAATCCCTGGCCGAGGGCGATGTTACGGGTGGAGGCCGAGCCGATCAGCCGGGCCCCGGTCACCGCCGCCACGGTGGGGGAGTCCAGCGCGTGGTCGTAGTGCGAGTGCACGACGAACACGGCGTCCAGCGCCTCGGTCCCCGCCCGGCGCAGCCCGTCCTCGATCCGCCGCCGGTCCGGCCGCAGCCGCCCGAACCGCATGCGCAGCAGGCCCGGACGGCTGAAGAACCCATCGGTCAGGACCGCCGTCTCCCCGTCGTGGAACAGCAGCGTCGACACCCCGAGGAACACACAGCGCAGCGCCCCGGGCCGGTCCGGCGCGCCCGCCTCGCACCACTGCGCCCACGGCTCCAGACGCGGCGCCCGCAGCCCGCGCAGCACCTCCGCCACCCCGGGAACACCGCTCCCGGCCCCGCCCTTCACGCGCGGAACCCCCTGCCTGTGCTCCTGCTCTCGCATGGCGCCCAGTGTCGCCGACGCCCGACGACGCTGTCAGCCCGTACGGAGGGGCCGCATGCCGCGGCACCCGCTCCTTGTTGGCCGGCGTTCCGCGACGGTCCGGCTTCCACCGCCTGGGACTCGGCCACTCGACCGCCGACCCCGCCTTCTGCCGCGAGCGCCCTCGCTCCCGGCCCGAAGCCTCCCCACTGTGCTAGACAGTCCCCGTGGCGGCATACATCGCGTTCTCCGAGACCTCCGCGCCCTCCTGGAGACTGACCGCGGACCTCACGACCTCCGCCCTCACGGACGCCGTGGGCGCATCCCGCGTCACGGTCGGGCCACCTCCCCGGACCGGGGACGACCCCGCCACCTGGACCGTCCGGACGGACGGCGAGCCCGGTGACGTCTGCCTCCCCACAGTCGGCACGGGCATCCGCATGGATGTTCCCTTGGAGACCTCCGCCCGCATCACCGCAGCCCTCCGCCGTCTGATGCCGGACGCGGCGGACCTCGTGTTCTGCGATCAGGGCTACTACTTTCATGTGCCCGTACCCCCCGGCGTCACCGCCGAGGAACTACTGGCCGCGGTGGACGAGGCGGAGTAGAGCACGGGGGCCCGCGCCGAGGCGGCGGACGCCGAGTTCCGACGAACCCCTCGGTCGACAGCATGCTCGGGCCGTGCCCGGAGGGGTCAGACCTCGCCGAGGAAACCCGGGTCCAGCGGCCCGGCTTGACGGGCGAAATCCGCCGCGACTCCGATGACTTCGCGCATGGGGACGGGGCGCCGGCTCGTACCGGCCAGGTCGTCGTGGGCCTCCTTGGTCCAGAGGAACGGGAAGACGGTGATGCCCTGGTCCGGGTCCAGGGCGGCTGCCTCCTCGCGCCACGTGGGCCAGCGCAGTTCCTCGTAGAAGCCGTCCAGACGGCCGGAGAGCATCCAGCGGATCCAGTCCGAGTGGCCCATGTCCAGGGCTTCCCAGGCGAGGGTGTCGGGCGCGAAGTACGTCATCTGCCCGGGTGCGCCGGGACGGCCGGCCGCCGAGGGGTTGCCGCCGTTCAGCGCGAAGACGCCACCGACGACGTCGTGGCCGACGATCAGACCGGCGGGCGGGAACCAGGCCGAGGTGGGGACGGAGGGGAACCGGTTGACCCGGGCCAGGCTCGGCAGCCCGCCGTCCCCGGGCGAGCCGCCGCCGAACACGCGGACCCAGCCGTCGTCCAGGAGCAGCCCGCCCGTGTGCCACGCCAGGGAACCCAGGGTCGAACGCGTCGTGACCTGCATCTGGAGGAGCGAGCGGCGAGCCTCCTCCGGAGCGGGCGGGAGGACGCGGACGGGTTCCGGACCCACCGCGATCATCTCCCGGAGCTCGGGCCACGCCGGATCGTCCACACAGGTCAGCTCGTCGATGTCACGCATCCGTGGATGATCGCACCGGGGACCGGCACCCGGGGCACCGGGCCTGCGCCCACCGCCCCGTGGAGGTGGTCAGCGGGCCCGCTCGCGCAGCAGGGCCGCGCCCGACTCGGCCAGCCAGTCGGTGAAGGTGCGCAGCCCCGGATGGATGACGCGCAGGGCCTCGATGTCGGCGTGCCAGCGGCGGCCGGCCGCCCAGGCGTCGTGGACGCGGCCGATCTCGGGGGCGAGTGCGGCGGCCTCCGCGCGGGTGAACTGCTCGTAGCGGAGGGGGATACCGGTGGCGGCGGTGATCGCGGCCACCGTGTCGAGCGGGGTCGGGGCGTCACCGGCCAGTTCGAGGGTGCGGCCGGCGAACCGCTCGGGCCGGTCGAAGGCGAGGGCGGCGAACTCGGCGATGTCCTCGACGGCGATGAGCTGGACGGGCTCGTCGGGCGGGAAGATGTGCCGGTGCACACCGCCGGCGACCCCGTCGAGGCCGGGGACGGTCGCTTCGAGGAAGTTGGACATGAAGCGCACCGGGCGCAGCACGGTGACCGTCGGGATCCGCTCGTGCAGATACTCCTCGATGCGCCGCTTGCCGTCGCCGCCACCCGGGCGGCCCGGAACGGACGCGATTCCGGTGAAGACGACCTGGCCGACGCCCGCCGCGGCAGCGGCGTCCGCGAGCGCCCGGCCACGGGCGAACTCCCGCTCCGTGTCCGTGCCGCCCGGTCCGAACGCGACGGGCGGCACGGCGAAGAGCGCGTCCGCGCCGCGCAGCGCCGCGGCGAGACCGGAGGGTTCGTCGAAATCGCCGACGACGAGTTCGGCCCCGGCCCTCTTCAACTCCCCGGCGGCCGGGGCGGCCGCGTCACGGACGAGCGCGCGCACCCGCCTCCCGTCGGCCAGCAGCCTGCGCGCGGTGGCCCCTCCCTGACGGCCCGTCGCACCGGTCACCACGATCGTGCGGTCCTTGCTCATGACGTACTCCTCCTTCGTCGCGCACCCGGCCGGAACATGACGAACGGGGTGAGGGACCGGGTGCGATGTGGAATGCTGGACCCGGTTGAGCCGGACGGGCAAGGGATTACGTGACATGACCGCTACGCACCCGGACGGCGGCCGCACCGATGCCCGGCGCAACCGGGCCAGGGTGCTCGCCGCCGCGGTCCAGGCCTTCGACGCACACGGACCGGATGTCTCGCTGAGCGTCATCGCGCGCCGGGCGGGCGTCGGCGCGGGGACCGTGTACCGGCACTTCCCCGGCAAGGAGATCCTGCTGGAGGCCGTACTCGTCCAGCAGATCGACGGCCGTGTCGAATCGGCCCGCAGATGGGCGGCGCGCACCGACCCCGTCACGGCGTTCTTCGGATTCCTCGTGGAGATGGTCGATCTGTCGTACGGACGCAGCCATGTCTGCGACGCCCTGACCACGGAGACGAGCTGGCCGCGCCCGGGTCTCGCCGCGTCCGCCTTCCGGTTCCGGCAGGCGCTAGGCGACCTGCTCCGCGCCGCCCAGCGCGAGGGCGGGGTGCGGGTCGACGTCGGGCCGGAGGACGTGGCCGCGCTGGTGATCGGCTGCGCCGCGACCCGGGCCGCCCACCCCGACCCGGAGGGAGGGCTGCGGATGGTGCGGATGACCCTGGACGGGTTGCGCAACACCGCCTCCGTCACGAAAGGCGCCTCTTTCCGTGACGTTCCGGGGCTGCCCCGCTCGCCCTCCGCCCCCGCCTGCGCGGAGTGCGGCACCCGCCTCCCCGAGCGCTCCGTCGGCCGCCCCGCCCGCTACTGCGGTGCGACCTGCCGCCAGCGGGCCCGACGCCGTCGACTGGCCGGCCCGGACGCATGAGTTGGTCGGGCGTCTGAACCGGCCCGACCCGCATAGCGGTTCCTAACGTGCGGCGTGCACGCGCAGCAGCAGGGCGTGGAGTTGAGTGCGCTCGTCCGTCGTGAGCGGGGCGAGCAGCGCGTCCTGCACCTCCTCCGCCTCGGAGGTGAGAGCGGCCAGGGCCGCGCGGCCCTCCGCGGTCACGGTGACCAGGACGCGGCGGCGGTCGGTGCTGTCGCGGTCGCGGGTGAGGTAGCCCAGATCGGCCAGCTCGTCGAGGACCTTGGTCATGTCGCTGACGTGGATGGCCAGGCGTGCGGCCAGATCACGCTGGACGTGGGGCCCGAAGTCCGCCAGCGCGGCCAGCGCGGCCATGTGCCACAGGCGCAGGTTCTCGGCGGCGAGGTGGTCGGCCAGCCGCCCGCGCGCGTCCTTGCCGACCTTGGAGAGGAGGTAGGTCGTGAGGGCGGTGAGCGTGGGAGGGGCGGCGGAAGGAGGAGGCGTGGTGGACATGAGGCAATGATAGGTTCTCGCCTATCATTAGTGCACACCTATCATTCAGCTCTCATGGGGGACTTGTTCCATGGACGTGATGCACCCTCGGCTCCTCGTATCCCGGTTCGGCGACTGCTTCCGCTTCTACGACGCGGTGCTGCCCGCACTGATCGGCGCCCGTCTCACGCGCGGTGACGAGCAGGGCCCTTACGCGAGTTGGGACGTCGACGACCAGGGCGTCGTGATGCTCTTCGACCGCGCGGCGATGGCCGCGGAGGTGGCCGGGACCGCCGCGGCACCCGAACCGCGACCCGCGCAGGACGCCGCCATGCTGGTCAGCAGGGTCCCGGACGTCGCGGCCGCCCACGCGCTGTGCCTGGCCCACGGCGCGCGGGACGTCGCGGGTCCGGCCGACCGGCCCGCCTGGGGGCCGACGTGCCGCACCGCCCATGTGCGGGACCCGGAGGGGAACCTGCTGGAGTTCCAGTCCTACTGAGACCGGCGCCCGCCTCCGGCCCCGGCGGCCTCACCGTTCCGGATCGTCCGACACCACCCGCATGCCCAGCCCCCGTACGCGGTAGATGCAGACGTCGTCGCCCCAGAGCGAGGCGTCCGCCACCGTGTACGGGCGGCCGCGGTCGTCCGTGCCGCGTTCGACGATGTCCATGTCCACCCGGATGAGCCGGTTCGCCGGGGTGATCTGGCCGCGGTACGTCCACGTCGCCTCCCGGCCCGGAAGCACCGGCTCGAACCGGGGACGGGGCACACCCCGCGCCGCGTCCCGTTTCAGCAGGTCGAACCGGAGCAGCTGGCACATGGCCTCGACGCCCAGCGAGCCCGGCTGGACCGGGTCCTGGAAGAAGTGGGCCCGGAAGAACCACGCGTCGGGGCGGACGTCCTTCTCCGCGCGCAGCCGGCCGAGCCCGGCGCAGCCCCCCTCGGGCCAGTGGCCGGTGATCCGGTCGAGCATCATCAGCATGGGCCCGGGGAGGCGCAACTCCCCGGCGCAGTACCGTTCCGGACGCGCGGTCAGGTCCACGGCGCGCCCGCCCGGCGCGACGAGCCGGGCCCGGTCGTCGGCCGACACCGGGAGACCGGGCTGATCGGCGAAGGCCGACCGGGGAAAGAAGCCGAACACCGTGTCCAGGGCGAACACGGGCACCCCGTCCGCCGTGCACGACACCCGGAACGACTCGATGATCAGGTCCCCGCTCCGGGACAGCCGCGTCAGCTCCGCGCGGGTCCGCAGCACCCGTGTCGTCGGGGTCACCTCGCCGGTGACCGTCCCCGTCCCGTCGAGATTGCGGAACAGCAGGTCCGCGTCGGAGGTCAGGGCGCTGCCCACGTACGAGGCGAGCCAGCCGCAGGGCTGGAGGGCCGCCTCCATGAGCACGGCGAACGGCATGGTGCGGCCGTCGCCCTGCTCGAAGAACCAGGCCCGCTCGGGCACGTCGTACTCCGCGACGACCGCGCTGCCCTCCCGCATCCCGGCCTGCGGCCCGTCCACCGAGACGATCCGGCTCATGAAGTGGTACGGCGGCCCGGGAAGCCGTGCCACGCCCCGCGCCCCGTCGAACCGTTCGTACATCGCGCCGAACGCCTCGCTCGGCCGGCCCCAGGCGCAGGCCAGCAGCGAACGGTAGTCGAACGGGAAGCCGTCGGCCGCCCCGGCCACGGGCTTCTCCTCCCGGTGCCCGACGAGCCCGCCCAGCCGGGGGAGCGGAACCGGGTCGCCGCCGGTCTGCACGGCGGGCGGGCCCGAGTGCCGCCACTGGGACAGCGGCCAGTCGGGCACCAGCCGCAGCGCCATGTCCCGGCCCAGGAACGCCCTGGTCCCGTCCACCGAGCCCAGCACATCGGCATGGAGCGTCGGCTCGGGACCCGCGGACACCCCGCGCACGAACACCTCGTAGACGACCCGGCGCCCCTCGGGCGTGGCCTGTCCCCGGCACATGGCCCGGTACGGCTGTCCGGGCACCGGCTCGAACCGCCACCCGTCGCGCCCCACGGTGTGCCCCAGGGCCGTCAGATGGAACGCCATCGCCTGGAGCCCCCCTTGGAGCATCAGGGTGCCCGGCATGCACGGGTCGTTGGCGAAGTGCCCGTCGAAGAACCAGTCGTCCGGCCGGAGCGCGGTCTCGGCCCGCAGATAGCCGCGCCCCCACGGGCCCCCGGCCGGCTCGAAGACGCTCACCTCGTCCAGCAGGCGCAGCCGTTCCTCGTCCAGCCTCGGTGAGCGCACATGGGCCGCCGTGGCCTCCCAGCCGGGCCCGAAGCAGTCCGCGGGCCGTCCCTCGGCGAGGGCCCGCAGGTGTTCGGTGCCGAACCGGTTCCGGGTGCACCGCACGGCCGGCGGGTCGGACGGCAGCTCGTCCCCCGGGGCGTGCTCGGCCGGGTCCCACCGGACACCGCCGCCCGCGGCCAGTTCCGCGGGTGTGAAGAATCCCGCCCGGCCGTCGCGGACGCTCAGACGCAGTTCGCCGTCCACGTAGCAGTCGTAGTGGAAGAAGGCCAGCCGCACCCCGTGCGCCTCCGCGTGGCCGTCGACATGGATGTCGTACGACAGCGTGTCACCGGCCACGGGCGGGGTGCCGTGGAAGGTCACCTCGCAGCCGAGCAGCCGGTACGCACGCTCGCCCCGGTTCAGCAGGTCGGCGCCCAGCCAGCTGAGCAGCAGCAGATCGGCCTGCCCCGCCTCGATCAGCACCCCGGCCGGCATGCGTCCCGTGGAGTCCAGGTACCAGCTGTCCGCCCGGACGTCGGTCTCCGTCCAGATCCTGCCGTCCGTCCGCACCGGACCCGGCATCGCCAGCGCCGCCGGAACCGCGTCGATCCCGGTGACCCGGTCCGCCAGCAGCATCGGAGGCCCCGGCATCCGCGTCTGCACCGCGTACCCGTCCTGCTCGGCGAACCGGGGACCGAACAGGGCGGACACCCGGTGCCGGGCCAGGTACTCCAACTGCGCGCGGTCGAACTTCGGCCCCGGCCTGCCTTCCGGCCCCGGAACGCGGGGCTCGGGAGGACCGGGTTCCGGAAGTGACGGAAGCGGCGGCCCGGCAGCCGGACGCCCGACGGCCGGGACGGGGGACTCGGGCGCGGACGTGGCCGGCGCGAGCAACGGCGCTCCCGGCTGCCGGCCCAGCGCCGCCGCACCGCGCGCCGACATCCGCAGGAACCGCTGATGGGCCTCGGCGTGACGGGACATCACCTCGCGGTGCGTCTCGGCCGCCCGCGCGCTCACTGTGGCCAGCGCGGCCGCCCGCACACGCGCGGCGCTCTGCTGCTCGGTAACGGAGAGCGCGGCGGCCGGGTCCGTGGGGCCGGAAGCGGCACGGCCGTGCGGGAGCGCCGGGGTCTCGGTGGGGCCGGGGCGGTGGTCCGGGACGGGAGCGAGCTCGGGGGCCGGGGGCAGGGCGGTCACGGAGGGCTCCGGTTCGGGGAGGCACGGGAACGGGAGCGCGGGGACGGTGATTTCGGGGCCGGGGCGCGGGCGCCGCGTCGCGGCGCCCGCGAGCCGGGCGAACAGTTCCTCCGCCCGGACCGGGACCCCGGCGACGACGAGTTCGCCCACGGCCAGGCACAGCTGCCGCAGACCGCCGTCCTCCGGGGAGTCCAGGGCGACCGCCACATGCTCCCGGTCACCGAGAACCCGTTTGATCCACCCGGTGCACAGCTTCTGGGGACCGTGCTCCACGAAGACCCGGACCCCGTCGGCATACGCCTGCTCGATCGTGGCCGCGAAATCGATCGTGCCCATCCCCTGGGCGGTGACCGCGTCGGCGGCCAGCTCGGCCGTGGGCACGTACGACCGGCCGGTCGCCCCGCTGTAGAAGCGCACACCGGGCACCTCGACGGTGGGCCGGTAGTGCACGGCCCGCCACAGGTCCCGGACCTCCGCCAGCTCCGGGGCGTGGGCGGCGATGTCGTAGTCCAGTTCGACGGCGAGATCGGCACCGATCGCGGCGACCGCCGCCGCGCACGCCCGGGACTCGCCGCCGATCACGCAGACCCCGGGAGCGTTCACCGCCATCAGATGGACCGCGGAACGCCCGGAGAGCTCCGCGCGCACCCGGTCCAGGGGCGCCGCGACCAGATGGCTCGACCACCGCGTCCCCGCGATCCCCTTCCGCCGCCACTGACGGCGCACCGCCCGCAGTTCGCCGGTGAGTTCGGTGGTGAACAGGCCGCTGTCCCGGGTGGCCTCGTACAGCCCCATGGCGTCCGGCCAGGCGCCGAGCGCCACGAGGGCGGTCGACTCGCCGGAGGAGTACCCGACGGCCGCGTCCGGCCGCAGCCCCAGGACCTCGCGACTGAGCACGGTGTGGACGGCGGCCACCTCCGCGGCGGACCAGATCTGACGGAGCACCCCGAGCCGCGACCCGGTCCGCACCCGCGCCGCGACCCCCCGGTGACGGGCCCGGAAGGACGCGCCGAGCGAGGGCAGCGCCAGCATCAGTCCCTGGCCCATTCCCTCGTACGCGGCCGAGCCGTTGGTGTACACGAACGCGACCTGCCCCTCCACCGGCGCGTCCCGGAACAGCACATCGGCCGGCCGTGCCCCGCCCTCCATCAGCCAGCGGCGCGCGGCCCGCCCGCACTCCGGGTACCGGGCGTCGTCGGCGACGAGGGCCAGCCGGGCCGGCCCCGTGCCGGACTCCGCGCCGGCGTCCAGCGCCGCCAGGACCTCCTCGCGGTCCGCCCCCGAGAACACGCGCAGACGGGGCGCGGCACCGTCCAGCCACGGCAGGGCGTCCCCGGCGCGCAGCCGTACGCGCACGGGCGGCCCCTCCACCGGTGTCACCACCACCCGCGCGGTGTGGGGGACGGCCGCGGTGTCGGCCGGAGCGTCCGGCCGGGGCGCCGCGCGGTGCCGCAGCGCGAGCGCGGCCACCGCGACCGACACCAGACCGGACGCCGCGTGGGCCCGCCCGAACAGCGCGCAGGGGTCGAAACCCGCGTCGGGACCGTCTCCGACGATCAGGTCGGGTTCCTCGGCGGACTCCTCGTCCAGCAGCGCCACGACCGGGTCCCCGTCCTCGCGGGCGGTGTCGAGCAGTTTGAGGACCAGGACGACGGCCGCGTCACCCGGAGCGTCCTCGCGGCCCAGCTCCCGCAGGGCGGCCCGGTGGACCGCCTCGTCGGACACGTCGCAGGCCCCCACGAGCACGGCATCGGCCTCGCCCGCGCGCAGGGCCCGCGCCGCCAGACCCAGCGCGACCGGACCGGAGGCCTCCTCGGCCGAGACCGTGAAACCGGGCCCGCCGAGGTCGAGCTGGGTGCTGATGCGGTTGGCGGCGAGGTTCGGCATGCTGCCGACCACCCCCTCCGCCGTCATCGGCGGTCCGAACGCGTCCCGGGCCGCGCCGGCCGGGACGGACGCGGCCCGCCCGGACTCCTCCAGCCAGTGCGGCACCCGCCACCGGGCCCCCGCCCGCGCCACCTCCGGATCCACCCCCGTCCCCACGACGACCATGGTCCGCTCACGCGGCAGCCGCACCGCACCTGCGGCCTCCCGCGCGGCCTCCAGCACCAGCAGCTGATGACGTGCCGTCCGCTCCAGACCCGACGGGGGGAAGCACAGGTCCGTCAGCGCCACCGCGAAGTCCCGGGCGGGCACGCCCCGTTCGCCGCTCAGCACCGCCCGCCGCAGATCCTCCGCGGACCGGCCCCCGCCGACCCGCGCCCCGACCGCGACGATCGCCACCGGAGCACGCCCCCCGGCTGCCGGGGACGCCCCGGCGCGAGCGGGCACGGACACGGGCGCCGCCTCCCGGGCCCGTCCCCGCGCGGGCACCGCCGGATCGTCCGGGAGGTCCACGATCAGATGGGCGTTCGTGCCGCCGAAACCGAAGGCGCTCACCGCCGCCCTGCGCGGCCCGGTCCACTCCTCCGGCTCCGTGAGCACCCGCAACGGCGTCCCCGCCAGGGACTCCAGCGGGCGCTCCGCGCCGAGCGACGCCGGACGCACCCCCGCCCGCAGCGCGCCGAGCACCTTCAGCAGACCGGCCGCACCGGCCGCCGCCAGCAGATGCCCCACATTGGACTTCACCGACCCGATCGGCACGTCGTCCCCGGCCCCGAAGACCTCGGCCATGGCGCGCGCCTCCACCGCGTCCCCGACCGGTGTCCCCGTCGCGTGGCACTCGACCAGCGACACCGAACCGGGGGCGACCCCCGCCCCGGCGTACGCGAGGCGCATCGCCCGGATCTGACCCTCCTCGGACGGGCTGATGAGACCGGACCCCCGCCCGTCGTTGGAGAGCCCCACGCCCCGGACCACCCCCAGCACCGGCACCCCGGCGGTCCGGGCGTCGCGCAGGCGCATCAGGGCGACGAACCCGGCGCCCTCCCCGTGCACCAGCCCGTCCGCCTCCGCGTGGAAGGGGCGGCTGCGGCCCGTCCGGCTGCTCGCGGACAGTCCGCAGAACCCGATGTGCAGATAGAGCGGGTCGGGCCGGCTGACCGCACCCGCCACCATGAGATCGGCCGTGCCGTCGTGCAGCCGGTCGCACGCCAGCTTCACCGCGTACAACGACGACGCGCACGCCGCGTCCAGCGACCACGCCCCCGCACCGAGCCCGAGGGCACGGGCGGCCAGCGCGGCGGGCAGCCCCGAGGAGAAGCGGTTGCGCGCGTCGGGACGCGTCCGGCGACCGCCCGTCAGCAGGGCGTCCCGCAGCGGCGCCCGCTGCCCGGACAGCCAGACGTGCTCGGCGAACGCGGCCCCCGACTCGGTCGGGTACGACAGATTGCCCAGCACCAGTCCGCCCCGCGGCAGCGGACCCTCGCGGCCCGCCTCCACCAGCGCCTGGCGCGCCCCGTACAGCACCCAGTGGAACAGCGGGTCCAGTCCCGCGATCCGCTCCGGGGAGATCCGGAACCCCTCCGGATCGAAGACGGAATCGAACCGCTCCACATACCCGGCGACGTCCGACCACGTCCGGTCCAGCGCGTTGTCCACCGTCCCCGTCACCCAGCGGCGCGGCACCCGCCAACGGCCCTCCGGAGCGGCGGACAGACCGGAGCGCCCGGCGGCGACGTTGTCCCAGAACGTGTCCGGATCGAGCGCGCCGGGCAGCACACAGCCCCGGCCGACGACGGCGATCGGTTCGAAATCCATACGGCTGCTCACTTAGCGCGGGGTACGGGGGAGGGGGAGGAACGGCAGGGGCGGCGGGCACGGGCCGTGCCCGCCGCCCCGGTCACCGCGTCAGGAGGGGACGCGGACCAGTTCGACGCCGATCAGTTCCAGCCGGACCGCGCCGTCGGCGTCGATCAGCGCCGCGTCGCACCGCGCCCCCGTCGCGTGCGTCTTCCGCCCGCGGACGACACACCGCACGCCGTCGGCGGCCACCGGACCGCGCCGGTGCACCCGGCACTCGGCGACGGCCATCGGCAGCGTGCCCGCACCGAGCGTGCCCTCGGCCCACAGCAGCGCGAGCTGGAGGGCGCCGTCGACGGCGGCCACGTCCAGCGGCCCGTGCGGGGGCGCCCAGTCCAGCCCCCGCACCCCCGCCACCACGGCCTCGGCCCCGTGCTCGGACCTGCCGTCCACCGCGCGCAGCGCGTGGAACCGGCCCCCGTGGAAGAGGACCGTGCCCTCGTACGGATCCGGCGCGTCCAGCGGCTTCAGACCGGCGGGCGTCTCCCACACCCCGGGGGCGGGCACATCGGCCCCGGCGTCGACGACCGCGCGGAAGTGCGCGGGACCCTCCCCGGCACACAGCTCCGTCTCCACCGCCGACGGAGCGCCGGGCGCTCCCCGGCTGCCGCGGACGGTGACGGGATGGCCCGGTCCGTCCAGGTCCGGCAGCGCCAGCGTCCGGTACACCCGCAGGTCCCGCACGACGACGGGGCCGCCGCCGGGCGCCGGAAGCCAGGAAACCGCCGCTCCCGCGAACCAGTCGAGGACCATCGCCACGGGCAGCACCGGGACTCCGGCCGGTGCGTGGTCGGCGAGCTGCGGCAGCGCGTCGGCGCGCACCAGCGCCTGCACCGGGGCGGGTTCACCGGCCGGGGCCATCGCCGCCGGGTCGTCCCCGGCCACGAGGACGACACGCGCCTCGTCACGGGACGCGCCCAGTTCGGCCGTGAACGCGGCGGCCCCCCGCTCCAGCGGGATGAGCGGCACCCCGGAGCGGCCGAAGTGGGCCGCGAGCGACGGGGTGACCATGCCGCCCCGCCAGGGCCCCCAGGCCACGGACCGCACCAGGCAGCCGGGGCGGCGCACCTGTTCGGCCGAGGCCACCTGCTGAAGGATCTCGTTGGCCATGGCGTAGTCGCCCTGCCCCGGGTTGCCGTACACGGCGGCCACCGACGAGAACAGGCAGACCAGCTCCAACGGATCGTCCGCCGTCGCCGCCAGCAGCGCCCGCAGACCGTCCACCTTGGCCGACATCACGAGCTCCGCCTGCGGGTCGCTCTTGTCGGCGATCCGCTTGTCGGCCAGGACCCCCGCCCCGTGCACGATGCCGGTGACCGGCCCCCAGTCGGCCCGGACACCGTCCAGCGCCGCGGCGAGCGCGGCGGCGTCCCGGGCGTCCGCCACCACGTACCGCACGGGTGAACCCGCCGCCTCCAGCGCCGCCACCGTGGCGCGCACCTCGCGCGCCGCGAGGATCTCCCGCGCCCGCGCCGCGATCCGGGCGGGCGAGGACTCCGCCGAATCCGCGTCGGCGCGCTCCGCGAGCAGCCGGGTGAGCGCCGCCGCGTCGGAGGCGGACGGGAAGGCGTCGGGCCCGGTGCCCGGATCGGTCCGCCCGACCAGCACGATCCTGGGACGGTACGCCCTGGCCAGGTCCAGCAGGGCCGCGGCGGTCACCCCGCGCCCGCCGCCGGTGGCCACGACGACCGACGCGGACGTGAGGATCCCGGCCCCGTCGCCGCGGGACTCCGGCGGGCGCGGCACCAGACGCGGTACGGCACGCGCCCCGTCCGCCCGCAGCCCGACCTCCGGATCGCTCCCGCCGTCGAGGAGTTCCCGGACGACGGCCTCGGCGACCTCCTCGTCCGTCCGGTCGCCGCGTTCGCAGTCGATGACCCGGCAGGAACTCCCCGGCCACTCCTTCGCCGCCGTCCTCACCAGCCCGGCCACCCCGCCCAGCCAGGCACGGCCGGCCGCGCGCCCGCCGAGGCCGAAGTCGCCCCCGGTGTCCTGGACCGCCACGAACAGCACGCCGTCCCGCGTTGCGTGCGCCGCCACCGTCCGCGCCGCGCGCAGCGCCGACCGGTGCACGTCCCGCGCCTCCTCGGCGGCGTCCGCCGCGCCGGACGCGGTGAGCGCGCCGAGGTGGACGACGGCCCGCGCCTCCGCGGGCACCTCGGCCGCGGCGGTCGCCCTGACGCCGTGCCCGGCGAGCTTCGCGGCGACGAGACCGGTCAGCGCGCACCCCTCCGGGCCCTCCCCGGTCACCACCACCGGACCGTCGAACAGTCCGGCCGTCGCCAGTCCGGAGACCGGAGCCACGGCCATCCGGGGCACCAGCCGGGTCAGCCCCCCGGGCTCCTGTGTCCGGGCCGCCGGCAGCCCGGCCGCCGGATCCGGCTCCGCAATGCTCCCGGTGCCCGTGAGCGGTGTGTGCTCGGTGCTCAGCAGCCGGCCGTCCGCGTCCGGGCCGCGAAACCCGGCACCCTCGCCGGTGCCGGACCCCGCGCCGAGGCCGTCGGACGCCTGATCGCCGCGGGGTCCCGGAACGGCCGGACCCGTCTCCGAGGAAGCCGCACCGGACTCCGGGCCGGTCGCGGTGATCGCGCCGACGATCTCCCGCAGCGTACGGAGCCGGGCCAGCTGCCCGAAGTCGCTGCCCGGCAGATCACCCACCCGCCGGCGCACGGCCGACAGGATCTCCACGCGCTTGATCGAGTCGACCCCCAGATCCGCCTCCAGCTCCATGTCCAGGGTGAGCATGTCGGAGGGGTAGCCGGTCAGCCGGGCCACGACCGACAGCAGAAGCTCCTCCAGCTCCGGCACCGACAGGGCCGACGGGACCGCCCCGTCGTCCGGGGACGGGGACGGGGCTGGGGCCGGTGCCGGAACCGGATCCGGGACCGCGAGCGGAACGTGCGCGGAAGGCGCCGGCGCGGGCGGGGGCACGGAAGGCACCGGGGACAGCGGAGGCGCGGACACCGGAAGCGGGGGCGGCACCGCGGGCACGGGCGCGAGCGACGCGTACGGCACGTCGGGCAGCGCCGCCGGGAGGTCCGGCAGCGCCTCCGTCAGCGCCGGGACGGGCAGCGGCTCCCCGGAAACAGGCACACCGAGCAGCGCCGAAAGACTCGTCTCGGTCATCCGCAGGAACGCCACATGGCTCTCCACCAGCATGCGCTGACAGGCCGCGTGGGCCTCCGCGGTCTGCCGGTGGATGCGGTCGATCGCGGTGTACAGACCGGGGCCGTGGACGGGAACGTCCGCGGACACCGGCGGACACGGTGCCGCCGTCGCGTCGGCCGCGGGCTGCCACGGGGCGTCGTCGGGGGCGACGGCGGGGGTGGGGACGTACGGGGTCATGGGGGCCGCCTGGAGGTCGGGCTCGGATACGTAGGGGGGCCGGGGCCGGTCGTCCGGCACACCGTCGGGTTCGGGAAGCGGGCCGGTGGGGGCGGGGGACGTGCGCCGCTCCGTCCCGGCCGGTTCGGGGGCGGCGGCCACGGCCGACGGGGCGCGGGGCGGGGGGAGAGGGTCGGTGCGGTTGCCGCCGCTGATCCTCACGGTCATCCGGGGCGCACGCGCCGGCTCCGGCGGCCCGGACGAGCCGTAGGGCGTCCAGAGCGCGTCGAGCCGGAGCGGGACGCCGAGCACCGAGAGTTCACCGAGCGCCGCCGCCAGACCGCCGGCCCGGCCGGGCCGGTCCAGGGGGACGGCGGCGTGCGGGCGGTCACCGAGGATCTGCCCCACCAGGCCGCTGAGCGCGTGGCCCGCGCCGACCTCCACGAACGTCCGGACACCGCGTGCGTACATCGCCTCGATCTGGTCCCGGAAGAGGACCGGCGAGGCCAGCTGACCGGCGATCCGGCGCCGCACCTCGTCGGGGCCCGCCGGATACGGGGCCGCGTCGGCGTTCCCGTACACCTCGATGCGCGGCTCCGTGAGCGGCACCTCCCGCAGATACGCGGCCAGCGGCTCGGCCGCGGACGCGACGAGCGGGCTGTGGAAGGCGGTTGACGTGGCCAGCCGCCGGGTGCTCACCCCCTCGGCGCCGAAGGCCTCCTCGGCGCGCGCGACCGCCTCGACCGAGCCCGAGAGGACCACCTGGCGCGGCGCGTTGTGGTTCGCCTCCCACAGAGCGCCGTACGCGCCGTCGGCCAGCACCCGCGCCACGTGCTCCCGGTCCGCGGCCACCGCCAGCATCGCGCCCGGGGTCACGGCCGCGTCCCGCATCAGCTCACCCCGGCGCCGCGCCAGCCCCACCAGCGCCGGGGCGTCCAGCACGCCCGCGCAGTGCAGGGCCACCAGCTCACCGAAGCTGTGCCCCGCCACGCAGTCCGGCCGCAGCCCCAGCTCCCGCACCACCTCCAGCAACGCCACCGCGTGCACGGCGAGCGCGGGCTGCGCCCACTCCGTGGCCTCCAGCAGCGCGCTTCGGCCGGCCCGTTCGGCGTCGGAGAAGGCGGGCGGCGGGAACACCACCCGGTGCAGCTCACGGCCTTCGAAGCGGACGCCGCCGAGCCGGTCCCAGACGTCCTGGGCGGCCGGCACCTGCATGGCCGCATCGGCGCCCATCCCGACGTACTGCGCCCCCTGGCCGGGGAACAGGAAGCCGACGCGCCCGAGTGCGGCCCCGCCGTACGCGTACCGGATGCCGGACGGAATGCCGAACGCCGCCTCGGGCCGCTTCCGGATCAGAGCCAGGGCCCGGCGGTGCTTCTCCCGCAGATCCGCCGTGTCGGTGGCCACGACGGCCAGACGCAGCCGGCCGGCGGGGGAGAAGGACGCCTGGCTCTCCCGGGCGAGCGCCGCGAGGGGACGGTCCTCGTCGGTCCCGGCCGGCAGGACCAGATCCGCCGGGGACGCGCCGCTGAACAGCACGAGTTCGTCCGGCGCCACCCGATGGCGCGGCACCGCTCGTCCCGCGCCGGACGCGGGCACGTACTCCTCCAGCGTCACATGGAAGTTGCTGCCGCCGAATCCGAAGCTCGACACCGACGCGCGACGCGGATGCCCGGCGGGCCGCACCCACGGGCGGGCCCGCGTGTTCACGTAGAACGGGCCGCCCGGCACGGCCGCCGCCGGATTCGGCCGGTCCACCTTGACGGTGGGCGGCAGCACCTTGTGGTGCAGGGCCATGACCGCCTTCAGGAGGCCCGCGGCCCCCGCCGCGCACTTGGTGTGGCCGATCTGCGACTTCACCGAGCCGATGGCGCACCAGGGCCCGTCGCTGCGGCCCGTCTCGCCGAACACCTCGTTCAGGGCGGCCAGTTCGGCGGTGTCCCCGGCCTTCGTGCCGGTACCGTGCGCCTCGACCAGCTCCACCGTCTCCGGACCGTAGCCCGCGTCCTCGTAGGCCCGTCGCAGGGCCCGCGCCTGACCCTCGGGCAGCGGCGCGTAGATCGCCGTGCTCCGGCCGTCCGACGAGGTGCCGATGCCCCGGATCACCGCGTGGATCCGGTCGCCGTCCCGCTCCGCGTCGGCCAGCCGCTTCAGCGCGTACATGACGACGGCTTCGCCGAGCAGGGTGCCGTCCGCGTCGGCCGAGAACGGCCGGCAGTCACCGCTCGGGGACAGGGCGGGCGTCTTGGAGAAGCACAGGAACATGCCCACGTCGTTCCCGGTGTCCACACCCCCGCTGATCACCAGATCGGCCCGGCCCAGCGCCAGTTCACCGACCGCCGTGGACAGCGCCGCCAGCGAACTGGCGCACGCCGCGTCCGCCGTGTGGTTGATGCCGTGCAGATCGAAGCGGTTGGCGACCCGGCCCGCGACCACATTGCCCAGCAGCCCGGGGAACGTCGTCTCCCGCCACGGGGAGAAACGGTCCGCGATGCGGTCGCACACCGCGTGCGCCTCGGCCTCACCGAGCCCGTGCTCCCGCAGCGCGGCGTGCCACAGCGGACGATGGGTGCGCCCCACCATGTGCGGAAGCAGCTCCAGGGCCGCCGCGCCGAGGACGACGCCGGTGCGGTCGCGGTCCACCCGGTCCGGGCCGCCGGCGTCCGCCAGCACCTGGTCGGCGACCATCAGCGCGAGGAGCTGCGAGGCATCGGTCGACGCCAGGGCGGTGGGCGGCACACCGTAGGCCATCGGGTCGAAGTCCACCTCCGGCAGGAAGGCACCGCGCCGGGCGTACGTCTTGTCGGGGGCGGCCGGATCCGGGTCGTAGTGGTCCTCCCACCGCCACCGCGACGCCGGCACCTCGGTGACCTGGTCGCGTCCGCCGCAGATGATCCGCCAGTAGCCCGCCGCGTCCGTCGCGCCGGGCACCAGCGCGCCCACACCGACGACGGCGACAGGGGTCCGGGAAACGGGGGCGGCGGACACGGGTTCTCCTCGGGGTACGGGCCGGGACGGGACGGGCGGGGCCTCGGGCGGGCCGCCGGGGCGGGCGTTCACGACGGCTCGCACGGCACATGGCGGAAGGCGTCGGAGGGCAACGGGACTCCGTAGGTCCGCAGCTGATGGGCGCGGGTCAGCACGGCCGCCCCTTCGAGCAGATGGAGGGCGATGCCCACCACGGTCCGGTGCGCGGGCGCGGCCAGCGGGGTGCCCGCCACCCACTGGTTGAAGGCGCCCATCGACGGCCCGCACCAGATCTGGTAGTCGGTCCTCCGCGCCGTCTCCCCGGTGATCGCCCACCGGCTGGAACTGCCCAGGTACCAGCGGAAGACCAGCGCCATCCGGTGCTTCGGATCCGCCTCCGCACGGGCGGTCTCGGCGGGGTCGCGCCGCTCCCAGAACGCCCGGGTGCGCTGCCAGACCTCGTCGAACGACGCCCGCAGCACCTCGCGTTCGAGCGCGGAGCGCAGGGCGGCCGGGATCTCCTCCAGCGAGGCGTGGTCCCGGTACGCCGCGTACAGCCGGCCGGCCCGCCGGGCGAACATCGTGCCGCGCGACAGCACCTGGAGCTTCACTCCGAGTTCGAACATGTCGGCCGCCGGGGCCATCGCCACATCGGCGATGTCCGCCTCGCACAGCATCGCCTTGGCCTCGTCGGACAGACCCGCCTCGACGGCGGTCTGGTTCACCGACCCGGTCACGACGTACGAGGCGCCGAGCGCGAAGGCGGCGGCCACCGCGCCGGGAGTGCCGAGGCCGCCCGCCGCGCCGATCCCGACCGGCCCGCGGTAGCCGTACCGCCGGCCGAGCGCGTCCCGCAGCGCGGCGATCCTCGGCAGCAGCACCGACAACGGCCGGTTGTCCGTGTGGCCGCCGCTGTCGGCCTCCACGGTCAGGTCCTCGGCCACCGGCACCCGGGCCGCGAGATCCGCCTCCTCGCGGGTCAGCCGCCCCTCGGCCACCAGCGCGTCCAGGACGGCGGCCGGGGCGGGGGAGAGGAACCGCTCGGCGACCTCGGGACGGGACACCTTCGCGAGGATCCGGGTCGGCCGGACGACGTCCCCGTCCGGCCCCCGCCGCAGCCCCCGGGCCGCGCACCACACCACGGCCGGGGTCAGGTCCATGAAGGCGGACGCGGAGATCCGGGGCACCCGGCAGCGCACGAGGAGTTCGGCGACCCGCGTCTCCAGCGCGGGTTCGGTCGGGGAGTGGAGCAGGTTCACGCCCCAGTTGGCGCGGCCCTCCAGCTCCCGTGCCAGTCCGTGCACGGCCCGCTCCACGTCCGCGTACGCCAGTCCGCCCGCGCCGAAGAAGCCCAGCATCCGGGACCGGGCCATCGCCGCGACCATGGACGTGGTCGCGATCCCGTTCGCCATCTCGCCCGCGACATAGGGGAACCGCACCCCGTGCGCCTCGCAGAACGTCCGGCCGCCCAGCCATTCGGGATAGAGCGGGGGCAGCGTGCCGAGCACCCGGAAGCCGGGCGGGGGACCGAGCGCCAGCCCCCGCTCGCGGCCGTCCGGCGTGCTGACGACATGGACGGGCTCCCGGATCCGCCGCGCGAGGGCGGCGATGCCGTCGAGGGAGAAGGCCGGGGCCGGGGCGGCGGGGGAGCCGGAGGCGGCGAGGACGGACACGGAACGGCTCCAACACGAGAGGGGACGCGGGGCGATCGACGGAGGCTGCGGAATCAGGTGCGGAGCGCGGAGCGGGCACCGGCGGCCGGGGGGCCGGGCGGTGCCGGGACACCCTCCGCACGCGGCGCGAGACCCGACCACAGATAGGCGGGACCGACCGGCGCGGACACGGCCGAGGCCCCCAGCAGGGACCGCACCCGCGTGTCGTCGAACCGCCGCCGGTGCGACAGGTACGCCGTCATCCCCGGATACGACGCCAGCAGCGCCTCCAGGGCCGTCGGCGGGTCCGGCGCGGCGTCGACCAGATCGATCGCGAGCGGGGCGAGACGTTCCAGCAGACCGAGGACCACCGGTCCGGGAACGTCCCGGTCGTGCACGACGTGATACGTGTCGACCCCGCCGGACGGTGTCCGCGCGGCCAGCCGCACCATCACCTCGGCCGCGTGCTCCACCTGGAGCAGGTTCAGCCGGCACGCGGGGTGCCCCACCAGCCGCACACGCGGCCGGCCGGCCCGCGCGCCGCCGTACGGAACGGGCGGATGACCCGCGGCGCGGGGCGCGTCCCGCAGGATCCGCTCGACGACCAGCAGCGGGTGCGCGGGCAGTTCGGGATGCGGCGGCCGGTCGGTGACCAGGATGCTCGGCCGCAGGACCAGCACGGGGCGGCGGTGCTCCGCGGACCAGGCGCGCACCAGCAGCTCCGCCTCGTACTTCGAGCGCTCGTACGCGTTCTCGAAGCCGTCGTCCGCGTCCAGCTCGTCCTCGTACGCCACCCCCTCGCGCCGCGCCCCGGCGACGAAGGCGGTGCTCACATGGATGACGCGCGTACGCAGCCGGCCCGCCGCGGCCAGCTCCAGCACCTGCCGGGTCCCCTCGACATTGGTCCGGCGCAGCCCGGGGAGATCCCCTTCGAGGTTGATGCTGCCCGCGCTGTGCCAGAGCGTGCCGACGGTGTCGGCCAGCTCCTGGAAGGCCCGCTCCGTCAGGCCCAGCCTCGGACGCGCGAGATCGGTCTCCACGACGCGCAGCCGCGTGGGGAGCTCCGCGGTCAGCGCGGCCGGGGCGCCCGTCAGTTCGAAGAACCGGGTGATGCGGTGCAGGGCGTCCCCCGACCCCGCGTGGGCCAGAACCGTCAGTGAGCGGTGCGTGTCGAGCAGCAGGCGCAGCAGGCGCAGTCCGAGAAATCCGGTGGCGCCGGTGAGGGCGACGTGCACGGCCATGGCTCCAAGGGCTTCGGAAGGGGGAAGGGCCCGCACCCGGACGCGGGAGCGACGAGGACGCGGGCGGCGGACGGGCCGGCTCCGCACCCCCGGACGGCGGCGGGGAACGGAGAGCGGCGCACCGGGCGACCCCGTGGACCGCGCACCGGCCGACACCGTGCCGTCGCACGGAATCCTCCGGTCGCACCGCCATCTCCACGGCCCCGGAGGCCCGTTGATCCCGGCGCACGGCACACAATGGCAGACGGCGAACGGGACGAACCCCCTCCTCCGGCCCGCTCACCCGAAGGGATGACGAGGCGGACGCCCACGTCAACAGCGGTACGGCACCTGCTCCGCACCGGCCCGGAAGGCGCCGGTCACCCCCGAGCGCGACGCGTCGTCCGGCAACGCCCCGACGGACATCCCCCCTTCGGGGGAATCCGTACCGGCACCCCCGGGACGGGGATCCCGCGCTCCGGACGGGCACGGACCACGGCGTACGGCACGCGCCCGGGACGGTCCGTGCGTACGGGCGGTCATCCTGAGGGGCTGTGCCGGAGGAACCGGGCGGAAACGGAACACGAACCGTCCGCCGCGCGGACCGTCCCCCGGCCGTCCCTGCCGCTCGTCCGCCACGCATTGGAGCCACGAACCCGTGTCCGATCCCGAGACGTCCGCCACGACGGCGACGCCCCCGCCCGCCGAGCCCCACGTCCCGTCCCCCCGCCCCGACGCCGGCTCCGGATCGTCCCCCCGCCCCGAACGGGCCGCCCCGCCGCCCCACAGGCCCGCCCACCCCGTGGACCGCGCCTTCCTCGGCCTGGAACGCAGCCGCCCCGACATCCGCTGGGACGGGGGCGGCGTCGTCGATCTCACGGGCCCGCCCCCGACCCTCGCGGAACTCCGCGCCTATGTGGCGCACCGCGTCGCGCGCCTGCCGCTGCTCACGAGCCGGATCACGGACGCCCGGCCGCCGCGCTGGCGGACGGACCCCGGCTTCGCCGCCGACCGGCACGTCGACGAGGTCGTCGCCGACGGCCCCGACGGCGCGGACGCCGCCCTGCACACCGCGCTCAACGCCCCGTTCGCCCCCGGCGCCTACTGGGGGCTGTGGCTGATCCACGGCCACGCTCCGGACGCCTACCTCCTCTGCTACCGCTTCCGCCACGCCGCCCAGGACGGCGGCGCCGCCGCCATGACCTTCCGCGCGCTGCTCGGCGACGGCGAGCCCTCCCGCCGCCCCGTCCCCGCCCGGGGCGGCCCGGCCACCGCACCGCGCCGCACCGTCGTGGCCGCCGGACTCGCGGCGAGGTTCCTGGCCCGCACCTTCGCCGGACGGCGCCCCGCGGTCGCGTACACGCCCACCGGGGAACGCCGGTTCGGGCGGGCCCGCGTCCCGGCCGACACCCTGCGCCGCATCGGCGCCGCCCGCGGCGGTTCGGCGCACGACGCCCATCTCGCCGCGCTCGCCGGGGCGTTGCGGACCTGGGCGGACGAGCAGGGCGTGCCCCTGCCGCGGGCGACGGCCCTGCTGCCCGTCGACGCCCGGCGCCCCGACGACGAACAGATCTGGGGCAACCGCTGCTTCGCCCTGCCGCTGGACCTGCCCCTCGGCCCGAGGGGCGCGCCCCCCGGCGGAACGGCCGGGGCGCGGCGGCTGGACGCCGTGATGGCCGTGACCCGGAAACTGCGGGGCGCCGTCTGGCGGCGGGCCATCGGCGACCTGGTCCGCCACATGCCCGCCCGGCCCACCGCGTGGTACATGCGCCGGCTCCTCTCCCCGCGCGTCTCGCACGTCATGGCCACCTCGATGCCGCTCGCCGACCGGGGCGGCCTCGGCGAATCCCGGGTGACGGGCACCGCCCTGGTGCCGCTGTTCGTCCCGGGCCAGCTCTGCGCGGTCGGACTCGCGTTCTACGGGGAGTGGGCCGAGGTGTCCGTCGTCGCCGACAGCGGACTGCCGGGCGCCCACACCCTGCCGGGGCTCTGGGAACGGGCCGTGCGGGAACTGGAGGAGAGCGTGGCACCCCGGTGAACCCCGCACAGGACCCGTCGCGACGGACCGCCGCCCTGAATGTCGCGGACGTGCACCACGCGTACCGCACCCACGCCGTTCTGCGCGGCGTCGACCTGGTGCTGCGCCCCGGCACCCTCGCCGGGATCGTCGGGGAGAACGGGGCCGGGAAGTCGACCCTGCTCAAGATCCTCGCCGGTGAACTCGCCCCCGACCGGGGCACGGTGCGCCACGCCGGCCGGTTCGGCTACTGCCCGCAGGCCGTGGTCCTGGACGACGCCTTCACCGTCCGCCAGCACCTCGACTTCTTCCGCGGCGCGTTCGCCCTGCCGGACCTGGGCCGGGCCGAGGAGGTGATGGAGATCCTGGGGTTCACCTCCTACCTCGACCAGCGGGCCGGACGCCTCAGCGGCGGTTCGCGCCAGAAGCTCAACCTGACGCTGGCCCTGATGCACGACCCCGACGTCCTGCTCCTGGACGAGCCCTACCAGGGCTTCGACTGGGAAACGTATCTGCGCTTCTGGGACCTGGCGACGGCCCTGCGCGACGCGGGCCGCTCCGTCCTCGTCGTCTCGCACCTCGCCTACGACATCGACCGGCTCGACCAGCTGTGGCGCCTGGAGGACGGACGCCTGCACCGGCAGCACACCCGTACGGAGGCGATCGCGTGAGGCGGCACTGGTCCCTGTTCACCACGGCGTCCCGCTACGCGCTGATCGGGCACGCCCGCAACCGGTTCGCGATGCTCCTGGTCGTCGTGTACATCCCCGTCTGGATCGGGCTGGCCTATGTGGCCATCCCCGGCCACCCCGCCCCGTTCCGGCTCCGGGCCACCGGCGAGATCCTCTCCCCGCCGGGCAACCACCTCACCCAGATCACCGGAGCGCTGAACGCGGTCACGCTGATCGCGGGCTTCATGATGTTCGCGGCCACCTTCACCGGCGGCGCCTTCGACCGCAGGCTCGCCATGGCCGGCTACCCGCGCCACCACCTGGTCCTCGCCAAACTCACCGCGCTCACCCTGGTCTGCTCGGCGGTCGCCGTGTACGCCACCGCGGCGGCCGGATTCGCCTGGACCCCGCACCAGCCCGCCGCCCTGGCCGTCGCGCTGTTCTGCGCCGCCCTGACCTACGGGGCGCTCGGCGTCGTCCTCGGATCGGTGCTCCGCCGGGAGGTCGAGGGCATGTTCGCCATCCTGATGATCAGCATCCTCGACGTGGCCCTCCAGAACCCGCTCTCCAGCTCCGGCTCGGACAGTGCCGTCGTGCGGTTCCTGCCGACCTACGGAGCCGTCCAGGCCGCCATGGCCGCCGCCTTCTCCGACGCCCCCGTCGGCCAGGGGCTGGCCGTACAACTGCTCTGGCTGACCGGCGCGGCCTGCGCCGGCTACCTCGTCTTCCGCAGACGCACCCGCAACGCGCTACCGGCCCGGCGAACGGGCCGCATCCCGGCCCCGGCCCGGCCCCGGCGGAGCCGGCACAGCGGCGGACCACCCCGTCGGAGCGCCCCCGCACCACCGGCCCGGGGGCGGCCGTGACCTCACCGCACGAGTGATCGTTCTGTAGCCGTCGGGCGCCGCTGCGGTGCCACGACGCCACCCCCCGTACAAGGAGCTGACCCGTCATGACTCTTTCGCGCACCTCGCGCGGCGCCGTCCTCGCCGCGGCGCTCGTCTCCGTCTCCGTGCTGGCCGCGCCCTCCCCGGCCCGCGCCGCGTCCCTGCCGCCCGCCTGCCAGGAGGCCCTGCTGGAGACCATGGACAAGTTCCCCGTCGTCGACTACACCGTCCCGGACAAGGCCAAGAACGCCCTGATCGGCGAGGTCCTGGGGCTGAGCGAGGCCGACCAGCAGGCCTTCACCGAGAAGGCGTGCGCCGCCTGGAACACCTGGGCCACGAACAACGGCACGGCCGTCGCCGGTGACCTCGACACCCGCTACCGCAGCGCGGCCGGCCCCGCCTGCAACAAGTTCACCAAGTCCTCCCTGGCCGCGCTCAAGAAGTACTCCCCGAACGTGCCCGCCGAGACCCGCGACCTGGAGAAGCTGGCCAAGAGGATCTGGCAGAGCGCCATGGAGAAGCTGGCCGCCAACGCCACCAACGCCGACTGCCGCACCGCCTACGACAGCGCGAAGTCCGGCTGGTAGCGGGGACCGGCCCGCGGGCGCGGCCTACTCCGGCCACGCGGACGCCCTGATGACCTCCACGAAGTCCTCGCGTACGAAACCGGGCACGAAGTGCGCGAGGACATCCGCCTTCACATTGCCGAAGGCCGTCCCGGGCCGGTCCCGGATGCCCTCGGTGAACGCGGCCAGGATCCGGTTCTTGAAGTCGGGCCGCGGATGCGCGGCCACCACCGCCGCGCGCTCCTCGTCCGTGACCGCTCCGTAGCCGATCCCGAGGACGTCCAGCTCCACCCCACGGGTGACCAGGGCGATCTCGGGTGCCATGTGCAGCGGGATCTGCGGGGTGGTGTGCAGGGCGATCGCCGTCCACACCCGGTCGGCCCGCTCGCCGTCGATGCCGTGCCGGCCCAGGAACGCGCGCGCCTCGTCCGCGCCGTCGATCTCGAAGCGCTGGTCGGTACGGCGATACCGCTCCGTGAGCCCGAGGTCGTGGAAGAGCGCCCCCACGTACAGCAGCTCCGGATCGAACGCGAGCCCCTGCCGCCTCCCGCGCAGCGCCCCGAAGAGGAACACCCTCCGGGAGTGGTCGTAGAGCAGCGGTGACGCCGCGTCCCGCACCAGCTCCGACGCCTCGCGCGCCAGGGCGCTGTCCGGGATCCGTACGCCTGCGACGATCTCGCCCATGCCGACGGCCCTGCCTCTCCTGCCGGGCCGGCCGTGTCCGGTACGGCCGGCGACCCCTCCACCCTCGCTCCCGGGCGTACCCTGATGCCATGTCCCTGGAGCCACACACCCCACAGATCCGGACATCGGAGGAGGGGCACCGCGTCGCGTTCCTGGTGTTCGACGGGGTGACGCTGCTCGACGTCAGCGGCCCCCTGGAGGTCCTGCACCGGGCGGGGGCGTTCGGCCGTCCGTATGTTCCCGTGCTGGTCTCCCCGGGCGGCGGCGACGTGACCACGGCCTCGGGCCCCGTCCTGACCCGTACGGTCCGGCCGGCCGACGCCGGACCCGTCGACACCCTCGTCGTCGCGGGCGGCGACGTCCTCGCCGGGGCGCCGCCGGACCCGGAGCTGCTGGCCGCGGCGTCCCTGCTCGCCGGGCGGGCCGCGCGCGTCGCCTCGGTGTGCACCGGTGCCTTCGTCCTCGGCGCACTCGGTCTGCTCGACGGGCGCCGCGCCACGACGCACTGGCGGCACGCGGCGGCGCTCGCCCGCCGCTGCCCCCGGGTCCGGGTGGAGCCGGACGCCCTGCACATCCGCGACGGCCGCTACCTCACCTCGGCCGGGATCAGTGCCGGGATCGATCTGGCTCTCGCGCTCGTCGAGGACGACCACGGGGCGGAGGCGGCACGCGAGGCCGCCCGCGAACTCGTGGTGTTCGTCCAACGGCCCGGCGGCCAGTCCCAGTTCTCCACGGCCCTCGCGACACCCGCGCCGCCCGGGGAGGTCCTGCGCACCGTCACGGACGCGGTGCTCGCGGACCCGGCGGGCGACCACGGCCTCGCCGCGATGGCGGCGGCCGCCTCCGTCAGCCCGCGCCATCTGGCCCGGCTGTTCCGCGCGGGCCTCGGCACGACGCCCGGCCGCTGGGTCGAACGGGTCCGCCTGGACCGCGCGGCCCAGCTCCTGCTGGACGGACACAGCGTGACGTCGGCCGCCCGGCACAGCGGCCTCGGCAGCGACGAAACCCTCCGGCGGGCGTTCGCCCGCCACTTCGGCACGACCCCCAGCGAGTACCGCACACGTTTCGCCACGACACGCACCTCCGGCACGCGCCGGAGGTGACGTGGCGCGGCAGGGTGCACCCCGCCGCCCGCCTCGCCCCGCCGGAGACCCGACGGGGCGAGACGCGCGCGAGGGGTGCGGACGGAACCCGGATCCGTCTCAGATGTGGACGCGGAAGCCGGGGGAGCCGGTCCCGGTGGCGATGACCCCCTGATCGGCCCACTTGAGCGCGCCGGACGCGTTCGTCGTGTGGAGATAGGCGCGGATCGCGCCGTTGTCGTCCACGACCAGATAATCGGCGCGTCCGTCGGCGTTGATGTCGGCGAAGCGGATCTGGGAGGCCAGCCAGCCGGAGGAACCCGTGGCGACGACGCCCTGGTCCGACCAGCCGCCGCGGCCGTCGCCGCCGGTGTTCACGTACGCGTGGGTGGCGCCGTTCGGGCTGATGACGAGGTAGTCGGCGCGCGCGTCGCCGCCGATGTCCGCGAAGCGGACCTGGTCGCCGGTCCAGGCGGACGAACCCGACGCGATGACGCCCTGGTCGGCCCACTTGATGGCGCCGGTGGTGGCATCGGTGGTGTTCAGCAGGGCGCGGGTGGCGCCGTTGGCACCGACGACGAGGTAGTCGGCGCGTCCGTCGGCGTTGATGTCGGCGAAGCGGACCTGGTCGCCGGTCCAGCCGCTGGACCCGGTGGCGATGGTGCCGATGTCCTGCCAGCCGCCGCGTCCGTCGCCCCCGGTGTTGAGGAAGGCGTGGACGGCCCCGTTGGCCGGATCCACGACCAGGTAGTCGGCGCGCGCGTCCCCGCCGACATCGGCGAAGCGGACCTGGTCGGCCCGCCAGGCGCTGGAGCCGGAGGCGATGACGCCCTGTTCGCTCCACTCCACGGCGCCCGTGGTGGGGTTGGCCGTGTTGGTCCAGGCCCGGACGGCGCCGTTGTCGTCCAGCACCAGGTAGTCGGCCCGTCCGTCGCCGTTGATGTCCACGTCGTAGTCGCCGAAGGCGGACGCCTTGCGGGGCGGCGCCGGTTTGACCTCGACGGTCTCCTTGATCCAGCCGGCCCCGGCGACGGCCGTGATCCCGTGCAGGAAGGCGTTCATCATCTTGGTGTAGCCGGCGTTGTTGGGATGCAGGTTGTCGTTGAGGTCGGCCGTGGTCAGCGCGCCCATGCTCACGCGGGCGATCTTGTACCCGCGCTGGGCGCGGTCCGTGACGATGCCGGGAATGGCCGCGTTGTACGCGTCGACCCGGGCCTGGACCACCGGGTCCGTGGCGGGCACCAGCGAGGCGACGACGACGACGGTGTCGGGCGAGGCCGTGTGGATCTGGTCGATGAGCGTCGCCAGCCGCTGGGGCGCGGTCGCCACCTGGTAGTCGCGGTTCATGTCGTTGGTGCCGATGTGCAGCGTGACGACATTGGGCTTCGCCTCGGCGAGCCAGGTCTCGATGTTGGCCTGCAACTCGTCGATGCGCCAGCCGGAGTGGCCCTCGTGACGCGTCACCCCGTCGGCGTCGACCTGCGATCCCACGAACTCCAGGGTGCCCGCGTGCCCGGCGAGCTTCTGCGCCAGCGCGGGACGGTAGCCGGTCCGCGTACTGCTGCCCACGCCGAGCGTGATCGAGTCCCCGAGCGGCATCACGGCCAGTCGCGGAACGCTCCAGGCGGGGCCGTCCCAGGGCCGGTTCGCGGCGATGATCGTCTCGATCATCGCGTAGCCCGGATAGTCCATCATCACCTCACCGGTGCGGTTCGCCACGCTGCCGAGCGGCCCCAGGACCTTTTCGTTGACCCGGTCCGCGACGGCCTTCGGATAGGCGGCACCGCTCGACCCGCTGGTGTAGTTCACATAGATGTGCTGGGCGTCGGTGTCCGTGTTGGCGGCGTTCAGATGGGCGACGACCTTGTCGACCTTGTCGTTGATGGCCCCGGGGAGGAGGTTCGGCACGGTGTAGTCGTCCTGGATGCGGAGGCTGTCACCGACGAGGCCGTACGTGCCGCTGGCGTCGCCCACGTTGCGGAAGCGCTCCAGGACGATCTTCCCCCGTACGTCCCCGAGCGTCGGCACGGCGGCCTGCTTGTCCCCGCTGACCGAAGGGCCCCAGAAGGAGGCGGCGTTGGGGTCCTCGGCGAGGTACTTGCGGAAGACGGCGACGCGGTCCGCGTCGGTGGTGGACGAGGGATCGTCCTTGCAGTCCACGCTCAACGGACCGCTGCTGTTGTCGCACTCGGCCCGCAGATGCATCATCACCGTCTCGCGGGGGTGCGCCCTGAGGAAATCGGCGAGCACCCTGAGGACGTCGGCGAAGTTCGCGTCCTGGTAGACCTTGCTGTGATGGATCGTGAAACTGCCGCCGATCACCCGCACGCGGATGTCGATGGAGCGGATGCCGGCCTGGAGCTGGCCGGCGAGCGTCTCGGCGCTGGGACCGCCGTTCTGCTGGGTGTACGTCATGTCGCCGCCGCGGATCGACAGCGTCTCGTGCGTTCCGGGAACGGAGAGCCAGCCGAGCGGCGTCGCGTCACCGATGCCCCGCATCCAGTCGGGGTTGTGCGTCTTTCCGATCGACCGGTAGGCCGGGTTGTCCGTGTCGTCGTCCAGGGCATGGGCGAATCCCGGACTCAGGACGGTGAGAATTCCGGCCAGGGCTATGAGTGTGGAGAGGAGGGCGGCGATTCTTCGCCGGCCGTACGTCTCCGTCAGGTGATGTCTCACGCGAGGTCTCCAGAAGGGTGGGCGCGCATGTCCGTCCATTCGGGCCGATGCCGAATCGACGGGACGCGTCGGACGCGTCGGGAACATGCCGTCTGTGGGGGAGAGCGTCGCGTGCCGTGCTGACGTTTCGATAACGCGCGGCTAACACCGCCCACGGCGCCTGACTCATCAACTCAAGCCGGTACGGGGTTACTTGTCGAGCCCTCAGGAGACACGGATACGGAACGGCCTTCCGCCCGCCGCCGGTTCAGACCTCCGGCTGCGCGGCGAGACGTCGCAGAAGACCGAGCAGTTCCGTCCGGTCCTCGTCCGGCAGGGGGGCGAAGTGCGCGGCGAGCACGGTGTCGGCGACCTTGTGCCCGGCGGCCAGGAGTCGTTCGCCGGCCGGGGTGAGACGGTGCTCGATGCGCCGGCCGTGCCCCGGCCGCCGTTCGACGAGGCCGGGCGCCGTGAGGCGGCCGATCAGCGTGCCGAACGCCTGCTCCGTCTGGAACGTCGCCGCGGCCAGTTCGCGCGCGGACGCCCCGGGGGAGCGGCCGATCGCCCGCAGGGCGTCCCACTGGGCCAGCGTCGTGCCGATGTCGCCCAGGGCGCGGTCCAGTGCCCGGTGCTGCCGGTACTGCACCTGCTTGACGGCCCTGCCGAGTTCCTGCAGCTCACTGTGCATGGGTCGAGTCTACGCCATGACCAAGCTAGCTTATATAAAGATGTTTAGTTACAGTGCCGTCATGCCCCTCACCACAGCGCACACCCGAACGGCCCCGCCCCTCGTCCCGGACGAGGCCGGGACCGGCCGGCCGGTCCTCGTCCTCCACGGCGGCGGAGGACCCGCCACGGTCGCCGGCCTCGCCCGGCACCTCTCGCGTACCACCCACACCCTCACCCCCGTGCACCCCGGCTGGGAGGGCACACCCCGCCCCGACACCCTCACGACCATCGGCGACCTCGCCCACGTGTACCTGAGCCTGCTGCGCGACCGCGGTCTGCGGGACGTCCTCGTGGTCGGCTCGTCGCTCGGAGGCTGGACGGCCGCCGAAATGGCCCTCCGGGACGAGGACGGCCTCATCACCGGACTCGTCCTGATCGACGCCGTCGGCATCCACGTCCCCGCGGAACCGGTCGTCGACTTCTTCGCCCTGGACGCCCGGGGCGTCGCGGAGCACTCCTGGTACGACCCGGACCGCTACTACCTCGACCCCGCCGACACCCCGGCCGGGGAGTCGGCACGCAGGCGGGCCAACATGGAGACCATGCGCGTCCTCGCCGGCGAGCCCGCCATGCAGGACCCGGCGCTGCGGGAACGCCTGGAACGCGTCGATGTCCCCGCCCTCGTCCTCTGGGGCGAGGCCGACCGTATCGTCACCCCCGCCTACGGAGCGGCGTACGCGAAGGCCTTCGGCGACGGGCGGTTCACGGTGGTGCCCGAGGCCGGCCACCTCCCGCAGATCGAACGGCCGGACGCCACCTTCGCCCTGATCGACGCCTTCCTGGACGAGACCGCCGGCCGCCCCGACGCCCCGGCCGCCAGGGGCTGACACGACCGGACACCCCTGCCGCGTCGGCGCGAGGTCCCCCACGGGGCGCGGCGAATCCGGCGTGACCGTGCGCAGCGGGGCCTCCGGCAGTCCCTGGCCGACCTGTGATCCCCAGGCTCCGGAGGCCCGCCGCGCGGCACGGTTCCGCGGTCAGCCGTCCGTGGTCAGCAATTGATGTACTGCATCGACAGGCTGGAGATGTACGTCCCCTTGGGCGAGCTGAGATTCACCGGCGAGGAGTCCCCCTTCGGCCCCGCCCAGTCGCTGTCCACATGACGTCCATTGCTGAGATGACCGCGTACGAACGGACACTTTCCGTCGGACTTGGTGTCCGTGACCGTTCCCTGGGCGGAGGTGTAGTTGTTGCACCACTTTCCGCTCGCGATTCCCTGCCCGGACGAAAGGCTCCAGTTCTCGGTGCAACTGGCGGCCGGTGCGGACGGACTGGCCGACGCGACCGGTACGAGCGAGAGAGCCCCGAAGAGTCCGAGAGAAGCGGTCCCCAGGGCCAGTTTTCTGCGCACAATCATTCACCTTCCCGTGCTTCGATTTCTCCGAAGGGTGCGGGTCCATGATTTATCGGCGAATTCCGGGGCCACCACGGTTGCTGCGAGAAATCACGCGGATCGGTGACAGCGTGCATCGGACGAGTGAGAAAGAAGCATGAAATCCACAGCCGGTGCCGTTCTTGCGCCGGGGCACGCGCCCCGCCGGAATCCCCGCCCCTGATTCCGGCGATCCCGCCTCTCCGGCCCGGGAGCGCCGTACGATCCCCTGCGCGCCGTCCCCCGCCGTCGAGGAGCATGGAGGCGAGCGGAGCCGCACACCGCGGCCGATGTCGAGAACGGACCGTCGGCTCCGTCCCGGAAGCATCGGCACCGCCGCCGGCCACCGCACGGCCGGCCGGAGACAACGAAGGGACCACCGTCATGGCGATTCAGCGGATGGACAACGTCGGCATCGTCGTCGAGGACCTGGACGCGGCCGTCGCGTTCTTCGAGGAACTCGGCCTGGAGCTGGAGGGCCGCGCGGACATCCGGGGCCCCTTCGCCGACCGGTGCACCGGCCTCGACGACGTGCACTGCGAGATCGCGATGGTCCGGACCCCCGACGGCCACAGCCGCCTCGAACTCGCGCAGTACCACAACCCCGCGCCCCTCGACATCGACCCGCGCGACCGCCCCCACAACATCCTGGGCACCCACCGCGTCATGTTCGCCGTGGACGACCTCGACGACACCCTCGCCCGTCTGCGCCCGCACGGCGCCGAACTCGTCGGCGAGATCGCCCGCTTCGAGGACAGCTACCTCCTCTGCTACCTCCGCGGCCCGAACGGCATCATCATCGGACTGGCGGAACAGCTGAACTGAGGCGCCCCGCCCCCGCAGCCCGTTCCGCGGCGTCCTCGATCTTCGCCCGGTGGGCCGCACGGGCTTCCTCGTCGATCCGCTGCTCCTGTTCGGGACGGAGCCCGGTGCGGCCGTCGAGGCCTTCGCGGAGGATGTCGGCGTGTCCGGTGTGGCGGACGGTCTCGCCGAGGACATGGACGAGGACGGCGAAGAGGTTCGTGTCGGAGTAGGGCTCCGGCCACCACGGCACATGGCCCACGGCGTCGAGGGGAAGCTCGTCGATGGTGGCGTCCGCGTGCTCCCACGTGCGGCGGCAGAACGCGATGATCTCTTCGCGGGTCTCGTCCTCGGCCGCCCAGTGGTCGCTGCCGTCGGAATCCTGCCAGGGGCACAGCGCCTCGGGGGACGGGCGGCCGAAGACCTCGCCGAAATACCGCGCCTCGACGGTCGCCACGTGCTTGACGAGGCCGAGGAGACTGGTCCCGGTCGCGGTCAGCGGCCGGCGCGCGTCGTACTCGGACAGGCCGTCGAGCTTCCAGAGCAGCGCCTCGCGGTCCCGGCGCAGCCGCCCGTGCAGGGTGCTCTTCGCGAATTCGTCGATCATGTGGCACGAGCCTGCCACGGGAAGCCCACGGCCTCAAGATCTCCCGGAGCATCCTCCGTAGTCGGCCCGAGGCGAGGAGGCGCCGCGCATCAGGGGCCCGGCGGCGTTTCGGACGACGGCGACCACTCCCGCCTGAGCAGCCCGAAGACCCAGGAGTCGGAGACCTCGCCGTCGACGACGCAGTCCTCCCGCAAGGTCCCTTCGCGGACGAAGCCGAGCTTCTCCAGGACGCGCGCGGACGCCGCGTTGCGCGTGTCCGTCTCGGCCTGCACGCGGTTGAGGTCCAGCGTGTCGAACGCCCATCGGAGAAGGGCGCGCGCCGCCTCCGTCGCATAGCCGTGGCCCCACGCCGCATCGGAGTAGCAGTAGCCGAGCGAGGCGCTGCGGTGGACGGGATTCCACCGGGCCACGGTGCACCAGCCGATGAACGCCCCGTCGGACGCGCGGTCCACGGCGAGCCGCGTTCCCGTGCCCTGCACCTCCATGTCCCGGCAGACCGCGATGAACCGCTCGGCACGCCCGCGGTCGCTCCACGTCGGCGAGTCCCAGTAGCGCAGCACATGGGCGTCGCTGTGAAGGGCGAACAGGGCGTCGGCGTCCGTGGGTTCGAAGGCACGGAGACGGAGGCGATCGGTGTGCAACGAGGGGGCGGGCAGTGAGGTCCCCATGGTCCCTTCCCGGTTAGGTCCTGTCGGGTGACGAGTTCATGAGATATCCCGGCCCGGCCCCCCGCAAGCAGGTTTCTCCGACCGCGAGGACTCCGGTGCCCGCCGCGCGGGCGTGGCGGAAGGAGCCGGCCCGTGCGGCGAGGTCGGGGTACGAGGGGGTGGCGCGGAGTCGACCCGCCGCGGCCCCGGCTGTCGGGCGGACCGGGCGACGCGCTTCCGTTCACCGCCCACGCGGACATCGGCCAGTTCGAACCCGTCCTCGTGGCACACGAGATGCTGGAACCGGCCCGACCCCGAATCGCGTACGTATCCGGCCCACCCCCGCGTGGTCGCGTAACGCAGCAGCCATTCCACGACCTCCATCATGATGCCGAAGTCGTCCTCGTGGACGCATGTCCGGACGGTCAGGGCCCAGGGCTCGCCCCCGTCCGCGTCCGGGCGCTCGACGGCGCGGACCAGCAGGGAGACGTCCGCCCCGTCGAACGCGTGGCTCGCCGTGCCCCCGTCGAAGGCCTGCCAGGGGCCGCCCCACGACTCCCAGTCGGCGGACACCGGCTCCGCCGGTCTGTCCCCCTGCCCCAGCAGCCACCGCAGTTCCGCCAGCACCGGTCCGGGCAGGCCGGGAACCAGGTCCACCGCCAGGAACAGGTCGTAGTAGTCGCTCACGTCACCGACCCTAGACCGGGCCTCCGACAACGCACCCCGGCGCCCGTTCACCCGGGCCGGCGGGGCGAGCAGGCATCACGCGGGACAACTCGCCCCGTGCGCCGACCCGATGAGACCGCCGTCGCGGTGGACGCGCATCGCCTCCGCGCTCCAGGCCGCGAACGTGGGATCGCACAAGCGGTCACGGAACCGGCCGATCCCGATCCAGCGCAGAACGGAACCGGCCCGGTCCAGACGGAAGAACGTCTCGCCGGGCCCGGTGGTGCCGGCCACCGGCACCCCGGCCGGTTCGGGCGACCACCCCAGCGCGGTCACCGTGTCCATGGACCGCAGGCCTCCGAGGACGCCAGGCATCGTGCGCACCCGCCGGGTCAGCTCCAGGTGCTCCACCTGCACCGGCCCGGTGTCGTCGGTCGCGGTGAGGGACAGGGTCAGGTCACCGCCCGTCTGCCCGGCCCGCCCCAGGACGATCTTCTCCTGCATCAGGACCCTGCCCGTGCCGTGCAACCGGATCCGGGTGTCGCGATGGGTGGCGATCCCGTCGGAGACCACGAACGGCCTGCCCGCCCAGGTGAGCAGCGCACCGTCGCCCACCGTCGCGTCGACCGACCAGGACGACGGCGCGTCACCCTCGTACGCGACCGTGCCGGTCGTCTCCACCACGTCGAGCCACGCGCCGGGAGCGACGTCCACCTCGATGCGGACGGAGTCGCCGGACAGCAGCAGCGCCTGCGTGGCGAGCAGGCCCACACGGGCGCCGCGCGCGTCCTGGTCCATGATCCGTACGGTGAGATGCCCGGACGTCCGGCGGACGCGGCAGCGGCTGCCCGTGGGAGTGACGCCCAGACGGGTCGGTCCGGTCACGCGCGCTGTCCCGCGTGCGCGGCGGAGGCGCCGTCGGGTGCGTGCGTGGTGCCGTCGGCATGGACGTGCGGGGCCATCGGGCCGGGGTCGACGGGGGTGTGCGCACCGGAGCGGTAGTGGGCGAGGGTGGCGCGGACCCAGTCGGTGAGCAGCCGGACGGACGCCTCGTCGTGCCGGGACAGCGCGACGACCGGAGCACCCTGCCGTGCCTCGCGGCCCTCACGCGTCATGCGCTCCACGTCCACGCCCACGTGAACGCCCAGATCGGTCTTGTTGATCACGAGCAGATCGGCGCGTGCGATGCCGGGGCCTCCCTTGCGGACGACGTCTCCGCCGCCGGCGACGTCCAGGACGAACACCTGGGCGTCCACCAGCGCGGGGGAGAAGGTCGCGGTGAGGTTGTCGCCGCCGGACTCGATGACGACCAGATCCAGCGGGCCGAAGTCGGACTCCAGGTCCTCGGCCGCCAGCAGATTGGCCGTCACGTCGTCACGGATCGCCGTGTGGGGGCACGCCCCCGTCTCCACCGGGCGGATCCGCTCGGGGTCCAGCACCCCGGCGCTCCTGAGGAAACGGGCGTCCTCGTCGGTGTAGATGTCGTTCGTGATGACGCCCAGGCTCAGCTCCCCGGCGAGCGCCCGGCACAGCGTCGCGATGAGTGAACTCTTCCCGGTGCCGACGGGACCGGCGACGCCCAGGCGCAGGGCACGGGTGGGGGCGGTGGCGTTCTCAGGCACGGAAGAGCCTCTCTGTGGTGGTGTCGTGGGTCTCGGCCCAGCGTTCGACGAGGGGAGCGCCGTGGGCGGGGATCTGTTCCGGGCGGCGCAGACCGGCGACCCGTCCGGCCATCTCCTCGATGTCCGGAAGGAGGTCGCTCAACCACACCGCGACGGCCAGCGGGTCCTGCGGTTCGAGCTTGAGCAGGGCCGACGTGACGGTCTGGGCGTCGTCGTAGCCGACGAGACGGGCCACGTCGGCCGGGTCCATGCCGGTGCGGTGCGCGAGCAGACCGAGGACGACGGGGCGCGACCAGGTCCGTGCGCGGTCGTCGACGGGGCCGGGCCGGAGCGCCTGCAGCACTCGCAGGCAGCCGCGCCCGAGCCGCCGCCCGTTCGCCCGCAGCGCCGGGCTGGGGGTACGGGCGGCCCAGGCGGCCTCGACCGCGGCCAGATCGCCGCCGTCCGCCGCGACCGCCCGCGCGACGACGGCGGTGCCCGCCTCGACGAGGGTGACGGTCCGCAGCCGCGCGCGCAGATACGCGGGCACCTCGGCGGGCGACGTTCCGGCCCGCAGCGCGGGCTCCAGCCCGGCGGACTGGGTATGCCCCCCGGAGGGGAGCCGGGCGTCGCCCAGGAGGGCGAGAAGGAGCGGGGATGTGCTCACCGGGCGCCTCAGAAGAGCAGGTACCGCTGGGTGAGCGGCAGGCTCTTCGGCGGTTTCGGCTGGTCGAGATACCAGTAGCCGCTGAGGCTCTTGTGGCGGTTGAGCCCGTGCCCCGCCGCCGGGTCGACCCCGGGAATCTCCACCGCGATCTTGAACGTGCTCGGGTCGATGTCGATGCCGAACCGCCCGTCGTTGAAGACCATGTCCGCCTTCCCGACGTCCTTGACCGGTTTCGCGCCCCGCAGCTCGCGCCGCAGACCGAGTGTGTCCCGCAACGAGCCCTTGAACACTCCCGTGCCCCTCACCTCCTCGTACGGGTCCATGTCGGCGGGCGGGTCGAGCACCTTCTCCGAGACGAACGTGTACGAGAGCCGGCACGCGATCGCGTCGGCCATCGCGGGCCGCAGGAAGGTCGGCTGAGGGGTCGACACCGAACCGTTGGGATCACCGAGGTTCCCGACGACCATGGCACCGCCCTTGATGACCACCTCGGGCCGGACGGCGAAGAACCGCGGGTCCCACAGCACGAGATCGGCCAGCTTGCCCGGCTGCACCGAACCGACGTACGCGTCGATGCCGTGCGCGAGGGCCGGGTTGATCGTGTACTTGGCCACGTACCGCAGCGCGCGGGCGTTGTCCCCCGGCCCCCGGTCGGGCCCGTAGAAGAACCCGGCGTCCTTGAACACCTGATGGCTCCACTCCTTCATGACGTGGGCCACCTGCCAGGTACGGGTCACGACCTCCCCGATCCGCCCCATGGCCTGCGCGTCGGAGGAGGTGATGGAGATGGCGCCCATGTCGTGCAGCACGTCCTCGGCGAACATGGTCGTGGAGCGGATCCGGGAGTCGGCGAACGCCTGGTCGTTCCGGTTGCTCAGATCGAGGTGGTGCGCGGAGGCCAGCATGTCGATGTGCTCGGCGACCGTGTTCACGGTGTACGGCAGCGTCGGATTCGTCGACGCGGGCAGGACGTTCGGCTCCGCGGCCACCTTCAGGATGTCCGGGGCGTGCCCGCCACCGGCGCCCTCGGCGTGGAAGACGTGGACACCGCGCCCGTCGATCGCGTCGAGGGTGGTCTCGACGAAGCCCGCCTCGTTCAGCGAGTCGGCGTGCAGGGTGACCTGCAGACCCCACTTCTCGCCGGCCCGCAGCGCGGCGTCCAGCGCTGCCGGGGTGGCCCCCCAGTCCTCATGGATCTTGTAGCCCCCGGCTCCCGCGAGCGCCTGCTCGTCCAGGGCGGCCTCGCTGACGGTGTTGCCCTTGGCCAGCAGCATCACGTTGACCGGCAGATCGTCGAAGCTGCGGTGCAGGTTCACCAGATGCTGCGGGCCGGGCGTCACCGTGGTCGCCTTGGACCCCTCCGAGGGGCCCACACCGCCGCCGATCAGCGTGGTGGTTCCGGTGGAGAGGGCCTCCCTCACGGCCGACGGCGAGATGTAGTGCACATGCGTGTCGACGGCTCCGGCGGTGAGGATCCGGCCCTCGCCGGAGATCACGTCCGTGGAGGGGCCGATCTCCAGCCCCGGTGTGACCCCGTCCATGACGTCGCTGTTCCCGGCCTTGCCGATCGCGACGACCTTTCCGCCCCTGATCCCCACGTCCGCGCGGACGACGGAACGGCCGTCCCCGCGCTCCAGCGCGGGCCCGGCATCGAGAACGACCACATTGGTGATCACGGTGTCGGGGGCACCCTCCGTGCTCGTGGTCGTCCCCTGGAGCATCGACTCGCGGACGGTCTTCCCGCCGCCGAAGATCGCCTCGTCGCCCCCGAAGGTCAGGTCCTCGGTGACCTCGATCCAGAGGCCGGTGTCGCCCAGGCGGACCTGGTCGCCCACGGTCGGGCCGTAGGACTTCGCGTACTGCGCGCGCGTGATGTGCGCCATTGCATTCCTCCAGCTGGATGTACGGGTGCCCGGTCAGCCGAGAGCGACGTCGTCGTCCGGCTTGCCCTTGCGCAGGCCCGGGACACGCCGCCGTCCACCGATCGGCACGACCTCGATCGCCTCGCTGGGCGCGTTCTCGGGGCTGAACCGCATCGAGTCCCCCGGAGCGATGTCCAGACGGCACCCCCAAGGGGCCGTCCCCGGAGTCTTCGAGCGGTCGTACGCCAGCGCACGGGCGGCGGCGATCTGCTCGGACCGCACCCGCCGGGGATCGGTCAGCACCGCCTCGGCCTCGGTGGCGGCCTCCGGATCGGTGAAGAACAGCAGGTCCTCGTTGACATCGGCGAGATGGAAGTGCGAGCCGATCTGGATGTCGCGGTCACCCACGTTGACCACATACACCACGGCCTTCCCGCTCCCCGCGTTGAGCACGTGCACGCCCTCCGGATCCCTGACCCACACCCCTCCCACCGGGTACCGGCGGACGTCGCCCGCCCGGTCCGGGTCCAGTGCGGACGGTGGGCCGGGTTCGGGCCTCTGACAGGGGTCGTCCGCGCAACAGGGGCACGGGGGCGGGCACGCGGCCGGCGCGGAGCCCGTCGGCTTCGGGGCGGGCGGCTGGAAGTACGGCATGGGCTTCGACCTCAGCGAATGGGAGCGGGCAGCGGAACGGGCCTCGGCGCGCGGATCGGTTCGTACAGGGTGACGAGCTTGCGTCCGTCGGGGAACGTCGCCTCGACCTGGAGGACGTCGAGCATCTCGGCCACGCCGTCCATGACGTCCTCGGTCGTCAGCACGCTCTCGCCCTCGCCCTGCGTATCGCCCTTCCGCTCCTCCAGCGGGACCCCGGCGTCGCTCATCATCCGGTCGACGGTGTAGTTGCCCGCCCGCGCCTCCTCGATGACCCAGCAGCTGATGTAGGCCACCGCCTCGGGGTAGTTGAGCTTGATCCCGCGTTCCTTGCGATAACTGGCCAGCATCCCGGCCACGCTCAGCAGCAGCTTCTCCTGCTCCGAGGGAATCAGATGCATCCGTACTCCTCTGCGACGGTGAGGGCGCCCCCTGCCCCCGGAACGACCAACGGCACCGTCTGCCCCGGCCACCCTCGCCCGCCCCGGCCGAACCACCCGCGCCGCAGTCGATCATGATGCGGAGAACGGCCCCGCCACCGCATCACCACACCCGGAACCCCGAACGGATGCCGAGGCGAGCGTGTGACCGAAATCGGGGGCGCCCCGCGTGTCGGCGGGGCACAGCGACCCCGCGCATCCCCGGCGACGAACACCGCCTGCCGAGGACGCGCCCACCTCCCCTTCGACGACGCGTACGGCATCTTCACCGGGGACCGGCCACCAAGCGCCGCTTCGCCTCCCCGACCCGGGACGACGCACGCCGGTGCGTGGTGCGCCGGGACCCGGGGCGGGGAGCGGTGGACGGCGGAGCCTCCGCATCAGGGACCGGCACGGAACGGCCCGGCGGATACGAGTCAGGAACGCTCCCGCCACGTATACGGCCGCACGCTCCCCGTATCGACATCCGCATCGGGCCAGCGTCGGCGCAGCTCCACGGCGGTGGACCGGCACCAGCCCGCCAGATCGGGCAGGACGCCGTAGGTCTCGGCCGTCCGGGCCCCCGCGTCCAGCAGCAGCACCAGCTGGGCGCGGGAGGCGTCGCCCGGCCGGCGGGCGTCCCGCCGCCCCACCTCACCGGCGCGGACGGCCACCCAGATCATGGCGGCACTCGCGAGCCCGAAGCCGAACCGGCCGTCGTCCCGCGCCTCCGGAACGGCACGGGCCAGCGCGCTCCGGAAAGCGGCCAGCTGCCGCGGCCCCGACACCGCCATCCAGTAGGGACCCGGCACGCAGAAGACGGCCGCGGCCGTCAGCGCGTGCCGGAACCCCGCGCCTTCGAAGTCGACGAATCGACCGCCGCCCTCGCCGGAGGTCCCCCGTCCCTGTCCGCCTCCGTCGGGCGGGGTGAGGTAGTTGTGCGCCTCGGGATCGCCGTTGGTCAGGGCCAGGAACGGTCCGGGACCGGCGAGTTCGGCCCCGGCCAGCCGAAGATCGCGTACGGCGGCCGTTGGCATTGGCACACCGAACCCCGCGACGTGTTCGGCGGTGGTGCGCCAGGCGCCCGTCCAGGCGTGCTCGCCGTCGCGGAGCGCCCGCGGCGGGCTTCCCAGCGCGGTGCGGCGTGCGGCGAACCATTCGCCGCGGCCGACGGAGGCGGCGGCGAGCGTGCCCGCGGCGGTGGCGAAGCCGGTGAGACGGTCGTCCAGCTCCGGGGTGAGACCGTCGCGGCGCAGCAGCTCGGAGAGTGCGACCCGGGGGCCGAGGTCCTCCAACACCAGCATCCGGCCGTCGGACGAGGCGGCGAGCAGCCGGGGCGCGCACCCGGCGAGCCCCGGCTCTCCGCCGATCAGCTCCAGCGCCGCCCGTTCACAGCGCATCAGTTCCGCGGCCGAGCGCAGCCCGTACCCCTCGGGGCGTAAGCGCTTGACGATACGGGTGCGGCCGTCGGCGAGCGTCGCGCGCAGCACCCACGCACGCCCGTCCAACGCCTCCAGCCGCACGACGGGCGTACCCAGCAGCGCCCGGGTCTCGGCGGACACGGCGGCGAGGGATTCCCCGGGGGAGGCCATCGGGGGATCATCGCACGCCGCCGGCAGCCGCAGCGGCCACGGACCGGCGCGGCCGAAGAGCGTTACGCCCGGGGGGACTCCATGGTCCGGGCGATCTCGCGGATCGTACGGCCGAAGACCTCGATCGCCCGGGTCCCGCCGTCGGAACGCCACATCAGCCCGTAGCCGAGGGGAGTGTCCTCCTTCACCGGGACGTAGGAGACGCCGGGCCGGCCGTGGTACAGGGCGATGTGAGCCCCCGCCAGCAGGACGCCCTTGCCGCCGGCGACGAGCGTCAGCGCCTCCTGGAGGTTGGTGACGGACGGGCCCTGCCCGATCGGCCGGCCGCTCGGTGTGTGCGTCGGCAGATGATGCTCCATCCAGTACTCCGGGATGTCACCCGCGATGGTCAGCACCGGCATACCGGCCAGATCCTCCAGCGTCACCGCGGCCTGCCCGGCGAGCGGATGCCGGGACGCCACCGCGAGCACCCTTCCCTCGGCAAGGAGCGTGGGACCGCGCGTCAGATCCGCCTCGTGCACGGGGAAGTCGGTCAGCTGGACGTCGAACTCGCCGTTGCGCAGCATCCCGTACGGGTCGGCGAGCGGCACCTCGCACACCTCGACCGCGAGTTCCGGATGGCTCGAACTCAGCCGCTCGGTCGCCCTCATCACCATCTCCCCGGCGAGCGGTGTGGAGAATCCGACGTGGAGGACCCCCTCGATGCCCCGTGCCGAGGCGACCGCCCTGGCCAGCGCGTTCTCGATGCCGCGGTAGTGCGGTTCGAGGTCGTCGCGGAGACGGCGGCCCAGGGGCGTGAGGGCCACCCGCCGGCTCGTACGCGTGAACAGGGGCGCGCCGACCCGGCGCTCCAGCTTCTGCACCAGCTGACTCACCCGGGCACGGGACAGATGCAGCCGGGCGGCCGTATGCCCGAAGTGAAGCTCCTCGGCCAGGACGAGAAAGCATTCGATTTCGCTCTGGTCCACAGACGTCTCCGGATGGCGCGCGGCAATGGATCGGATCGGTAACTCCGGCTGAACGAACGTTGCGATGACCGCTGTTGTTCCCGTGCCCGCGGTGGCGAAGGCTTGAGGCACCGACCACACCTCACACTCCGGAAGGAGTACCTCGTCATGAGTACGCTGAACGCCTCGGGCGGACTGGGCACACGCAAGTGGGGCATCCTGCTCGTCCTGTGCGGCGCGATCTTCCTCGAAGGCATCGACGTGGCCATGCTCAACGTGGCCCTGCCGTCGATCCGCACCGATCTGGGGCTCTCCACCGGTGAACTGCAATGGGTCATGAGCGCCTACGTGCTCGGCTACGGCGGCTTCATGCTGCTCGGCGGACGGGCCGCCGACCTCTACGGGCGCCGTCGGATGTTCGTCCTCTGGCTGGCCGTCTTCCTGCTGTTCTCCGGACTCGGCGGCTTCGCCACCGAGGGATGGACCCTGATCCTCGCCCGCTTCGTCACGGGCGTCGCCGCGGCCTTCATGACCCCGGCCGGCCTGTCCGTCATCACCACCGGCTTCGCCGAGGGACCGGAGCGGAACAAGGCCCTGCTCATCTACTCCGGAACCGCCGCGGGAGGCTTCACGATCGGCCTGGTCGCCGGCGGGCTGCTCACCGCCGTCGGCTGGCGGTGGGTGTTCTTCGCCCCGGTCGTGCTCTCCTTCCTCGTCCTCGTCGCGGCCCTCGTCCTCGTCCCCCGCTCGGCCCGCCCGGACAGGACCGGCAGACGCATCGACGCGCCCGGCGCACTCACCATCACCACCGCCCTCCTGCTGACCGTCCTGGGCATCGAGCGCGCCACCCACGCCGCACCGGCCGTCACCGCCGTGACGCTGCTGGGCGGTCTGCTGTTCCTCACCGCCTTCGTCGCCATCGAACGACGCACCGCCGAACCCCTCGTCCGCCTGTCGATCCTCCGCCACGGCCCCCTGGTCCGGGCCAACCTCTCGGCGCTGCTGTTCGCCGCCGGATTCTTCGGATTCCAGTTCCTGGTGGTGCTCTACCTGCAGGAACTGCGCGGCTGGTCCACCCTCCAGACGAGCTTCGCCATGCTGGTCGTCGGAGTCGACGCGGTCCTCTCGCCGACGCTCACCCCCCGACTGGTCACCCGGTTCGGCAACGCCAAGGTGATCCTGGGCGGCCTCCTGCTCGCGGCGCTCGCCTACGGACTGTTCCTCCCCCTGGCAGCGGACTGGAGCTACGCGACGATGTTCCCGAGCCTGATCCTCCTCGGGCTCGCCTTCTCCCTGGCGTACGGTCCCCTCACCATCGTGGCGACGGAGGGCATCGCGGAGGAGGAGCAGGGACTCGCGGGCGGTCTCCTCTACACGGCCTTCCAGTTCGGCGCGGCACTCGGCCTCTCCGCCGTCACCGCCGCCGGCACGGCGGCCTCGGGCGCCGCGACCCCCGCGGCCCAGCTCGACGGCTACCGCGCGGGCCTGCTCGTCCCGTTCGCGGCCGCCGCCCTCGCCGCCGTCATCAGCGCCTTCGGCCTGCGCACCCGGCCACGCACGACCGCGCCCGCACCGGCCGGTCCTCCCGCCGAGCACGCCGACGTCCCCGCCTCCCGCTGACAACCGAAAGGACACCCGCATGACCACCGTCGTCACCGCGTTCTCCGAGATCCAGCGCACCTTCGCCGACCACGTCCGCGACATCGGCTGCGCGACCATGGTCACCGTCGACCACCGCAACCGCGCCCGCGCCCGGACGGTGATGCCGGTGCGGGAGGTCGTCGACGGCGCCCCCGTCGGCCGGCTCGCCGCATTCCGCACCCCCGTCAAGAGCGCACACCTCGCGGCCGACCCCCACACGACCTACGCCTCCTGGAGCCCCCGGCAGAACGCGGTCTTCGTGGACGGCGTCTCCACCTGGGCCGAGGACCGGGTCTCCAGGACCCACGCATGGGACCTCTACCGACGAGGCGGCCCACCCGGCGCCGGCTACGACCCCGTCCGCTACTGGCCAGGCGGCCCCACCGACCCCGGCCACCACGTACGGCGCATCGACCCCCGGCGCGTACAACTCGTCCGCGGCACCGACCTGCGCGGCACCCTGTGGAGCAAGCCGGACCAGGCCCGGACCCCAGCCCCGGTCGCTGCCGGCGCCCCGGCACGGCATCCCGCGGAGCCCGACGCCGGCTGACCCCGGGAACGGCCGACGGCCCCGCTCCGGCAACCACGGGGCGGGGCCGTCGCGCCGACCGGAACCGGCGGGTGCCGAGCACTCCCTCAACCGCGCCGTCCGGAACCGGCGCGTACGGAGCACTCCCTCAACCGCGCCACCACGGATCGCGTACGAACAGGCTCTCCTCGCCTGTGCACGCGGCGCCGTCGGAGATCTCCCCGGTGTCCAGATTCCAGCCGACGACGCCGTTGCCCTTGCGGCCGAGTTCGATGAGGCGGTTGCTCTCGGTCCGGGTCCCGGCGGTGACCTGGCAGCGGACGATCGACGTCCATGCCTGTCCGTCGAGCGCGGCGACGAAGGACAGCACGGGAAGCACGAGCGCCGTCAGACACAGGGCCGCCCACTGTTCCAGCGCCGCGGCCCGGCGCAGCGCCCGTGACGGGCGATAGCCGCCGTCGTGGTCTCCCGCAGTGCTGCGGTGACCGGAATGCCCGTGCGGGCGCCGTCTCCCGGTGCGGTACTCCACAACGACGCCCTTGCGCAGCACGTACGCGGCCACCCCCGTCCCCACGCCCCACCACGGACCGAAGAAGCACGCGATCACCACCCCCATGGCGGCCGGATCGACCACCGTCAGGGCCGCGCGCCGGAGCCCCCGCAGCACGCCTCCCTTCACGGGAACAGCGCCCCGCGCCGCGAACAGGGCGAAGACGACCCGGGAGACGACGACGGCCAGCACCGAGGCGAGAAGCGGATCGGTGAGCACCATCCCGATGACGACATCCGGCCAGTTCGCCGGCTCCATCCCCACGAACACATCACGCGCCGCCGCCCCGCCCCCGACCGTGTAGGCGACCTTCGTCACCGGCACCGCGAGCGCGATCGCCAGCAGCACCGTGTGCCCGGGACCCCCCTGACGGTCCGCCGACCGGGCCTCGGCCCCTTCGTCCCGTCCGGATTCCGTCTCCACGTCCTTCCCCGCCACGACGCCTACCGACCGCCGCGAACAGCCACGCCCCGCCCCCGGACGACCGCACCCCCGAGACCCCACCGCCTCCCCGGAGCACCATCGGCCGTACGCCGCCCCTCACCCGGGACCCCTGTCCCACCCATGAACCCTCCCGCCTCCGAACGACCGCGGTGCCCCATGGCATCGCCGCACCTGCCCGCCAGCCTCGCCCGCCCCGCGCCCTCCGGCCATCAGCACTACTCCGACGGGCCCAAGCGGAACGCGTACGGGAGTGGCGGGGACATGGTGCGGGCGCACGAGGCACGATCCCGGGGGAGCAGGGAAGCGGAACGACCCACGGGCACGGGCAGCACGGCCGCGCTGCGTACGACCGGGTCCGGGCCGTCGAGCCCACCTGCGTCCCGCCGCACGAGAGCAAACCGCTCCGCACCCGCCCCACGCGCCGCACTCCACCAGGGCCTGCTCGAACCGGCCTGCAGCCTCAATGCCCCCCGCCGCGTGCGAACCGCGCCCCGACGCGATCAGTCGACGACGCCGAACCAGCCCGGCCGCACCTCGACCAGCAGCGGCCGCAGCGACAGCGCCGCCGCCCGCAGATCCTGATCCGTGGCGTCATGGGGCTCCGGCAGACTCAACCCGTACTGGCGCAGTCGCCAGAGGTCGAAGATCTGGCCTCCGTCGGCGGCGAAGTCCACATCGATCTCCGTGCCGTCGTCGGCGACGAAGCGGCAGCCTGCCCCGTGAACGGTGTAGGAGTAGGCACCGATGCGACCACTCGGCCTGATCCGGCGCGACCGGACCAGGCCGAGGACATCTGCGAGTCGGTCAAGCGAGGGGATCGCCGCCTTCATGGCCCCGTCAACCGCGTTCAGAGCATGGACGTAACCGTGCACAAGGTCCCGTGCGTTCTCAGCGCGTTCCATGCGGCGTCACTCCCCCGAGCCCGTGGTTGAAGGGATTGTTCCACGGGGTCGCGAGCTTCTGCGCAGGACGGCATTCTGAACGATCACTCAGCCCCAGCGCGTCCGTTCAGTGGCGCGGAAGACCTCGGCGGTACCTTCCTCGTGCTCGCTGTCGCCCGCACGCCGCACCGGCTCCGCAGCGCCTCCGGCTCAGCGGCGCTGACCGTCCTCGCACACGGGTCGCGCCTCGCAGCGTGGTGCCTCATGGCAGCGGCGCGGACTCGACGGCCTCGGGGAACCCCAGTTCATCCAGCAGCGCATCGAACTGTTCCTCCACGAAGGTCTCGTCCCTGCGCAACAACTCCTCGATCCGGGACTGCGGCGCGGCAGCACGGACACCGGCCGCCGCAGCCCATGCGGTCGCACCTCGTGCGTCGGCCGGCACCTCCGCGTCCAGCTCCGCCCGCTTGTGTGCGACGGCCTCCTCGAACTCCGGGGTGGCCGCCCACAGACTCACATCGTCCACGTCCTCGGGTTCCTCGACGAGCAGAGCCGCGGCCGTGCCCAGGTTGAGCCACGCCTGCCACCGCCGCCCTTCCGTGTCCAGACCGGTCACGAGGGCAACGCTGCTGTCGGAGACGTCGGCGACACAGACCGGTGCACCGGTCCACTCGACCAGGGCCGGGAGATACACGTCCTCCCAGATTCCGTGCTTGAGCTGCACGGTTCGCCAGCCGTCCGGTCGCGACCCCCACTCGTGTACATCGTTCTTCAGGCCTGGACCGCGGCCACGGAAGACGGGCGCGTCCAGCAGCCCGTACGCGCTCCGCGCAAAGACCAGATGACCGGAAAACCCCATGGAACCCCCTCGTCCGATATCAGCGCACCCTACGGGTCGGCACTGACACCACCGGCTCGGCCGCGTGCCGGCCGGCCGGCACGCCTGAGTGGTCGGCGGCCATCGGCCAGACCCACGGCGGTGCCGGGACGGATGGGAGAGCGGTCGCCCCGGGTTCGCAGGTGCCCCGGAGGCACCCCAGTGGGGCGTGCGTCCTCCCGCGACGGACTTGACTCTCAGGTGGCGGGAGACGGCACAGTCGGTGCCGTGGACAGGAAAAGCATGCTGCCGATCGGGCAGTTCTCGCAGGCCAGCGGCCTCTCGATCAGCGCGCTTCGGCACTACGACGCCACGGGCGTGCTGGTGCCGGCGTTCGTCGATCCGGTGAGCGGCTACCGGTACTTCCGGCGTGACCAGGTGCGTACGGCGCAGTCGGCGCGGGCGCTGCGGCAGTTGGACATCCCCGTCGAGGAAGTGCGCCGACTGCTCGATGGCGGGCAGGAAGCGCTGGCCACCGCTTTGCAGGCGCATCTGGCGGCGGCCGAACGGCGGCTGGAGATTCAGCGTTCCCTGGTCCACGGCCTGTTGAGCCGACTGACCGAAGGAGCAGAGATGACCCATCAGGTGACCGTCCGCCAGGGACCGGCCGAGCGGATTCTCGTTCTCGGGGCGACCGTGGACCATTCCGGGCTCGACCCGTTCCTCCGCCGTGCCTATCAGGAGATGTACGCAGTCGCCGGCCGTGGCCCTCTCACCTTCACCGGGCCCGCCTTCGTGCGCTTCCACGGCGTGTGCGACGACGACAACGAGACGCTCGTCGAGGCGTGCCTGCCGTTCCGGGAGGACGGCGCGCAACCCACCGGCCTGTCCGAGGACATGAGCGTGCGCGACCTGCCCGAGAACACGCTCGCCTGCACACGGATCGAGGGGGACGCCGCCGCGTTCCCGCGGATCCTCGGCGCCTACGACGCCGTCGCCGACTGGATCACCGAGCACGGCTTCTCCTTCGCGGGCCCGGTCCGGATGATCTACCGCCGCTGGACGGGGACACCCGACGACCCGGGCAACCGGCTGGAGATCGCCTGGCCGATCGACGAGCCCGCCGACGACTAGGGGCGGTCCGGAGCCTGGGACACGGTCGGCAGCACTGTTGTGATCGCCGATGGTGCCTGCCGCACCCCGGTCCGACCATTCCGCATCACCGCACACCCGGCCCGCCGCCGAGAACCCCGCCCGGCAGGGCTGCCGGACCGGCAGGAAGCCCACGGCACCTTCCACCGCAATGGTCCGTGTCCGCGGCGGTGAGGCCGTATGGACCAGCGCCCCGTGCGGGGGATCGTTCCCGATGTGAGCATGTAGTCCGACCGTGACCCCGGACTCCGGGCGGCTGGGCCCCGGCCCGCGTGCGTCCGCGGAGGTGATCGCCCCGTGCTCGTGCTGAGCGTCCTGGCCGCCCTGCTCGGCGCGATGAGCAACGCCACGGGGACCGTGCTCCAGCGCAAGGCAGCGCTCAACGTTCCCGCGAGTCATGCGCTCAAGCCCCGGCTGTTCGCCGATCTGGCGCGGCAGCCGGTGTGGGTGGCCGGGATCGGGGCGGTCGCGGCGGCCGCGGCGTTCCAGGCGCTCGCTCTGGCCGCCGGGCCGCTCGCCCTGGTCCAGCCGGTCTTCATCCTGGAACTGCCGTTCGCTCTGATGATCGGCTCGTACGTGATCCGGCGGCGCCTTCCGGCGTCCGGCTGGCGGGCGATCGGATACATCGTCGTCGGGCTGGCGGTGGTCCTGGTCGCGGCCCATCCGCACGGCGGGAACGCGCAGGCGCCGATGACGCTCTGGGTGCCGGCGATCGTCGTGTGCCTCGGGGCGATCGCGGGCCTCGTGGCCGTTGCGCGCAGGCTGCCGTCGGGCCTGGGACGCGCCGCGTGTCTGGGCACGGGGTCCGCGGTGGCGAACGCGCTGACCGCGGCCCTCATGAAGTCGGCCGCCCGCACCTTCGCCGACGACGGGGCCGTCGCGTTCCTGTCCGTCTGGCAGACGTACGGCTTCGCCCTGTGCGGCGTCCTGGCGATCGTCCTGCTGGAGAACGCCCTGCAGTCGGGACCCATCACGGCCTCCCAGCCCGCGCTCACACTCGGCGACGCCCTCGTCAGCCTCGTTCTGGGGGTCGTGCTGTACAAGGAGGAGATCGGCGACGGCTGGTGGCTGCTGCCGATGGGAGCGGGACTTGCCGTGATCGTGCTGGGAACCCTGAGGCTGTCACGTGTCGCCTCGCAGACGCGCATCCTGCCGTCGTGACCAGCAGCCGGCCCTCCCCGTACGGGAGGAGGCGAACGGGATTCCTCACCCGGCACCGCCGCGTGTGAGGCCCTCGGTCCTCGGCCCGTTGTCAGTGGCGGATGCGATGCTGGCGGCATGACCTCGTGGAACCTGCTCGACATCGACAAGGCTCTGCGCGCCGCCTGGGCCGCCGACACCTGTTCGCCGGACGACCTCGATCGGTGCGGATGGCGGCCGGACAACCCCGCGTGGGGTCACTGCGACATCACCGCTCTGGTCGTGAACGACATCTTCGGCGGGGATCTCGTGGTCGGCGAGGTGCACTGCAGAGGAGAACAACAGGGCTTCCACTGGTGGAACCGGCTGGCCAGCGGTGTCGAGCTGGACCTGACCCGTGAGCAGTTCCGGGACGGCCAGATCGTCACCGGGGCCCGGGTGGTCTTGCGCCCGCCGGGGCCCCTGCCCAGACGCTGGGAGGAGTACCTCCTGCTGCGCGAGCGGGTCGGCCGGCAGGTCGGTCACCTCCCCGAGCCCGCCGTACGGCCGACCGCGCCCGCCGGGTGACGGCGGATCCGGATCCGCAGCCGTCGGGCACCGGCGGTGTCGCTGTCCGGGCGGGGCCTCGTGCTCCGAGGGTGTTCCCGATGACGCGGTGACGGCGAAAGACCCTAGGTCCCGGGGCACTGGCGGTGGCCGTGGACGACGAGGACGGCGGATCACGTCCCCTTGCGGAGGGTACGGGTGATCTCCAGGCCCTCGGCGGCGGTGAGCCGTTCCTCGCAGGGGATGCCCAGGGCGGTCGCCAGGTCCCGGCCGTGCAGGTCCACCGCCGCTTCGACGAGCTCGGCGAACTCGTGGACCGCCAGCCGGGCCTGCCGCCAGGCCCCGGTGAACGTGACGGCGACGATCAGCGCTGCGGGCCACCACCACAGGGCGGGCAGTACGTACAACAGCCCCCAGGCGGCACGGCGTGCCGCTGCGGTGAGTGCGGTCCGGGCCGCCTGTATTTCGCTGTGGGCGGTCTCCGGAAGCAGGAGCCAGAGCCTGGGCCAGGCCGAGGCGAGGTCGATGGCGTACGCGCGGTGGACCCGGGCGTCCGCCGCCAGCAGCCGGTCGCCCATCCAGGTCGGGCGGGCCGGGCGGGAGAGGGCGATGAGGTTGCGGGCCTCGCCCAGTTCGGCAGTGGTCGGCGCGGGGGTGCGGTCCGCCGGGTCGTCGGGGACGGAGGAGCTGTCCGGTGCGTCCGGTCCGGGGACGGCACGGGTTTCCGCAGCGGCGCGCAGCGCCCGTCGGGTCAGTGCCTGCCGGTAGCGCGCGTCCGCGGCGCTCCACCGCTGTGCGCGACGCCGGGTCAGGGCGCGGGCGGCCGGGTGCAGGGGCCGGGGCCAGTCACCGAGCCAGAGCCTTTCGACGCCGCCGCCGAGCGCGCCGGCCAGCCGGCTGGTCCCGGCGGAGGCCGCGAGGACGAGGGCGGCGACCAGGACGACCGTCCCGGGGGAGTGCGTGGCGGGGGTACCGGCCAGGGTGTCGATACGGTCGACCAGCAGACCGTGGCCGAAGGGGTCGCGATGGCCGAGGACCGAGCCGGCCGCGGCCACGGAGAGGTAGAGGAGACCGGGCAGCACGAGCAGCGACAGCCAGGTGTCGGCGAGCTTGCCGCCGAGCGTCGCCAGGAACGCCGTCATCGCTCACCACCTCACCAGGCGCAGCGGAAGGGCGAACAGCTCGCACCGGCCGGCGCCGTCGAGCACCACACGGTCGCAGACGCCCGCCGGACACACATGGGCCTCCTCCACGGGATGCCCGGGGCCCAGGTAGGGCAGCGCCGCACCCCCGGCGGCCCGCAGTTCACCGAGGCCGCGGGCCATGCCGCACCGGCGGAGCAGCTCGTCCATGTCCGCGAGGAGCCGCTCCGCGTCGCCACCCGCGCGGAGCCCGGACAGGATCGTCTCCAGCGCAGGCAGCTGGCCGCGGCGTGCCACGACGGCCCTGATGCCCGTGAACTGGTCGCAGAGTTTCGTGAGTTGAGGCGAATTCCGATCCGTCATCCCGCATTCCTCCCGCGATGCCGATGCCGCCTCGTACGGTAACTCCTATGACGGCCGCGGGGCGTGACGACTTGGTACGGGCCCTTGGCGCCAGGGTGCTGTTGTACCGGTCCTCCCTGGACCAGGACGCGATTGTCTCCCCGCAGGCACTGGTCGAGGTACGGGAACTGATGCGGCTCGTGGCCGACCCCTCGGCCGACCCGGAGGCCGTCCGGGCCATCGCGGACCTCCATCTCTGCCGGAGCGTGGTGCTGGGCGGGGAACGCGGCCGGGAGGACTCCGTCATCGCCGCGGCGCTGGCCCGGTACCTGGAACCCGGGGGACAGCCCGACGCCGTGGCCGAGCCGGTCGACGGGCGCCCGGCCCACCTTCTGGCGCAGGCCGGTGACCGGGTGGCGGCGGCCGAACGGCACAGGGATGCCGCGTTGCTGCAACAGGCCCTCCACGCGGCGAGGGCCGCGGTCGACGGCATCCCCGTGCGGGCGGGCCCGGTCCGGGCCTCCGCCCTGGCCCTGTGGGGAATGGCCCTGAGGCTCCGTTACGAGCGCGGCGGTGATCCCTCGGACCTGGACGCGGCCATCGGCGCCTTCCGCGAGGCCGACGCCGCGGCGGGCAGCCGGCACCCCGACCGCGCGGGCATACTCAGCGGGCTCGCCGCCTCGCTGCGCGAACGCCACGAACGCACGGGAGGTTTCGAGGACCTCCTGGAAGGAGTACGGACGGCCCGCGCGGCCGTGGAGGCGGGCGGCCCGGCCGGCCGCGGAGGCAGGCTGCACAACCTCGGCCTCGCGCTCAGGCTGCGCCACGAGCGGACCGGGGAGCGGGCGGACCTGGAGGAGGCCATCGCCGTACACCGCGAGGCCGTCGCCCTCACACCCCCGGGCGACCGCGATCATTCCCTGTTCCAGCAGGGCCTGGCCAACGCATGGGACGCCCGATTCGAACGGACCTCCGCCACCGAGGACCTCCAGGCGCGCATCCACGCCCTGCAGGCAGCGGTCGACTCGACGCTCCGGACCGCACCCGGAACCGGGGACGAGGCGGCCCCGGACACCGGCGGCAGGGCAGCGGCCGACGCCCTGACACGGGCCGGAGCCCTGGTCAACCTCGCCTCCGCGCTGACCCGGCGCTACGAGCTGACCACCGACGACGAGGACGCGGACCGCGCCGAGGGCCTGTTGCGGGCCGCGGCGGCCGTCCTGCCCGCCCCGCACGCGCGGCACGCCGCGATCATGTACCAACTCGGCCTGGTACTGGCTGCCCGCGACCGGCCGGGAGCGGAGTCCTGTCTGCGGGCCGCCGCCCTCCACCCCTCGGCCGCGCCCCGGCTGCGGCTCCGGGCGGCCCGTGGCTGGGGGCACGCGGCGATGAAGGACGGCCGGCCCGAGGAGGCCGTCACCGCCTACAGCGCGGCGATCGCCCAACTGCCCGCACTCGTGCCTCGCCACCTGCACTTCGCCGATGCCGAACACGCCCTCGGGGAGAGCGGACTCCTGGCCGGCGACGCGGCGGCCTGCGCCTTGTCGGCCGGTGACCCGGCCCTGGCACTGGGCCTGCTGGAGCTCGGCCGCGGTGTCCTGCTGGGGCAGGGGATGAAGGACGGCGACGAACTGGCGGAACTGCGTGTCCACGCACCCCGGACCGCCGACCGGCTCGTGCGGCTGCGCACCCGACTCGACGGCGCGGACGACGGGACGACCCCCGACGAACGTCATGCGCTGGCAGCGGAATGGGACCGGCTCCTGGCCGAAGTCCGCGCCCGGCAGGGCTTCGAGGACTTCATGCGCCCTCCCCGCCCCGAGAGACTGCTGCCTCTGGGCGAGCAGGGACCGGTCGTCGTCATCAACGTCAGCCGCTACCGCTGTGACGCGATCGCGGTCACCACCGAGGGGCTGCGCGTCATTCCCCTTCCCGGCCTCGCCCTGTCCGGGCTCGTCCACCGGACGGCGGATCTGCTCACCGTCCTCGACCGGCTCCAGGACCCCGCCGGAGCCGGTCCGGAGGCCCAGGTGGCGGCCGAGGACGACATCGACGGACATCTGCGGTGGCTGTGGGACACGGTGACGGGTCCCGTGCTCGACGGCCTGGGCATCACCGGCCCGTCGAAGACCCGGCCGCCTCGGGTGTGGTGGATTCCCACCGGACCGCTGGCCTTCCTCCCCCTGCACGCCGCCGGACACCACGAGGAGGCGGCGGGCCGCACGGTGCTCGACCGTACGGCCTCCTCCTACACGCCCTCCCTACGGGTCCTCGCACGGAGCCGCCGCCCCGGCACGTCAGCGGCCACCTTCCTGGTGGTCGCCGTGCCCGAGGCGCCGGCGGCACCGCCCCTGCCCGGAGCCGCCGAGGAGGCGGCCGTACTCACCGGGCTGCTGCCCGGGGCGCGGTTGCTCACGGGCGGCGCAGCCACCCGCGACGCGGTCGTCGCCGCCCTGCGCGACCACGCCTGGCTGCACTTCTGCGGACACGCCACCGCCGAACCGGGCACGGGCTCGGGAAGCCGGCTGATCGTCCACGACCACCTCGACCACCCGCTGACCGTCGCCGGGATCTCCCGTCTCGATCTGGCCGGCGCCGAGCTGGCGTACCTGTCCGCATGCCACACGGCCCGGACGGGCTTCACCGCCGTGGACGAGGCGCTCCATCTCGCGGGCGGCCTTCAGATCGCCGGATTCCGCCATGTGGTCGCCACGCTGTGGAGCATCGACGACACGGTGTCCGCGCGGATCGCCGAGCGGGTGTACGCGGGACTGGGCGCGCCGCGGCCGAGGGCCGACCGCGCCGCGTATGCCGTCCGCGAGGCGGTCCGGGACATGCGCGACCGGTATCCGCTGACGCCCTCCCTGTGGGCGGCCCACCTTCACGCAGGCCCGTGAACACCAAGGGCATACAGGGGAGTTGGCTCGGGAATATCCTGTCCTGGGCGTGATGACGGCATACCGGCGTGGGGGGCGGCATGGGCGCGTGGTGGAGGAGAGCGGGCAAGGCCGGAAGAGGCGGGGGGCGGAGCGCGCGGGGTGGTGCGGCACCGGACCGGGACGACCTGATCAGGGCGGCCCATCGGTACGGAACCCCGGTGCCGGAAGACCTCGTCCGGGAGGCCGCGGAGGCGGGCGGGGTCGAGGCCATGACCGTCTACGGGATCGGCCTGGGCAACCGGGGACTCCTCGACGAGGCCGAGGTCTGGCTCCAGCGGGCGCGGGCGGCCGGTGACCCGATGGCGTCCATGGCGTTGGGCACGATCCGCATGGACCGCGGCGACTTCGACGAGGCCGAGCGCTACTTCCGGCCGGTCGCCGACACCGGGAACAGCGGGGCCCGGCGAGCCATGGAGGAACTACGGGCCCTGCGCGCCGCCGAGGCCCGCAGGGCCCCGAGGCGGCCTGCGCCGACGCCCGCTCCCGCACCGCGTCCCCCGACCGCTCCGGCGGCCCCGGCGCCTTCGGCGACGGCCGGCACGTCAGCGGCTTCCGCCCCCTCCGCCTCCTCGGGGACACCGGCCGCCGCGGGCGCTTCGGCGCCGCCGCCGGGGTCCGCCGTGGAATGGGCCGGCCGACTCCTGCTCCTCAACCTGGACAACGACCATCCCCACGCGCATCTGGCCATGGCCGTCCTCAAAGCCGACGCGGGGCACTGGGACCAGGCCCGCGCCCACTTCACGACCGCGCTGAGTTCCGGCGACCCCGAAGTGCTCTTCTGGATCGCCCAGATGCACATCGCCAACGAAGGACTGCACACGGCGAGACCGCACATACAACGGGCGGCCGACGCGGGGCACCCGCCGGCCCAGCACACCATGGGGGCGCTGCTGGCCGAGGAGGGCCGGACCGCGCGGGCGGAGCACTACTACCGCCTCTCCACCGCCGCCGGACACACCGACTCGTACGTCAACCTCGGCGTCCTGCTGCGCGAGCGCGGCGACCTCGACGGCGCGGAGGCCTGCTACCACAAGGCGATCGCGGCGGGAGACGTCGACGGCATGAACAACCTCGGCAACCTGCTGCGCCAACGCGGCGACCTGGCCGGGGCGGAGCGGTGGTGGCGCCGGGCGGCCGACGGCGGCAGCACCGACGGACTCGTCAGCTACGGCGCCGTCCACGCGGAACGCGGCGACTGGGACCGCGCGGAGGAACTGTGGCGGAGCGCGGCCGAGGAGGGCCACCCCGCGGCGAAGCTCAACCTCGCGTCGGCCCTGATGCGCAAGGGCCGGGCGAAGGAGGCGGAGCACTGGGTGCGCTCCGCCGACATTCCTGCCGCCCCTCCCTCACCACCGGCGGACACCCCGGCCGGCCCCGACCTCGCCGCGGTGGCGAGCTGGCTCAGTGGCGCCGCCGGAGCGGGCGACGCGGACGCCCGCGCGGCCCTGGACCTCATGAACCTCCCTGACGAGAAGTGATCCACCCGGTACATCCGGAGCCCGGCCGGGGGAGGCCCCGCCCGACGCGTCCGCACGCGTAGGACACCGAGGTGCTCGGGGCGTCTCGCGCTGCCCCGCACCCGGGCAGTTCTCCGCCGGGAGGGTGCGACACCCTCCCGGCGGCGTGCCCGTCGTGAGGGCTCGGGGGCGTCGGCCGTCAGTGCCGCGGGCCGGGCCCGTGGGCGGGCTTCGAGCCGGCGGAGGCGGAGATTCTCCAGGTCAGCCTCTCGGTGGCCTCGGCACGGATCTCGGGGTCGCGGATCGAGGCCGTGGTGTCCACCGACTCGACCGTGACGGTGTGCCTCCTGCCGTCGGCGGGCACACCCAGCGCGGCGGGCACGGCGGAGGTGAGGCCCTGGGCCCGCTTCACCCGGACCCCGTCGACGTACCAGCGCAACTCCGGCGCGGCGAGCCCGGTGAGCGCGGCCTGCGTCACGCTGATCCGCTGCTTCCTGCCGATGGTCGTGCCCGTGGCGGTGTCGCTGCTCAGCGCGTTGGCCTCGCGGTAGAACCCGGCGATCATGGCCTCGCGTCCGGGCAGGTTGAACTCGCTGATGTTCAGCGCCCTCATGAGCGAGTTCTCCGTCGGGCGGAACGTCCCGAACGGGTAGTAGCTGCTGCCCTCGTACGTGCCGACGGTGCTGCCCGTGGGGTCGCTCTCACCGAGCCAGCGGTACCACTTGCTCCGGTTGTCCTTCATCCGTGCCGCGGTGAGGATGCTGGAGTTGGGCTCGGTGAACTCGCCGCCCGTCCAGGTGCCGTAGCCGTCGTAGGTGTACTCGTCCGCGAGGAGACCGACCGAGTGGGCGATCTCGTGCGTGGCGATCATGCTCGACTGCGCGTTGTCCGAGGAGAGGGTCGAGACGCCGTCGAAGGGGTAGCCGTACTCCTCGAGACCGGAGTATCCGGCGCCGCCGTACTTGGTGGAGTGGGAGACGACGACGACCAGGTCGGCGTCGGGCGCCTTCTCGGCGTACGAGGCGACCTTGTCGATGTCGGCGCAGATCAGCCGTTCGGTCTGGGAGCACCAGAAGTAGCTGCCGAGTGCGGTGTTCCTGGTGACGTCGGCGGTGGGGTCCCCGGTGATCCCGGACTCGGCGGAGACCGCGTCGACGGTCCAGACGTTCATCAGGCCCTGGTAGCTCGCGTAGGGCTCGACGGCCGTGATGTCCGCCCACTTGGCGGCGGCGGCCGCGTGGAAGGCGTCCTGATCGTCGGCCGTGTAGCCGTCGCCGACGATCACCACGTCCAGCCGGTCGTCGGACGAGCCGGTCACGGCCAGCTCGCCGACCGTGCCGTCGGTCGTCGCCGCGGCCGGCGCGGCGCTCCTGGGGGCGGCGCTCCCGCTTCCCGTCCCGGCGGAGAGCGGGACATCGGTCCGGTGGCCCTCGCCGCCCGGTTCGGGGAAGTACTCGACGCTGACGCTGGGCGTCCGCGCGGGTTCCGGGTCCGCGGCCGAAGCCGGCGCGGCGAGCGCCGCCCCGAGCACGGCCGTGAGCGCGACGCCCGTGGATATGACGGCAGTTCTTCTTGTGCGCATGTCACCCCTTGCTCTGGTGTGCGGGCCGGGCGAGGGGCGGTGGGGAGCTGTCGAGCCGCCGGCGGTCGGGCCCGCCGGTGGCCGGAAGGGCGTCCTCCGACTCCTTCGCCGTATTAAGTTTTGGGTTCACTCTGCTTGAGTTGGCGTTTAACTTAGGGTGTGGGCGGGAGCCGCACAACGGTGAAGGGCGGTCAGCAGGTTGCGTTTGGATAACTGGCGTCTCGGCGCGGTCCTCGGAGCAGCCGGCCCCGCGCGCACCTCGGGGACGTGGCCGATCCGTGTGGGACCATGCGAATCGCTACGGGCAGGAGTCGCGTCGTCGCACCGGACCGAAGTGCCGTACGGCGCGGAAGACGGGAGCGGCGTGCCTGCCCCGCCCGCCGGCACCGAGGTGGTCGGCGGGCCGGCACACCACAGGACAACAGATGACACACACGAAGTCGGGAACTCCGGTGGACGAAATGCGAGGGGGCGGCATGCCCCAGGCCGACGGGGCGGAGACGAGCGGCGTCGGGACGACCCGCCCCGGGTGGACGGGTGACCCCGTCGCGATCGGCCGAAGGGTGAAGAGGCTGCGCAAGGAGCGCGGGCTGACTCAGCGGCAGCTTGCCGAGCCGGAGTACACCGCCGCGTACGTCTCGACACTGGAAGCCGGCAAGGTGCGGCCCTCCGAGGCGGCGCTGCGGCACATCGCCGAACGGCTCGGGGTCGCCGGTGAGGAACTGGCCACGGGCCGCCCCACCCACCTCGCCGCGGAGCTGCGCATGCAGCTGACCGACGCGCAGCGGGTGCTGGCCGCCGCGGACGCCGCGGATGCGCGGTCCGTCTACGCACAGGTTCTCGAACGGGCCGACGAGTACGGGCTCACCGAGGAACGAGGCGCCGCACTCATCGGTCTGGGGGAGTGCGCGCTGGAGACGGGCGAACTGACCGAGGCCCTGGCCCGGTTCGAGGCGGCCGAACAGGCGCTGGCCGGCGAGCCGTTGCCCGCCCGCGCACGGGCCGTCCGGGGCAGGTCCATCGTGCACTACCTGGCAGGGGAACTCCGCTACTCCTGCTACCTGCTGGAAAGCGCGATCGACGAGCTGAACACCTCGGGGCTCCACGACCCGAGCGCGTTGCTCCAGCTCTACACGGCCTCGATCGCCCCCTACATGGACATGGGCGCGCACGCCCGTGCCGCGCAGGCCGCCGAACTCGCGCTCGCCCTGATGCCGCAGGTCTCCGACCCCGTACTCGTCGCGGGCATGCACCGCACCGTGGCCCGCACCCTGATCGCCGAGGGCAGGGCCGACGCGGCCCAGACCTCGTTGACGCGCGCCGCCGAACTCTACGAGCAGTTCCAGATGCGCACCGAACTCGCCCACTGCCACTGGATGCGCGGCTACGTCTGCGCCCAGGACGGCGACCTCGCCCAGGCCGAGGCGGCACTGCGGACCGCACGCTCCATGCTCGTCTCCAAGCGGGCGGCCCTCTACGTCTCCCAGGTCGAGGTCGAACTCGCCGACGTGCTCCGCAGGCGCGGGAAGTCGCAGGAGGCCGCGGAGTTGCTGGAGAACCTGCTCAGCGGTCTCCAGCACGATCGTGGCGCGGTGCACGCCGGAGGAGCCCACCGGCTGCTCGGCCTGATCGCCGAGGAGGCCGGCGATGCCGAGTCCGCCGAACTGCACTACGCCAGTGCGCTGACCCTGCTCGAACAGGCCGGGGCCGCCGGTGACCTGGCCGACATCTGCCGGCTCCTCGGCGACCTGATGCGTCACGAGGGCCGTACGGAAGAGGCACTGAACGCCTACCGGACGGGGCTCGGCCACCGCGCCGAACCCGGAACCACCACACTCGGCCCCGCCCCCGCCCGCCCGCCGGTCACCCCCTGGACCTGATGCGGTGGGACGGGCGGGGGCCACCTGCCGGACGGGCGCCGAACGCCGGGCCACCCGGTCGGAGCGGTCCTGGGGCGGTGGGGTCGGCTACTCGCCGGCGCGGGCCACGAGCAGAGGCTGGAAGAAGCCCGTCTCCTGCGGCAGCCGCCAGCAGGGGTCGGCGAACCCGGCCTTGGCCGCGAGGTCGGCCAGGCGATCCTGGCCGAGTGCCCAGTAGGTGGTCCGACGGACCTGGACGCCCCATTCCCCATCTGTCGGCAGGAGTTGGAAGTGCTCCAGGTCGTAGTGCTCGCCGTCGTCGTGCCAGTGCCAGAGCTGGAAGGTGACGGTCCGTTCTCCGTCGTCGACGCGGTCGGCGGTCCGGTGGACTTGCGGAGGCGTCGAAGCGGGGCGGTCGCGCAACAGGTCTTCGTAGGGGCGCGTGCTGACCAGCAACAGACCGTCGGGACGCAGCACGCGGCGCATCTCGGACAGGGCGGCGTGCACGTCCTGTTCCGTCAGCAGGTGAGGCAGCGAGTTGTCGGCGCAGACGACGGTGTCGAAGTGGTCATCGGGAAAGGGAAGTCGTCGCATGTCGGCGGCGGCCGTGCGCAGGCTCAGGCCCCGACGGGCGGCCTCACGGGCAGCGCGGGCGGCGGCGCGTGGGCTGAGGTCCGTCCCGGTCACGTGGTGCCCGTGCAGCGCCAGGCCGATGGCCTGCGTGCCGATGCCGCAGGAGCAGTCGAGCACCGCCGCGCGATCCTGCCCGATCAGGGCGTCCAGAGCGTCCCCCTGCCGGCGGATGCTCGCGTCCCAGTCCGAGTAGATCAGGTGGTAGTCGTCGGCCAGTTCGTCGTAGAAGTGCGTCACTGATGTCCCGGGCATGGCCCGAGATTATCGTGCCGGGTTGCCGAGAGGCGCGGGCCGCCGCAGCAGCGCGATCACGGCCGCGCGGACCCGCGGCGGCGCTGTGCGTGGGCGGCGGGGAGCACGGTGCGGGTCGCGTGGCATTCCCCCCGCCTCCGGAGCACCTGCCGGGGCGAGGTCGGGGCGTCAGGGGCGGGCGTGGCGCCATTCGTAGCGACGTGCCGCGTCGAGGCAGTGCTCCTCTTCCAGGGAGCCGCGCCGCGGCGGGCCCAGAAGGCGTGCTGCTTCCACGCAGCGCACGTCGTCGTGGACGGCGAGTCCGTAGACGGCCGTCAGCTGGACCGGACGGTCCGCGTCCGCCAACGCAGCCGCCAGGACATCGGCGAGGGCGGGATCGTCGTCCCTGGCCTGGGCAATCGTGCTGCAGGCGGCCTTCCGGACCACGGCGTCGGAATCGGTTGTCAGCCGCACCAGTGCCTCGCGGGCATCGCCGGACAGGGCCGGGGGCGACGACCACTCACGGAACCCCTGCGCCACCGCATGCCGTACCCGGGCATCGGGGTGACCGGCATGGGGGAGGAGAGCCGCCTCCGCCCGGGAGTCGGTGTGTTCACCAAGAGCGACCAGGATCTCGGTGAGCACGGAGACGTCCGTTTCCTCGGCCGACCAGTCGGTGAACATGTCCAGGGCGGGACCGGCGAAGGCGTCCTCGTCGCTGTCGTCGAACAGATGGGTCAGCCGGAGCACTTCGGCACCGAACAACCGGCGGAACGGGTCCGGGTCGGTCCGCAGGGCCGCGGCGGCCGTCCAGGTCGCCTCGTCGCCGCGCCTGCCCAACTGAATGGTGACAGCCTTCCACGTCGCGTGGTTCTCCTGGCCGGCGTGGGCCAGCGCCCGGACCGCCAGCTCGTCGAACGAGGTCCGGGCCCCGAGCAGGTTCTCGACGAACGTGAGGATCGCCCCATGGCCGTCCCGCACGGTGGTGCCCCCGAGGGCGAACGCGTCGACATCGCTGTACTCGTCGTCCTGAACCCGCGTACGGACGAGGGCGTCCCGCGATCCCGTACGGTGTCGCAGTCCGGCCTCGGTCCCGGTCTCGTGCCGGCGGCGTGCGAGGTCCCGCGCCTCCAGGAGCTCGGCCTCGGGATACCTGCCCGAAGTCCCGTGGTCCAGGAGTGCCTCGAACAGAGCGGGCGAACCCGAGTCGACCGCCTCGCTCAGGGAGATGAGGTCCTCGGGCCTGCTGCGGCCGACGTCCGCACCGTACTGGAGCAGCAGTTGCGCGATGTGCCCGGCGTGCAGCCGGACGGCCAGGCAGAACGCGGCATCCAGATGGTCGGTGTCGCTCTTCTCGTGGAGAAGGGTCCTCACCGAGTCGGCGTCTCCAGCCCGGACCGCGGAGATCATGGCACACCCGCCGCCCACCGCATGGCCCGTACCCGCGCTCGTGTCCACACCCATGTCCATGCTCCCCCCAGGCGTTCTCGCACCGCAGTGTAGATATCGGCCAGGAGGAGACGATCCCCACTGCCGCACAGGCCGGCGGGCACGGGTCGCTCGATCCGTGCCCGGTCAGCCCGTCAGGGTCTTTTCGAGGAGTGTGAACGACTTCGGCGTCCCGCCCGGCTGCGGTTTGCCGTCCTTGCGGCCGGCGACGCGGTAACCGGCGTCCAGGTAGTACGCGGTGAGGGGCTCGTTGCCCGCCAGGCAGTCCAGGCGCACCAAGGTCCGGCCGGTGGCTGCGATGCGGTCCTCGGCGGCGTGCAGGAGGCGGCGCCCCGTTCCGGGCGGAACGGTGGCGTGGTCGACCATCAGCCGGTGCACGTATCCGGCGGGCAGTGACTGCGGGCCCCAGGCGTCCTCGTCCTGCCACCACAGCTCCCAGGCCCCGACCGCTCTGCCGCCGGATTCCGCGAGCCATACCTCTCCGGTCTCCATGATCCGGCGGAAGTGATCGGGACCCAGCTCGCCGGGCTGCCACTGGCCGGTGACTCCCCGGGCGAGCAGCCGGCGGGCCGCGTCGTCGCGCAGCCGTACGAGGGAAGCGAGGTCGGTGTCACGGGCGAGGCGGAAGCGCAGCTCGTGGAGGCGCGGGTGCGGGGTGTTCACGAGGTGATCGTCGCACGGGTGTACGGGGCCGGGTGCGGGAAGCGCGGGACGCCTTCCCGCACCCGGGCCGTGTCAGGCCGAGCCCTTCGGGGCGATGACGGAGAACGCGCCGCCCTGGGGGTCGGCGAGGACGGCCATGCGGCCGGCGACCATGTCGAAGGCGGGGGCCAGGACGGTGGCCCCCGCCCGGACGGCGGCTGCCTGGATGTCGTCGACGCTGTCGACGTTGAAGTACGGCTGCCAGTGCGGTGAGACGCCGGGCGGCATGGTGCTCATGTCCATCATTCCGCCCACCGCGCGCCCGTCGACCTGGAACTCGATGTAGCCCTCGGCGCCCTCCATCTCGGAGCGTGCCGTCGTGACCGGCAGCACGGCGGAGTAGAACGCGGAGGCCGCCGCCGGGTCGGGCGTGGCCAGCTCGCTCCAGATCAGCGCGCCGTGCTCGTTGACGATGGCAGCGCCGCCGAAGGTGCCGGGCTGCCAGAGGCCGAGGACGGCGCCCGCCGGATCGGCGATCACGGCCATCCGGCCGAGGTCCATGACGTCCATGGGGGCAACGACGACCTGGCCGCCCGCCTTGGTGACGGCGGCGGTGGTGGCGTCGAGGTCGTCCGTCGAGAGGTACGTCGTCCACGCCGTCGGCGGCATCGGGTCCGGCACGGTGCCGTCGGGGTTCATCGCCTTCATGATCCCGGCGACCGCCTTGCCCTTGAGCGTGCAGACGGTGTAGCCGCCCTGTTCGGGCGGGCCGACCTCGCCCTGCCAGCCGAAGAGGTCGCAGTAGAAGTCGAGGGCGGCCTGCTGGTCGGGAACCATCAGGTCGATCCAGCAGGGGGTGCCGGGCTTGTACGGGCTGTTCATTTCGGGCACGGATGCCTCCGGGAGGCGCTCGGGGACGGACGGGCCGTCCTTACCCGCACCGCGCGCGAGCGGAATCGACCCGTACGGGTGATCGGCACCCGGCCCCCTGACCTCAGGCCGTGATTCCCGGCACCGCCGGACCCGATACGTACGCGATGACCACCGCGTGGGCGCGGCCCTGCGCGCCGGGCCCGGCCACCACGCTGCCTCATGCGGCGTGACCGGCTCCAGGCCCACCCTGCACAGTCCGGCGGTCTCCGGAGCGGACCGGCCGGCCGCCATCACGTGACAGCACCTCCTCTTCCTGGACCGCCAGGGCCGTCGCAGCAGCGCTTCGGCCGAGCCGCGCGGGCGGACCGAGGGGCGGTGACCATCCGGACCGGGGACGCCGGGAAGAGGGGACCGCCTCGCCGTCGGCGACCACCCGTACGGCCCCGCCATCCGGGGGACGGGGGCCGTTTCAGGACGACGCCGCCGGCCCCGGCGGACCGCCTCGACACCGTCGGCCGCCTGCCGAACAGGGTGCGCAGCCCTCTGCGGGGCACCGCGAACCACAACGGGGTGAGCGCGTACGCCGCCCGCGCCTGGCTGGCCCCCCATGCCATCGCTCGCAGCGCCACGAAGGGCAGCAGCGCAACGCTCACCAAGGCGCCGAAGGAGGCGAACAGCGCACCCCGCGCAAGCGATGTCGTACAGCCGCGGCCGGATTCCCCTGAACGCGATCAGAAACCCCGGACCCCCGTTCGCAGGCCGCGCCTCGCACCATGCCCCCGGACCCGGCCAAGGCCCTCGGCAACTGCTCGCGGCGCGGGCAACACCACTGCCGCGCCCGCCCGTTCGCCATCCCATCACGGCCGGCAAGCGCAACGATTCACCACCGCGTGCGGCAGGCTGGGTCCATGCACAACGAAGCCCCGGAACCGACGCACCCCCACCACGTGCCCGACGGACCGCAGGCCGGCTCCCCGACGGAGGCTCCCGACCCGGTGGGCGATGCCTGCCCCGGCCCGCTCGCTCTTCCCCTCCGGGTTCCGGCAGGGCTGGTCGTCCTCGTCGGCCCGCCCGCGTCGGGCAAGACCAGCTTCGTTCGGGCCCTGGTCGCGCGCCGGCGGATCGACGCGGCAGCCGTGGTGTCGAGCGACGAGATCCGCGCGGAACTCTTCGGCAGCGTCTCACCCGCCGAAGCGGAATCGGACGCGGCGGACGCACGGATCTTCGAGGAACGAGACCGCAGGATCGTCGCCAGGCTCGCCGCCGGCCTCACCGTGATCGCCGAGTCGACCAACGTCACGCCCCGGGCGCGCGCACGGCTCGTCGCCCTCGCCGGACGGTTCGACGCCCCGGTGACCATGCTGCGCTTCGACCCCGAGGTCACCGACCTCCTCCACCAACACGCCGAACGAGGCCGTACGGACCTCACCGCCGCCGACGTCCGTGCCTACGCTGCCCTCATGTCCCGGGACGCCGGCGCCGACCGGCTCCGCTCCGAGGGCGCGACCATCGTCCACGACGTCCCCGGACGCCGAGCAGCGACCACACCCACGGAAGCCGCCGCCCTCTTCTCGTTCGCCCGCCGCACCCCACCACCGCCCGGCCGGTCGAGCCGGTCGGGCCCCGGCAGGCGACCGGGCGTGTGACCCGGCCGGTCCGGGCGCAGCACCCAGAGGCGTCGTCGGCCCGGCCGCGGGGCCGGCACAACGAGGTGCGGGAGCAGCCATCTTTCCGGTGTCCACTCTGGGCACCGCGATGTGCGCGCCGCTCTGAGTACGCGTACTCATGCGCATCCCGTGCCCCGCAGGAACGCTCGGTCCATGACAACGGGTAGAGGACCACGCATAGCCCTGCACCTGTTCCTTGTCTGGGTGACGATGACGCCCCTCGTGTCGATGCTCGGCTTCGCGTTCCTGCTGGCGGCATGGGCCGGCGGGACCGCCGCCACCGTGCTCGTACTCGCTCTGGGCGCGCCCCTCGCGATCGGCCTGCTGACCCTGACCGGTCTGCCGGTGGCCGACCTGTGCCCGATGTGCGGCTCCGCCTCGCAGCGGTGGGGCTGGGCGGTACTGGTCTTCGTCCTCGGCACGCTCGGGTTCCTCGCCGGCGTGGCCGCGTACGCCCAGCATGTCGATCTGGGCAGCGCCGGCACGCGGATCGCTCTGACCGGCGTGCCCTACGTGGTGGTCGCCGTCCTCTTCGTACCGAGCCGGCCGGTGCGCCTCGGAGCGCTGGCCTCGCTGGTCGGGGCGGTGGTCTACGCGGCGACGGCCGTACCGGCCATCGGGCCGTAGGCACGGCCCGCGTCTCGTGGTGCAGCCGCCACGGCGTCTCCTTCCTCCGGTCGACGCAGCTCGCGGGCGACCCCGTGGCGGCTGCACCATGGCCCTCTCCGGCTCCCGCGACCGCCCGGTCACGGCCTGCGGGCGGGCAGCACGGGAGGATGACCGCATGACGCAGACCGACAGCCCGCTTCCTCGTCACGTAGCCGACGCATACGTCGACGCCCTCATCGAACTCGACCCGATCACAGGCACGTTCCTCGGCGTACCGGAGAGCTCCAGCCGCCTGCAGGACACCTCGCCGGCCGGCGCGGACGCGCTCGCGGCCCTCGCGCGGGAGACCCTGGCGCGTCTCGGCGAGGCCGAGCGCCTGCCCGGAGCCGGGAGCGGGGCCGAGCGCCGCTGCGCGCGCCTGCTGCGCGAACGCCTCACCGCCGAACTCGCGGTCCACGAGGCGGGCGAACACCTGCGCGCCGTGGGCAACATGGCCACGCCCCCGCACTTCGTCCGCGACGTGTTCACGGCGACGCCGACCCGGACCGAGGAGGACTGGAAGGCTGTCGTCGAGCGTCTGAGGGCCGTACCCCGGGCGCTGGCCGGCTATCGCGAGTCCCTCGCCCTCGGCCTGGAACGCAAGCTGTACGCGGGCCCCCGCCGCACCGCCGCGTTCGCCGGACAGCTCGACGAATGGGTCGACACCGACGGCCGGGGCAACGGCTGGTTCGAGGAGTTCGCGGCCGACGGCCCCGACGCGCTGCGCGACGAGCTGGCCAGGGCGGCCCACGCCGCCACCGCCGCCGTCGCCCGACTGCGCGACTGGATCCGTGCGGTGTACGAACCCGCCGTCCAGCACGCCCCGGACACCGTCGGCCGCGAGCGCTACGCCCGCTGGGCCCGCTACTACAACGGCACCGACCTCGACCTCGACGAGGCATACGCGTACGGCTGGTCGGAGTATCACCGCCTGCTCGCCGAGATGCGCGCCGAGGCCGAACGCGTCGTCCCCGGTGCGGAGACCCCGTGGACCGCCCTGGCCCGGCTCGGTGAGCACGGCCGGCACATCGAGGGCGAGGACGCGGTCCGCGACTGGCTCCAGAAACTGATGGACGAGGCGATCACCGCCCTCGACGGCACGCATTTCGAACTCGCCGACCGGATACGCCGCGTGGAGTCCCGCATCGCACCTTCCGGAGGCGGCGGAGGCCCGTACTACACCCCTCCCTCGGAGGACTTCTCCCGGCCCGGCCGCACCTGGCTGCCCACCATGGGACAGACCCGCTTCCCGGTGTACGACCTCGTCTCGACCTGGTACCACGAGGGCGTCCCCGGCCACCACCTCCAGCTCGCCCAGTGGATACACGTCGCAGGAGACCTCTCCCGCTACCAGGCGACCGTCGGCATCGTCAGCGCCAACATCGAAGGCTGGGCCCTCTACGCCGAGCGGCTGATGGACGAACTGGGATTCCTCTCCGACGCGGAGGAACGACTCGGCTACCTCGACGCGCAGATGATGCGGGCACTCCGGGTGATCGTCGACATCGGCATGCACCTGGAGCTGAACATCCCGAACGACTCCCCGTTCCGTCCGGGCGAGCGGTGGACGCCCGGCCTCGCCCAGGAGTTCATCAGCGCGCACAGCAGCCGCCCGGCGGACTACGTGGAGAGCCAGCTCATCCGCTACCTGACCATGCCGGGGCAGGCGATCGGCTACAAACTCGGCGAACGGGCCTGGCTGCTCGGCCGCGAACGAGCCGAGCGGCGCCGGGGCGAGTCCTTCGACCTGAAGGCCTGGCACATGGCCGCCCTCTCCCAGGGCTCACTGGGACTGGACGACCTCGTCGACGAACTCTCCCGCCTCTGACCACCGGCCCGCCCGGTCGTCCCGGCAGGGGTGGGCCGCGCCGAAGCGGCTCCTCGCGAGACGGGCAGGTGACGGATCGGCACCGGAGCCGCCCTCTGGCCAAAGTCCCGCGCGCGGCGTTGACTTGCCCGGACACGGCAACGGCAGCAAGGGACACCGACGTGCGCGCACGGGGCATCAACTACGACACGGGGTTCCTTCCGGGGGACGGAATCTCCCGGAAGAACTTCACCGCCGAGACGGTCCGGCACGACATGGCGGTGATCTCCGGAGAGCTCCACTGCGACTCCGTACGGATCTCGGGTCGGGAACCCGAGCGGCTGAGCATCGCCGCACAGCACGCCGCGGACGCCGGTCTGGAGATCTGGTTCGCACCCTTCCCCGTGGACCTTCCCCACGACCGGCTGCTCCCGTTCTTCGCCGACTGCGCCGCTCGGGCCGAGGCCGTTCGGGCGGCCGGCGCCGACGTGGTGTTCGTCGCCGGCTGCGAGATCAGCGCGTTCTGCGGCGGATTCATCCCGGGTGACACCTACGGCGACCGTCTACGGGCCATGGCCGACGCCGACATGGAGTGGTGGACCTCCCTCGGACCGGTGCAGGAACGCCTCAACGACTTCCTCGCCCGGATCGCCGCGACCGTCCGCAGGTACTTCGGCGGACGGATCACCTATGCCTCGGCCCCTTGGGAGTCCGTGGACTGGGACGCCTTCGACTTCGTCGGCATCGACGCCTACCGGGCCTCCTACAACGCCGACGGCTTCCGTGACGAGCTGCGCGGACACCTCGCCCACGGCAAGCCCGTCGCGGTCACCGAGTACGGAACCTGCGCGTACCGGGGCGCGGGAGAACGCGGCGGCATGGCCTGGCAGGTGCCGCACGGAGCGATCCCGGACGAGGACGAGCAGGTGCGCTACCTCACCGAACTGCTGGACGTCTTCGAGGACGAAGGAGTCGACACCGCACTCTGGTTCACCTTCGCCGGCTACAGCAGACCCGGGGAGCACGACCTCGGCTCCTACGGTGTCGTCAGGATGCTCGACGAGACGCGCTGGGAACCGAAGAAGGTGTTCCACTCGATGGCCGCCCGGTACCGGCGCGGCTGACACTCCAGAACTCCGGCCCCCGGCAGCGTCGGCACCCCCGATACGACCTGTGGCGCGCGTCACAGTCGGCCCATGTCACGTTCAGGCCTCCTGCTCCCATCTGGTGGGCGTCAGCAAGCGTGCAGAAGGAGGACGGAACCATGAGCACACGGCAGGAGACCGGTACGGCGATCGCGCACCGCGTGGTGATCCTGGGGGCGGGGTACGCGGGCATGGCCGCGGCCGTACAGCTCGCCGCCCGGGTGAAGGGGCGCGACGACGTGCGGGTGACCCTGGTGGACGCGCAGGAGCGGTTCACCGAGCGGATGCGGCTGCACATGGCGGCGAGCGGCCGGCAGCTCGCCGAGCTGAGCATCCCGGAACTTCTGGAGGGCACGGGCGCGCAGTTCGTGCGCGGCTGGGTGACGGCGGTGGACCCGCGAGCGAGGACCGTCAGGATCGACGGCCGGCGGATCCTGCACTACGACACCCTGGTGTACGGGCTGGGCGGTGTCGCCGACACCTCGACGGTGCCGGGAGCCGAGGACCACGCGTACACCCTGAACAGCGCCCAGGACGCCGAACTGCTGGCCGACCGGCTGGCGCGGCTCGGCAGCGGCACGGTGCTCGTCGCGGGCAGCGGGCTGACCGGTGTCGAGGCGGCCGCGGAGATCGCCGAACGGCACCCGGACCTGAACGTGGTGCTCCTGGGCCGACAGGAGCCCGGGGCGGCCATGAACGCGAAGGCCAAGGCGTACCTCCGTGCCGCCCTCGGCCGGCTGGGCGTGCAGGTGCGCGCCGGTGTCGAGGTCCTGAAGGTGCTGCCCGGCGCGGTCGAGCTGGCGGGCGGGGAGAGCATCGCGGCCGACGCGGTCCTGTGGACGAGCGGCACCCGGACCGCGCCGTTGGCGGAAGCCGCCGGACTGGCCGTCGACGGGCACGGACGCATCGTCACCGACACCGCGCTGCGGTCGGTGTCCCACCCCGAGGTGTACGCGATCGGCGACGCGGCGGCGATCCGCCAGGGCTACGGCCTCATGCACGGCACCTGCCAGAGCGGCATGCCGACCGGAGTGCACGCCGCGCTGTCGATCGACCAGATGCTCAGGGGCAAGCACCCCAAGCCGTTCCGCTTCGGCTACTACCACACGCCGGTGAGCCTGGGGCGCGGCGACGCCATGGTCCAGTTCACACGCCCCGACGGCAGCCCGCGCCGAATCTGCCTGACGGGGCGCCCGGCCGTCCGGTACAAGGAAACGGTGACGGCCTCGCCCTGGCCGACGTACATCCGCATGAAGAAGACCCCCGCGTCGGGCGCGTTCTGGCCCCGCGGAGGCCGCTTCACCCGGCTCCAGGAGACCATGTGACCGCCGCGTCCCCCCACCCCGGCCTGCAGGTCTTCCACGAGCACCGGCGGCTGCTGTTCTCCGTGGCCTACCGCCTCCTCGGCAGCGCCGCCGACGCCGAGGACGCCGTGCAGGACGCCTGGATCGCATGGTCCGCCTCCGACCGCCCGCACGTGACCGACCCCAAGGCGTATCTGACGCGCATCGTCTCGAACCTGGCACTGGAACGGCTGCGCTCCACCCGCCACAAGCGGGAGACCTACGTGGGGCCGTGGCTCCCGGAACCCGTCCTCACCGCAGGGGACGCATCCGAGACCGTCACGGACGCCGAGTCGGTGTCGATGGCCATGCTGGTGGTGCTGGAGACACTCAGCCCGCTGGAGCGCGCGGTGTTCGTGCTGAGGGAGGTCTTCGACTTCAGCCACGCCGAGATCGCCGAGACCGTCGAGCGTTCCGAAGCCGCGGTGCGCCAGGCCGCGCACCGGGCCCGCGCACACGTACGCGCCCGGCGGCCACGCTTCCCGGCCGACCGGCCGCGCCGGCGCCAGGCCACCGACCGGTTCCTCGCCGCCGCGACCGGCGGCGACATCAACGCCCTCATGGACCTGCTCTCCCCGGACGTCACCCTGTGGACCGACGGCGGCGGCAAGGTCCGCCAGGCCCTGCGCCCGGTCGTGGGCGCGGCCACGGTCGCCTCCTGGTTCGCGGCCATCGGCACCGTCACCTACCAGGGCGTGGAGCCCGCCGACATGAAAGCCGAACGCGTCGAGATCAACGGCGGTCCGGGCATCCTGTTCCGCGGCCCGGGACGCGTGATCGCCACCGTCACCTTCGACCTCGACAGCGACGGCCGCATCACCACCATCCACAACGTGGCCAACCCGGACAAACTCCATGCCATCACCAACGGCGCCACTCACGACCTCACCACGCGGTGACCATCGCCACCGGGTGCGGGCCGGCAGCGCTTCGGGTGGCCGACCGCACATGCGCCCTGTCGGCGGCGTGTTGAGGCCGGGGCGGGCAGCAACTGCCCTTGATCCATTGATCGGATAGCGTTATGATCTACGGCAACATCGCGTGTCGGTCACCGGCTGGGTGAGACATGGAGGTGTCGGGACATGCCTTCGGAGGCATTCCTTGTCAGTCGAGTTGAATCACACGATCGTTCACGCCCGGGACAACCGGGAGTCCGCTGACTTCTTCGCGGACCTTCTCAACCTTGAGATCACCGCCGAGTGGGGTCCGTTCATCGCGGTGGGCCTGAGCAACGGCGTCACGCTGGACTTCGCGACCATCCCCGCGGACAGCATCACCCCTCAGCACTACGCCTTCCTCATCTCCGAGGACGAGTTCGACGCGGCGTACGCGCAGATCACAAGCCGCGGCATCGAGCACTACGCCGACCCTCAGAAGAAGCAGCCCGGCGCCGTCAACCACAACGACGGCGGTCGCGGCGTGTACTTCATGGACCCGGCGGGTCACGCCATGGAACTCATCACCGTTCCGTACGGCGGCTGGACCTCGTAACCGCACGCATCGTCGAGTACCGCGCCCCGTTCCGAGGCGCGGTACTCGGGCCGCTGCCTGTGTCCGACGTGGCGGTCATCCGTGGAGTCCGTCCCGTGCCCCGTCGCGGCACGCCGTAGTACTTCACCGAGCCCGACCTCGACGAGGTCACCCCGTGGCCAAGAGGCGTGCCGCCGACCCGGGTCGGACCGGAATCGTCCTCCCACCCCCTCCACAACAACCCTCATCCCCCTTCCCGAGGAGTAGCACTTGTCACCTGACCCGACCACCCTTCACCCCCTGCCGGCGTACGACCGGGTGGTGTTCCTCAAGCCGTTGATCACCTCGCCGAACATCGCCGTGGGCGAGTACACGTACTACGACGATCCCGACGGTGCCACGGAGTTCGAGCGCCGCAACGTCCTCTACGCCTACGGGTCCGAGCGTCTGGTGATCGGCAGGTACTGCGCGCTCGCCACGGGGATCCGCTTCCTGATGGCCGGCGCCGAGCATCCGACGATGGGCCCGTCCACCTACCCGTTCACCATGTTCGGCGGCCGGTGGGCCGAGGAGACCCTGGACATCGTCACCTCCATGCCCAGCCGCGGCGACACGGTCGTCGGCAACGACGTCTGGTTCGGCTACGGGGTGACCGTCATGCCGGGCGTACGGATCGGCGACGGCGCCGTCATCGCGGCCGGCGCCGTGGTCACCGCCGACGTCCCGCCGTACACGATCGTCGGCGGCAACCCGGCTCGCCCGATCCGTCAGCGCTTCGACGACGCCGACATCGAACGGCTGCGGCGCGCCGCCTGGTGGGACTGGCCCTCCGACCTCGTCACCGAGCACGCCCGCACCATCATGGCCGGAACACCGTCCGACATCGCCCGGATCGCAGCCGACCACGCACTGGAGAAGCCCTTGTGACCTGGATGACCCGAGTGACCCCTGTGCGGCACCCTCGGCCGGGGAGGCCGACGGGGGTCGCCGTGAACGAACGTGCGGACTCCGGCGCGGGCGCACGCTTCTGGTGCTCGTTGCGGGCCGTCGACGTTCCCGGCAGCAGGGGCAGCCTCATGCGGGCGGCAGTCCCAGCACGGTGCGGCTCTCACCCACCAGACGCAGTGAGCCGAGGACGACGACCAGGCCGCCGGTCCCGGCGTGTGCGGCTGCCCTGCGCAGGGCGGATGAGGTGTCGTCGGCGGTCAGACACGGTCCCTGACGGGTCGGCGAGAGCTGGTTGTGCAGGGCGGCGGGGTCCGCGGCCTGGTGGGAGCCGGTGCGTGTGAGGACCAGCGGCCAGTGGGTGGGGAGCGGGGCGAGCATGCCGGAGACGTCCTTGTCGTTCATCGAGGCGAAGACCAGTACGGGCGGTGCCGGGTGGTCGCCGCTACGGGCGTGTCGCAGGATCTCCGGGGCGACGGTGGCAACGCCTTGCGGGTTGGTGGCACCTTCGAGCAGGACGCGGCCCGTCCAGTGGTCCAGCCGGGCGGGATCGACGAGTTCCAGGCGGCCGGGCCAGCGGGTGGCCGCCAGCCGGGCGCGGAGCCGGGCGCCGTCGGGCTCGTGGATGTGCCCGCGTTCGGCCATCGCGTCCACGGCGGCGATGGCGGTGGCGAGGTTGTGGTGCTGATGGGCGCCGGCCAGCGGGCAGGGCAGGCCGCGGTGGACGGCGCGGGGGGTGGTGACGTCCACGAGTGTGCCCGTGCCGCAGTCGGAGGCACGGGCGGTGTAGCGGATGTCGCGGTCCATACGCCACACGGTCAGCCCGGACCGCTCCCGCAGGACCTGCTCGGCGCCGGCGGCGGCCTCGGGGGCCAGACGCCCGAGGACGACGTGGTCCCCGTCCTGCGCAGCCGCGATCTTGGCACGGGCGATCTGGTCCAGGGAACCGCCGAGCAACCGGGTGTGGTCGAGCCCGATGCCGGTGACCACCTTGACGTCCAGGCCCAGCTCCGCGGCCGCTGCCCTGCTGCCGCCGATGCTCGCCTCGGCCACCGCCAGGTCGACGCCCGCCCGCCGGAAATGCACGGCCGCGGTGGCCGCGAAGATGCCCTGGGCCAGCACGGGCAGCCCGTGCCGCTCGATCGCCTGCCAGACCTCGGCGAACGCCTCCGTGTACTCCGCGCGCGTGACCGGCACCCCGTCGATCCGGATGCGTTCCCTCGGTTCCTGGAGATGAGGGCTGGGCATGCTGCCGACCCGAACGCCGGCCGCCGTCACCGCCGCCACGGCGAAGGCACAGGTCGACCCCTTGCCGTTCGTCCCGACCACCAGCATCCCGCGCAACGACCGCTCGGGCCGCCCCAGCGCCTCCAGCAGCAGCGGAACATTCTTCTGGCGGACCGTCCGGGTCAGCCTGTGGGGATTTTCGTGCACCGCGGCGAGGAGCTCTGTACATCGTTGGTAGTCCACGCGGCAGATCCTGCCACTTTTGGCAATTGCGTGAGTGCAGAGAGTGACTGCCTGGTTGGCCTTGGCAGGCAGATTCGCAGCCAAGGGCACTGCGCCTCGGCCTCGGGGAACATCAGTGCAGCGGTGACGCCCCAGGGCCGCTACCGCGCCGCGGAGTGGGCCCCCGGCACCTTCTGGCTCGACGATCAGGAGGCGACCCGACAACGCGATGTTCCCGCCGCCACGCCTCGGGCGCCGGGACCGTCCGGTGCGATGGCGGTCGGTGGGCTCCGTGGCGACGGAGCCCACGCCTGCCACGACGGCCCCGTGGGGCGCACGCCCCTGTCGCGTCCGGGCGAGGCGCGGCGCCACGGCCCTGAGGTGTGACGGGTCCCGGAAGCGGACTGTCACTCGACTTCGGTGTTCCGGTGTCGTCCGGTGTGTCGCACGACGACGGGCAGGGCGAGTGCCGCGGAGCCGAAGACGGCACCCAGGACCCACCATCCCCACGTGCCGTGGGGGAGTACCAGAGCGGTGACGGCCAGCGGGCCCAGCGCCTGGGTGAGGGAGATACCCGTCTGGAAGACGCCTTGATAGGCGCCTTGGGCGTGATCCGGGGCCAGGGCGTAGCCGAGGGTCCAACTGCCCGCCTGGGAAGTGACCTCACCGAGTGTGAGGAGCAGGACGGCCGTCAGCAGGATCGCGGTCGCGGCGGCGGGGGAGCGGTGCGGGGCAGCGGCGGCCGTGACACAGGCGAGGGCGGTGAGCAGGCCGCCGAGACGGAAAAAGCGTGCGGCTGCGGGCAGGCCGGCGGCGGATCGGGCGGCGCGGACCTGGAGGAGGACCACCAGAACGGTGTTGAGAACCAGGAGCACGCCTGTCAGGGCGCGGGGCGCGCTGGTGTGCTGGACGAGCCACAGCGGGAGCGCGACCTCCAGGACGACGTACAGCGTGTTGACAATCGCGTTGAGGGCTGTGACGGCGAGGTAGGGGCGGTCACGCAGCACACTGCCCGGACCCCCTTGGCCGCCGGCGGGCCGCAGCGCGGAGGGGCGTATGTCGGGGACGGAGCGCAGCGGGACCAGGGCGAGCAGGAACGTTGCGGCGTTGGCCAGGATCGCGGCCTGGTAGGCGACGGGACGGTCGAGGGCGACGGCCGCGGCACCCAGCGCCGCCCCGGCACCGATGCCGGCGTTGTTGACGGCGCGCAGCAGGCCGAGCGCGGGGGCGCGCACGGAGGCGGGCAGGCTGTGGGCGTACAGGGTTCCGCGCACGGCGGCGTTGGCCCTGCTGCCGGCGGTCACCGCGCAGGCCAGCAGCAGGAAGGCGGCGTAGCCGCGGGCGACGGAGAAGCCGGCCATCGCCGCAGCCTGGGCCAGGTGCAGGGCGACCAGGACGGGTTTGGCCCCAAAGCGGTCGGCCGCGCGCCCGGCGGGAAACGCGGTGAGGACCCCGCACAGCCCGGCCACCGTGAGTGCGAGGCCGACGTCGGGCGCGGAGTAGCCCAGGCCGCGGGTGAACCAGAGCGTGCTGACGGCCAGGAACAGGCCGTTGCCGGTCGCGTTGACCGCCAGCAGGACTGCCAGCGCCCGCACGACAGGGTGAGCCCTGAGGGACGGTGCCCGTTCCGGCTGGGCAGGTGGTGCGGATGTCGGATCGGGAGCCCCGGGCCGGCCTGCGGGGAGGGGAGCGCGAGCGCCGGAAGGCGGTGTGGTGGTCATGCGGGCCAGGTAATCCGCCTCGTCCCCTCGGCAGAATGGGTTAAGACTGGAGCTTAATGATCCGATTCCGCCTTGAGCTCGCCGACCTCGCCGCGACGTCCTTCGCGTACTCCCCGCTGCAGGAAACCGTCCTGAGCCTGCGCCTGTGGGGCGGACACGCCGTCCGTCTGCCCCATGTACGCGTCCTGCGCACTGCGATGCGGCCGGCCTTCGAACGACTCGACCGCGCATTGCTGACGTCACTGGTGGCACGCAGCCGCTACTGGGTGCCCGACCTGCTCACGCCCCGCCCCGACCGGCCCGCACCCGACATCCGCGCGGAGTTCGCCGCGCTGCGCGCCACCGACCCCGCCCTGCTCCGCCCCGACCTGGAGCGCACCTTCACGCCGCTGGGCGAACCTCTCCCGCCCGGACTCGCGGCCGGACTGCACGATCCCGCCAGGCTGCTCGCCGACATCGCCGACGCGCTGGAGGCGTACTGGGAGGCGTGCATGCTGCCGTGGTGGCCGCGTATCCGTGCCGTACTCGAATCCGATCTGGCCCACCGCTCCCGCACCCTGACCGAATACGGGGCCGGCCACCTGTTCTCCGGCATCAGCGAACGACTGGCCTGGGCCGAGGGCGTCCTCAGCATCCAGCGCAGCGGCCCCTGGCCGGGCAACGCCACCGATATCCCCATCGACGGCCGACGCCTGCTGCTCACCCCCAGCTGCTTCGTCGACGGGGTCTCCACCATGCTCAGTCCCCAAGCCCCGCCCCACATCGTCTACGCGGCCCGCGGCCAGGCCCTCCTCGGCGAAACACCCGCACCCCCGATTCCCCGGTCCTTGGAACGGCTCCTGGGCCGACCGCGCGCCCAGATCCTGGCCCTGCTCTCCGAACCGGCCTCCACCACCGAACTCGCCCACCGGCTGAAGGTCTCACCTCCGGCCATCAGCCAGCACCTGTCCGTTCTGGCCGCCGCCCATCTCGTCGACCGCACCCGCCACGGTCGGCACGTCCACTACCGCCAAAGCCCTCTCGGCGCCGCGCTCCACACGGCCCAGAACACCCCACCACCCCATCCTTGACGCCCGCCGCGGAGACCGCCGTGGACTCGACGGCAGGCAGCCATGAAGTCGATGAGTGCGCCGATGCCTCGCGGAGTCCGTGAGCGGTTTCCGCGTAGATTCGGCCGCTCGGCGGCCGGGTGGCTCACGTACGGTCCGGCGGGCTCGCATGCTCCACGTGAGAGACCCAGGTGGTCAGCAGCCCTTCGAGCGCCTCGGCCTCGGCGGCGGTCAAAGGGCTCAGCAGGCGGCGTTCGTTGTGCATGTGGTCGGTGAACGCCTCGTCGATCAGTGCGCGGCCGGGCTGGGTGAGGGCCACGATCCGGCCGCGCTGGTCGTCGTCGGAACGCCGGCGGGTGACGAGGCCGGCCCGTTCCAGGCGGTCGATGCGCTTCGACATCGCGCCGGTCGTGACCATGGTGTGCGTGGCGAGTTCTCCGGGCGCACGCTCATAGGGCTCACCGGCGCGGCGCAGCGCGCACAGGACGTCGAACTCTCCCTCGCTGAGCCCGTAGCGCTCGTAGACGAGGCAGAGCTCCTGGGTGAGATGGCCGGCCAGGCGGTGCAGTCGGCCGATCACGCCCTGCGGGGAGACGTCGAGGTCCGGCCGCTCGCGGCGCCAGTCGGCCTGGATGCGAGCCACGCGGTCCAGCGGTTGCGGAGTGTCCATGCCCGCCACAGTACCTTCCATGGAAGCTATATTATCTTCCATGGAAGGTAATCTTCGATGGGTGGCACTCACGGCTGCCGCACCGGTGGCCTGGGGCACGAACTACTACGTCACCCGTGAGTTCCTGCCGCCCGGCACGCCCCTCTACGGGGCGGCTCTGCGAGCGCTGCCCGCCGGCCTGGTGCTGCTGGGGCTGTGCAGACAGCGGCCGCGTGGTGCGTGGTGGTGGCGGTCCGCGGTGCTCGGACTGCTCAACGTGAGCGTGTTCTTCGTCCTCGTCTACGCCGCATCCCAACTCCTGCCGACGAGCGTCGCCTCGACCGTCATGGCGTTGTCCCCCCTGGCGATGATGCTCATCGCCTGGGTCCTGGTGTCCGAGCGGCCCGGCATCGCGCACCTGGCCGGTGCCGCGGTGGGGCTCGGCGGGGTCTGCCTCATGCTGCTGACAGGAACGGAAGGAGTGAGCGTGCCAGGGGTCCTCGCCTCGGCCGCCGCCATGCTCGTGTCGTCCTTCGGCCACATCCTGACCAAGCGCTGGAACGACACCGGAACCGACGTGCTCGCCTCGACCGCCTGGCAGCTCACCGCCGGAGGACTGTTCCTGCTGCCGGCCGCCGCAGTCGTCGAGGGCCCTCCACCCGCACTCTCCGCACCGGCTCTTCTCGCGTTCGGCTACGTCGCCGTCGTCGCCACCGCGCTGGCCTTCGTCGCCTGGTTCACCGGACTGAGGCACCTGCCCGCGGGGACCGTGGGCCTGGTCGGACTCCTCAACCCCGTCACAGGCGTCCTCCTCGGCACGGCGCTCGCCGGAGAGATGCTGACCGCCCAACAACTGTGTGGCGTGGCACTCGTTCTGACCGGAGTCGTCCTGGGCCGTTCCGGCTCCGCAGGGCGACGCGGCGGCACCAGGCTCCGCTCCGCCCCGCCTTCGCCCGGGTGCGAGGTCGTTGCGAGCCGGGCGCCCCGCGCCACCGTGCCCCGGTCGCCTCACCCATGAGGGGGCTGCGACGAGGACAGGGCCGGGAGCGTTCGGCTTCGCCGTGAAAGTGCGTCTGGAGGCGCAGCGCACACTTCCGGGGACCGAGCCGTCGAGGTCATGCGCACGGGTCTGTCAGCGCCGGGAAACCGGAGGACCCCCCTGTCCGTCGCCCAGTTGCAAGCCTGAGGTGCTCTGGTTGTTGGGCCAGGCGCAGGGCCGGCGCCTGACAGTCCGGGCAGCGCCCGGTGAGACCGGGGCCGGGCCCGTGGACGCGCAGCTGCGCAAGCGAACGAGTCGGCCCCGCAGCGCGGGCAGTAGCCCGAATGCCCACGGCGTGCGGTGGCGCGGGCGGACCTACATCGCTTCTGGATGACCGGCCAGGTCGGTGATGAACGCCACGCGGTCGAGTCCGGGGCCGTCGTAGTCCGGCTGAACGGGCCCTGCCTCGAACCCGAGCCGGGCGTGGAATGCCTGAGAGGCGGTGTTCTCCGGGCTGGTGATGCAGTGCACATACCGGCGGCCCTGCGCCCGGACCGACCCGGCAAAGGCGCGGTAGAGGGCGCGCCCGACCCCTTGCCCGTGCAGTGCCGGGTCGACGCCGACGAAGTGCACATAGGCGACGTCCGGCTCGGTCTGCGACAAGAAGCCGACGAGGAACGCGGCGAGTTCTCCGTCGGGACGCTCGACGAGATAGCTGGTGGTGGAGAAATGCTGGAAGTACAGGCGCGGAAGCAACAGCGCGCGTTCGATCGCGCCTGCCTCACCCTTGAGTCCGTCCCACCACCTGTCCAGCACGGTCAGCACCCGCGCGTGATCCTCGGCAGCAGGGTGTCGGGCCGTCAGTCCGGCAGGGAGATCGTCGATCACCCGGGCAGTGTAGAGGCGCTGGAACGGACCGTGCCAAGACCCGGTGACCGGACACGGATTCCGCCCCGCAGTCAGCAGGCCCTACGCGGGCATCGCTCTTCCGCGCATTGGCCGATGCGGTCCATTTCGCGGCGGGTCGGACGAGAGAATGTGACGCGTGGTCAGATCCACGGGCCCGGGTGACTCTCGCGGGAGGCCATCGCCGCCGCAGTCCTCACCGCCGCCGTCCTCCGCCGCCCGCGGACCTTTCGCCGCCTGCTGCCGGGGGCGTACGACCCGGAGATGACCCCTCGTCCTCGCGATGGACCGGCGCACCTGTGTGGAGGGCGGTCCCTGCGCCGGCTACGCCGGACGGGCAAGTAGGGTGAGGGGGACCACTACTACGGGCCTATGTGCCCTGTCCGGCAGAGGAGGAGCGGTGCGCCGAGCTCGTACGACCGACCGGCCTCTGAGTTCCGTCCTTCTGCTGCTGCTCGCCCTGCTCATCGCGCAACTGTGCGTTCACGGACACACCGGCCTGCACGACCAGTCCGGCACGGCAGTCCTCGGCGGTCCCGGGACCGGTGTGGTGCTGCCCGCGTCAGTCGAAGAGCAGGCATCCGTAGGACGAGAAGCCCTCGTTCCCACCGCCGGCGAGCCGGACGAGGAATCCGCCGCAAGCTCCGACGCTGCAGGCGGTGCCTGCCCGGAACGCCAGGCACCGGAGCAGTCGAGCAGCCCGCACCTCGCCATTGCTGCCGCGGCGGAGTCGCCCTCCCTCAGTGAAGCCACGGCCCCGCAGACTGCACGGTGGCCCGAGCACACCGAGGCCTCGTCCGCCAAGTCACCACCTCCGCACGTCTGTGTCCTGAGGATTTAGACCGGCCCACGCCGCCCCCTCACGCCGACCCCAGCACTGCTGTGGGCTGCGACGGTGAGGAACGGCTTCGTGCCCGCGTCCCTCCTCAGCAACGGAGACACCGTATGGGCCTGGCGCCCACTTCTCCTGAACCCGTCCCCACCGCCGCCCCCAGCAGCCGCTCGCCTCGCGCCGCCCTTGACGCCTTGCGGCTGTGGGGCCCCCGGCAATGGGCGGCCGTAGTCGCCTTCGCCGTGGCCACGGCGCTGGCCGTCGGCGTGCCGACCGCCGTCGTCCCCACCCCGTTCTTCGGCCGGGAGATCCCCGTCCAGTGGTGGAACTACCCGACCCTCGCCCTGACCGCGCTGCTCGCAGGGCTGGTCCTCGGCACCTGTATGCGCCCGGGGCCGCCCGCCGCACCCGGCGGTCGGCTCGGCTCGATCGGCGGCATGCTGTCCTTCTTCGCGATCGGCTGCCCGGTCTGCAACAAGATCGTTCTGCTGCTGCTCGGCACGGGCGGTGCGCTCAGCTACTGGGCGCCGCTGCAGCCCCTGCTCGCCCTCGCCTCGCTGGTGCTGCTCGCCGAGGCGGCGCTACGGCGCCTCAACGCCCGGACAAGCTGCCCCGCGCCCAGCGCCTGACAACCTCGCCGAGCCCGCCCCTCGGGGGCGGCCGGGCTCACCTGATCTTCTGCTCACAGGAGCGTGTTCTCCATGCCCGAAAAGTCTTCTTCCGTATCCGCCACGCGACAGGCCCGCGCACGGCGCAAGCGCACCGTATGGGCCGCCGGCGTGCTGGTGGCCGCCACCGCTACCGCTGCGGTACTCGTCGCAACCGGCGGCTCCGACCCCGATCCGCGCCCCGACTCCTCCCGGTCCGCGGCAGCGGTGGAGTCCGTACCCGGAGACTCGGCGCCGACGGGCCCCGACCTGGCACGCCGCGACGCCGACGACCCGCTGGCCGTCGGTCCGGTCGACGCTCCCGTGGTGATGATCGAGTACTCCGACTTCCAGTGCCCGTTCTGCGGGCGCTTCGCCCGCGAGACCGAGCAGGAACTCCTTCGCACACACGTCAAGAAGGGGGCACTACGCATCGAGTGGCGGAACTACCCCATCTTCGGCAAGGAGTCCGAAGACGCGGCCCGTGCCGCCTGGGCCGCCGGCCGGCAAGGAGCGTTCTGGGAGTTCCACGACCGCCTCTATGCCGAACCACGTGAGCGCAACGCCGGCGAGTTCTCCAGGAGCAAGCTCATCGCCCACGCGGAAGCGGCCGGCGTCGCGGACCTCGACCGCTTCCGTGAGGACATGGAATCGGACCAGGCGCACCAGGCCGTGGAGCGTGACAGGCAGGAGGGGTACGCCCTGGGCGTCACCAGCACGCCCGCCTTCCTCGTGAACGGCACCCCCGTCCTCGGCGCACAACCCACCGAAGTCTTCGACAAGGCCGTGCGCGACGCCCTCATCCGGAGCGGGAAGGAGACGAAGTGACCGACGCCGGCCCTCTTCTCGCCTTCCTCGGCGGGCTGCTCGCCCTGCTCAGTCCCTGCAGCGCTCTCCTCCTGCCTGCCTTCTTCGCCTACTCCTTCACCAACAGGACGCGTCTGCTGCGGCACACCGCGGCCTTCTACGGCGGGCTGTGCCTGACGCTCGTCCCCCTCGGGGCGGCCGGGGCCCTCGCCAGCCGCCTGTTCATCGGCCATCGGGACACCCTCGTCCTCCTCGGCGGATGGACCATGATCGGCCTGGGGGTTCTGCAACTCCTCGGGCTCGGCTTCGGCTTCCGCCGCCTCCAGCAGCGAGCCGGCGCCCCCAGCGGCTCGACCTTCTCCACCGTCGCCCTGGGCGCGGTGTACGGGCTCGCTGGATTCTGCGCGGGCCCCATCCTGGGCAGCATCCTCACCGTCGCCGCACTCGGCGGCAGCCCACTGCGCGGCGGCTTCCTCCTGGCGGTCTACGCCCTGGGCATGGCCGCTCCGCTGTTCGTCCTCGCCCTTGCGTGGGACCGCTGGCACCTGGGACGACGCGCGTGGCTGCGAGGACGAGGGTTCAGGCTCGGCCCCCTGCACCTCCACAGCACCTCCGTGACGGGCGGCCTGCTCTTCATCACGCTCGGCGCAGTCTTCCTGGCCTTCGACGGGACGTCCGCGCTCCCGTCGGTACCGGACGTGGACACCGAGTACGCCTGGGAGCAGCGGGTCAGCGCTCTCGCCGCCGCCGTCCCCGGGCACCTCGTCTGGGCAGCCCTCGCCGCCGCGGTGGCGGTGGGAGCCGGCGTCGTACTGATCAAGAACCGCCGGGAGGACAGCGGCGACCGGCACTGAGCCGCTCGCGGCGGCCCTTCTTGCTGAGCAGGCCCGGCATCAGGCCGGGCAGCCGAACCCCGGCGCCCGCTCCTGCTCGGCAAGAGGGCACCCCCGAACGGTGAAGAGCGCGAGCACGGGCCCGTGCGGCGTGAACCAGTACGCAGCGGCTCGCGGCCGTGTCCGCGGTGACGCCTCGACCGATCAGGGAACGAGGGCTGCCGGGTGCGTCCAACCGCGCCCTGACCGTAGTCGCGGTTTCCCGGTGCCCGGAACGGTCATCACCATCGGCCACCTGCCCGTGTTGTCCAGGAGGCGACAACACCCTTCCCTGGAAACGCGGTTGGGGGAGGGAGAAAGACACCCGGACGCCTACCGGGCCGCGGCCCGGACCGCCACAATCTCGGTATGACGATCACGCCGGCCCCTGCGAGCGCACCGCCGACGCGCCGCACCCCCCTCGACCTCGCCCGCGGGATCCTCACGGGTGCGGTGATCGGGAGCTCGCTCGCCGCACTCGTCGTCGGCACTGTCCTCGAACGCGTTCCGCTGCTGGTCGGCGGCCTGGCCGTCCCCATCGCCTACGGACTGCTGGTCCTCGCCGCTGGGGCGCCCGAGCGCGCACGCCAGGCGGCCATCGTCCCCTGTACCGCGCTCGCCAGGATCGAGAGCCTGCGCGCCACCGGAGGGGAGACCAGCGACGTGCCCGTCCGCTTCGACCTCACCGTCGCCCCGGACAGCGGACCGGCCTACCGCGTCGAGTGCACCCAGTCCGTCAATCTCGTCGACCTGTCCGACTACAAACCAGGCGGCACCGTCGTCGTCCGGTACCCACCGCACCAGCCGTGGGCGGTGAAGCTGGTGAAGCGCCCGACACCGGAATGGGAGGACCGCGCGACCGCGGCCCGCATCGACTCAGCGCCCGGCCCGGCCCTGACCGACGCGCCGGCCCCGGACGGCACCGTCGGCGGCTACCTCACCCTCCTCGCCCTGCTGCTCGGAGCGGCCGGCGTGGTCTTCGCCTTCCGGGCCGACCTCTTCGGCCCGGAAGACCCGACCGACCGGCCCCCTTCGGCCGCCGGGCCCGCCGCCCCCGGCACCTCGTCCACCACAATCGTCTCGGCCGCGTCCGGCACCGTCGCCCTCGGCCCCGGACAGTCCCTGTTCGACGAGGGCCGGCTGCGTTCGGCGGTCGATTCGCTCACCAAGGGCGACGTCAGAAAGCGCCAGGCTCTCACCGTCGTCGTGCAGGACCGCCTCCTCACCGTCGTCTTCACCCCTGCGGGTTCGCAGGCGCCCGGCTTTGACTTGAACGCGCTGCCCTACCCGCGTATCCCCGCCCTCGTTCGGGAGGCCAGGACCACGCTCGGCGTCCGCTCCCCGCGGACCTGGCAGCTCACCGCCGAGAGCCTGTCCGGCGCCCTCACCCTCAGGGTCGGGGTGGCCGGGGCCGACGGCGCCGCCTCGTTGGAGGCGAACGGCAACGGCGAGATCGTGCGGCGCGTCCCGGCGCGCTGACGGACGGGACGGGCACCCGAACGGAACGGGTGAGCCGGGCGGGGCAGGCCATGAGGACCAGGAGGAGCACGGATGGGCTGGCACGGATATCTGGCGGTGTGGTGCGTCGTCCTCGGCGCCGTCGCGCTCGTCGGATACGGACGGGCGCTGGCCGGGGTGACCCGCGGCCAGCGGGCGGTCCGCGTCATGGGCCGGATCGAACGGATCACGGGACCCCGGCACGGGAGCTCGGGACGCGAGGGGATCGCCGTGGTCGTCACCTTCCGCGATCCCGTCACGGAACAGGAGTTCACCGTCACCAACGACGGCGAGTGCGGCGACCGCATCAGCACGGCCTGGACGGGCCGGGAGATCGGCATCCGCTACCCTCCCGGCCGCCCGCACGCCTACCGCTTCACCGCCGATCCGGACGCCGGACGGAGCGGCCTCGGCTGGCCCAATTTCGCGGTCTTCCTCATCTACGTCGGGCTGGTCGTCGTCGCCTCGATCGACCGGGGCTGGCCGTGGGCCCTCATCGGCTTCGGCGTGCCCTGGACGCTGCTGGGCGCGAAGTACCTGCCCGGGACCGTACGCGACACACGCCTGCGCATCGAGGGCCTCGCCTCCGGCGGCCCGGTCCCGGGCCGCGTCATCGCCGTACTGAAGGACGTCACCGTCGACGAGGACAGCGGAACCGCCACCAGCCACACCCCGGTCGTCGCCTTCACCACCCACGACGGCACCGCCGTCACGGCCTACCGCACCACAGGGCTGAGCGATCCCGCCTCCGCGCGCGGCCGGGACCTCACGATCCACTACCGCCCCGACAACCCGGCCGTCTTCACCACGGACCTCGCCGCCGAACACCGCTCCCGCGTCGGCGAGATCACCTTCGCCGTCGGCGCCCTTCTCGTGGGGGTCGCCGCGGCCGTGGCGGGAGGGATCTTGATCGCGGGCTGACGCCTACCGCCCCTGACGAGCCGGCCCCGCGACCCGCACGACGCCAGGCGACAGCCGCCGCCTCCGCATCGCCGGTCACTCCCTCGTCGTAGCCACCCGGCCGCCGACTGCCGTCGAAGGCCGGTTCAGGGACGTCACCCGGGCCCTCGCCCTGGTCGACGACGTTCCGCCCGTCACGGGACGGGCCGACGCCCTGCTCGGCGACAAGGGCTACGACTCCCATGCCCACGGCGACGAGTACAAGTGCCTGGGCAAGGTCTGCCACGTCGTCGAGCAGACCTTCGCTCTGCTCCACCAGTTCGAACGTTTGCCGTCCGCTGGGAACGCCGCACCGAACTCCACGACGCCTTCGGCTCCCCACCCGTCGTGAACAGGGCCACACCGCGACAGAGCCACACCACAGAAAAAGCACGACAAGGGATGTCGGGTTTTGTGGAGAGAGTGGGGCATCGGCCGGTGCCGCGTGCGTGGTGCGGGCCGGGACAACGGACGGACAAAGGATTCCCATGCGTGAAACACCCGCCGATCTGCACCGGCTCCAAGCCCTCCTCGATGCCTCGCTCTCCCGCTCCACGGCGCACCTGCGGTCGATCATCAGCAGCGAACGCACGCTCACGGCCGAGCAGCTCACTCGCGTGCTCACCGGCATGTGCACGCTCGCGCTGTCCACCGTGACGGCCAAGGGCGAGCCGCGGGTCAGCGGCGTGGACGGGCACTTCCTGCACGGGAAATGGCACTTCGGCACCGCGCGCGGCGCCGCGAAGGCCCGGCACCTCGCAGCCCGTCCGAGTGTCAGCGCTGCGCACCTGCGGGGGGAGGATCTGGGCGTGTTCACACACGGCACCGCGGAGATCCTCAACCCCCGTCGCGGCGAGCCGCACCCCGACTGGCCGGACCTGCTCGCGTACTTCCGCGACTTCTACGGTGACGACGCCTTCGACTGGGACAACGAGGTGGTCTTCTACCGACTGCGCCCCCAGTGGATGACCGTCTACGCCCCCGACTTCGCCAAGCTCGGCCGGCAGGCGGACGAGGCGTGACCCGGCCCGAGGCGGACACGCGCGCACCGGAGCCCGGCGCTGCCGGGTCCGGCAGGAGGCGCGACACCATCGAGGTCGTGCGCGCCCGCACGAACAACCTGCGCGACGTGTCCGTGAGCATCCCGAAAGGCAGGCTCGTCGCTTTCACCGGCGTCAGCGGCAGCGGCAAGACCTCACTGGCCATCGACACCCTGCACAGTGAGGCGCAACTGCGCTACCTGGAGGGCCTTTCGCCGTTCGTACGCCAGTACATCACCCAGCGCAACCGGCCCAAGGTCGACCGCATCCTCGGCCTCGGTGCCACCCTCGCGGTCGACCAGCGCCGGCTGAACCGCAACCCCCGTTCCACGGTCGCCACCATTACCGGGATCGACGGGCACCTCGGGCTGCTCTACTCCCGCCTCCCGAGGACGGGCCCGGACACCGATCCGGGCCCGGCCGGGGACACCGGCCCCCTGACCACGGCACACTTCGACCGCCACACTCCCGAAGGCAGCTGCCCGGACTGCCACGGCACCGGCGGACGTTGGCGGGCAAGCGCAGACCTCGTGATCACCCGCCCCGACCTTCCCCTCTTCGAAGGCGCCTCTCCCTGGTACGCCAAGTGGCGTTCCGGAGAGCACATGTTCATCCCCGCACTCGCCGCCCAACGCGGCGTGGACCTCGGCCGCCCCTGGCAGTCGCTGCCCGCGGCCTTTCAGCACGCGATCCTGTACGGCACCGGCAAGGAACCGGTCGAGGCCACCGTCGACATCCCGAACAGGAACCAGACGGCGCGCATGACCTACACCTCCAGCCAACCACTGCGCGGCGCACTCGCGGAAGTGGAGCGGGTGTTCGCCAACGCCCGTACACCCAACGCCAAGCAGCGCTACCTGCCGTACATGCGCAAGCACGCGTGCGGCATCTGCCACGGAACGGGCTTCGACCGCGTCGCCCGGTCCGTACGCCTCGGAAACCTGACCTACCCGGATCTGCTGAACGTGGATGTACACGAGGTCCGGCGCTGGGCCGACCACGTCGCCGACTCCCTCGACACCCGGCAGCGCACCATCGGCGAGCCCCTGCTGCACGACCTCGGACGCCGGCTCCGCCTCCTGGACCGGCTCGGCCTCGCCCACCTCCAGCTCTCTCGCAGCGCGACCACACTCTCCGGCGGTGAATTGCAGCGCACCCGGCTCGTCGCCCAGCTCGGAACCGAACTGAGCGACGTCATCTTCATCCTGGACGAACCCGGCGCCGGGCTGCACCCGGCGGACAAGGAACACCTCCTCGACATCGCCCTGGAGCTGCGCGAAACCGGCAACACCGTCCTCCTCGTCGAACACGACCCCGAACTGGTCGCCCGCGCCGACTGGATCGTCGACATGGGCCCCGGCGCGGGCCACCTCGGCGGCGAGGTCCTGGTCTGCGGACCGCCCTCCCTGGCCGCCGCCGACCCCACCTCGGCCACCGGCCGCTACCTGGCGAACAACCCGCCGAGCCTGCGCCGCACCCCCCGCCAGGTCCGCGATGACGTCGGCTGGGTGGAACTGTACGGACTGCGCGCCCACAACGCGGCCGCAGAGGTGCTGCGCCTGCCTGCCGGGTGTCTCACCTGCCTGACCGGGGTCAGCGGCAGCGGCAAGAGCAGCGTCCTCGGCGCACTCGCGGCGGGCGTAGAGGCCGCCCTCGAAGGCGCGGCCGCCGATGCCGTACGAGAGGTGACCGGACTCGACGGATTCGGCTGGGTCGCCGTGGTCGACCAGGAACCCCTCGGGCGCACGCCGCGGTCCAACCCGGCCACGTACAGCAAGGCGTTCGACATCATCCGCAGGCTGTTCGCCGCCACCGACGCGGCACGCGCCCTCGGTCTCGGCGCCTCCTGGTTCAGCTTCAACACCGCCGGCGGCCGGTGCGAGACCTGCACCGGATACGGCCGCAGGCTCGTCGACATGCACTTCCTCCCCGACATGTGGGTGGTGTGCGACACGTGCGACGGCAGGCGCTACGGGCCCGAGGTCCTTCAGGTCACCTACCAGGGCCTGTCCATCGACCAAGTGCTGGGCCTGACCGTTGCCGAGGCCGGGGAGGTGTTCACCGAACCCCGGCAGCTGGCGGAGACCCTCGCCGCACTCGACCGGGTCGGGCTCGGCTACCTCCGACTCGGCCAGAGCGCCACCGAACTGTCCGGCGGCGAGGCCCAGCGCCTCAGACTCGCCTCCGCGATCCAGCGCGGAACGGCGAGCCGCAAGGCCGGACTCGTTGTCCTCGACGAACCTGTCTCGGGTCTCCACCCGTCCGACGTGCAAAGGATCGTGGACGCGCTCGACTCGCTGCTCGACTCCGGTAACACCGTCGTCGTGGCCGAACACGACATCCCCGTCGCCGCGGCCGCGGACTGGGTGATCGACCTCGGCCCGGGAGCCGGCCCCGACGGAGGTGCAGTGGTCGCGCAGGGCACTCCGGACACCGTCGCCGGCGCTGACACTTCCACCGCGGGATACCTTCGCCGGTATGCGGCCGGTCTGCCACTCCTGGGCACCGCGAAGGACACTCGGTTCTGATGCCGGGCGTTGCGACGCGACCGGAGTCGCATGTCATGTGTGGTCCGTAGCGGATGTTAGATCCCCACGGACCGCTCCTGGCCTGTCGCGGGAGCGTGCGGAGCCTCAGTCGCCCCATCCGGCATGGCGCCTGCCAACGCGCCGTACGAGCTGCCCTGCGCGGCGTGCCGACGCACGACGGCTTCCCGGATGCCCTCCACCCGGGTCATCGGTCCGTTGGACATCAGGATGCAGGTCGCAAGGTCCTCGGTGCTCGACCCGCCGGCGCACAGCTGCGCGACGCCGTGCAGGGCGGCACCGAACTGCACGGCACGCTGTCCGCCGTCGTCGCCAAGCGCCCGGGCGACGACGGCGGACAGAGGGACAGTGAGGTCGGGGACAGGTCCGGTGTGCTCCGCCTCGGTGGTCACCCGACCCTTCTCCTGACGAGTCCGACGTGGGGTGGTGATCAGCGGTCGACGACGACCTTGTCGAGGCTGCGGCGCTGGAGGTGGATGGCCAGGCCGTGTTCCCCGTGCCGGTCGGCCCGGTCGGCTACCCGGTATGGGGCAGCAGTCCCGGTCTCGCCGGACAGGCCGGCGGCGAGCGCGTCGGCCACTGTTGCGGAGCTTCTCCAGAATGACGGACGGCCGCGCGAAGGGTCTGCGGCGTAGGTTCGGAGAGTGACGACTGCCGCACCGCCAGAGGCATGTCTGCAGGCGTTCCACGCCGAGTACCCGGCAGTGACCGCAGAGGCGTTCGGCCGTGCCCATCATCCAGGCGGCGGGTCAAGCTAATGAGATCTTATGTGATCAGGTAGTTGGAAGCATGCGCGTGCTGGACCTTGGCAGCGGTGATGGCCTACTGCTTGAGTTGCCGGCTCGCAGGGTCGGGAGACAACTTGCGGGAGTGTCCCTGTCCTCGCACTCTCTGGCGCTTGAACGACGTCGACCGGCGCGGGCGGCCGTCGGGGGAGGTCCGGTTGAGGCCGGTGGGCTTGGCCATGGCGGCGTTGGGGCTGACCTGGAGTGTCACCTCGCCCACGTTCTGCGCGGCCGCCCCCATCAGCCTGGTCCACACACACCACCCCTGCCACGCCACCTACCCCACCCGCAAGATGAAACCGGCCCTGGCGACTCCTCACCTACCAGGACTGGTTCACCCCCGGCAGGCGAATCCCCACAACGACGTCCCTGCCGGCGCGGGCGCATCATCTTCATGGGTGAATCCGGTGTTCTGCCCGCGTACGGCAACCGTTGCCCTGCCATCCGCGTACGGACGTCTCGGTCCTCACGCTCCCGACCTGGTCACCCGCGATCAGCTCTGTGTCTCCTCGCGGCTTGCGGAAGCGGCCGCGGCGGGTATGACGAGGAGCTTGCCGGTGGTGCGCCGAGCCTCCAGATCGCTGTGGGCTCGGGCGGTCTCGGACAATGCGTAGCGGCCGGTTACGGTGACCTCAAGTGCCTTGGAGCGTACCCACTCGAACACGTCGGCGGCCCGTTGGAGCAGTTCGGACCGATCGGTGATGAAGTCCCCGAGGCTGGGCCGGATCAGGGTCAGCGAACCGCCGTGGGCGAGCCGGATCGGATCGAACGGCGGCACGGCACCGCTTGCCGCGCCGAAGAGTACGAGATGGCCGCGGGGGCGCAGGCTGGCGAGGCTCGCGTCGAAGGTGTGCGCGCCGACGCCGTCGAAGACGACCGGCAGTCCCTGACCGCCGTTGGCCCGCCTCACCTCGGCTGCGAGATCGTCGACTGCGGAGGAAAGGATCACCTCCGCAGCCCCGGCACGCTTTGCCAGCTCGGCCTTCGCCGTGGTCGACGTCGTGCCGATCACCCTGCCGCCGAGATCGGTGATGAGCTGGGTCAGAAGCAGCCCCATGCCACCGGCGGCCGCGTGCACGAGCACCGTGTCGCCGGCCCGGACCGGGTAGGCGTCCTTGATGAGGTAGTGCGCGGTCATGCCTTGGAGGAGCACGGCGGCGGCGGTCTCGAAGTCGATGTCGTCGGGCAGCGGTACCAGCCGGGAGGAGTCCACGACGGCCCGCTCGGCATACGTCCCGGGGATCTCCACCCAGCCGACCCGGTCCCCGACCGCTACGTCAGCGACGCCGGGCCCCACTTCGACGACGGTTCCGGCGCCCTCGGAGCCCGGGGTGAAGGGCAGCGGCAGGCTGTACCGGCCCTCACGGTGATACACGTCGAGGAAGTTGACCCCGGATGCGGCCACTTCCACGACCGCCTCGCCCGGCCCCGGCCGCGGCTGGTCCACCTCGGCCTCCCGCAGCACTTCGGGACCGCCCACTTCGTACACCTGAATCGCTCGCATGACCCCTCCGATATCGGCTCGTCTCCCACCAACCCCGCTGATGGCGATCCGATTCCCGGCAGGGAGACCAGCTTGTTGCCCCGCGAGAGCGGAGACGCCTGCTTCGCGCCCGGGGCTGGGTCAGGCGGCCGAAAGGAGATCAAGTGGATTGAGGCGGAGCCGTTCACCGCCCTGCTCAACCCAGCGGAGTAGAACGACTGACCGACCAGTCGCGGGCGAGCGAGTCGGACAGCCCGACTCAACTCCCTCCAGGTCCTCGGTGTCCGCACCGCTCCGTCCTCGGTAGACGTCGAGTCGCCGCCTGACGGTTGTCTGCGCCAGTTCGACCAGCACAGCAGCATGTGTGGGGGAGGTGTTCGGCAGGGAGCCGGGCAAGCGGCGATGCGTGTCCGTCTTCGGACCGGATCGGGTCGTTGGAGGCGGCCCGATCCGGCCTGCGGGCGCCGGTAGGAGGGACGCCGAGTCAGTAGCAGACTCAGTAGCCGACGGTGAACCGGCGCTGGACGAAGCGAGGCAGCTCTGCCTCGTCCACCAGGGCGATCGCGGCGTCCTCCGCCGAGATCCGGCTCAGGCCGTCGGCGTTCAGCACGGGCTGGTCACCGCCGATGCGGAAGCGGCCGGTGCGCTCGCCGGGGGCGATCTGCTCGGCGGGGCTGAAGTAGGTCCAGAGCCGGTTCGAGGCGCGCAGGACGTTCAGCGCCTCTCGGTGGCCGCGTACGGCGGCGGCGTACTGGCGGGGCAGGCCGAGTTCGTCGAGCGACGCGTGGATGAGCTCCTCGTGGTCGGCGCGGACGACGCCCGGCTCGATCTCCAGACTGCCGGCGCCACCGATGACGATCAGCCGGGTGCGGGGATGGCTCTCCAGAGCCTTGATCAGGGCCCGAGCAGCAGCCGCATAGACGGTCGGGTCCGCGATCGAGCGCTGGACGGTGTCGGCGAAGTCCTTCGCCGCGTTCCCCGGCTGGAAGCCACTGATCAGGACGTCCAGGCCGGGCAGGGCGGCGGCGATGCTCGCGGCGTCCAGAACGTCGACGCTCGCCCAGCTGAGGTTCTCCCGCCGGTCGGTGATCGTGGAGGCGTCCCGGCTGAACGCCGTGACGTGGTGTCCGCGTTGGAGGGCCTCAGTGACGACCCGGCTGCCGATGGTGCCGGTGGCTCCGATGACGCCGATGTGCATGGTTCTCCCCTTGGTTCATGCCGTAGTCATGCCGGATGGACGGCATGAGGCCACATAACCGCACGCCGTGCGAAAACTATATGGTGTGAAGTCTTTGTGCGGCAATCGGTTCAGTGACGCTGTAGAGTGAGTGCGTGGCAGGCACCCGAAGCACCGGACGACGTGAGCGACTGCGCGCCGAGACGACCACCGAGATCAAGCGCACAGCACTGGAGTTGATGGGCTCGGGCGGCCCCGACGCGATCACCCTGCGGGCGATCGCCCGCGAGATGGGTATGACCCCCAACGCCATCTACAGCTACTTCGCCACCCGCGACGACCTGGTCACCGCCCTCATCGCGGACGTCTATACCGCGCTCGCCGACGCCGTCGACGCCGCCTGGGCAGCCTCCGCGCAAGCCGCCCCGGCCGAGCGGATACGGTCCTGGGCGCACGCCTTCCGCAACTGGGCGCTGGCCAACCCCGAGGGCTTCCGGCTGATCTACGGCGACCCCGTCCCCGGCTACCGCGCCCCAGCCGGCGGCGCCGCGCCGGACGCCGCCCGGCGCGTCTGCATCGGCATCGCCGCGCTGGCCGACACGGCCTGGGGCTGCGCCGAACAGGCTAACGGGGAGGGCGACTTCGGCTGGGACGACTTCGACCCCGGCCTGCTCGACAAGGTCCGCCCGGCGTTCCCGGTGCTACCGCCGGCCGGAGTGGCCCTGGCGTTGCGGATCTGGGGGCACCTGCACGGCCTGGTCACGCTGGAGATCTATGGCCACCTGCGTGCCCAGACACTCTCACCGGACAAGCTCTTCCACGCCGAACTTACGCAGTTGGTCAGATCGTTGAATATCGACGCTACTCACATGTGACCTCGCGATTCCGTCCAGGAGCTGCTCGGTGTCGGACAGGCCGGCCCGGTGCAGGAACTCGGTGACGTCGTGGTCATCGTGGGCGAAGCGGGCGATCCGCCCCCGTACGGTGTCCCTGTGCTCGCCGGTCGGTGAATCACGATGGGCGAGTCCACGCAACCACCGTGCATGTTCCACCGTGCATGTCGATCCTGTCGCTTGCGATCCGGCAGGAGCCAGCAGCCGGCTCCCGTGCCCGCCCGCCCTTCGATCTGCGCGTCGCGAAGGTCGCCCGCGGATACGCGGCCGCCGAGCGCGCGAAGCCGGACGCCCTCGATTTTTGGTCCGGCAAGACATCGCCGCCAACGGCTGTCCGGGCCGCGGAGCGACACGGAGGGCCTGGGCCTGTCCGACTTCGACCTCGACTTCCTGCTCACCGTGGACAAGGAGGTCTGGCGCGAGGAGGCGGCCCTGGTCCCCGAGCACTTCAAGACCTTCGGCGACCACAGGCCCAAGGGGCTGTGGGGCGAGTGCCGGGCTCTGGTCCAGCGCCTGTGATGAGCACCCCGCACCCGCCCTGCGACGCGGCCCCCGGAGCCCGAGCGGGTCCGGGGCTGCGCCCGTTCGTAGTGCGGCCGTGATCCCTCCGAGCTGTCGGCGGGAGCATGCCACGCCTACCGTTGGAGCGGGCCGTACCGGGGGGTGCGGGAGGGGCGGGGGCCATGACCTACTCGATGTATCCCGGTGCACCGTTGTCTCCGCGGCCCCGGCCGGGGCTGCCCGTCTGGATGGTCGTCCTGATCGGGGGGATCGGCGTGCTGGTGGTGCTGACGCCGATCGCCGCCATCAGCCACGGCTTCTCCCAGATGGGCAGCGCCCATGAGAACACGCGCTCCCCGTCCGACGACGTGACCCTCTCCTCCTGCCGCCGCGACGCGACGACCGGTGCGCCCATGGCCCTGGTCCGGGTGGAGAACCGGAGCGCCGCGCCCGTCGGTTACGAGGTGCGTGTCGGATTCCGCGATTCTGCGGGCAGGGACGGGAGCCGGGGTGTGGCGGCCGGGACGAGCACTGTGGTCGTGGGGGAGGTGGCGGCCGGTGCCGTGGCGGACCGGGACGTCGCCGGCCCTGTTCCCGTGCGCGGCCGTCCGGTGTGCGTCGTCCTCGACGATGTGTTCCGGCCGTCGGAGCCAGCGGCCCACGGGCCCCCGTTCCGGTCCGTCGATCCCTGAGCGGACCGTCATCCGGCCGATGAACTTCGCGTGCTGGTCGCGGATCAACTTCGCGGTGCTGGTGATCTGCTTTCCGGCCACGGACGTCCTCGCCGAGTAAGGGTGTGACGGGGCGAGGCGGTCCGGCGGCTGCGAGGGTCGCTGCCCCAGGTGTCCAGCCGGACCGGGCCGTGGAATGCCACCTCGACACGGGGCCCGAGGGACGACGGAGCGGCACAACCACACCGCGCCGAACCGCGCCGACCACATCTCACCGGGCGTCGGCACCGAGGGCCGGCACCGTCGGCACAGCGATCGGCCGGCGTGTTGCTCGGCGGAATCGTGCTCCCGGCCTCCTGACCCGTGCTTTCGATGCTCACGCGGTGCCTCCCTGTTCTGTGTGTCGGGGTGGGGAAGGTATCGGCTGCCCAGGTCACGCCGAACGCGTCGAGTTACGCGCGCTGGGCGGTGCGGAGACAGCCCTGGCGGCCGCGGGTGTCGCTGATCCAGGTGCACAGCCCGGCCGGGCGCGGGGTGTCTCCTCGACGTGGGCCCAGGTCGCTGAACGAGGCGACCACGAGGGGCCTCGCTGAGCACGCGTGCTGACGGGGGCGCAGGGACGAAAGCGGACCGCTGCCAGGTGCGCCGCTCAATACTGTCCCCGAGGCCGTTCGTTCCGAGCGGCAGTGCCTAGCTGGCCGGGCCGCCGATGAGGACCGACCAGCCGCCGTCGATCCGCAGTGTCGTGCCCGTGGCCGCGCGGAGCGCAGGGTCGGCGGCGAGCGCCACCGCCGCGGCGACGTCTTCGGGTTCAAGTACCCGGCCCAGGACGGACTCGCGGGCGAGGACGGTGCCGCGATCGCCCGCCAGGATGTCCGCGGTGGCCGGTGTCCGGACCGCACCGGGCGCCACGACGAGAACGCTGATGCCGTCGCGCGCGCTCTCCGCGGCGACGTGGCGGGCGAAGGTGGCAAGAGCGGATTTCGCCGTGCCGTGCGCGAGCCGGCCTTCGCCGACGTAGTCCGCGGCGGTGCTGCCGATGTAGATGATCCGGCCCGCTCCCTGTGCCCGCATCGGCGTGAGGACGCGCTTGGTGACGTGGAATGCACCGGCCAGCTCGCCGGTGACCTTTGCCGCGAAGGCCGCCCACGACAGCTCGGCCAGTGAGTCGAATGGCGGTGGGGCGGTGTTGGCGTTGACGACGAGGTTGTCGATCCGCCCGTGGTCGGCGAGGACGGCGGTCACCAGACCGTCGACGGCAGACGGGTCGGTGATGTCGGCTCTGGCGCTCGATGCGCGCCCGCCGGCGGCCTCGATGCCGCGGACGACTTCGGCCGCGTCGGCGGCAGCAGTGCGGTAGTTGACGATCACGTGGTGCCCGTTCGTTGCGAGTTGCCGCGCGATGGCGGCTCCCAGGCCACGGGCTGCGCCGGTGACGAGTGTGGTCGGTGGCATGCTGCCTCCTTGGTTGTGACCAGGTCACTAACCTAGGGAGAGCGGCGGTGCGGCGGAATGCGCTTACCACGTGGTGCGGTGCTCACCCGGTGGTGAGCGTGCACCCCAGGAGCCTGGGAGAGAAGTGATGAGTGACGTGTTCCACAAGGACTGCCCGGCACGCGAGGTGCTGGGACACCTCGCCGGCCGGTGGACGATTCTGGTCCTCACGGCACTCCTGTCCGGACCGCTCCGCTATTACGAGCTCCGTACGGCAGTCGCGGGAATCAGTGACAAGAGCCTCGCAGCCACGCTCCGCTCACTCCAGCGGGACGGCCTGGTGCACCGCCAGGTCGGCACGGGACAGCCGCCGCCGGTGACGTACTCCGTCACCATGCTGGGCCACGGCGCGGCGGCGGCACTGGATCCGCTGTTGCAATGGATCCGCGCCAACGCGGTGGAGATCGCCGCACGCCGCGATGCGTGACCGGACGTATACAGAACGCGCCAGACGCCTGCCAACTTGGGGGAGCTGCGATTCCCATGAGGACCTGGAGGATCTCCGCCCCCGCAGCGATGTCACTTCCCATCCCGGCTTCCGCACTCACTGCCCCAGCCGGTCCGGGAGCCGTCGCTCGGCTGCCCAGGTCACGCCGAGCGCGGCGAGCTGCGCGCGCTGGGTGGTGCTGAGACGGTTGCGTCGGCTGCGGGTGTTGCTGATCCAGGTGCCCAGGCGGATCGGTCCGTGGGGCGTTGCCTCGATGTGGGTCCGGGGGCGGGCGACGGTGCGGCCTTCGCGTTCCGCGTACTGGGTGAGCGCGGTCAGTCCGCGCTCGAAGGAGTTCGTCTTCTCGGCGGTCGGCCCGGAGACGGTCCCGGCCGGAACAAGAACTCAGGGCGGGGCCCCGGGTCGGTCGGGCGGGGGTGGGCCGAGGTGTTTGAGGCGTTCGCGTTGTCCGGGGGGGGCCCCTATGTCTTTGGTCAAGGTGGTCGGGTGGCAGTGTGGCTGTCATGAGCGATGACGTGTCGGTTGGGGATTCGGCGGGCGAGGGCATGCGTCCGTGTGACTTCTGCGGTCATCCGGTCGTGATCGACTCGGTTGACGAGCGTGACTGCTCTGTGTGGGGCGAGGCTGAGGGTCAGGCTGCTGCGGCTGGTCGCGACTCGTAGAAGGTTCCGTCGCGGAGCATGGCGAAGAGGACGTCGGCTCGGCGTCTGGCAAGGCAGAGCAGGGCCTGGGTGTGGTGCTTCCCTTGGGCGATTTTTCTGTCGTAGTAGGTCCGGGAGGCCGGGTCGGCGAGGGAGGCGAACGCGGCGAGGAAGAAGGCCCGTTTGAGCTGCTTGTTCCCCCTGCGGGAGGACTGTTCGCCGCGGATCGAGGACCCGGAACTGCGGGTCGCGGGGGCGAGGCCGGCGTAGGCGGCGAGGTGGCCGGCACGGCGACGAGCGGGCAGTAGCTGGGGAGGCCGTCATGTCCTGCGGGTCCTCGCCGGGGCGCAGGAAGACGGGCACGATCAATCGGGCGGTCTTGCCCTCGCCGGGCTCCTGCCGCAGCCCCCGTCCGGTCTTGTGCGGGGCCCGGACGGGCCTTACGGATCTGGGAGCCCCATGACTCCGACGTTCACAGAGGCCGCCAGGATGCCGCCCCGCCCGCACCTGCCGGATCAACGAAACCGCACCGGCTTTGTAGGTGAGAACGGGGTTCTGACACAGATCTTGGGGAGTCGTTGCAGAGTGTCACCGGGGCAACAGCACGAGTCGGGTCAGCCCGCAGGGCGGCTTGCAGGGACAGTCGAAATTTCCGCGCACTCTCGCGAGCCGCCCGGGCATCGTATGAATCATGGCAGCGATAGATGACACATCCGAACCTGACAGTCCTGTCCGCAGCGCTTATCCGCCGCTGGTGGAGGCAGCGTGGCTGTATCAGGCGGATCAGGCGTGTCCGGAAGACCTGCCGATGGCCGCTGCTCAGGCACTCGCAATCGGAATGGACTCGCCGGCCTTGTGCGAGCTCGCCGGTCTGCCTCGTCATGCTGACCCCCGAGACATCCGTGACGCATTCGAGCAGGCTCTTCAAGAATTGGGGATCAATCTGCCCGATCACCACCTGGCCCGACGATACGCGCTGCGCAGGCTGGCCGCGCGATTCACCGCCGGGGAGGTGGATCTTGCTGAGTTGGCATCGGACGAGTGGTCGGAGGCGGAGGTCGAGACTGCTGAGGAGCAAGCATTCTTGGCACTGCTCCCGTCATGCGCGTGCTGTATCGAGTACACGTGGGGGCTCGACGAGGCGGCATGGGAAGCGCGACTGCGGATCGCCGCCTGTGCCTTGGTCTCACATCCCACTGTCGGGCCGCGCTTCTGACGACTGGGGTCAGAAGACGTTCCGACGCAACCTCTGGGGTCGCGGTCGCGGAGACTCACTGGAGCAGGATCATCTTGCGCAGCAGCGCGAACCCGGCTCGGCCGTAGAGCTGCCTCTTGATCTTCTTGATCCGGTTGACGGCGCCCTCGATGCTCCCGGAGCCGCAGTCGAGCGTGAGCCCGGCGGTCACGGGGCGAAGGTGGCAAGAGCGGATTTCGCGGGTCACAACTACCGCGCCCAGCACCGCACCGACCACATCCCGCCGTCCGGCACGGCACGGAGGCTGGCATTGCCGGCTGGCCACGTCGCCCGCGAACAAGCAATCGCCGAAGCTGCCCGCCGTCAGGCCGCCGCCCCGCCGGTTCCGTAGGACGGCCCCGGGCCTGAGCAGGGCCGTGGCTGGTTTCGCCGACGGGCCTGACCGTGTTCCTCGCCGTGCGGTCGGCGGCCGCCGGCACAGCGGGAACCGACTCGACCACGTCGGACACCTGTGAGCCTTCGCCTGCTTCGGTGGTCCCTCAGGCGCGGACTCCGGCGCCGCCGGGCAGGAGGGGACTGGCACATGCAGGAGCTGCGGCACCTGTTCAATGGGTTGCTCGGCCGGCTCCACCACTGCCTGCCGACCCGCACTCCCTTCGACGAGGCGGTGGCCTCTCCTCTCAGGACGGAACGTCATCCACCCAGGCCGTGCCGGACATCTGATCGACTAGGCTCCTGGCGGTGACCAGTGAATACCCGCCCGCAGACCGCTTCCTCGGCGAGTTCTGGGAACTGCAGCATGGAAGTTCAGAGGGCCCCTCCCTGATTGCTGCAGTGCGCAGTGAAGGCGACCCGTACGAGGAGGACCTCGTGCGATACCTGCGTGCCGGCAGCGTGATTGCTGCGACTGGATCAGCTGTTTACGACTTCCTCAGCCCGGACAAGCAGTTCATCGATGGTCTTCGGCTTCTCACCGATGGTGAGTGGTTCTGGCACACCGACCTCGCCCACTACGTCGAGCGCTACCACGTTTCCGTCGACGACCGATTCGTCGATCATGCACGCCACCGTGGGTGGACGCCTCCACAGCTGAGCGACGACCAACTCGTGCAGATCGCAGATACCTTCTTCCCGGATGAAGAATGAGATGCCAGTCGGCGCTACCTCACCGACGCCGAACTTGACGCCTAATCGCATGAGGTGTCTCCGCCCATGTGTCGGCGGCGTCCTTCCTCGGATCAGATGGCGGGGCGCCGGAGGACGTCGGTGGGCTCCCAGCTGCTCTTCCAAAAGGATTCAAGCCCGTGCTCGTTGATGAACTGTCGTTCGATCTCGTGGATGGGGTACATCCCTTGGATGGTGATCACGTCGTGGCTCTCGTGTCCCGGAATGCCGACGTCGATGCCCAGGTAGTCGTCTCGGTCGAGGACCAGCGGAGCGAACACGCAGAATGCCGTCATCTCTGACTCGGGCACGATGCGCTCACCGAAGTCGATGGTGCTGCCGTAGCTGAAGGGGCAGGTTCCACGGAGCTGCTCGGCGAGGTAGCCCACCGCGTGGGCCCAGATCACGTTCGTCGAGTTCACACTGAGACAGAGTTCCGGCGAGCCGTGCTGCCAAACCGGATGCTCTGCCAGCGACAAGCCGTAGGTGAGCGCCGTGAGAAGCCCGTCCGGGACGTTGTCGTAAACGATCTCCGCCACGCCGTGCAGCCCCTGCTTGGTCGATTCGACGGGGAAGAAGCGGGGCTCTCTTCCACCGGAACGTCGATCAAGATGTGCGAGGTACTTCTCCACGCGGCTGGTCATGTGCTCAGCCTGCACGATCGCTCACCGTTGCACGCCACCGGGCCAGCGTTAATAGCGTTCGGAACTGATCCATGGAAGTGAGCCAGGGGCTGTTCTCATGGACAAAGCCAAGCGACGAGCGCTCGACGCGCGCTTAGAACTCCTAACGAAATGGGTCTTGGGGAACGCTAGGCTCGGTGGCCATGAGTCAGAGCGGTTCGCAAGCGGCGGCATTCTTCCGAGACGTCCGTGAAAACAGAGTGGTCTGGCTTGTCCGGGATGATGACGGAAGCCCGACTCACCTCTCCGCGGACGGCACACGAAGTTTTCCCTTCTGGTCGACCTCGCCCCGGGCTCAGAGGGCGGCGAAGATCTGGGGTCGTGGGCTCCGCGTCGATTCCATGCCCTTGGACACCTGGTGTGATCTTGTACTGCCCGATGCTGCCCGGGACGGACTCGTGATCGGCGTCAACTGGAGTGGGCCGCGTCTGGTCGGCTGGAGCTTCACGCCCAGGGAAGTCCTCAACCGGCTAGCGCAGATAGCTAGGTCCTGTCTCCTTGACCGTCTACAAGCTGGGGCGTTTGCGGGGGGTTCATGGTGGTGCCGTCAGGATTTCGTCCGAAGGCGGCTTCTAGAACGTCGGGGAGGTCTTCCTCGGGGACCGTGGTACGCACGTCCGCCAGCATCTGGGGAAAGTCGTCATCGCCGATGACGCCCATGTGCTCCTGACGGAGTTGGTAGATGATCTCGACGAGCTCCGGTCTCAGCTGCATCCAGGCTCGGGAGGTACGGATCTCTTCATCGACCTGGTGCATAAACCAGCGCATGACCTCGTACGGGACGTCAGTGTGTCCTGCGTTCGGGGTGAAGCACACCGTTGGTTCCCGTGCCGGATCCTCGTCGGGGACGATTGCGGTCACGAGCGTCCGTTGCCCGGCCACGAGATCCAGTTCCAGATACCAGGCGTCATCGGGCACGGAGTACATCGCGGTGATCGCGTAGTCGCCGTCGGGGTGTCGAAGGGCCATTGCTGCATGCTGCCATGCTGGCCTGAGAAGGTCGTCTCCAAATTATGCGGCCCGACGCCCCTATGCCCGGGCCCAGATGAGGATGGCAGCGAGGTAGAGCGCTGCCCGGTAGGCGATGGCGAGCTTGTCCGTTCGCATGGCCAGGCCCCGCCACTGCTTGAGTCGGCTGATGCATCGCTCGACCGCGTTGCGCTGCTTGTACGCCTCGGCGTCGAAGGCGGGCGGCCGGCCACCTGAACGGCCTCGGCGCCGACGGTGGCCGGCCTGGTCGGACGGCTGGGGAATGACAGCGCGGATCCCGCGTTGGCGGAGATGCTTCCGGATCGCGCGTGACGAATACGCGCGGTCCGCCAGAACGGTGTCCGGTCGGGTTCTCGGTCTTCCCGGCCCGCTTCGCGGAACACGGATACCGGCCATGACAGCCTCGAAGGCTGGTGCGTCACCCGCCTGGCCCGCGGTAACACGGAGGGTCAAGGGGCGTGCATGGCTGTCGCTGGCGAGACGGACCTTCGTGCTTAGGCCGCCGCGGGAACGACCAAGCGCGTGATCGTCGGGCTCAGCTCGATCGGGCGCCCCTTTTTTTCTGGCTCCGGCGGAGTGCTGGTGGGCACGGCAGACGGTGGAGTCCACTGACACGGTCCAGCCGATGTCAGCAGCCTCGTCGGCCGCTGCCAGGAATGCGGAGAGGATCCGTTCCCAGGTGCCGTCCACAGCCCACCGGAGCAGCCGTTTGTGAGCGGTCTGGAATGAGCCGAGCTCGTTTGGCAGGTCCCGCCAAGGCGAGCCGGTGCGGTACTTCCACACGATGGCTTCCAGGGTGCGACGGTGATCGGCCCACCGTCGACCGCGGACCGGATCGGCAGGCATCAACGGCTTGATCCGGTCCCACATCGCATCAGTGATCACTAAGCGGACAGACATGTCCGATCAACCGACAAGCGGATCAAGGAGACACGCTCTAGCCCACGGCATCGGTCGCCAGAGCGCGCAGGCGGCGCCAGCAGATAAGTGCGCATCCGAGGGTGAGGAAGGCTTCGTGGATGTCGTTGCTGATCTCCCAGCGGCTCCGCAGCCGGCGGGACCAGTGCAGGTGGGCGAAGGCGCGTTCCACGACCCAGCGTTGGGTGCCCAGGCCGGAGTCGTGTTCCGTGCCGCGGCGGGCGATCAGCGGCTTCACGCCGAGGTCCCATACGAGACGGCGGTACTTGTCGTGGTCGTAGCCGCGGTCTGCCAGTACCACGTCCGGTCGGCGTCGGGGCCGGCCGCGTTTGCCCCACACAGACGGCACGGCCTGGAGGAGTGGGATCAGCTGGGTGACGTCGTTGCGGTTGCCGCCGGTCAGGATGGCGGCGAGCGGGATGCCGGTGGCGTCGGTGATCAGGTGGTGCTTGCTGCCCGTCCTGCCCCGGTCGACGGGGCTGCGTCCGGTCTTGGGTCCCCCTTTAACGCGCGGATATGGGAGCCGTCGGCGGCCGCCCGGGAGAAGTCCAGGGCGTTCGCGCTGCGGAGCTTGGCGAGGAGGGTCTCGTGCAGTCGCGGCCACACCTCGGCTTCGGACCACTCGGCCAGGCGGCGCCAGCAGGTCATGCCCGAGCCGAAACCGAGTTCCTGCGGCAGGTGTTCCCAGGCGACCCCGGTGTGCAGGACGAACAGGATGCCCTGGAACACGAGCCGGTCCGGATGCCGCTTGCGCCCAGGGTGCCGGGTCCGGCGCTCAACCTTGGGCAACAGCGGCTCGATCACCGCCCACAACTCGTCATCGACTACCCACGGCTTCGGCCGAGCCACCCCGCCCCCCCCCCCGGATCATCAGTCCCGGAACGATCCAACCACCTCGAAGATCATTTCGTTAGGAGTTCTTAGGGGCTGTCCGGCGGATCATGTGACTTTCCGACCGGTCGCTCGTTGGTTGGGTCATGGGTCGGGGGGATCTGACGAATCACGAGTGGTTGCTGCTGGAGCCTCATCTGCCTTTGCCGGGTGGTCGGGGCGGCCGGTGGAACGACCACCGGCCCGTGCTCAACGGGATCCTGTTCCGGGTCCGTACCGGTGTCCCGTGGCGTGACCTGCCCGAACACTACGGCTCCTGGAAGACCGTCTACGAGCGGCATCGCCGCTGGTCGGCGGACGGCACCTGGGACCGGCTCCTGCAGGCGGTCCAGGCCGACGCCGACCATGGTCGGCGTCGACTCGACGTCCTGCCGGGCCCACCAGCACGCGGCTGGCGCCCGCAAGACCAAACCACGGGTCCCGAAAAAAGGACGACGCCCCGGCACCACCGCCCCGACGAGGGACTCGGACGGTCCCGGGGCGGTCTGACCTCCAAAATCCACCTCGCCGGTGAAGGCGGCTGCCGCCCCATGGCTCTACTGATCACACCGGGTCAGTGGGGTGACGCCCCGCAGATGATCGAGGTCTTAGACCGGATCAGGGAGCCCCGCCCACTGGTCGGGCGGCCCCGGACCCGGCCCAATCACGTCAGCGGCGACAAGGCTTACAGCTCCCGCCGAATCGCCGCTACCTGCGAAGACGCCACATCAAGCACACGATCCCCGAGCCGAAGGACCAACGGGCCAACCGCCAGCGCAGAGGCAGCGCGGGCGGCAGACCTGCCAGCTTCGACCGCCAGCGCTACCGGCGGCGCAACGAGGTCGAGCGGACCATCAACCGGCTCAAGAACTCGCGCGCGGTCGCCGCCCGTTACGACAAGAGGGCCTACGTCTTCCACGGCACAGTCACGGTCGCAGCGATCCGACTCTGGCTTCGACCCTGAGCGGGCTCACTCTTTCCGAGTCGACGCCCGGGAAAACAGCAGCAGCCCAACAAACAAGACCACGGGATAGACACCCGCGCTCCACGGTTGCGGCACGATCTTCCCGGCCGCAACCGCCACGACTGCGAGCACAGCCCAGCGCACGATCAGCCATGGACGCTTGACCAGCGTCCTACCCACGAACACCCAACGGCTCCGGAAACTATCCCCCGCTGATCCCATGGCCAGACGATAGTCCTCGCGGGGAGCAACCATCCAAGATCCGCCGGTCAGTGCCTAGGTTCTGTCCGGCGGATCATGAGGCCATAGGGTCTGACCGTGATTAACCTCCAGGTCCGAGGCGAGAACGGCACGATCGAGGCCCGCGCGAAGCATGATGTGCTCTGGGGTCCTGAACTGGCTGGTCTTGATCAGTCAGTGTTTCCGATGCTGGGACACCTGCTCCCGTACGCGGACACCGTTTTCAACCACCGGCAGGTGTCCACCCTGCTGGAGGAGGTACCGCGGCTGCCTGCAGGCGTGCTGACTGATGAGTTCGTGCGCGAGTTGATCGAACTGGGGCAGGTGGTCCTGGACGGGCAGGGCCTGTACCTGTGGTTCCTAGGAGACTGAGACTGCAGGCCGGCTCAGCCTCGCAGCCATAGCCGGACAGCCGCGGTGGTGACGGTGCCGTGGAATACGTAGGCCCTCTTGTCGTAACGGGTGGCAACGGCCCGGGAGTTCTTGAGCCGGTTGATCGTCCGCTCGACTTCGTTGCGGCGTTTGTAGATCTCGCTGTCGAAGCCGGTAGGCCGACCGCCCCCACTGCCGCGGCGTTTGCGGTTGGCCCGCTGGCCCTTCGGTTCGGGGATTGTGTGCTTGATCTGGCGTCTTCGCAGGTAACGCCGGTTCCGACGTGAGCTGTATGCCTTGTCGCCGCCCAAATGGCCTGGCCGGGTGCGGGGGCGACCGCCCTGAGCGCGGGGGACACGGATCCGTTCGAGGACCTCGATCATCTGCGACGCGTCACCCCACTGGCCGGGTGTGACCAGGAAGGCCAAGGGTTTGCAGCCGCCTTCACCGGCGAGGTGAACCTTGCAGGTCAGGCCGCCCCGGGACCGTCCGAGTCCTTCGTCGGGGCGGTGGTGCCGAGGCGTCGTCCTTTTTTCGGGACGCGTGGCTTCTTCTTGCGAGCGCCGGCCGCGTGCTGATGGGCACGGCAGGACGTCGAGTCGACGCTGACCATGCTCCAGTCGATCCGCCCCGCGAGGTCGGCGTCGGCCTGGACCGCCTGCAGGAGCCGGTCCCACGTGCCGTCCGCCGACCAACGCCGGTGCCGTTCGTAGATGGTCTTCCAGCTGCCGAAACGCTCGGGAAGGTCCCGCCACGGTATGCCCGTCCTGACCCGGAACAAGATCCCGTTGATCACTCTGCGATGGTCGTTCCACCGGCCCCCACGCAGCCCTGATGCCGGCAAGTGCGGCTCCAGCCGGACCCACTCGACATTCGTCAGATCACCCCGCCCCATGCCACACACAACGAGCCAACAGTCCGACAGCCACATGATCCGCCGGACACGCCCTAGTCGAGCCGTTCCTGCCGGAGACGTGTCGGCGTGGGGGCACCTGACACGCCGACGGCGCCGCCCGCGAGGAAGCCGCCCGCTGCCAGGCCGCCGCGCCGCCGGAGCCGGAGGACGGCCCCGAGCTGGACCGTGGCCGGGCTGGTTCCGGCGGCGGGTCTGACCGCGTGTCCCGCTGTGCGGTCGGCAGCCGCCGGGCTGCGCAGCGGGACCGGTCACCGCGTTGCCGGGCGTGACCCTTTCGCGTGTTCGGTTTTCACCGAATGCCGGACTGGTGCATTGTCGGGTGAACGGTGCTCGTCGATACGCAGTAGGGGTGGGGCACGATGTGGCAGACCGCGGAGTTCGGAGCTGTGCACGAGGGACGTCCGGGCGCGGTGCTCGCCGACGGCACCGAGCCGCCGCCGGTGTACATCGACGCCGGCGGCGGCAGTTTCGTGCACAAGGTCACCGACTGGCCCGTCTACGACGGCACGCGCCCTGGCGCCCCGAAGGCATCCGCGCTGCGGGGGGTGTGCTCGTGCGGCTGGAGGAGCGAGACCCACCACTCCCTGGACTGGGAGGCGGTCGACCGGGAAGACCCCTACGCGTACGACACCACCGGCCCCGAGACGGACTGGGCCCAGCACATCGCCGACACTGAAGCCCGTGCGGTTCCGGTTCCTGAGGACCTCGCCACCCTCCTCGACCAGCTCGACCTGCGTCTGGCTCACCTGGCCGTGGACGCACCGCTGGCCGCCCTACGGATCGCGGCCCGCCTCGAACGTCTGATCGCCGAGACCGGCCAGCAGGCGGCAGCCCGAGCCCTGAACTCCAGGACACCGCTGGGGCCCGCCCTCGGACTGCCCGAGGACATCGCCCGCTCCCGCCTGCGCCGCTACACCCTGAGCCACTGACGCCGGTCCGAGAACCGCAGGCTGAGCTGGGCTGCCGGGTACCGGCCGGATCGAGCGGTAGGTCCTGGACGGCGGCGCCGGGACCTGGCGAGCGGCCGAGCACGGGCAGCACGAAGCCTGTGCGCGGGTGGTGTGGCCATTGGCCACCGCTATCGCCGGGGACGTCATGCCGCCTCGTACCGGTGCGCGCGGCCTCCCTGCCACTCGACCCACGAGGGACCGTCCAGGAGTTGCTCGGCGTCGGGCAGACCGGCCCGGCGCAGGAACTCGGTGACGTCGTGGTCCTCGTGGGCTAGGCCGGCGATCTGTCCGCGGTGACTCTGCGCCCGCCGGTCGCGGACGGGCGGTGGATCACGATGGGCGCGCTCGTGCATCCACCGTGCCTCTTCCGCACCGCCACACGCGATCCGGCCGCCCTGGGCGGAGCCCGCGTCCAGAGATCGCGTGCCCTGCCCAGCTCGCTATCCGTGCCCCCGCATGGGATTTCGCCCGTTGTAGCGGCGGCGCGGCCGTCCGGCGGGTCACCGTGTGTGGCGGTGCGCGAGAGCCAGGCTGAGATGGCTGCGTACTCCGGCGTGTGTCACACCGGTTCAACGGGAACGGCCCCCTTTCGCGTGGCCGGCCGCGGTGTCGGAGGCGGTGCTGTGGGGGAGGGATGGCGCGCCCTCCTCTTCCGAGTGAGGCAGCGGCCGAGCGGGCTGTACCCGGCTGTGCGGGCTGCGGCGGGCGGACGGGAGGGCCGTGTGCCGGACTAATGGGTGGGTGGGGGGACGACGGGCAGGAGGATGCCGTGGCTGGCGGCGCCGACGGTGGAGGCGAGGGCGGTTTCGTGGACGGTGTAGGCGAAGGGGTCCGGGCCGGTCTTCTCGTGCCAGAGTGCCTGGGCGTTCATCCAGGCGGCCTCGCGGGCCGTGGCGATGGTGAAGCCGGAGACGGCGTGCTTGAGGAGTTCGGCGTCGCGGGTGGCGAGCTTGATGATCTGGGTCTCGAACTCGGCGCGTACTTCGGCCTCGACGCTGGCGAGGAGGTCGTTGACCTTCTCGTAGTCGGAGTGGACCGGCGGGGTGTCGGGGGTGGTGCGGCGTTCCTGGCAGGTCTCGACGACGCTGAGGGGCAGGTCGTGGTTGATGTGGGCGTTCATCCCGGCGAGCGCGAACTGGATGGGCCAGATCGTACGGTTGCCGCGGGCGGCGAACAGGGGCTCCCACGCGGCGTCGACGGGCTCGTGGGCCGTGGCGGCGTCGACGTTGTGCAGGTAGAGGCCGGCGAAGAGGATGTCCATGCGTTCCAGGAACGCGGGGTCGGTGAAGGTTCCCTCGCTGATGTGTTCCTTCACCAGCTTGGTGACCTTCAGGTACATGTGGTTGAAGCAGGCCACCCCGTCGCGGGGGTCGAGCTCGGTTTCGATCTGCTCCATGCGTGCGATGACGTCGTCGATGGTGGTGGGCAGCTGCAAGGCCGTCACGATGTCCTCCTTGAAGGGACGCTGTTCACGAGAGAAGAAGGGCCGGCGACGCCTCGGTGAGGCCCGGGTCCGCCCCGGGGCGGTTCCCGAACCAGCGCACAGGCTTCCGACCGGGGTGCCGGCGGCCGCAATGAGCCGGGCGGGCGAACGAGCCGGCTCCGGCGCCGTCCCCTGCACCCCGCGGCTGTGACGGCAGTCCGGTTCCCGCGCGCCGGGCGCGCCCGCGCAGTGCCTTCCGTCCGGCCTGGGGGCGGGGGTTGTGGCTGGTTGGTGTCAGGGGAGCGCTGGCTCACGGCTTCGAGGTGGCGGGGGTTGTCGAGGTAGTTGGCGTAGGGGAGGCGCTTGTCGTGGGTCCTGGCCTTCGCGTGGCTGTCCCATGCCTGGGCGAGCGGGACGACATGGTCGATGTCGGTCGCGGTGGCGTCCTGGTCGTCCTACCAGCTGTGTCAGGTGCCCTCGGTCAGGGTGCACCGCCCAGTGACGGTGGGCGGAGACTGCTTCGGCGAGCAGGACTTCCTCGCGGGTGTTGCACCCGTCCCGGTCTGCGTCAATCCAGGTGAAGCTGAACACGCGGGCGCGGTCGTAGCCGGTGCGGCCCTCCACCGCGGCGCGCAGAGTACGGATCGCTTCGTGCAATGGCAGGGTGACCGCGGCCGCGCAGACATGACGGTGGGGCGTGTACGGGGCGCCTGCGGCGCCGGTGCCGGTAGCGGGGGAGCGCTGGGCCGGGGGCGGTGTGGCGGCGGCCGAGGGCTCTGGGCGAGGGACCGGCGCCCAGGAGTGCCGGCGTCCAGGCGGTCAGCGCGGTCGCAGACCGTGCTGACCGAGTCGTCGTACACATAGGGGGAGACCTCCCGTGGAACGGTGGAGGGTTGGCCCCCATCAGTACCGCAGACCCCGGTGCCACTCTCCCGCCTCGGGCGCGCGCAAACCCGTCGAAGGAGGGAGGCGGGGGCGTCAGCCGCTCCGTCGTACGTGCCGGTCGTGCGCCGGGGCAGGCATGTCCGGGCCACACTTCACCAACATGTTCACGTCTCGTGATTGTGGAGATGCTTTGACTGACAGGCTGGATCGGGATAGCGGAAAACCGCTCGGCCGGAACACCCGCAGGAACAGGATCGAGGTACCCGTTCTCTGCGAGCCCTTGTGAAAGATCATTTGGAGATGCTGCCGAACGAGCTGGTGCACGGGATGTAGTAGGCGTTGAGGGCTGTGGTGGGGCTTGGTGTTCACATCTGCCATACGAGGCAGGTCTGCAGTTTGCTGGTGGGGCAGCAGGCTTGCGACGGCTTGAACCATGTCGCTCATGTGCTCACGGTGGCCGAGGTGGCGGGCCAGTGCCCCGCCAGTACTTCAGGTGGGCGATGCCCAGCTCGTTGGTCCGGTTGGACCGGTTGGACCCGTTGGGCCTGGTCGGCCACGGTGGACGTTCTCGCCTCGGTGCGTTGTGGCTCCGTCCGCACCTCCTGCCCGGGGGGCCTGTGCATTCCGGCCTGTGCTCACCGCGACCGTGGCGAGGAGCAGCAGATCGAACGGCAGCGTCCAGGCCATCGCCCGCTCGTATCCGCTTGTCGTGGTGAGGGTGAGGAAGAGGGTCCCCAGCAGGGCGACGCCTGCGGAGGCGGCGAACTGCTGGGCTGCGGTGACGAGGCCGGAGGCCACGCCGGCCCGTGTGGGCGGCACGGCGGAGAGCGCGTACCCGATGAGGGTCGGCAGTACCAGTCCGTTCCCGAACCCGGTCAGGCAGACCGCGGCCACGACGACCGGCACGGTCGGCAGTCCGGGTGCGAGGAGACCGGTCATGGCTGTCGCCAGTCCGAGGCCGGTGACGAGGGTTCCGGTGCGGATCGCTCGTGTGCGGTTGCGCGCGACCCAGCCGCGCATGAGCAGCGAGCTGGTCACGAACGCGATCCCTGAGGGCACGAACACAAGTCCCGTGTGTAGGGGCGACAGGTGCTCGCCCTGCTGCAACAGGATCGTCAGGCGGAACATGAAGCTGGCGAAGTACAGCATGAACGCGATCGACGCCAAGGTTCCACGCCGCAGCGACTCCACCCTCATCAGTGCGGGATCGAGAAGGGGATCGCCCCCGTGGGCGGCCAGCCGGTGCTCCGCTCGCCACACCCACGACAACAGCCCGATCCCGGCGAGTGCGGGCAGCCACAGCCACGCCGGCCAGCCCCATTCCCGGCCGAGGACGCACGGAGTCAGTACCAGGGCCAGCGAGAGCCCGATGCCCGCAGCCGCGGCGCCGTCGAGGCGGGGCGCGTCCGCTCGGCGAATGTGAGGCATCAGGACTGCGGCGGCAGCGATGGTGATCACGGCGATGGGCAGGTTGATCAGGAAAATGGCCCGCCAGCCCAGCCCGGCGAGATCGGTGCCGACGAACCAGCCGCCGAGGATCTGCCCCGCGATCGAACCCGTGCCCGTGGCGGCCCCGTACCAGCCCATCGCCCAGCCGCGCCGTTCGGCGGGCAGCGACGTGCTGATCGTGGCCAGTACCTGCGGGATCATCACCGCTGCGGCGAAGCCTTGCAGCACACGGGCAGTCACGAGCCAGGCCGCGGTCGGTGCGAGTCCGCACAGCCCGGACGTGACGGCGAACAGTGCGAGGCCGGTCAGATAGACGCGCCGGTGTCCGTAGAGGTCGCCGAGTCGGCCGCCGGTGATCAGACCGCTGGCGTAGGCGAAGGCGTATCCGCCGACCAGAAGCTCCAGTTCGGCGTCCGTTGCTGCCAGCGACTCGTGGATCGCGGGGGCGGCGACGTTGACGACGAAGAAGTCGAACTGGCCCATGAACGCGGCCACCAGCACTACGGCGAGCAGCGGCCCGGACCTAGGTGTCATGGATGTCATGTGTCCACGATATCCAGGTCGGATAGCATGGCTGTATGCAGGTGTCACAAGGGGTTGAGTGGGCGATGCACATCTGCACCCTGCTCGCCGAAGCGCCCGAGGGCAGACCGGTTCCGCGGCGCACGCTCGCAGAGGCGTACGCGTTGCCCGAGCCCTATCTCGCGAAGTACCTGAAGCGCCTGGTCGCCGCAGGCGTCCTCGTCTCAACGAGCGGCCCCCGCGGTGGCTACCGGCTGGCGCAGCCCCCGGACCGGACTACCGGTCTTGCAGTGGTCGAGGCCGTGGAAGGGACGGCCCGCACGTTCACATGCCGTGAACTGCGTCGCCGCGGCACGATCGCGGCGACGCGCGAGGAATGCCGCGAGAAGTGCGCGGTGCACGCGTTGATGGACGCCGCCGACGCGGCCTGGCGGGCGCGCCTCGCCGAAACCACCCTTGCCGACATCCAGCGGCACCGCCCGGCCACCCTTTCCGCGCGTGCCGCCGACACGCTTGGATGGTGAACGGCCGGCGGACCAGGGGTAGGCGGTATCCGGTGGCCCATGCCCCGTTGTCATCATGAATGCGACGAGCGGGCAGGAGCTGATTCCCGACGGCTACGGTACGGACCACCGGGACGAGATCGTCGTGTGGGCGAACAGGTTCTAGGAGCGGCCGGGCGGCAAGCGATGGTCGCCGGAGAGGCCCGAAAGCGGTGTGTGGCGTATCCGGAAACCGGAACAGGGACACGGGCAAGTGCCAGTTTCTTCAGGCCGGGAGACCACCCGCGCCACGCCACCCACCGGGCCCATCAGCAGCGGCACGGACTGGAACGGCCGGAGCCGGCTCGGGTGGAGACCCCCGGAGGCAGGAGCGAGGTGGCCCCGGCGGTCCCGGAGATGCCACCACCGCCCGCGTCGAAGGGCGGAGCGGCGAGCATATCGGCGAGGGACGCGTCGATGCCGCAGTCCACGCCCATGGTGCACGAGCATTGGTTGCTCTGGCCGGACGGGTCCGACAGCGTCACCGGGGTGTTCTCGGCGCACCCGTAGCAGTTGAGGGACTGGTGCTTCTCCGGTTCCAGCAGCGGATCCACGCTGACCTAGTTGCCGAGCACCGGGTCTTACTCGCGGGCCCCGACGTGGGTCAGGCCGGTGTCCTTGTCGTGCGTCTTGCCGAGGAACCCGCGGTCGTCGACCCAGCTGCCGCCGCCGGTCTGGGCGGGCTCCTCGCCGAAGGCGTTCAGAAAGCGCCGGGTGATGCACTGCGTGACCGCCTCGACGGCCAGGTTCTGCGTGCCGTGGTGGTCGGCGCACGGCTTCCTTGCTCGCGTTCAGGCCCTCCCTCTGCCGCTCCACCTTCAGGTGCCGGGTCGATGGGGGCTTCGCGGCATCCAGATACCCGTTGAGCCGGGCCGCCGTGCGGTGCGCACGTTCGGCGAGGTGCGTGACGATCAACCGACCGAGACAGCCGCACCGTCGAACGTCTCGTGCGCGAGATCGGCATCCAGGGCGCGGTCAGAGGCAAACGCGTGATCACTACACTGCCCGGGCTGAACATGAGTATCTCGAAAGGGGCTGTCATGCCTGACCCGTCATTCGGCGGTGCGGTGGGCGCCATGTCTTCCCGGGCGCTGAGTTGCGTGACGGCTCTGAGGCTCGGCGGAGCGGTGTACATCCTCGCGGAAGCCGCTGGGCAGGAGGACTTCTTTCACCAGGCGGATGCGGGTGTGCGTGCCGGACTGAGGTCGTGCGAGGGCAGGCGTCTGAACGGCGATGTGCTCCGTCTCGCCAAGAAGGCCTGCCGTCGTCTGAACACCGAGTTCCCCGGTGCCGAGGACACGCGGCCATTCGCCCTGGGTGGATTCACGCTCATGGAAGAAGTGCTGGTGTCGATCGAAGACGGTGACAGCCGGGTCGCGGAGCCGCATATCGCGGTGTTCGACAAGGCGTTGGAGGTTGCCGCCCTGTGGCCGAGGCCCGTGGACATCGACGGGTGCGCCGACAGGGCTTGATCAAGTTGCGTGGTTGCACGGTTGGCTAGGTATCAGGTGCATGGCATGGCAGGCACGGACGTCGTGATCATTGTGGTGAGTACTGCGGTCGGCGCTTCAGGGTGACCAGGTCGCCACGAAGCAACTGACGCTGTCCACAGTCTCGGCGTACAGGAGCCGGTGGGTAGCCAGGCCCTCGTCGGCCCCGTCCAGCAGCTGCCAGGGCGAGCGACCTGACACTCCCAGCTCCCGAGCGAGGCCCGCGTTCATGTTCGGGAAGAATCCGTCCACGTCACCGCTTGCCAGCGCGGCGGCGATGCCTGAGTCGATCTCCTCGGCCCTCGGGTCGGGGCGCCGAGTTCCGCCCGCGCCAGGGCGGGTCGCACCGTTGCCCATCACCAGCAGCCCGACGCGGTCTGCCCACCTGGCAAGGTGGACGCCGTCCTCGCCGTTCGCGGGCCAGCTCCGGGAGTCGTCCAGCTCATAAGCACGCATCGGACCGGTCCAGCCTGCCCGCTGCAGCAGACGCGCACCGACGCTGAGCGCCATCGGCACCCCGCTCGCTGTAGCCTCCGCGGCTTGTCCCTGCCCGAGGTACTGATGCACGGGGCCCCCGAGGCCCCGCGAGGCCCATGGGGCGCCCACCTCGTAAAGAAAGGATCGCGTGCCCTGGCCGACCACGGCCACGATCTCGGGATCCTCGCTCAGTACGGCTGCTACTGCTTCCTCACACGCCGCGCGCAGCCGCTCCGGCGCTGCGGGCGCGCCTACGCCCGCCGCAAACGCGAGCGACAGCAAGGAGGGACAGATGGCAGCGGCCACGAGCATGCCCCGTAGCGTAGCCGCCGCCTCCAGATGGTCAGTCTCGCCGACAGGTGGGGCCTCATCAGTCACCCTCAATTGCCCACCTCAGTGAGCCCGATGATCACGAGCCGTTCTGTGCCTGCAGCTGGATCTTCTCCCATCCCTGCCGTGCTGGTGAAGCTGGGTCCCCTGTACGCCGGTCGGGTGGCTGACCTGCGCCCCTACCTCGACTCGGTGCCCGACCCACGCTCGCGGCAAGGCCGGTGGTACTCGCTGACAGCGATCCTGCTGGTGTGCGCCTGCGCAGTCGTCTCGGGTGCGAGGAGCATCGATGAGCTCGCCGAGTGGGGCCAGCGCGCCTCGCCGACGCTGCTGGCGGTCATCGGCATCCGCCGCCATCTGCTCAGGTGGCGGCGCACTCCGTCTCCGGCCACGATCGGGCGCGTGCTGGGGGCGGTTGACAGTGATGCGCTGGACCGGGCGGTGGGTGCCTACCTGGCAGACCGGCACCGCGCTGCCACCGAGCCCCCTGCAGCACCGTCCGAGTCCGGGCAGCGGCGCGTCGTCGCCGTCGACGGCAAAGCACTCAAAGGCTCAGCCCGACTCACCTCGCCTCGTCGGCACCTGCTTTCCGCAGTCACCCACGGCACCGTCGTGACCCTCGCCCAGGCCGAGGTCGGCACCAAGACGAACGAGACACGCACTTCAGGCCGCTGCTGGCACAACTGGACCTCGCTGACGCCGTGGTCACCTTCGGCGCCCTGCATTCGGCCAAGGCGAACATCTCCTGGCTGGTCCAGGACAAGAAGGCCCATTACATCGCCGTGATCAAGACCAACCAGCCGACCGCCCATCGCCACCCTGCCCTGGCGCGACGTCGCAGTCCAGCACACCGCCTCCGCCACCGGGCACGGCCGCCAGGAGTCCCGCTCGATCAAGACCTGCGGGATCGCGGACGAACTCGGCGGGATCGCCTTCCCCCACGCCCGCCTGGCCATCCGCGTCCACCGCCGCCGCAAGCAGAGCGGCAAACGCGAGACCCGCGAGAGCGTCTACGCCGTCACCAGCTTGGACGCCCACAGACCAGCCCCTGCGACCTGGCCGCCGCGATTCGCGGACACTGGGGAGTGGAGAACTCATCGCGCCACATCAGAGACGTCACCTTCGCCGAAGACGCCTCCACCGTCCACATCGGAACCGCACCCCGCGCCATGGCCACCCTCCGCACCCTCGCCATCGGTGCGCTGAAAACGCTCGGAGCCGGCAACATCGCCAAGACCACCCGGGCGATCCGAGACAACCCCGAACGAGCCCTTCCCCTCCTGGGAATCACCAGCAATCCGGACGCACCCGGAACTTGATCAAGCCCTGCGCCGATCGCTGGACGTGGCTGGTGATCGCCGCTCACCCCCAGCTCCAGGTCGCCCGTCCGCTCGCAGTCGACTTGCGGCGGCCGTGGGAGAAGAAGGCCGAGCCGAACAAGCTCACCCCGGCCAGAGTCTGCCGGGGGTTCTGCAACCCACCACGCCCGGCCCCGGCCGCCCACACGGCTCCAAGAACCGCCGACTGGCACCACGCCACGATGTGGGACGCGTCCTGGCCACAGGCGAGGCACATACTCGCCCCGCCCACCACAAGAAGGGCACCAAGCCCCGCCGAACGCAATAGACGAGCAGTCCAACACATCGTGCTGCCACGATGCACCCCATGGATCTTGAGAACCCCGACAGACTGGTGATACGCCACGCGGATACCTCGGACTGGCCCGTACTGGCCGGCATCGACTCCATCGCGGTATCGGGCGACGAAGCGCGGCGCGTGAGTATCCGCCGCTGGTGCGAACAAGGCTCAGTCCTCCTGGCCGAGGGCGCATCCGGCCCCATGGGCTACAGCGTGCTGGAATACACCTTCTTCGAGCAGGGCTTCATCACCATGGTGATGGTCGCGCCCACCGCCCGCCGACAAGGCGTGGGCGCACGTCTCCTTAAGGCCACCGAGGCCGCGTGCACCAGCCCGAAGCTGTTTACCTCGACCAATGTCTCCAACTACCCCATGCAACTGCTGCTACAGCGCGTCGGCTGGAGCCCGGTCGGCCTGCTCCACGGCCTGGACGAAGGCGACCCCGAACTCTTCTACCTCTGCCCAGGCGCCCAACCACGCCGCCTGGTCGAGGCCGAAGATTAAACGCCAAGCTAAGGGCTTGCCGGAAAACAAGTCGGCTGATGCACCGGCTCGGCTTCAGCCCGCAGGCCCCCGCACGCGCGTAGATCCAGCGATAGCAGGCACGATCCGGCCCGAAGGCCCCGCCCTGGCCCCGCGGCAAGAGCCTCATCAGCATCGTGGCGACACCGCGCAGACGGACCAGCTCGACGAACTTCGCGTTCAGGCCGCGCACCGCGACCTCGATGTGCAACTCCTGCTCGCCGGCGCGGGACAGGTCACGGCCTGGAGGAGAATGGCCAGGTGCCCCGGCGGCGCGGGCCCGCGTCCGGCCGATGCTGCCCGCCGCCGGGGCCGTCCCCTATATATGGGACGGCCGTAAGACCCATCAGCGCGACGAGGAGGCCCCTGTGGTGTGGCCGCACAGCCCGACCCGCCAGGCAACACCCCGGCGCCTGCCGGGGTACCGCAGGCTGGGCGCTGACGGCCGCTCAGCCGGGAGCCGAGGGAGCCGCATTCTCAGTGAGACGTAGCTAGTGCTGTGACCGGGAAGGTTTACCGGGTCGACGGGGTCCAGCCAGCGGGAAGCATGTAGTGCCAGCCCGGGCGCCAGGCGGGTGGGGCTTCGACGAGGTCTTCCAACGAGGCGCCAGCGAGCAAGCAGTCCAGGGCCCATCGCTTGGCCGAGTGGGCGATCACCAGGATCCGGCCGCCGTCCCAGCACGTGGCCAGGTCGTACAGGAACACCTCGGTGGCCGCGAGGACCTGGCGGTAGCTCTGACCGCCGGGGAAGGGTTCGTCGATGCGGCGAACCCGCTGGGCGGCAATGCCGACGACAGGGGTTCTGTTGAGGTCCCCGTAGTTGCACTCGCGCAGCCGGATGTCCTGGTGGATCGAGGGGGTGCCGTCGGGGAACGCGATCCGGGCCGTCTCCACAGCTCGGTGGAGGTCGGAGGTGAACACCGCGGCAAAGCCGCCAGCGCCTCGGCGTTCGCCGAGTTCCGCGGCCTGACAGCGGCCGAGTTCCGAGAGCTGGCCGGGGAGCCAGCCGGTGGCAATGCCCGCCTCGTTGTCGGTGGTGGTGGCGTGCGTCTCGTAGACGATCTCTACTGCCATCGCGGGTCTCCTGCTTGCCGGGGCGGGTCAGGCTGCTTCGGTGAGTGGTCGGCCTCCCCAGCGCAGGCCCTTCTCGCTGCGGATGCGTGCTCGTTCGCGGCGTTGGGCGGAGAGGACGTCGGGGTGGCGGGCGTTGGTGTTGCGCCAGCGCAGGTAGGCGTGCAGGGCCCGGGTCTGGACGGTGTGGTTGCGGTGGTTCGAGTTGGCGATGGTGAGCTGCCGCAGCGGCCCGAAGTGGGCCTCGATCGGGTTCGCCCACGAGGCATAGGTCGGGGTGAAGCACAGCTCGACCCGGTGCTTCCTCGCCCAGCTCCGGATCTTCTCGCCCTTGTGGGCGGACAGGTTGTCCATGATCGCGTAGATCGGGGCGCCGTCAGGGCGGGTGGCCCGGATGGACTTCAGTGCGGCCAGGGTGTTGCCGCGCCCTTCTTGCGGCGGTTGACGCCCCACAGGGTGTCGTCGCCGATCGAGTAGCAGCCGTGGAAGTACCGGATCCCGTGGGTGCGGTGGTAGGTCGCGGGGTGCCGCTCGGGGTGGCCGGCGGGGGCCCAGCCCGAGCCGGCGGTGGGTCGGATGCCGAGGGGGCCGAACTCATCGAAGGCGAAGACCCGGTCCGGGAAGCGTTCCAGGACCTCCTCGATCCGGTCCAGCTTCGTGTCACGGTCGGGGTCTGGTGACTCCTTCCAGGTCTTGGTGCGTTGGAAGGTGACGCCGCGTCGGGCGAGCAGCCTGCGTAATGCCTCGCGTCCGATGCGGATGACCCGGCCGTGGACTTTGCGCGGGTAGGCGGCGATTTTGCGGATCGACCAGCGGGTGAAGGGCTGGCCAAGTTTGGTCGGTCGGGTGGTGGCCGTCTTGATGACGAAGTCCTCGTCGTCAGGACTGAGCAGGCGGGGACGGCCTCCCGCCCACTGAGGGTCCAGGCAGGCCAGGCCGATCTCGTTGAACCGGTGGATCACGTCGCGGACGGTGTCCTCGTCGGCCTGCACCAGTTGGGCGATCACCGGGACCCGATTCCCGCCAGCCGAGGCCAGCAGCATCATCGCGCGCCGGTAGCGCACCGCACTGGTGCTGCCCCGGCGCACAATCTGCTGCAGCTTCTGCCCCTCCTGATCGGTCAGTCTGCGCACACGGACAGGCTTAGCCACCGCACCTCCAGCGGTCGGATCGGACGTCACCGCACCTCCAACTGCCCCGACCACCAACCCGGCCAACCTATGCGGTGACAGCACTAGCTGTACGACCTGTTGGCCCAGATGAATGCGGGCTTGTTGCCGTAGCTGTCCGTTCTCGGTTCGGAGTCCCTGGGCCGGTCGATGTCCGTCTCGACAGCAGCGCCACCCAGCGCCATCTCATCACCAGGCTGCGCGGTGCCCGAGAGTTCCTCGCTCCCCGGGACTGAAGCAACGGCGCTCGGCGGCACCGGCCTGTTCGACAGTGAGCGTTTTCAGCGTTGCCTCTCCAGGGTGAGGATGGCTCTGGCGATGACGGTCATGCGGTTGGGGCTGATGCGGGATCTGCGGAAGATC
>NZ_JBVHKV010000011.1:0-322108 GCF_055559335.1 Streptomyces sp. NPDC024555
TATCGGGGCGACCCTCCGCCTTGCGATCGCACGCACCAGACGCCGCCGAGCCCGCCCTACGGGCGGACGGCGCTACTTTCCGGACACGCCCTAGGGCCTGTCCGGTTCGGGCCGGATCAGGGGCCCTCGGGCCTCCGGTCCGGGTCGTGCGGGGGCGGCCAGGCGTCGCCCCAGCCGGCGTCCCGGGCGGCGCGGTACAGCTCGCCGTGCCGCTTGGTGACCGTCTCCCGGCGCAGCCCCTCCTCGCGGGTGCACAGCTCCAGCAGCACCTGGCCCTTGCGGATCTGCGGGCGGCGCGTGACCCGGGCCGCCGCGGGCGTCACGGGGAAGCGGGTGGCGGCCACGTACGCGAATTTCTCGTCCTCGTACGGCAGTGAGCCGCCCTTGATCCGGCGGTGCAGCGAGGAGCGGCTGACCCGGGCGGAGAAGTGGCACCAGTCGGTGCCCGGCTCGATGGGGCAGGCGCCGCTGTGCGGGCAGGGCGCGGCGACGGTGAGGCCGGCGGCCACCAGCCGGTCGCGGGCCTCGATGACGCGGGCGTAGCCGTCGGGGGTGCCGGGTTCGACGACCACGACGGCCCCGGCGGTGCGGGCCACGTCGTCGACGAGGGCGGCGCGGGCCCCGGGGGTCAGCTCGTTGAGCACGTAGGAGACGGTCACCAGGTCGGCGGGGCCGGGGACGGGGTCCGTGCCGATCCGGGCGCGCACCCACTGCGCCTCGCGCAGGGCCGGGGCCCCGGAGGCGGCGGCCAGTTCGCGGCCGAGGGCGAGGGCGGGCTCGGCCCAGTCCAGGACGGTGCTGCGGGCGCCCTCCCAGGCCCCGGCGACCGCCCAGACCGCCGCTCCGGTGCCGCCGCCGACATCGGTGTGGGTGGCCGGGGCCCAGTCCGGCGCCGCCGCGCGCAGGGCGTCGAGCGCGGACCGTACGGCCTCGAAGGTGGCGGGCATCCGGTACGCGGCGTAGGCGGCGACGTCGGAGCGGTCGCGCAGGACCGGGGTGTCGGTGGGAACGGTTCCCCGGTAGTGGGCGATCAGCCGGTCGACGGCCTGGGCGGCCCGTTTGGGCGGCAGACCGTCCAGCAGGGCCGCGAGGGCGGCGCGCAGGTCGTCGGCGGTGGGGAGGGTGGCGTTCACCGAGGAATTGTAGGCGTCCGCGGCGAAGGTCCGGACCGGGGCCGGTTCCGGTGCAGAACCGGGACGGAATGGGTACGGAACCGAACTGCGGATCGGTACCGACCAGTTGCTACGCTGACCGCCGCGAGGTCGGTATTGCTCTTCGGGGGGACCATGAGGCTGAGGATCGGGCGACTGGCTCCGGTGGGCGTGCAGACCACCAGGCAGCGGGTCGTGCGCATGGCCCTGCTCGGCGGCGTGCTGGTGCTGGTCCTGGTGCTCCTGCTCGCCACCTGCGGGGGCGGGGACGCCAAGAAGAAGGACGACCCCACGCCGAAGAAGCCGGTGAAGCGGAGTGCCGCGCCGGCCACCCAGCTGACCGTCCCGTCCGCGTACACGACGCAGCGGGGCTGGGAGCTGGTCGGCACCTCCCCGGACTACGCGCTGTCGCGGACGACGGGGCGGCTGGCCTATCTGGTGCGGACCGCCGAGGGCGAGTACCAGCTGCGGACCATCGACTCGGAGACCGGCAAGGCGGGCTGGAGCGGCGAGAAGTGGCGGCCCCCGGCCGCGGCGCACTTCCCGAAGCTGCTCACCGTCACCGCCGACGACCACGAGTACTTCGTGACCTGGTCGTACGGGAAGGTCGGCGAGGACGCCCCGGCGCCCGCCGACCGGATCGTCTCCCTCGACGTGTACGCGGTGGAGGACGGCAGCCGGGAGCGCGTCGAGGTGCCGTGGTCCACGCAGCCGGCCGTGTCCGTGACCGGTCCCGGCATCCTGATCGGCGACGGCGGCACGACGAACGTGGTGGTGGACCCGGCGACGGGCCGGATCAGCCGGGTGCCGGCCAAGGCGCTGAAGTATCCGAAGGGCTGTGCGTCCTGCAAGCAGCTCACCGAGGTGCGCGGGGTCACGTCGAAGGGGCTGCTGGTCAGCGGGGCGCGGGAGTTCTGGGTGCAGGGCGGCTGGTTCAGCCGGAACGTGGCGCCCAAGGGCACCGACCGGCAGAGCGGCGTCCCGACCTCGGTGGCGCCCGGTCTGATCCTGGCCCGGTGGCAGCTGGCCAAGGGGACGAAGAACGCCGCGACGCACGAGCTGTGGACGGTGCACGACCTGGAGACCGGCAAGGCGCTGGTCTCGGTGCAGTGCCACAAGCCGGCGATCGCCCCGGGGCAGTTCCCGCAGGCGGTCGTCTCCTCCTCGGGCGGCTATCTGGTCGCCGGGAACCTGGCCTTCGACATGGAGGCCGGGAAGGGCTACTGCTTCGAGGACACGGAGGGCTCCAGGACCCTGGTGCTGGCGTCCGTGACCGACGGCGGCACGGCGTACGGGGCCACGAACGTGCGCAACGCCTCGGACGTGCTGGCCGGGGGCGGCTTCCCGGTGGAGGCCGACATCACCTCGGGGACGACGGACCTGCTGTCGCCGAACGTGCGGGTGCCCGGCGCGGAGGGCGCCGAGGGCACCGGGCTGTTCCGCTGGACGGACGACAAGGACCGCCAGCATCTGATCGGCTACCCGCGCGAGGACTGAGGCCGGTACGCGAAGAAGCCCGGCCGGGCGGCATCGGTGCCGTCCGGCCGGGCTTCTCGCGTACGGCGTCAGGGACGCGCGGCCAGGCGCTGCCAGGGGCGGCACATGCCGAGGAAGCAGCCCATCGCCGCCAGCGCGCAGACCAGCTGCACCACGGCCATCGGCACGGCGGTGTCCTCCCCCGCGACCCCGACGAGCGGGGAGGCGACGGCGCCGATCAGGAACGAGGAGGTGCCCAGCAGCGCGGAGGCGGACCCGGCGGCGTGCTTGGTGCGCATCAGCGCCTGGGCGTTGGTGTTGGGCATCGCGAGCCCCATCGCCGACATCAGCACGAAGAGCCCCGTCGCCACCGGCACCAGTCCGACGTCGCCGAAGACGCCGGTGGTCATCAGCAGCAGGGCGGTCGCGGCCAGCACGATCACGCCGAGGCCGATGCCGAGGGCCTTGTCGAGGCTGACCCGGCCGACGAGGACCTTGCCGTTGAACTGGCCCACCGCGATCAGCCCGATGGAGTTGACGCCGAACAGCAGGCTGAAGGTCTGCGGCGAGGCCCCGTAGATCTCCTGGACGACGAACGGCGAGGCGCTCACGTAGGAGAACAGGGCGGCGAAGGCGAGGCTGCCCGCGATCATGTAGCCGCTGAAGACCCGGTCGCCGAGGAGTCCGCGCATGGTGCGCAGCGCGTCCCCGACGCCTCCGGTGTGGCGCTCGGCGGGCGGCAGGGTCTCGTGCAGCCATTTGTGGACGACCAGGGTGAGCAGCAGCCCGACCACGGTGAGGACGGCGAAGATGCCGCGCCAGTCGGTGAAGCGCAGGACCTGGCCGCCGATCACGGGGGCGACGACCGGGGCGACGCCGGAGATCAGCATCAGCGTGGAGAAGAAACGGGCCATCTCGTCGCCGTCGTAGAGATCGCGGACCACGGCGCGGGCGATGACGATACCGGCGGCACCGGCGAGTCCCTGGATCAGCCGGAAGCCGATGAGCAGCTCGGCGGTCGGGGCGAAGACGCAGATCGCGGTGGCCAGGACGTAGACCACCATCCCGAGCATCAGCGGGCGGCGGCGCCCCCAGCGGTCGCTCATCGGCCCGACGACGAGCTGGCCGAGCGCCATGCCGGTGAGGCAGGCGGTGAGCGTGAGCTGGACGGTCGCGGCGGGGGCGTGCAGCGCGTCGGTGACGGCGGGCAGCGCCGGGAGGTACATGTCCATGGAGAGCGGCGGAAGCGCGGTGAGTCCGCCGAGGACCAGGGTGACGAGGAGGCCGGCGCGCCGGGCCGCCACCGGGGCACCGGCCGGGCCCGCCTCGGCCCGGGAATCGTGGGTGGGTATTCGCTGGGCCCGGCTGACGCCGCTGTCCGGCATTCTCATCTCCATAGTCGTTGAATTCGCCCTCTATGCTCTCAGCTCAGCCGGAATGGTCGACACCCTTGGGAGAGCGTGCATGAGCAGGACAGTCCGTTGGGGCGTGCTGGCGACGGGTGGGATCGCGGCGACCTTCACCGCGGATCTGCTGGCGATGCCCGGTGCGGAGGTGGTCGCCGTGGCCTCCCGCACGGACGCCTCGGCGAAGGCGTTCGCCGAGCGGTTCGGGATACCGAGGGCGTACGGGAGCTGGGCGGAGCTGATGGCCGACGCGGACGTGGACGTGGTGTACGTGGCCACGCCGCACTCCGCGCACCGGGCGGCGGCCGGGCTGGCGCTGGAGGCCGGGAAGCACGTGCTGTGCGAGAAGGCGTTCACCCTGAACGCGCGCGAGGCGCGGGAGCTGGTGGATCTGGCCCGGGAGCGCGGTCTGTTCCTGATGGAGGCCATGTGGACGTATCTGAACCCGGTGATCCGGCGGATGACGGAGCTGGTCCGCGACGGGGCGATCGGTGAGATCCGGACCGTCCAGGCCGATTTCGGCTTCGCGGGTGAGCTGGACGCCGGGCACCGGCTGCGGAACCCCGCGCTGGGCGGCGGCGCCCTGCTGGACCTGGGGGTCTATCCGGTGTCGTTCGCGCAGCTGCTGCTGGGCGAGCCGGACCGGGTGCGGGCCGACGCGCTGCTGTCGCCGGAGGGCGTCGATCTGAACACCGGGATGCTGCTGGGCTGGGACTCGGGCGCGAACGCGCTGCTGTCCTGCTCGATCGTGGGTCACCATCCGACGGCGGCGACGGTGATCGGCACGGCCGGGCGGATCGACGTCCCCGAGAACTTCTTCCACCCGGGCCGCTTCGTGCTGCACCGGGCCGGTCACGAGCCGGAGGAGATCGTCTCGGGTCCCGGGCCGCAGGGGCTGACCGGGATGCAGTTCGAGGCGGCCGAGGTGATGCGGGCCGTCCTGGCGGGCGAGAAGGAGTCCCCGCTGGTGCCGCTGGAGGGGTCGCTCGCGGTGATGCGGACGCTCGACGCGGTGCGTGAGCGCATCGGCGTCCGCTACCCGGTGGACGGCCCGGCCTGAGACCGCGGGCCCTTCGCGCGGGGTGCCGCGCGAAGGGCCCCGGGGGCCCGGGTCAGGCGGGGGTGAGGCCCGGACGGCCCGCCTCCGTGACGAACGAGGCGGCCGTCGTGACGGGGGCGCCCGGCGTGGTGACGGCGGACACGGTGCGGTAGTCGGCGCGGGCCAGCCCCTCCCGCAGGGTGACCAGCGCGTAGCCGCGGCGGCCGTTGTAGTACTTCATGTGCGGGTTGGCGGTCGTGAGGTTGGTCCAGTTCGCGGGCTTCTCCGAGCCGTTCTTGCCGCTGGTGATCGAGGTGGCGACGATCTCGGTGCCGACGGTGCGCGAGGCGGGGTCGTCGAAGTCGGCCTTCAGGTCGAAGGCGTAGCCGACGTGCACATCGCCGGTGAGGACCATCAGGTTGTCCACCCCGGCGGACTCGGCGCCGCGCAGCACGCGGTCGCGGGAGGCGGGGTAGCCGTCCCAGGAGTCCATGGAGAGCTTGTACGCGTCGGTCGGGACGTCGCGCCGCCGGGCGAAGGTGACCTGCTGCGGGACGACGTTCCACACGGCGCGCGAGTGGCGCCAGCCGTCGATGAGCCAGCGTTCCTGGGCGGCGCCGGTGAGGGTGCGCGAGGGGTCCTCGGACTCGGGGCCGGGGGTCTGCCAGCCGTCGCCGTAGGCCTGGTCGCTGCGGTACTGGCGGGTGTCGAGGATGTCGAACTGGGCGAGCCGGCCGAACTGGAGGCGCCGGTAGAGCCGCATGTCCGGGCCCTGCGGCAGCTGCGGGGTGCGCAGCGGCTGGTTCTCCCAGTACGCGCGGTAGGCGGCGGCCCGGCGGATCAGGAACTCCTCGGGCGGCACGCTGTTCTCGGGGGTGCCGCCCGCGTAGTTGTTCTCCGTCTCGTGGTCGTCCCAGGTGACGACGAAGGGGTGCGCGGCGTGCGCGGCGCGCAGGTCGGGGTCGGATTTGTAGAGGGCGTACCGCAGCCGGTAGTCCTCCAGCGTGGTCGTCTCCCGGTTGAAGAGCGCGGGCAGGGTGCGGTCGGTGTAGTTGCGGGCGCCGCCCACGGCGTTGACCGCGTACTCGTAGAGGTAGTCGCCGAGGTGGAAGACGACGTCGACGTCCTCGTCCGCGAGGTGCTTGTACGCGGTGAAGTAGCCGTCGTGGTACGCCTGGCAGGAGACGGCGGCCAGCCGCAGCTCGCCGGTGCGGGCGCCGGGGGCGGGGGCGGTGCGGGTCCGGCCGACGGGGCTGGTCCACTGTCCGGTGCGGAAGCGGTAGTAGAGGACCCGGTCCGGGGCGAGGCCCTTCACCTCGACGTGGACGCTGTGGTGGAACTCCGGGTGCGCGAGGGCGGTGCCGCGCCGGACGATGCGCTGGAAGCGTTCGTCGCGGGCGAGTTCCCAGCGGACCTCGACCCGGGCGGGGGGCAGTCCGCTGTCCGGTTCGAAGGGGCGGGGCGCGAGGCGGGTCCAGAGGAGGACGGATTCGGGCAGCGGGTCTCCGGAGGCGACGCCGAGCGTGAAGGGGTTCTCGGTGATCTTCCTGCCGTCGAGTGCGGCGGCGCTCGCGGTTCCGGCGGCCGGCAGCCCGACCGAGAAGGCGAGTGCGGCGGCGGCTCCGGTGACCGTGAGGAAGCGGCGCCGGTCGGTGTGCCGGGCGGCCTCGCGCAGCTCCTGCTGGGGCGATGCGTGCGTCATCTGTCCCTCCCCTGACTGGTGGTGTGGGGGGAAGTCCACCGGTCCGGCGCATCGCGCGGCTGTCGCGCTCGCGACGCGCGGGCGTCGGCGCGGTGAGGAGTGCGGCAGGAATGGATCCCCCAGGGCAAACACCGCATACGCGGCCGAAACCATGATCATCACCGGTGGGTGCGGGGTCCGGGGGAATCGCCGGTCCGGGCCGGAAAATCACTCCCGGGGGGCGAACCCCCCGCCTCCGCGCCCCCTTTGGCCCGTCCGGCGGGCGGCGGGCGTACGCTGCCGCCCCATGAGCAACAGTCTGTCGCACAGCACCACACGGACCGCCGTGGTCACGGGCGCCGGTTCCGGGATCGGCCGCGCGGTGGCGCTGGCCCTGAGCGGTGCGGGCTGGTCGGTGGCGCTCGCGGGCCGCCGTCCGGGCCCGCTCGCCGAGACCGCCGCGCTCGCCGCCCCGGACGCCCGGATGATCACCGTCCCGGCGGACGTGTCCCGCCCGGAGGACGTCGACGCCCTGTTCTCCGCGGTGCGCGAGACCTTCGGCCATCTCGGTCTGCTCTTCAACAACGCGGGGACCTTCGGGCCCGGCGGCGTACCGGTGGAGGATCTGGCGTACGAGGACTGGCGCACGGTCGTCGACACCAATCTGACCGGGGCGTTCCTCTGCGCCCAGGGGGCCTACCGGCTGATGCGCGCGCAGGACCCGCAGGGCGGCCGGATCATCAACAACGGTTCGATCTCCGCCCACACCCCGCGTCCGCACTCCGTGGCGTACACCGCGACCAAGCACGCGATCACCGGCCTGACCAAGTCGCTGTCCCTGGACGGGCGTCCGTACCGCATCGCCTGCGGTCAGATCGACATCGGCAACGCGGCCACCGACATGACCGAGCGCATGAGCACCGGCACCCTCCAGGCCAACGGCGAGACGGCCGTGGAGCCGGTCATGGCGGCGGCGGACGTGGCCCGGACCGTGGTCCACATGGCGGAGCTGCCCCTGGAGGCCAACGTGCAGTTCGCCACGGTGATGGCGACGGCGATGCCGTACGTGGGACGGGGCTGACGGCCCGCCCGGCCGGTCCGGGGCGCCCCGGGGTCAGCGGGCGAGGAACTCCCGGTACCAGGAGGCGTGCGCGGCGAAGGACTCCGCGAAGGCGGGGCCGGGGGTCCAGTCCAGTTCCTTCTCGGCGCGGTCGTCGTCGAACCAGTGGTCCACGGCCAGCATCTCGAAGTGGTGCCGGGCCCTCGGGGCCGCCTCCAGCCGGGCCCACACCGCGTCCGTGCCGATCTCGCCGTCGACACCGGGCGGCCGGAGGGCGCCGAGCACGGTGGACAGCAGCTCCGAGCAGCCGACCGGTTCGGGGTGGTTGACGTGGAAGACGCCGGACGGCGCGGCCGGGGCGAGGGCGGCGCCGAGCAGGGCCCGGCCCAGGCTCTCCACCTCGATCATCGAATGGCGGGCCGGACAGCCGGCGGGTGCGGCGGACAGGTAGCGCAGCAGCCCCACCAGTCCCGGGACGACCCACCGGTCCCCCGTCCCGTACACCAGGTGCGGGCGCAGCACCGCTCCCTGGGCCTCCAGGACGTGGCGCTCGGCGGCGGCCCGGGTGCGGCTGGCCGCGGAGACCGGGGCGAGCGGGGCGGCCTCCGGCAGCAGCGCGGTGAAGGGGCCCCGGCCGTAGACGGAGGCGGTGGAGAGCTGGACGATCCGGCCGGCCCCGGCCCGGACCGCCTCGTCGACGAGGGCGCGGGTGCCGTGGTCGTTGACGGCGCGCAGGGTGTCCTCGTCGGCGTCGATCCGGGAGGCGCAGTGGATGACCGCGTCCACGCCGTCGCAGCTGCCGCGCAGGGACGCGGGGTCGGCGAGGTCGCCGCGCACCGTCTCCACGTCGGGCCCGGTGAGGGAGGGGCCGAGGGCGGTGCGGTGGGTCATCAGGCGGAGCCGGACCCCGGGCGTGGCGCGGGCGGCGGCGGCCACCCGGCCGCCGATGAATCCGGTCGCTCCGGTGATGAGAAGGCGGGGGCTCATGCGCGGTCGCTCCGGACGTCGTGGGGGCCGGCCGGCAGGCCGGCCGAGAACAGGTCGCAGGTGAAGGCGGGGATGCCGTCCTGGACGGCCCGCACCCGCACCCCGGCGGGCAGGGCGTCCTCCGCCGGCAGCTCCTCGGCCTCGATCCGGCAGGGGCGGTCCAGCTCCACGTACTGGTGGAAATCGGCCTGCATCGTCGTCGGCAGGAAGGGAGCGCCGCCCGATGCGTGGGCGGCCTGCCGGGCCGCTTCCAGGAGCAGGATGCCCGGTACGTGATCGTTGGGGCGCCCGAAGAGGGTCGGGTGGCGGGTGTCCAGCCGCAGCTGCCAGGCCCCGGGGGCCGCGTCGGGCGAGAGGACGACGTCCTGTTCGCGGGTCCTGCCGACCGTGCGCGGCGCGACGGCGGGCAGGAGGGGTATCGGGGTGTCGAGGACCGTGCTGCGGTGTCCGCGCATCTTCTGGTACGCCCGCGCCGAGGAGCAGCTGATCCGGCCGCCGCCGGTGGCGAGGACGGTGCCGCGCCGGTGCAGCAGCAGTTCGAGGTGCATGGAGCCGAGGCTCCGGCCGCGCCGGCGGATCCGGGAGCAGGAGACGTCCACCGTGATGTCCCACGGTTCGTCGTTGCGTTCGAGGCGTTCGGACGCGGAGGTGTAGCGCAGCTCCCACATCACGAAGGCGTCGCCGACCGGCACACCGAACTGGGCGTGGGCGATCAGCATCGTCGTCTGCCGCATGGTCTCCGCTATGAGGAGCGGGTCCTGGTGGCGGCCGACGGGGGCGAAGAAGCGGTGGGCGCGGGGCCAGCGCGCGGCGACGGAGAACTGGGTCTCGGTGAGCGGGGTCAGTCCGGTGGGGAAGGCGTCCCGCAGATCGGTCCGGTGAACCAGCTCACCCAGCCGCTCGGGCGCCCAGCCTCTGTGGCCCGGTTCCCCGACCCCGGCGGCGGCTTCCGCTTCCGCGCCTTCGGCGGGTGGTCCGGACGGGCGGCCGGTGCCGGTGGCGCGCTCGGCGGACCGGGCGTCGTCCACCGCGGTCGAAGCGCTGCGTGAGGTGAGCCGAACCATGAAGTTCCCCCAGGAGGATCCGCGCCGACGGGCCGAGCCGCCCCGAGTAAGATACTGACAGCCCGGTATTCCCCTCCAGCCAACCCCCTGTGGCCCCCACCACGCCACTATTAGAGAGAAGCTGATGGCACAGCAGGCGCGCGCGATCCAGACCCGGCACTCGATCCTGGTGGCGGCCGCAGACGTGTTCGACGAGCGGGGTTACAGCAGCGCCACCATCAGCGAGATCCTGGCCCGGGCCGGGGTGACCAAGGGCGCGATGTACTTCCACTTCGCCTCGAAGGAAGAGCTCGCGCTCGGCGTGATGGACATCCAGCTGGACAGCGATCCGCTGCCCCCGCAGCTCACCAAGCTCCAGGAGCTGGTGGACCAGGGCATGCTCCTGGCCTACCGGCTGCGCCATGAGCCGCTGGTCCGGGCGAGCGTCGGCCTGGCCATGGACCAGGCCGTGGAGGGCCTGGTCAGGGGCACTCCGTTCCGTGGCTGGATAGACCGGATCGAGCAGCTGCTGACGGCCGCCAAGGCCCAGGGCGAGCTGCTGCCGCACGTCAATCCGGGTGAGGCCGCGGAGATGCTGGCGGGTTCCTTCTCGGGCATCCAGGTGATGTCCCAGGTGCTGACCAACCGCGAGGACCTGGGCCGGCGCATCTCGGTCCTGCTGCACTACATCCTGCCCAGCATCTCGACCCCGGCCGTCCTGGCCACGCTGGACATGGCGGAGGACCGCGGCGAGCGGCTGGTCCTGGGCCGGGAGACGGTGCCGAGCCAGGCCGCGGCCTCCGGCTGAGCGCACCCGGGACCGGCCGGCGGGACACGCCCGGGTCCGGTCAGGCTCCCGCGTGCAGGTACGCGGCCCATTCGTGCGGCCGGTCCGGCGCACGGTCCCGCAGCTCCCTGACCGCCTCGTGGACCGCGTACGCGGCCGTCGGCCCGCCGGCCGGGGAGCGGGCGTGGAAGGCGGTGAGGAACGCGCCGATCCGCGTGCTCTCCACCTCCCACAGCGTGCCCACCGCCTGCGGACAGCCGGCCAGCAGAAACGCGCCGGAGACGTGCACGGCCTCGTCCGTGAGCCGGGTGGACGTCCGCGCGGTACCGCAGGCCGTGAGTACGGCGAGCCGGGTCGACTCGGGCCGGATCCGGCAGATGTCGGCCACGGACAGCGCCTCCCCGGACGGCAGCTGGATCCATCCGCCCGAGGGCTCCTCGGGCGAACCGTGGGCGTGGCAGCCGAACTGCACCCACTGGGACCGTTCCAGGGCCGCGAGAACCGCCGGACGGGTGGCCGCCTCCCCGACGAGCAGGGTCGGGTGGGCGAAGGCGTCCGCGGTGAGCCGGGCCGCGGCCACGGCGCCCGGCAGGATCTCGTCCGTCTCGGAGACGATCAGCGCGCGCTCCGCCCCGGTGCCGGGCTGCCGGGCCGCCCGGGACCGGGCGTGGGCCAGGGTCTGGAACCCGGGTACGTAGGAGGAGACGACCCGGTCGAGCGCGCTGCCCGGCCGGCCCCGCTCGCAGTCCTCGGACACGCACTGCGCCGCGTGCAGCGGCAGCGCCCCGAACGGTCCGGTCGGCACCCACCAGATCCTCGGCGGTGCGGCGCCCGGGGGCAGCGCGCCGTCGCTCCGCAGCTGGTCGAGTACGGGTTCCACCACGGTGTGCCAGGTCCAGCCGAGCAGCCGGTGGATCGTGTCCCGGGCCTCGATCAGCCGGGACGGCGGCGGCCGGCTGCCGCCGCGCGCGTGGATCGTCGCGATGGCCTGGGCGAACTCCTGCGCCGCTGCCGTGACTTCCTGGGCCCGCACATCCAGGAGCAGCGCGGTCGCCCCCTCGGTGGTGACGACGAAGGCGATGCACGAGAGGGTGCCCGCGTGGTTGAGCACGACGACCGGCCCCTCGGCCGCGAGGGCCCGCAGGCGCTCCGGCGGGAGCGGGGCGGCGAAGTCCTCGAAGCCCGGTCGCGTCCGGATGTGCTCGATGAGCCGGTCCAGTTCCCCGGAGGCGCGCCGCGCCGCCAGCCGGGCACGGCCGGTTCCGTCGCCCGGTCCCCGCTCCAGCTCCCCGGTGATCCGGGCGAACCGGGAGGCCAGGGCGGGGTGTTCCCGGGCCAGTGCGCCGAGGTCGGTACGGGATTCCAGGCGCCTGGCCAGGAGCAGGCCGCGGCCGCGTTCGTGCAGGGCCAGGGCCGCGTCGACCCGGGGGCCCCGCACGGTGTGGATCAGCCCCGGGTCCGGAAGCGCGGCCGTGAGCGCGGCGAGCGCGGCCTCGTCGCCGGGTTCGAGGCGTTCGAGGCGTTCCGTGACCGTCCGCAGCTCCTCGGCCACCTCCATGGCGTGGGTCGCGTTGCGGCGGTGCAGCAGGTGGATCGCGATCATTCCCGTGAGCAGGCGCATATCGCCGTCGAAGCCCAGGAGTCCGTGCTCGGCGGCGTGCTGCGGGCCTCCCCGGTCGGTCACCCGCTCCAGCAGTTCCACGGTCTCCGCCCCCAGCGACAGCGCCCGGTCGATGTCCTGTCTGCCGGTGTCGGTGCAGTTCACCGCCGCCGCGATCCCGGCGTGGGCGCGCAACCAGACCGAGAGGCCGGGGCTGCGCAGCACGGCGAGGTGCCGCTCCAGCCGGTCCGCGGGCGCGAGCGAACTCCACAGGGAGGGCGTCAGCCCGCCCATCGGACCGGCCGGCGGACCCGCGTCCTCCCCGCCGGGCCGCCGGGCGGGGACGTCCGGGTCGGCCACGGGCGGCTCGCCCGGTCCGGCGCGCAGGAGGGCGGCCATCATCCGCACCATGGTGACGACCGCCGGGTCGCAGTCGTCCGCGAACGAGTCGAGCGCGGTCTCGGCCTCGTCGATCAGCCGGCCGGCGCCGTCCGGATCGCCGGGCCCCACCGCCATGGAGCGCAGCAGCAGGGCCCGGGTCAGGGTCATGCCCGCGGATGTCCGGTGCGGCCCCGGCGGCGCGGCCCGGAACGTCCTGCGGCATGCCTCGACCTCCGCCTCCGTGGTGCCGGTGACCGGGCCGCCGCCGGGGCCGACGAGAGCGATCAGGTTCTTCAGGTTCTCGGCGCGGCTGCGGTTCCCGTCCGTCCCGGGCTCCTCGGCGTCGGCCCGCCGCCCGGCCTCGATCAGCCGGGGCAGCAGTTCCCTGGCGTGCTCCAGCAGGTCGGGGTCGTGCGTGTGGGTGTAGGCGAGGATGTCGGCCATGACCCCGAAGTAGAGCGCCCGGAAGGCCTCCGCCGCGCTCTGCGGTTCCCCGCCCGGCGGGGACCCCTCCCGCTCCTCGTGGACGGCGACCGATTCCATCACCAGGTCCGGCTCGCCGGTCGTCGCGCCCAGCACCACGAGCAGTTCGGCGAGCCGGGCCGCCACCGCGTCGGAGGGGTCGGTCTCCTCGTACGCCCGGCGCAGGATCGCGGTCGCCTCCGTGAGGGTCCCGGCGTCGGCGGTGCTCAGGTCCTCCGTGCCCAGCAGGGCGCCCAGCCACTCGACCGCCGCGCCCCGCAGGTCCTCGTCCCGGCCGAGCCGGTCCAGCACGGTCCGGAGGTCCCCGACCCGGGCCGCCAGGGTGGGGGGTTCGGTGTCGTCCTCGTCCAGCAGCGCGAGCATGGACCGCAGGCCCGCGAGGTCGCCCCCCATCTCCTCCCTGATCGTGTCGGCGGCCGCCGTGAGCAGTCCGGCCGGTTCGCGCAGTACCTCGCAGCCCATGCCGCCCAGGACACGCTCCGATTCGGCGGACCACGGGGGGTCGGTGAGCGCGCACAGGGCGCCGAGGACGGCCTCGCGGGCATGCCCGGCCCGGAGCCAGACGAGGGGTTCGAACCCCTCCGGTGCGCAGGCCGCCGTCGCTTCGGTGACCTCGGCGGCCGTCGCCTTCCACCGGGCGGCCGCGCCCGGGGGGTCGTCGGGCGGATCCTCGGCCCTGACCAGCGCCGACCCGGCGAGGACGACGCCGAGCACCGGGCGCAGCGGGTCCTCCGGTGCGAGCGCGTCGAAGGCCTTGCGGTAGCGGCGGAGCCGTTCGAACGGCCGGTCCGAGGGGTCGTCCGGGGCCTGGTCGACGAGGCAGTCGGCGAAGGCGAGGGCGGCCCGCACATCGGCGGGGAGACCGGGCAGGCCGTGGTCGCGGGCCAGTTGCTCCGCCAGGTCCAGCATGCGGTCGAGCAGTGCGGCGGTCTCACCCGCCCGCTGCCGGTCCTGGTCGCGCTGGAGCAGGACGTACCGTACGACGGCCGCCTCGATCCGTTCCTTCGGTCCGGCCTCGGGGCGCGGGGCGTCGCCGGTGTCCTCGCCCAGCCGGTCGAGGATGTCGTGCAGGGTGGCGGCGAGGACGCCTCGGTCCGGGGCGTCCTGCGGCAGCGCGGCGAGCGCGGCCCTTACGCGCACGGCCGCGCAGGCCAGGACGTGGGCGGTCCCGCTGCCCAGGGCCTCCGCGGCGAGCAGCAGTCCGGTGGCGGCGTGGGCCTCGGCGGGGTCCTGGTGGGCGGCGCTCCACAGCTCCCGCAGCCTCGCGAGCGCGTCGGCCGTGTCGGGCAGCGGGGTGATGCCGTAGCCGGTGAGCAGGTGCTCGACCCGGTCGGGGGCGGGTTCGCCCAGCAGCAGGGCGGCACGGACGACCACGTCGAACAGCCGGGGCAGCAGGGCGCCCTGGCGGGGGTGCGAGGGCGGCACCAGGACGCACGCCTTGGCCGCGGTCCGGGCCGCCGCCGTCAGCGAGTCGGGGTCGGCCAGCGCCTCGAAACGCTGCATGCGCAGCGCGACGAGTGCCGTGGAGAGGTCGCCGTAGCCCTCGTGGGCGGCGGGCATCACGGTGAACGCGTCGAGCAGCCAGGCGAGCCCCTGGTCGTAGCGGGCGGCCGCTCGGGCCGGGTCGTCGCGCTCCTCCGCGTACCCGGCGACGGTGGTGCAGGCGGTGCTCATGAGGCAGGCGAAGTCCGCGAGGCAGGTGTGCGGGTCGGTCTCCGGTTCCCCGGCCTCCGGTGGCAGCTCGGGCAGCATCCGGGGGTCGGGGAGCCGGGGGCGCAGCGTGTTGCGCAGAACGAGGGCGATCGTGGCCTCCGCCTCGGCCTCCGGGTTCCGTTCCCCGGCTCCGGCCCGGAACCAGTACGTCCAGCAGATCAGCAGCAGGGGGCCGAACCGGACCTCCCGGTCCGGTGCCGGTGCCACCGCCACGAGCAGCCTGAGGGCGTCCGCCCCGGTCTCCTCGCTCAGCAGCTCCTGGAGGTCCCGGGTCCTCTCGGCCCGGTCCAGCCGGCCGGCCACACGACGGATCAACGCGTCGTCAGACATGACGCGTATCATACGGTGACACAGCGTCAAGAGCCGGTGGCCCAGGTCTGGTTCACCGGCGCGGGGCACGTCCGGGGACGGGAGCGTGACGGGTGCGCAAGGCGGAACGGCTGCGACGCGAGGCCTACGAGGGGGCCGTTGAGTACCTGTGCGCCCAGTTGCCCCTGCTGGAGGAGGAGTTCGGCGGCCCCGGCTGGTCCGGCCGGATCGGGGCGGTCACCTCGGGCGAACCGTTCACGGAGGAGTGGTACGCCGCGGTCCTGAGCCTGCACGAGTCCCTGGAGGAGGAGGGCCTGCCGGGCGGGCTCGGCCTGACGACGCCCATGGGCGGCACGGAGTGGCCCGGCCCCTCCCCCCGTACGGCGGGCTGGGTCTGTCCCACCGGTGCCTGTTCGCGCGTACGGCGCACCGAGGGCGGCGCGCCGGAGCCGGACGCCCCGCGCTGCGCGCTGGCGGGACGGGCGATGCGCTTCGTGGGGGACTGACCGGCATGGGGCTGCTGCTCGCCCTCCAGAGCCGGCTGCCGGACCGCTGGTTCCTGCGGCGCCTGCTGCCGTCGGCGCTCTTCGTCGCGGTCGCCTTTCTCGCGGGCGGCCTGGGCCACTCCCACTGGTACGACGCCGGTCGTGCCGCCCGCCGGCTGGAGCGGCAGCTGGGCACCGGGGGCGGCGCCACCCCGCACACCACGACGACGACGCTGCTGCTCTACGCGCTCGCGGTGGTCTGCGGGGCGTTCGTCGTGCCGGTGGCGGCGCGGGCGGTGAGTCTGCTGGCCGCCGGTGCGTGGCCGTGGTGGCTGGCACCGGCGGGCGAGCGGATGCGGGCGTCCCGGGTCCGGCGCTGGCGTGCGCCGGACGCGCTGCGGGACGACGCCCTGCGCAGCCGGGGCCGCGGGGAGGTCCTGCGCGCGGCCCGGCTGGAGGCGCGCGCGGCGGCCGCCCCCCGGTCCGCCCCGAAGACGCCGACCTGGACGGGCGACCGGTTGCGGGCGGCGGCGGACCGGGTCCGCGCGGCGCGCGGCCTGACCGTGGAGGCGTCGTGGGTCGCGCTCCTGCTGGAGCTGCCGGACGGCGACCGCGCCGCCGTGGCCGAGGCGCGCGAGGGCTACGACGAGGCGTGCGAGGCGACGGTCTGGAGCGTCGCCTGTCTGGCCCTGGGGGTGTGGTGGTGGCCCGCCGGCCTCGTGGGGGCCGTGGCCTGGCTGGGCGCCTGGCGGTGGCTGCGGCGCGCGGCCGACCTGTTCGCGAGCACGGCGGAGGCCGTGCTGAGCACCCCCCGTTCCTGAGCGGGTCTGCGTACGCCCCGTTCGTTCCGGGTGGTGCGTCCGGTCAGCCGCAGGCGAGCGGTCGCGTCCTCGGTCTGGACGGGGTCGGGGTCAGCCAGGCCACGCAGACGGCGGTGGCGGTGTGCCCGTCCTCCATGACGCGCACCTCGTAGCCCACCGGACCGGCACGGGCCCCGTCCGTGGCGTGCAGCCGGAAACCGGCCGGGACGGTGGCACCGGCGGCGATCCTGCCCGGTGCGGTCCCGGCGGGCTCGGCACGCCAGCCGGGCGGCAGGGCCGGGGGCCGGACGTCGACGGCCACCGCCCGGTTCACCGTGCTGGTGATCTGCAGGTCCGGACCGTCGGGCCGCAGCCGGAGCAGTCCGTTGGAGGGCGACCACACGCGCAGCGTGCCGAGGAACACCCCGCCGGGTTCGGCCTCGGCGGGGATGTTGATCCTGAGCGCCGACGCGGTGGCCCCCACGGTGATGTCGTCCCCGGCGACGGATACGGCGGGGTCCAGTTCGACGCGGTGCGTGACGGCCCGTTCCGTCCAGCGTCCGGTGCCGTTCCGCGTCAGGATCTCCAGAGCGAGCGTGGGGGGCCGTTCGGCGGCGACGGTACCGATCATCAACTCGATCCGGGAGATCGGCACCGGCAGGCCGAAGTCCACCTCCAGCCAGTCCCCCTTGCCGCCCTTGCCCCGGTGAGGGCTTCCCGATGTCGACCAGAGGCCGACGATGCCCGACCGGGCGCCGTCCGGGCTCGCCCCGCCCGCCGTGTAACTCGCCTTGAACACCGGCCACTTGACGCCCTTGTGATAGGCCGTCACGTCCTGTTCGGCGTGGTGGGATGCCAGCGGTCCGGCCCATCGGTCGTAGGCCGCGGGGAGGCCGAAGAGCGAGGTGGCCGGGAGGGACGAGGTCATCAACAGGACGGACAGCAGCGGAAGAGCCGCGAATCCGGCGGCGTGCGAGAGCACCAGAGCGCCGCGGGCGGGCCCGGTCCGCCGCCGGGAGGGGCGGCGGCGGACCGGACGCGGCAGCCCGGGGAGGGAGAGGGCCGGGCGCCGCCGGGGGGCGGCCCGGATGCCCGCCGTCCAGAGCAGCAGGGCCCCGAGGTCCGTGTTCCCGCGCGCCCCCGCCCCGTCGGCCAGAAAGCGCACCGGGGCGCCGGTCTCCGCCAGCAGGCGCACCAGGTTTCCGGCGCCCGCGGTCACCAGCCACGCGCGTACGGCGTCGTCGCCGTCCCCGAGTTCCGCACCGGCCGAGACGGTGCGGAGCGCGGCGCTCTTCGTCAGGACGACGGCGATCCGCCGGGGACGGTGCCGCGCGGGGAGCGTGATGACGGTGCGCAGCACGCGCTCGGCGGCTTCCACGGGGTCCTGGCCGGCCTGCGGCACCGAGGAGATCCGCTCGCGCTCCTCGGTGGTCGAGGCCCGTCGTACGGTGCTGAGCGCGAGCCCGTCGAGGACCAGCAGCAGGCCGTCGGCATGGCGCGGCCCGTCCATGGTGTCGAGCTTCGACTGCCCGGCGAACGCGCCCTTCGGCGGGTCGAGCAGGGTGAGGGAGCGGCGGCGGCCGCGCAGGCGGTACAGCCCGGTCGCGGTGGTCCCCGCCACCCCGCCGCCGGCGGTGCCGCCCAGCGAGCGCACCAGCCGGGACACCTGGACGAGTCCGGTGCGCACCACGGCACTGCGGCCGGAGCCGGGCGCCCCGGCGACGAGGACCGCGTGGGGCCGGGTGTCGCCCCGTGGCAGCGGGCGGGAGCAGTGCGGGCACTGGGCGTCCAGGCGGCGGATGCCGGAGAGGACGGCCGCGGGCAGCCGGGTCCCGCAGCGGCAGGTGTGGTGGAGGGCGCCGTTCCGGTCGGGCCCGAGGTTCCGGTGGAGCAGACCGCAGCCGGGGCAGAGCCGTACGGGCCGGGTCACGTACCGCCCGCACGACGGGTGCGGGCACAGGGCGCCGGGCCGGCGGGCGGCCCGGTCGGCGGCCCGGACGCATGCGCGGCACAGCCGGAGGGCTCCCGCCAGCACGGCCCAGACCAGGAGGTGGAACAGCGACGCCGACAGGACCAGCACACTCGTCACCAGGGCGACGGCCAGAAGCCACAGGCTCCGGTACAGGCATCCGGAGAGGCCGACGAAGGCGTCCATCAGCACCGAGGAACGGTCCCGGGGCTGACCGGCCGTCACGAAGATCTCGTAGTCCCGGGTGAGCGCGCGCTTCGCCTCCACGGCGCATGCCTCCCCGTGGTCGCGGAACAGGGCGCGGAGCACCCGGGGTCCGGACCGGGAGAGGTACGGGGTCCTGACCGGTTCGGTGCCCCCGGCCGCCGGGGCCGGGCCGCCGGTCAGCCGCCACACGGTCTTCGCGTGGCGGACGACGAGCCTCGGGAGCACGCCGAAGACGTAGAAGAGGGCGAATCCGACGCCCATGAGGAGGAAGAACACCCCGCAGGTGCCGAGGAGCACCACGGCCATGAACGGGAAGGCCAGGATCTTCGCGGTGGTCTCGGCGCACGCGCGCAGGAACCCGCGCCGCGTGCCCGTCGTCGTCCCGCCCTCGCGCCTGGGCAACGCCGCCCCCTCAGCGTCCCGGTCCGGCGCCGTCGAGCAGCCCGAAGCGGTGCAGCAGCCACAGCAGCGGGTCCTCCGCCCGGTGCGGCCGGGGTCCGCCGGGCGGCACCGGGGCGCCGCGCGGTGCGGCGCCCAGCGCGGAGAAGGCGAAGAGCTGGTGGTCCGCGCAGCGCTCGCGCAGCCACCCGTCGATCTCCTCGCCCTGCCACAGCGCCAGCAGGGCCCGCAGCTCCGTGTGCACGGCCGCCCGGTCGTCGGCGTCGAACCCGGCGCCGGGACGGCGCTCCCGGTGCAGGGGCGAATGCGGTGGCAGCCACGGGGTGACGAGGTCCAGTTTCGGCACGGCGACGGCGACCGGAACGCCGGTCCGGCCCCTTCCGGTGCGCAGCCGGTCGAGTACCCGCTCCGCCACTCGCAGGGAGTCCCCGGTCGGCGTCCGTCCGGCCGCGGGCGAGACCGCACCGGTCAGGTCCCGGGGGTCCAGCAGGAGCAGGACCGCGTCCGCCACGTCCAGTTTCCGCAGCTCGCTCTCGTCCGGTTCCGGGTCCGCGAACCGCGGTCCGGACGTGTCGAGCAGTACGAGCGAGACGGCGTGCCGGCGCCGTCCCGTGCTCCGGCTCAGCCGGTGGACCAGTGGCACCCCGGCACCGGGCGCCACGGGAGGCGGGCGCTCGTCCTCGTAGAACGGCCGCTCGTACCGCAGGCGCGCCTCGGTGGCGGTGCGGTCGTCGCGGGGCAGCAGGGTCAGGCCCTGTTCCTCGCCGAGCCGGTGCCGCAGGGCGTGCAGGGCGACGGCGACGAAGGTACTGCGTCCGCTGCCCGCCGCGCCGGCGAGGACGACGACGCGGCTGCGGTCCGCCACGTACCCCTCCGGCAGCCGCTCACCGCACCGGCCGCAGTGCGGACGTCCGGTCGTGCGCGCGCAGGTGCGGCAGCGGACGGCGGGCGGAAGCGGTGCCCCGGCCGGCACGCGCGGCCGGCCGCCGCAGCCCCGGACGCACCGGAAGGCGATATCGGTGCGGGAGAGCCTCCGCAGACACGACGGACACGTCCAGGCACCCGGGCCGCGCGTCAGGAACGCCATCGCCCCGCCCGTCCGGCCGCCATGCGCAGCTGCCGCGTCGGGGGATCGACGAGGACGGATTCCTCGCCGACGGCGAAACAGCGCAGCCAGGGGACCCGGCCCCGGGGCAGCCGGGCCGTGAGGACGGCCGGGCTGCCGGGCCCGACCTCGACCGCGCCGAGCCCGGCCAGTGTGTCGCCGTCCCCCGCGGCCAGGGGCCATGACGGCCCGTAGGAGGCGACCAGCAGCAGTCCGGGCACGCGCACGGGGACCGGGGAGGTGAAGACCGCCCGTACCGAGGACCGGCCGGGCAGCCCCCGGCGGGTCAGGGTGTAGCCGATGTCGAAACGCGCCGGGAGCACCAGCCGCGCCGGTTCGCCCGCCGCGCGCAGGCCGTGCGCCCTGCCGACGGGGCGCACCTCGATCTCGACGGCGGCGCCGCCGGGGACGGGGAGCCGGGCCCCGGCGCGGTGCAGGTAGCCGAGCCGGGTGACGGTCCGCCGCTGCGGTGCGCCGTCGGCGGTGTGCCACATCAGCTCCACCTCGTTCGGCCCGTCGGGCGGCCAGCCGAAGGTGACCACGGCCTCTCCGGGGCCCCGGGCCACCGCGACGTCGCGCAGTTCCGGGACCGCGACGACCAGTTCCCGGGCACCGGCCACCGCCCGGTCCCCGGCGACCGTGGCCGCCAGCACGACGCTGCTGTGCCACGGCGGCCGGAACACCAGACCGCCGCTCACCGGCCGGGCCGTGATCCGGACGCCCCCGGCGTCGAGCTCCGCCGGGGGCAGCCGCCGCCCCACGGGCCAGGGCGGGGGCCCGTCGAAGGCGTAGAGCCGCACCTCGCCCCGTGGCGGGTCGAACCGGGCCTCGAACAGCGCGCGTTCCTCGGGCACGGCGCCGATGGCCAGGCCGGTGACCGGTTCGGGCGGGCCGTAGGGGGTGGCCGCGAGCCAGGTGCCCTTCGAGGCCGCGACCGTGCCGTCGGCCTCGCCGTAGAGCACCTGGACCAGATAGCGGTAGGTGACGTCGTCGGTCAGCCCCTGGTCGGTGAACCCGTCGCGCCGGGCGGTCACCGGGCGTTCCCCACCGGGGCCGGAGCGGCGGGCCACGCGCACGGACACCGCTTCGGACGGCACCTCCCAGTGGGCGTTCACCACACCGTCCGCGGCGTCCACCACGACCGCGCGGACCTCCGGCCGGTACCGCACGGGGCCGGAGACGGCGAACTCGGACAGCGGTCCGTCCGGCTCGACCGCGCGCCGGACCGCGACGCCGTAGTGGACGGGCACGTTCACCGGGATGTCGGCGTCCAGCAGCTGGCGTGCCCCGTCCGGGGGCACCGGCAGACAGGTCCCGTCCGCGGCGGAGCGCGGTGGCCGTCCCACCTGGCGCACGACCACGTATCCCGGTTCGCCGGCCGTCGACTCGGTGGCCTCCCAGGAGACCAGCGCCCCTTCGGGACCCGTGGTCACCAGCACCCGGGGGACCTTCATCACGGGCAGCCGGCGCCGCATCTCGTGGATCCGGGGCAGATCCCGGACCATGTCCTCGGCCTGGTCCAGCAGGCCCCAGGCGAGGTCGGGGGCCTCGACGGAGCGGATCGAGGCGTGAATGGTCAGCTGCTCCGCCTCGGCCAGGACGGTACGGACCCGGCCGGCCAGTTCCGCCGCGTCCGGCGGCAGCGCCCCGGGAGGCAGCCGGTCCAGGACCGCGGCGGCCTCGGAGAGCAGCCCGTCCGCCACGAGCGACCGCAGCCGTGCGGTGACGGGGTCGGCGGCCCGTTCGTGCACGACGGCGAAGACGAGACGGCGGGCGTCCGCCTGTGCCACGGACAGCTCGCCGGTGGCGTACGCGAGGAGCGTGCGCGCCCCGGACCGCGCCGCGTGCCGTGCCCGCACGCGTTCCGCCAGTTCGTGGAGCATCACCGCCTTCAGGCCCTCGGGTCCCGCGTCCTCGACGACCGTGCGCGCGGCGGCGGCGACGGCCTGCGCCGCAGTGTGCGCGGCGCTGTGCGGGAGGCGGCCCCAGCGCCGGGCGGCCACCGCCACCTCGTTCGCCGTGGGGGCGGGCCCGGTGAAGGGGCGGACCGGGTCGGTGCGGCGGTCGCCGGGACCCTTCGCGGCCAGGAAGTCGGCGAGATGGCGCAGCCGCAGCACGGCCAGGTGCCGGTGGCAGCGCGCGTAGGCGGGATGCGGCAGTTCCACGGGCAGGGGATCGGGGTCCGCGACGACGACGGACAGGGCGGTCAGGGCGGTGTCCACGCGTGCCGCGTCGGCGCCGTGGACGAGACCGGCCTGCCGCCGCGTCTCCTCGGTGATCAGCCCGAGCCCTTCGGCGGCCTCGCTCAGGGTGGCGGTCAGCTCCTCCTCCGCCGCCGCGGCCCGTCTGCCCTGCTCCTCCAGGGCCTTGCGCAGGGGGGCCAGATCACCGTCGCCCACCGCTTCGAACAGTGGCTGGTGCACCAGATGGCCGGATTCCAGCTCCTCGATCACCGCCCGGTACGCGAGCCGGCCGCGCTGGCGCCGCCAGCACGCGCGGACCGCCCGCACGGTCTCGGCGACCGCGGGGGCCAGGAGCACCTGCGGGAGCTGGTAGCGGAACCGCAGGTCCTCCTTGACGGGCAGTCCCGCGTCGAGCACCTCGCGCCGGTATCGCGATTCGTCGAAGGCCATGGCCGCACACGCCCGGACGCCGTCAGGCGATCCTCTCCCGTCCCAGGGCCACGCGGGCCTCGTCCACATCGGCCCGGGTCATGCCCCCGATCTGCACGGACAGGTGAAGGCGTTTTCCCGTCTCGCGTTCGGTGGCGACCACGTCGAGCAGCCCCGACGCGTTGAGGGAGAACTCACAGGCGAACGGCCACCGGGCGGGCTTGCCCGGCGGGATGTCCAGATTGCCTTCGGCGACGACGGTGTTGTGGTCGAGCTCCTCCGACTCGACGGCGCCCGCCTGTTCCATCACCTGGATGTGCACCTTGCGCTGGTCGTCCCTGATCGTGTAGAAGTCCTCGCTCACGGCGGCGGGCAGGCTGTCGTTCGCGTGCACGAGGTGGGACACGTAGTCCCGGTCGGTCTCGACGTCCAGCACCCGGATCCCGTAGCTGCGCGAGGCGACGGTCGAGACCTGGTACGGCTGCCGTGTGATCCGGCCGGTGTCGGGGACGTCGGGGGCGTCCGCGGCGCGCATCTCGCCGGAGTCGATGGCGTACAGCGCCCGGTCCAGTGCGTAGAGGGCGGCCCCTCGGGCCACCGTCAGATCGGGGTTGTGGAGCCTCGGTTCGAAGCCGAAGGCGTCGGTGAGCCGCTGCGCGACCGCGGGCATCTTGGACGCCCCGCCGACCAGCAGCACCTCGTCGAAGCGGTCGACTCCGCGTTCCTGCGCGACGGCGATGGTGCGCCGGGTGATGTCGACCGTCCGGTCGAGCAGGTCGGAGGTCAGCTCCTCCAGCAGCTCCCGGGTCAGATCGACCTCGGCGACCAGGCCCTGGTGCATGACGCGGACCGTGTACTGGGCGCGGAAGGAGAGCGCCTTCTTCGCGTCCTCGGCGTCCCGCCGCAGCTGGGTCTCCGAGTGCTGGTCCGCCAGCGGGTCCTCGGCGTCGGGGAACTTGTCCCGGAAGGTCTCCACCAGGTGCATCACGATGCGGTCGTCGAAGTCCGCTCCGCCGAGTTCCTTGGCACCGTCGGTGCACAGCACGCTCAGGTCCGTCCCGCGCAGCGTCAGGACCGTGGTGTCGAAGGTGCCGCCGCCCAGGTCGTAGACGAGGACGTTGCGGTCGCCCCCGGCGGCGACGTCGAGGGCCCCGTAGTCGAGCGCCGCGGCGATGGGTTCGGCGACGATGTCCAGCACCCGGAGTCCGGCGATCTCACCGGCCTTCCGCGTGGCGTCCCGCTCCGCGAGGCCGAAGTAGGCCGGCACGGTGATCACCACGTCCCGCACCTCGGCCCCGCCGCTGACCCGGGCGTCGTCGGCGAGTTTCCGTACGATGCGCGCGGAGATCTCCTCCGCGGTGAAGGAGCGCCCGTGGAAGGTGCGCTCCACGGACTCCCCCATGTCCCGCTTGATCAGCTGGACGACGTGCTCCGGATCGAGCACCGCCGCGTCCTTGGCGCTCTGGCCGACGACCGTCTGGTCCTCGTTCTCGAAGTACACCACCGACGGCGTGGTGTCCGACCCCTCCAGATTGCGCAGCACCGTGGGCCGGCCGACATCGTCGACGCAGGCCACGCAGGAGTAGGTGGTGCCGAGATCGATTCCGTAGACGGCCATGTACGGCTCCTAGCTGTCGAGAGGTGCTGGAGGACTGCGGCGGGGGCCAGGGGGTGGCGGTCAGGGCTCCCAGTGGGTGACGAAGACCTCGGACTTCCGCACGACGCGCTCCCCCTGCTCGAACCCGGCGGTGACGACGCGGCCGACGAGGCGGTCCTCCTCGGCCGACGCGGCGGGGACCCGCCCGAGCGGGCGGTGCCGCGACGCGTCGTAGGCATCGCCCACCCGCGCCTCGTACCGCTCGACGCCGGAGGCCGCCAGCGCATCGGCCGTCTCGTCCGCCAGGGCCCGCAGGAGCACCCGCAACTCCTCGACGCTCAGGGGCTCGTCGACCCGGTCGGCCTGCTGCCGGATACGGTCGTGGAGCCGGATCAACGGCCTGCGCACGACATCGAGCGCGTGCTCGACCCCGCCCCGCCGCAACTGCTCCAGCTCCCCGTGCAGACGCGTGATCACCGCTTCCCGCGCCACGGCGAGCTCCTGCTCACGGGTCAGGGCGGCCACGAACTCCTGGGCCAGCGCGCGGAGTTCGTCACCGCTGCCGTCCGGCTCCGCCTCGACGGGTTCCGTATCGACCGGCTCCGCGTCCACCGGTTCCGTCACGACCGGTTCCGTCTCGGCCGGTTCCGTCACGACCGGTTCCGCCTCGGCCGGCGTCTCGGACATCGATGCTCCCTCCCGCCGAAAGGTGTACTCGACCGTAGCCCGTGCGACGGCTCCGGACAGCCGGGTTTCCGCAACTCTCCTTCCTCAGGGGGTCATCCGCCGATATATGGCCGACAACAGACGGTGCGTCGCCGTCCGGTGACGGACCGCCCCGGGGTCCTCGACGCCCACCGGCCCCCGCCCGGCGGACGGGTGTCCACCGGGCGGGGGCCGGGGCGGCGTGGTGGGGCACGCCGTGACGGTGCGGTTCAGGGGACGCGGGAGGTCAGCAGGCCCCCAGGTCCTTCCAGACGCCCCACTCGCCGGTGCTTCCCGGGGCCTCGTTCTGCGTCCACCACTGGGCCTTGTACCGGTGGCCGCCGTAGGAGACCTCGCCGCCCGCGTTGTACACGGATCCGGCCACGTACGCCGGGACGGAACCGCAGCCGGTGGCCGGCGGGTCGGTGGGGTCGGTGGTGGGGGGCGTGGTGGGCTCGGTCGTGGGAGGCGTGGTGGGCGGGGTGGTGGTGCCGCCGAGCGCGGTGTTGATCTGCTTCAGCAGGGTGGCGTTGTCGTCCAGGCCGATGAGCGAGTACATCATCGCCCCGGCCAGGCCGCGCTGCTTGGCGTAGTCGACGCGGGCCTGGATGGACTTCTGGTCCAGGCCGGTGAAGAACTCGCCGTCCTTGTAGAAGTAGGAGGCCTTCGCCTCGTCGTCCCAGTAGGTCGTCGCCGGGTTGTCGACGATGCCGCCGAGCTCCTTGTAGTTGGCGATGCCGGCCTGCTGGCTGAGCGGGCGGGCGGCGGAGCCGCCGGTGGCGGTCTGGGCGAGGCCGTGGGTGGTGCCCTCCGGGACGCCCTTCCAGCCGCGGTAGTAGAACTCGTAGCCCAGGTTCAGCTTGGCGGCGGGGAAGCCGCCCGCGATGCCGTAGGCCGGCTTGCCGTCGATCCAGGAGTCGACCGCGTTGTCGACCGAGTACTTCTCGGTGCCGGGCGCGACCGGGTCGGAGGGGTCGTTGCCGCCGGAGTAGAGCGGGGACTGGTGGTACGTCGGCCCGTCGCCGTCCCAGGCGCCGTGCATGTCGTACGTCATCAGGTTGGCGTAGTCGAGGTACTGACCGATCTTGTCGGTCTCGATGTTCTTGATCTTGTCCTGGCCGGCCCCGAACGCGGCGGTCAGCAGGTACTTCTTGCCGCCGTTGGCCGCGCCGTACGCGTCGAGCTGCTTGCGGAACTCGGCGAGCAGCAGGGTGAAGTTCTGCTTGTCCTCGGGGGCGTAGTGGTTGCCCAGGTGGCCGCCGTCGGAGCCGGGGTACTCCCAGTCGAGGTCGATGCCGTCGAAGACGCCGGCCGCCGAACCCGGGCCGCCGTAGCCGCCCTCGACCGGCAGGTTGCCCTTGATGTACTGGTCGATGCAGGAGGAGACGAGCTTCTTGCGGCTCGCGTCCGTCTTGGCCGCGTCGCTGAAGTACTTGGAGTACGTCCAGCCGCCCAGCGAGATGTTGATCTTCAGGTGCGGGTACTTCGCCTTCAGTTCCTTGAACTGGTTGAAGACACCGACGATCGGCTGGTCCCACTTGTCGCCCACGCCGTCCACGCTGTCGGCGGCGCTGAAGGACTTCTGGTAGTCGGCGTACGAATCGCCCGCGCCGTCACCGGCGTTGGGGTTGTTGTCGTCCCCCGCGGCCTTGTTCGCCTCGAAGCAGGTGAGGTCGGTGGGGTGGATGTTGCCGAACGAGTAGTTGATGATGTCCAGCTGGCCGGCGATGCCCCGGGTGTCGAGGTGCTTCGGGTAGAAGGCGTTGCCGTAGACGCTCCACTGGTCGTAGTACGCGATGCGCACCTTGCCCGCGGCGGGAGCGGCCTCCGCACCGGCCGCCTGGGCCGAGCCGATGCCGACGGTCGCGGCGAGCGCGCCCGAGGCGAGGGCCGTGCTGAGAAGCGCGGCGATCAATGTCTTACGGGGGTGCACGTACAGCCTCCAGCGGGGAGTGGGGTAGCGCTGCGAATGAGCTGGAGCAGTGATAACCGGCCCGTGACCTGCGCGTCAACGATCCCAAGAAGATTAGGACTAGACCAATTTGACGCCCCGTACGCTCCTCGGAGCCGCCCGGGACGGGGCGCCGCGGCGCGCGGCATCGTTGACCAGGGACTTAAGGATCACTTAAAAACGGCCCGCCGGTGATTCGAAAACGAACCACTCAATCTTGAAAAGTGGACGCCTGGACTTACCCGTTCGCACTCCTTGACTGGGGCCGGTTCGTCATTAAGGTCTAGACCTGAATCGCCCCGGGGCCCGGCCCCTTCCACGACCCGTCCCGGCCGTGGACCACGCCTGCCCGGACGCAGCGACCCGTACCGCCCAGGCCCCGCGCCGACCGGACGGCTCCGCACCCCACGTACCACCGACGAGTCCGCCCGACCCCCTGGAACCACCGCCGCACACACACCGCGGCAGTCCCGGGCGGCCTCCGCACGAGCGAAGGAAGTGATGTGGCATGAACACAAAGAGGCGACTGGCCGTTTCGATCGGCGCCCTGGTCGCGCCGGTACTCGCCCTCGGCGTCCAGGCCGGCACCGCGAACGCCCACGGCTGGGTCACCGCCCCGGCCAGCCGGCAGGCCCAGTGCGCGACGGGCGTCGTCGACTGCGGCCAGATCACGTACGAACCGCAGAGCGTCGAGGGCGTCAAGGGCCTCAAGAGCTGCAGCGGCGGCAACGCGGCGTTCGCCGAGCTGGACGACGACAACAAGGGCTGGCAGGTCACCCCCGTCGGCAAGAAGTTCACCTTCACCTGGCACCACACGGCCCGTCACGCCACGGCGAACTGGCAGTACTTCATCGGCGACCAGAAGATCGCCGAGTACCAGGGCAACGGCGCCCAGCCCCCCGCCGACGTCAGCCACGAGGTCGACTTCGGCAGCTTCACCGGCAAGCAGAAGGTCCTCGCCGTCTGGAACGTCGCCGACACCGTCAACGCCTTCTACTCCTGCGTCGACGTCAACATCGGCGGCACGGACGGCGGTACGGGCGGCGGTGACGGCGGCACGGGCGGCACCGGCGGCGGCGACGGCGGTACGGGTGGCGGCGACGGCGGCACCGGCGGCGGCACCACCGACCCGGGCGACTGCGCCGCGCCCCTCTGGAGCACGGAGGCCACCTACACCGGCGGCGACACCGTCACCTCCGAGGGGCACACCTGGCGCGCCAAGTGGTGGGTGAAGGGCGACAAGCCCGGCACCACGGGCGACTGGGGCGCGTGGGAGGACCTGGGGGTCTGCGCGGCCTGATCATCGCCGAACAGTGATCGCTGATCGCTGATCACCGGGAACGGATCCCGGCGGGCGCCCCTGCACGGGGGCCCGCCGGGATCCGGCTGTCCGGGCTCATATTCTCCCCCCGCACTCCCCGGAAAGCGCAGGAAGAACGGAAGCCACTACGGAAGTTCTTCCGCTCACTACGCGGCCGGATACCCAGCGTATGGCCGAGTCAGGGACTTCCGCGAGGCCCGAAAGGATCACTACCTCAACACTTGCCACGGAGCGTGCCCGTTCGTAGCGTTGGGGGGCCAGCACACAGCAAGGAAGCTGGTTGCTGGTGTAGCTCCCCAAGCGGGACTGCACCAGCTGACGCTGGTGTAGCTCCGCGCCTCAATCGGAACTGCACCCTTCGGGAAATAAATGAAAACGACCGCCATCATTTCGATGGTCCTCCTGGTCCTCTCCAACGTCGATCTAGTACTCGACAAGGTCGAGTCCATGAAGGAGAAGATCATCGGACTGATCCGGTCCTTCGCGGAGGTTCGGGACGAGCTGGACCGCCTGAAGCGGTCCCATCGGAACGAATCCCCTCAAGGAGATCAGTTGAAGCAGAATCCGAACCAAGCTGAAGAAGATCGGGCCGCAGTCGAAGACGACGACCTGAACTCCTCCAGTTAATTTCAACTCTGCACTCTGAGCACGACTCAGGACTGATTGAACCACTGCGCACCAGTCCCGAGAGTTCGACAAGTTCACAGCAGGTGCGATCTTGCCTGCGACCATTGCGCACGTCCGCGAACATGCTGATCAGAGCTGGCGCACCCGCCCAAAAGAATCTCTGACGAAACCATCTTCCGGACCGCCTCGGCAGACGCCGAGCAGCCCGATGCACTGCCCTCCGTGTCAGTGATCCTGCACGGAGGGGAACCGCGTAGGCCGAGAGACGACGCCCCCACGGAAATCTGCGGGGGCCTTCTTCGCGTTATCGCCCCCTCGTATTGCAGCAGGCACGCACCCCCCTCTTTCGCAGTAAGGACCGTGACCCAGACCCACTCGGGATCAGGCAGGCAAAACCGCGAGAGCGGCAGACGAGTCGGGCTGTACGCCGGGTTCTGTCACCCGGGCGCCTCGCGGCGGCCGGGGAGACGGCCATCCATCTAGGGCCGGCATTGCTGCCGGCCTCGTGCGGTCTACCCGCGAACTCGGGCGGGCCGCCCTCGAACGTTCGCGCAGGGCCGTCGTACGACGGCCCCTCTTGACCTTGCTCCGGGTGGGGTTTACCTAGCCGCCTGAGTCGCCCCAGGCGCTGGTGGTCTCTTACACCACCGTTTCACCCTTACCCGGGACCGAGGTCCCGGGCGGTCTGTTCTCTGTGGCACTGTCCCGCGGGTCACCCCGGGTGGCCGTTAGCCATCACCCTGCCCTGTGGAGCCCGGACGTTCCTCGGGAGGGTCCGAAGATCCTCACGCGGCCGTCCGCCCGGCTCGTCTGCCGTGGGCCCATCGTACCGGTCAGATGAACTCGTCCGTCCGCAGGTCCAGGGCGAACGGGGCGGGGAGGTGGATCTCCTTGCCGAAGGGGATGGTGCAGTGCTGGCGGTAGTCGTCGCCGCCCGGGTCGCTGAACAGGGTCACCGAGGACTGCTCGCGGTCGACCAGCAGATAGAGCGGGACGGGGCCGCGGGCGTAGCAGTGCCGTTTGGCCGTGCGGTCGGGCTCCGGCTTCGAGGACGTGATCTCGACGACCAGCGCGACGCCCTCGCACGGCATCCACGGCTCCGCTCCCCGGTAGAGGCGCAGGGCGGTGGGGGCGAAGGTGCCGTCGGGGATGGCGTGGTCGTCGGGACAGCCTTCCGCGCCGCGCAGTCTCAGTCCCTTGTTCGCGGAGAAGTCCATGTCGGTTCTGCCGTGCAGGATCACCTGCTCCAGGATCACGCCCAGGGAGTCCTCGTGGTCCCCGTCCGGCGGCGGCGTCACGACAATCTCCCCCTCGATCAGCTCGGCCCGGAAGCCCTCCGGCGTGTCCAGCGCCAGGAAGCCCTCAAGCAGGACGTCCGCCCGCGAGAGCGGTTCATGCGGCACGGCAGACATCGCGTGCCCCTTCCTCGGTGTCGGTCGCTCGCCAGGATGGGGCATCGGTGGGCCCGCCGTCCGTGGATCGAGGAGTCGTTCCCCCGATCGCGGCAAGGGGCACGAACGCCGTCAGAGGCCGACCGGCCCCGTCCCGGCGAAGGCGTCGATGCCCGCGTGCCAGGCCGCCGTGACGGTGGCGTCCGTGGGGAAGCGGCCGTTGAGTTCCATGGTGACCATGCCGTGGGCGAAGGCCCAGGCCGCCCTGGCGCGGGCCTCGTCGCCGGAGAGGGCGCGCAGGAGGGGGGCGGCGGCGCGCACCTCGAGGTCGCGTGGGAGGGGGCGGGCGGTGATGAGGCGGTAGAGGTGGGGGTGGGCCAGGGCGTGGGTGCGGTACGCGGTGGCCAGGGCGGGGAACGAGCCCGGGGACGCCCGCTCCGCCGCTTCGAGCACCTCCGCGATCTCCCGGAGCATCGCGTCGGCCAGGGCGTCGACCACGGCGGACTTGTCCGGGAAGTACTTGTAGAGCGAGGGCGCGGTGACGCCCGTGGCCCCGGCGATCCGGCGCATGGTGAGCGCGGCCGGCCCCTCCCGTTCCAGGAGTTCGCGCGCGGCGGCGAGGATCCGGCGGGGGCGGTCGGGCACGGCGGTCTCCTCCGGGGGTCGGGAGCGGGGTACGGGCCGGGGGGCCGAAGGCGCGATCGTACGAGACGGAGGGCGGCGGCTCGGGGAGCGGGGGGCGGGTCGGCGCTTGACCTTGTCGCGGCGTCAGGGTTTCTACTGGCCCCATGCGCATCGGAGAGATCGCCGCGCTGGTCGGGCTCACCCCCCGGGCCGTGCGCCACTACCACCGGATCGGGCTGCTGGCCGAGCCCGCGCGCCGGGCCAACGGCTATCGCTCGTACACCGTGCGGGACGCCGTGTTCCTGGCCCGGATCCGTCGGCTCAGCGAGCTGGGGCTCCGTCTCGACGAGGTGCGGGAGGTCCTGGCCGGGGACGCCGGGCGGCCGCTCGGGGAGGTGCTGGCGGAGCTGGACGACGATCTCGCCCGGCAGGAACGGGAGATCGGGGAGCGCCGGGCGCGGCTCGCCGAGCTGCGGGCCGGGGTGGCCGCCGGGGCGGGGCCCGTCTCCCCCGCGCTCGCCGGGCTGCTCGCCGCCGGGCCCGTCACCGCTTCCCCGGCAGCCGCCCGGGACCGTGAGCACCTGGAGCTGCTCGACACGGCCGGAGCGGACGGCGAGGTCTTCTCCGTACTGCGCACCCTGGCCGACGATCCGGCCCTGCTCACGCTGTACGGGGAGCTGGACGCGCTCGAATCGGCGCCCGTGGACGATCCGCGCATCGGGCCGCTGGCCGCGCGGATCACCGCGCTGGTGCCGGAGGAGCTGCTGGCCGCCCTCCCGGACGGCGGACCGGAACGGACCGGCGTCGGGGAGGCCCTCCTGGCGGACTATCCGCCGGCACAGGCCGAGGTGGTGCGCCGGGTCATGACGGCGCTGGTGGCTCGTAGTACAGAGGCGCGGGAACGGAAGGGGGCTGGGGGATGACCGGGATACGGGGAGCGCGGATCGTGGCCGGGGCGGTGCTGCCTGCCGAGCTGGTCGTCGTGGTCTGTCTGGTGGCCGGGGTGCGGGTTCCGGTGGCCGTGGTGGTGGGGGTGGAGGGGCTGCTGCTCGGCGTCCTCGTGCTGGAGGCGGTGGTTCTGGCGCGGCTGGTGCGGGCGGGGCGACGGGCGGGAGCGGGCTGGCGGGAGGCGGTGGCCGGGGCGGTGGGGAGCGTCGTGCCGGTGGTGGTGCGCCGGCTGGTCGTGCATGAGCTGCGGGCGCTGCACAGCCTGGGGCTGTGGGTGCTGCGCCGTCGCCACGCCGTGCCGGAGACGGCGCTGGCCGTCCCGTACACCGGGCCGCAGACCGCGATGATGTACGGCTTGGTCTTCGTCTCCGTGGTGGAGACGGTGATGCTGGCGCTGCTGGTCCCGTGGCCGGTCGTGCACCGGATCCTGCTGGTCGTGGACGTGTACGGCGTGCTGCTGGTGCTCGCGCTGCACGCGGCCTGTGTGACCCGGCCGCATGTGGTGGAGGCGGACGGCGGGCTCCGGCTGCGGTACGGGGCGCTGTTCGATCTGCGGATCCCGGCCGCCTCGGTGGCCTCGGCGCGTGTCGACCGGCGCTTTCCCGAGGGGCGGTCGGTGGCGCTGGGGGCGGACGGCGTGCTGGACGTCGCGGTCGGCGGGCAGACCACGGTGACGGTGGAGCTGACCGGACCGCTCGGCTTCGTGCGCCCGCTCGGCGGGCGGGGGACGGCGGGCGCGGTCCGGTTCCACGCGGACGATCCGCGCGCGGTCGTCGCCGCGCTCACGCGGGCGCGCGCAGGCACCTAGGGCCAGCCGGTAGCGTTTTCGGCCGACCGCGCTCACGCGGGGGCGCGGGGACGCCTCCCCCTCCGGGCCGGAACAGCCCGAACGGCCCGAACGGCCCGACCGGCCCGACCGCGCGGCGCCACCGGCGCTCAAGCCGGGGTGAACAGCACCTTCGACGTTCCCGGGTCCGCCTGTGTGAGCCGGACCCGCAGCCGCTGCCCCAGAGGGAGCGGGGTGGAGCCGCCCTCGATCCGGGCGACGACCGCCGGTTCGTCGATGTGGACGGTCCCGACGGACGGGTCGTTCTCCTTGACGTCGACGACGTACGCGTCGAAGACCGTGCCGACCCGGTCCTTGAGCAGCGCCGCCTCGACGAGGTCCACGCACGCCCGCTCCACCGTGTTGGCGCGCCCGGTGCCCTCCGCCATCTCCTTGGGCAGGCCGGGCAGCGCGGACAGGACCCATTCCGGCGGTTCGGTGCCGGCGTCCGCGGCGAGGCAGAGTTCGGCCGCGTACCGGTCGACGAGCCGGCGCAGCGGGGCCGTGCAGTGGGTGTAGAGGTCGGCGACGGCGGCGTGCACGGCGGGGTCCGGCAGCTCGCCGTGGTCGAAGACCGTGTAGCCGGCGCCGCGCAGCAGGGTGGTGCACTCCTGGAGGAACGCCGCGTGGCGGCTCCGCTTCGGGTCGAGGGAACGGACGACCTCCGCGTACGGCACATGGTGCGGCCAGTCGACGTGCAGGGCCTCGGCCGAGCGGCGCAGCCGGGCGACCGCCCCGTCCGGGGCCACGGGCAGGGTGCGCAGGATGCCCGTACCGGAATCCCGCATCAGCCGGGCCGCCGCCATGCCGGTGAGCAGGGAGATCTGGGCGTTCCAGGCGTCGGCGGGAAGCGGGGCGCGGTATTCCAGTCCGTACCGTCCGTCGCGCGCGACGATCTCCTGCTCGGGCACGTCGAGCGAGATGCCGCCCCGGGCGACCTCCTGTTCCTCGCGCAGGATGCCGATCTCCCGCAGCAGCGCCAGCGGTTCCTCGGCGGTCCCGCTGTCGATCGCCCGCTGCACCCCGGCGTAGTCGAGTTTGGCGCGGCTGCGGACGAGCGCCCGGCGCACCCGGGTGGCGACGGCGGCACCGTCGCCGTCCAGGTCGATCTCCCAGAGCACGGCGGGGCGCGGCCCGCCCGGCAGCAGGCTCGCCGCGCCCTCGGAGAGCTCCTCGGGGTGGAGCGGCACCCTGCCGTCGGGGAAGTAGAGGGTGTTCACCCGGCGGTGGGCCTCGGCGTCGAGCGCGCCGCCGGGGCGGACGAAGGCGGCGACGTCCGCGATGGCGTAGTGCACGCGGTAGCCGTGCGCCCGGCGGGCCAGGTGCATCGCCTGGTCGAGATCGGTGGAGGCCGGGGGGTCGATGGTGAGGAACGGCAGGTCCGTGGCGTCCTCGTGCCCGGAGACCGCCGGGGCCCGCGCCGCCTCCGCGGCCTCCGCCAGCACCTCGGCGGGGAAGCCTTCGGGGAGCGCGAGTTCGGTCCGCAGCGCGCGCAGGGCCGTGCCCAGCGGGGTGTCGGCTGCGCCGGTCATGTGCAGATGGCGGCGGGGCATGGACCGAGCGTATGACCGGGCCGGGCGGGCGGCATCCCGGGTGCGGGGCGGCGGACCCGGGGGTGGACGGCTTCGGGTGCCGGGGGTCCGTCCCCGTACGCTGGCGCGAGGGGTTTCGCGTCCCGTTCCGTCCGTACGAAGGAGAACCACCGTGCTCGTGCTGTTGCCGCCCTCCGAAGGAAAGGCCGCCTCGGGGCGCGGGGCACCGCTGAAGATCGAGTCGCTCTCGCTGCCCGGTCTGACCGCGGCGCGCACCGCCGTGCTCGACGCGCTGGTGGAGCTGTGCGCGGCGGACGAGGAGAAGGCGCGCGGGGTGCTGGGGCTCAGCGAAGGGCTGCGCGGCGAGATCGCGAAGAACGTGGAGCTGCGGACGGCGGGGACGCGTCCGGCCGGGGAGATCTACACCGGTGTGCTGTACGACGCGCTGGACCTGGCCTCCCTGGACGCGGCCGCCCGGCGCCGGGCGCGGGCGTCGCTGCTGGTGTTCTCCGGGCTGTGGGGCGCGGTGCGGGTGGGCGACCGGATCCCCTCGTACCGCTGCTCGATGGGGGTGAAGCTGCCGGGGACCGGTGCCCTGGGGGCGTTCTGGCGTACGCCGATGGCCGAGGTGATGCCGGAGGCCGCCGGGGACGGGCTGGTGCTGGATCTGCGCTCGTCCGCGTACACGGCGGCGTGGAAGCCGAAGGGTGCGGTGGCCGAGCGCACGGCGAGCGTGCGGGTGCTCCACTCCCAGGTCGTCGACGGCGTGGAGAAACGGTCGGTGGTCAGCCATTTCAACAAGGCGACCAAGGGCCGGATCGTCCGGGATCTGCTGGTGGCCGGAGCCCGTCCGAAGGGCCCCGCGGAGCTGGTGGAGGTCCTGCGGGACCTCGGGTACGTGGTGGAGGCGGAGGCCCCCGCCCGCCCCGGGCGGCCCTGGGAGCTCGATGTCGTGGTGACCGAGATCCACTGACCGGGTCCGGCGGGCGGAGCCACCCTCTCCTCGTTGCAGCATGCGCAACGCTCGTTGCGCATCATGTCTCCCACCGGCAGGATGAGGGCATGACCTCCTCCGTGCTGGACCTTGCCCCCGTCGTGCCCGTGGTCGTCCTGGAGGACGCCGCCGACGCGGTGCCGCTCGCGCGCGCCCTGGTGGCGGGCGGTCTCCCGGCGATCGAGGTGACGCTGCGCACCCCCGCCGCCCTGGACGCGATCCGGGCGATCTCCGAGGGCGTGCCGGACGCGGTGGTCGGTGCCGGCACGGTGATCGCGCCGCGGCATGTCGCGGAGACGGTGGACGCGGGCGCCCGCTTCCTGGTGAGCCCGGGGTGGACGGACGCCCTGCTGGACGCGATGAAGGCGTCGGGGCTGCCGTTCCTGCCGGGCGTCTCCACGACGTCCGAGGTGGTCGCGCTGCTGGAGCGCGGGGTCACCGAGATGAAGTTCTTCCCGGCCGAGGCGGCGGGCGGCACGGCCTATCTGAAGGCCCTGGCGTCACCGCTCCCCCAGGCCCGGTTCTGCCCGACCGGCGGGATCTCCCTCGCCTCGGCCCCCCGCTATCTCGCCCTGCCGAACGTCGGCTGCGTGGGCGGCAGCTGGATGGTGCCCGGCGACGCCGTGGCGGCCCGGGACTGGTCCCGGGTGGAGAAGCTGGCCGCCGAGGCGGCGGCGCTGCGCGGCTGAGCGGGGCGCACGCCGGGCGCCGGAGGGCCGTCGTCCCGGCGGCGCCGGAGCGGGCCCGGGTCCGCTCGCGCGCCCGGGTCGGCGCCCCCGCGCGGCCGAAAACCGACGCCCGCGACGGGCGGCCGAAAAGCGACGGGCGCGAGCCCTTCCGCGAGCGCCGCATGCATGCTTCCCGGCAACCGGGGCACGAGACAAACGAGGACGTGACCCGGACTCCCGGGACACCCGGGTTCCGCCGGACAATCCCCCGGCCCGGCGGAACCGCCCCGGCCCCATCGGCCTTCCCCCCGCCGATGGGGCCGGCTGCTGTCCGGGCCCGGTCCACCGGGCCGGAGCAGCGAACGGGGCAGCGGACCGGAGCCGCTACCGCAGGTGCGAGGTGTCGTTCAGCAGCCGTACGGAGGCGTTGCCGTCCGCGTAGTACGCCACGGCCGACACCGAGGCCGCCGAGAGCTCCATCCGGAACAGCGACTCCGGCGGTGCGCCCAGGGCCAGCCGGACCAGGGTCTTGATCGGCGTGACATGGGTGACCACCAGGACCGTACGGCCCGCGTACCGGGCCACCAGGCGGTCGCGGGTGGCGGCGACCCGGCGGGCGACCTCCGCGAAGCTCTCGCCTCCCCCGGTCGGCGCGGCCTTCGCCGAGCCGAGCCAGGCGTCCAGGTCCTCCCCGTACCGCTCCCTGACCTCGGCGAACGTCAGGCCCTCCCAGGCCCCGAAGTCCGTCTCGCGCAGCCCGTCCTCGATCCGGACCTCCAGCCCCAGCCGGGCCGCGACCGCGCCCGCGGTCTCCCGGCAGCGCCGCAGCGGCGAGCAGACGATCTCCTGCACCGTGCCCCGCGCGGCGAACGCCTCGGCGGCCCGCCGGGCCTGCTCGCGGCCGGCCGCGGACAGCTCCGGATCCGTCCCGCCGCTGCCGGAGAACCGCTTCTGCGGCGTGAGCGCCGTCTCCCCGTGGCGCAGCAGCACGAAGGTGGCGGGCGCACCGAGGTCGGGGGCCGAACCCCAGCCGACCTGCGGGGTGGCGGTGGTCGAGGAGCCGGAGGGGGCGGAGGAGTCAGAGGACCCGGAGGACCCGGAAGAGGCGGAGAGGGCGGAGGCCCCGGAGTGGGCCGACGGGACCGAAGCCGACGCGGAGGCGGCGCGGCCCGAGGGGGCCGAAGGGCTCGTGGCAGCCGGTGCGGCCGCCGTCCGGTTCAGCGCCGCCCTGGCGCGGGCCGCTCCGGCCGCCGCGTCGCCGGGCGGGCCCGAGACCGGTGGCAGGGCGGCGGCGACCGAGTCCCGCGGGGTGTCGAGGGCGGCGGTCGAGGCGGACGGCTCCCACTGCTCGCCCCGGCGGCCCGCGTCCATGGCCTCGTTGGCGAGCCGGTCCGCGTGCTTGTTCTTCTCGCGCGGGATCCACTCGTAGGTGACGGCGGACGCCGGAAGGATCCGGGCCGCCTCGGCGGCGAGCGGCTTCATGTCCGGGTGCTTGATCTTCCAGCGGCCCGACATCTGCTCGACCACGAGCTTGGAGTCCATCCGGACCCGGACCTGCGGGGCGCCCTCGGGCACCAGGGCCGCGGCGGCGCGGAGCCCGGCGATGAGGCCCTTGTACTCCGCGACGTTGTTCGTCGCCACGCCGATGTACTCGGCGGCCTCGGCCAGGGTCTCCCCCGTGCGCGCGTCGATGACGACCGCGCCGTAGCCGGCGGGGCCCGGGTTGCCCCGGGAACCCCCGTCGGCCTCGACGACGAAGTGGCGCGGCCCGCCCACTACAGGCCCGAGTCGGCGGTGCGGACCAGAATGCGGCGGCAGTTCTCGCAGCGCAGCACGGCGTCGGGGGCGGCGGCCTTCACCTCGTTGACCTCGGTGATGTTGAGCTCCAGCCGGCAGCCCTCGCAGCGGCGCTGGTAGAGGCGGGCGGCGCCCACCCCGCCCTGCTGGGCGCGGAGCTTGTCGTACAGCTTGAGCAGGTCGGCGGGGACGGAGGCGGCGACGACCTCGCGCTCCTTGGCGACCGTGGCGGCCTCCTCGTCCAGCTCGCGGGTGGCGGTGTCCCGGCGGCCGGTCGCGTCGTCGGCCTTGGCCTGCACGGCGGCGACGCGGTCGGTCAGCTCGGTGACGCGCTCCTGCACGGACTCGCGGCGCTCCATGACTTCGAGGACGACGTCCTCCAGGTCGCCCTGGCGCTTGGCGAGCGAGACGATCTCGCGCTGGAGGTTCTCCAGGTCCTTGGGCGAGGTCACCGCGCCGGAGTCCAGCCGCTGCTGGTCGCGGGCGGCGCGCTGGCGCACCTGGTCGACGTCCTGCTCCGCCTTGGTCTGCTCGCGGGCGGTGTCGCTCTCCTCGGTCGTGGCCGCGACCAGCAGATCGCGGAGCTGGGCGAGGTCGGCGGTCAGCGACTCGATCTCGGCGTGCTCGGGCAGGGAGGTGCGGCGGTGCGCGAGCTGGGCGAGGCGCTGGTCGAGGGCCTGGACGTCGAGGAGTCGGATCTGGTCGGCGGGCGCGGCGTTCAGTTGGGGGCTCCAGAAGAGTGGTGGGTGGTCCAGGGGTCGGTGACCTGCTTCGAGACATGGACCCGCAGGTCCCATCCGTGGCGGTCGGAGATCGCGTCGAGCTGCGCCGCGGCCTGCTCGCACCACGGCCATTCGGTGGCCCAGTGCGCGGCGTCGACCAGGCCGAGCGGCGAGTGCTGGATGGCCTCGGAGGCCGGGTGGTGGCGCAGGTCCGCGGTGAGGAAGGCGTCCACGCCCGCCGCGCGGACCGCGTCGAAGAGGCTGTCGCCGGATCCGCCGCTCACCGCGACCCTGCGCACCACGGCCTCCGGGTCGCCGGCGAGGCGGATGCCCTGGGCGGTGGCGGGCAGCCGGGCGGCGGCGCGGGCCGCGAAGGCGGCCAGCGTCTCGGGGTGGTCGAGCGCGCAGATCCGGCCGAGGCCGCGGCGGCCCGCGGGGTCGGTGGGGTCCGGTACGAGGGGGCCCTCGACGCGCAGGTCGAGGGCGCCGGCCAGGGCGTCGGAGACGCCGGGGTCCGCGGTGTCGGCGTTGGTGTGCGCCACGTGCAGCGCGATGTCGTGCTTGATCAGGGTGTGCACGACGCGGCCCTTGAAGGTGCCGGCCGCGACCGTCGTCGTCCCGCGCAGATAGAGCGGGTGGTGGGTGACGATCAGCTGGGCGCCGAGCCGCATCGCCTCGTCGGCGATCTCGTGCACGGGGTCGACGGCGAAGAGCACCCGGCGCACCTCGGCGTCCGGATCGCCGCAGACCGTGCCGACCGCGTCCCATCCTTCGGCCCGCTCGGGCGGCCACAGGGCGTCGAGCTCGGCGATGACTTCAGACAGACGGGGCACGGAGGAAAGGCTACCTGTCCTCCGTGCCCCGCGGTCCCGGGCCGCCGGACCCGCGGGGGCGGGGCGGCGGCCGGTCATGAATCGTTACTTCGGCGGGTGCGCGCGGCCGTCACTTCACCAGGTCGGCGCGCAGGTCGTCGAGGACCAGGTTGGCGGCGGTGACGCCGAGGCCGAGGTACCAGGTCTCGTCGGAGACGTTCTTGGCGCGGCCCTCCTTGACGGCGGTGAGGTTCTTCCACAGCGGGTTGGCCTGGGTGGTGTCCCGCTTGGTGGCCTTCACGGGGCCGTAGACGCCGGTGAAGATCCAGTCGGCGTCCGCCTCGTCGATCTTCTCCGGGCTGATCTCCGCGGCCAGCTCGTTGATCTGCTGGTTCTTGGGCCGCGGCAGTCCGGCGTCGTCGAGGATGGTGCCGATGAAGGAGGCCTTGGCGTAGAGGCGGATCTTGTCCGGCAGGTAGCGGACCATGGAGATGGTCGGCTTCTTCGGGCCGATGTCCTCGCCGAGCTTCTTGGCGTTGGTCTCGTAGGCGCCCAGCTCGGACTTGGCCTTGGCGGTCTTGTCGAGCGCGGCGGCGTTGAGGAGGTAGTTCTCCTTCCAGGTGAAGCCCGGACGGATGGAGAACACGGTCGGCGCGATCTTGGACAGCTCGTCGTACTTGTCCGCGGCGCGCAGCTGGCTGCCGAGGATCAGGTCGGGCTTCAGTCCGGCGATCGCCTCCAGGTTGAGGTTGTTGATCGTGCCGACGTTCTTGGGCTCGCCCGCGTCCTTCTTCAGGTACGAGGGGATCGCCGCGTCGCCCTCGGAGGGGGCGTAGCCGACCGGCTTCACGCCCAGCGAGACGACGTTGTCGAACTCGCCGACGTCCAGCACGACGACCCGCTTCGGGGCGGCCTTCAGCTCGGTCTTGCCCATCGCGTGCGTGATGGTGCGCGGGAACGTGCCGGCCGGGGCGTCCGTGCCGTACGCCGCGGTCTTCGCCGCCGCGTCGCCGAAGTCCTTGCCGCCGGTGGCGACCGAGGCCTTCTTGTCGGCGTCGGACTTGGCCGAACCGCCGGAGCCGCCGTCGTCGCTCCCGCAGGCGGAGAGGGACAGGGCGGCCACTACGGCCAGACCGACTGCGGCGGTGCCGCGGCGTCGAAGGGACATCACTTGCTCCAGTCGAGGGTCACACAGGCAATGCTTAGGAATGCCTAACCTTAGGCGCTCCTCCTGGGGCAAGCACAACCACCCCCACCTCTTCAGGCGAATCCGGGCATCGCCACCCTTATGTGTGAAGTGGTGTGGCTCGTGTTGTTCGGCTGGAAGTGCGAAAACTAGCTTCGGTTGCCGGAGGTGATGAGTCGATGACTGCCTGTGCCATCGAGGACGAGGCCGCCGAGGCGGTCGGATCGGCCACCGCGGAGGGTCCGGCGCCCGGTGCGCCGGGGACGGCCGGGGAGACCGCGGAGCCGGCCGGGGACGCCGCGGGCGCCGCCCGGGACGCCGGGGCAAACCCCCCGTACACGGACACGGACACGCACACCGACACGGGCACCGGCGCGGACTCCCACAGGGATCCCGCGCCCCCGCCGCCCGCCCCCGCCGAAACGGTCCTGCCCGTCTTCGCGCTCAGCGCCGACGGGGCCTATGGCGCCCGGCTCACCACGGCCCGCCCGGCGGGCCAAGGACCGGACTCCGGCGGTGAGCCCGCCTGGTTCGCCGAGCGGTGGACGCTGGACGGGCCCGAGCCGTACGCCGTGCCGCTGCCGCTGGACCAGCCGGAGGAGGCGGACTCGCAGGTGCTGCCGCTCGCCGACGGGCGGGTGCTGATCCACCGCCGGGTCGCCGGGCACCGGGCGTTCTCGCTGCTCTATCCGACCGGGCCGGGCACCGGTGAACTCCCCCTGGGCATCGTGGAATGCGAGGAGCTGACGCTGCTCCCGCCCTCGCCCGACGGCGTCAGCGCGTACGCCCTGGCCCCGGGGACGTACTCCACGGCGCTCTGGCGGATCGCCGGCGCGGCCGGGGGCCCCGAGCACCTGGCGGATCTGCCGGGGCACTGCACGGGCGGGGTCTGGCTGGACCGGGCGGGCCGGATGCTGGCCCTGGACCGGGAGCCGGCGGGCGGCGGCCCGGTCAAGGCGGTCGCGGTGGATCTGGGCCGGGACGCCGAGATGACCCCGCTGCTGCAGATCGCGCCGGAGAGCAACGACCGGCTGCTGCTGGCCGATCCGGACAGCGGGCTGCTGCTGATCCGCTCCGACGCGCCGGGGCACGACCGGATCGGCTGGGGCGTGCTGGGGAGTTGTCTGCCCGTGCGCTTCCCGGAGTGCCTGCGGCTGCCGGACGCCGCCGTGACGCCGTTCGCCGTGCAGCCGGGGCAGGCGCTGATGCCGGAGAGCTGTGCGGTGGCCCTGCGGATCGACGGGGCGGCGGGCACCTGGCTGGGCGTCTGGCGCCCCTCGGGCCGCCGGCTCCATCAACGCCCCGTGCCCTTCGGCTGGCTGGCCGGCAGCGGGGTCTGGTCGGCCGACGGCGTCCTCGCCCTGCCGTACGCGGACGGGGAGACGGACTGCGCGGTGGCGCTGCTCGACGCCCCCTGCGACGAGGCTCCGGACGGCCCGTCCAAGTGCGCCGGAAACGGTACGCAACCCTCCGCCGCCGGGACGGGTCTCACGGTGTGCCGACCCGTTCCGCTGGGGCAGGCGCCGCTCGTGGGACGCATGGCGTCGCACTGAAGTGCCGCTCTAGGAAATCGGTCTAAGGTGAGGCCGGGGATCTTGCGCAACCGCACTCGCGGTCGCCGACGGTGACCGGGTGCGCGGGGGCGTGCCGGCCCCCGTGACACACGCAGGCAAGCAATCGCAACGGGGTGACTTCCCAGATGTCTGAGGCGCGAACCGACACGACCCAGACGCGTCCGCCGGGGGCGGACGCACCGCGGGCCGGGGCCGGCGGCTCCGGAAAGCACCGAGGGGGTGTGGCCGTGGACGATGCGGCGGTGCAGCCGCTCGGACGCCACCGCCGCCCCTCCGAGGGTGGTGACAGGGCGGCCTGACCGCCCGCGAGACGTAACGAGGGGAGACGGAGGGCCCCCGCATCCGGCACCGGATGCGGGGGCCCTCCCCTGTCCCGGGGTGCTCCCCGTCCCGCGTCAGCCCCGCTTGAGCCCCAGCACCTCGGCCGCCGCGAACGTCCGGTTGGGCGGCTGCTGCGCGTAGTACGGGGAGAGCAGTTCGTCCAGCTCGTCGAAGGAGAAGGTCTCCTTCGACGCGTCGAACTGCGCGGCCACCCTGGGCCGTTCGACGACCGCGACCATGCCGCCGTGCACCACGAGCAGCTGCCCGTTGACCCGGGCGGCGGCCGGTGAGGCCAGATAGCCGACGAGCGGTGAGACGTGCTCGGGGGCGAGCGCGTCGAGCCGGCCGTCCTGCGGCACCTCGAAGCCCGCGAAGACGTCCTCGGTCATCCGGGTGCGGGCGCGCGGGCAGATCGCGTTGGCGGTGACGCCGTACTTGGCCAGGGCCAGCGCGGTGGAGGTGGTCAGGCCGACGATGCCGCCCTTGGCCGCGGCGTAGTTGGGCTGGCCCGCCGAACCGGCCAGGAAGGCCTCGGACGAGGTGTTGACGATCCGTCCGTAGACCGGGCCGCCGGCCTCCTTGGAGCGGGTCCGCCAGTGCGCGGCGGCGAAGTGCGTGGTGTTGAAGTGGCCCTTGAGGTGCACCCGTACGACCGAGTCCCATTCGTCCTCGGTCATCGAGAAGATCATCCGGTCGCGCAGGATGCCCGCGTTGTTGACCAGGACGTCGAGCTTGCCGTAGGTGGTGACGGCCAGGTCGACCAGGGCGCGGGCCTGGTCGTGGTCGGCGACGTCGCCGAGGTGCGCGACGGCGCGGCCGCCCGCCGCGCGGATCTCCTCGGCGACCTCCTCCGCCGGAGCGGCGGACGCCTCGCCCGAACCGTCGCGGCCCGGCTGTCCGTAGTCGTTGACGACGACGGCCGCGCCGAGCCGGGCCAGTTCCAGCGCCTCGGCCCGGCCGAGACCGCGCCCGGCGCCGGTGACGATCGCGGACAGTCCGTCCAGGGGAAGTGACATCGGATCTCGGGTTCCTCTCGGGTGGGGGCGGGGGTCAGAGTTCGATGCAGGTGCGCAGCGACTCTCCGGTCCGCATCTGGTCGAGGGCGTCGTTGATGCCGTCGAGCCGGACCCGGTGGGTGATCATGGACTCCAGGTCGATGCGGCCGGCCCGCCAGAGCGCGATGGCCCGTTCGTAGGAGCGCAGGACGTCCCCGCCGCCGTACATGGAGGGCAGGATGCGCTTCTCGTCGAAGAACAGCTCGAACATGTTGACCTGGAAGTTGTCGTCCATGGCGCCGGCGCCGACGATGCACAGGGTTCCGCCGCGCCGGGTGTGCTCGTAGGCGGTGCGGGCGGTGGCGGACTTGCCGACGACCTCGAAGACGTAGTCGAAGCCCTCGCCGGCGGTGATCCGCTGTTTGGCGTCGGTGAACTCCTCGGGCGAGACGGCCTCGGTGGCGCCGAAGCGCAGGGCCGCCTCGCGCCGGGAGGCCACCGGGTCGACGGCGACGATCTGGGCGGCGCCCTGGACCCGGGCGCCCTGGATCGTGGAGATGCCGACGCCGCCGCAGCCGATCACGGCGACCGAGGAACCGGCCTCCACCCGCGCGGTGTTGATGGCCGCGCCGAGGCCGGTGGTGACCCCGCAGCCGATCAGGGCGGCGATCTCGAACGGGACGTCGTCGGGGATGGGCACCGCGCAGCCGGCGCCGACGACGACCTCCTCGGTGAAGGTGCCGGTGCCGGCGAAGCCGAAGACGTCGCCGCCGGGGCGCTTGAAGTTGGGCGTGCCCGCGTTCATGAAGCCCGCGAGGCAGAGCTGGGTCTGGCCGCGCTTGCAGGAGGGGCAGGCGCCGCAGGCCGGCAGCCAGCAGACCAGCACCCGGTCCCCGGCGCTCAGTCCGCTCACCCCGTCGCCGACGTCGACGACCTCGCCGGCGCCCTCGTGGCCGGGGATGAAGGGGGCGGGCTGCGGCAGCACGCCGCTCATCGCGGAGACGTCGGAGTGGCAGAGGCCGGTGGCCCGGATGCGGAGCTTCACCTTGCCGGGGCCGAAGCCCACCGCCTCGACGTCGTCGAGTACTTCGAGTTTCTCCTGGCCGATCTCGTGCAGTACGGCTGCGCGCATGGTGCGGCTCCCCTCATGGGCCGGGTGGTGCGGTGACGGATGCGTTCTCGTTCCGGTGCGGGTCGGGGGGTGCGGGTCCGGCGTCTGTCGTCCGGGATCCGGGGTCTGTGACCGGGATGCGGGGTCCGGCGTCCCGGGTCAGTCGTGTTCGACGAAGGTGTCGCCGAGGACCGCCGCGCCGTCCCGTTCCACGGCGCTCACCTCGACGCGTACCTGCTTCTGGGAGGTCCACATGGCGATGCGCAGGGTCTCGCCGGGGAAGACGACCCCGGTGAAGCGGGTGCGGCAGGCGCGGACGCGGGAGGCGTCGCCGCCGAGGACCGTGTCGGTGACGGCCTTGAGCGTCATGCCGTAGGTGCACAGGCCGTGCAGGATCGGCCGGTCGAAGCCGGCGAGCGCGGCGAACCCGGGGTCGGCGTGGAGCGGGTTCCAGTCGCCGGAGAGCCGGTAGAGCAGTGCCTGGTCGGGGCGGACGGGGCGTTCGACGACGTGGTTCGGGGCGACGGCGGGGTAGGCGGTCCGTTCGGAGGGGCCGCGCTCCCCGCCGAAGCCGCCCTCGCCGCGTACGAAGATCTGGGCGTCGCTGGTCCACAGCGGCCCGTCCTCGTCGGCGGCCTCGGTCCGCAGCACCAGGACGGCCGCCTTGACCTTGTCGTACACGGCGGCGACCTTCGAGGTCTGGACGGCGGAGCCGCTGACCGGGATCGGGCGGTGCACCCGGACGCTCTGGCCGCCGTGCAGCACGGCGGCGAGGTCGACGTCGATCCCGGGCGAGGAGAGGCCCGCCGAGGTGCCGAGGCCCGCACCGGCGACGGTGGCGAAGGAGGGCAGCACCTGGAGCCGGGACTCCAGGGTGTAGCGCAGTTCGCCGGGGTCGACGGCGGGGGCGGCGACATCGGGGCGGGCGCCCGCGCCGATCCCGAGGTGGTAGAGCTGGACGTCCTTGTGGTCCCAGTCGATCCGGCTGGTCCGGGGTTCGGCGGCGAGAGCCTTCTCGGCATCAATGGGCATGGGGAAGCTGCTCCTCGACGGTGAAAGACCCCGGCGCGGCCGTCCGCACCGTCGGCCGCACCGAGGTCGTACGGGACCGGAGCCCGCGCCCGTTCTAGAACGCGTTCTATCCGGCTGGCCCTATGTATAACGCAGCCCCCAGCACTTGGGAAGACTCCTGACATGCCGTCAGATCGCTTGGATCAACGGCGTATTCGGGCATCGCTCCGCGGGGCCGGGCGATCCGTCCACGCCCCGCCGGTGACATTTGTCATCGCGGAGTCCGTACAAGCGCCTCTGCCCCGTGCGCCGCGGACTCCGTAGCGTCGTAGCCATGACGAAGACAACGGGGAACGAGGCCGCGGTGGTGTTCACCGGGGCAGTGAAGACCTTCGGCCGGGCGGAGCGGACCGTGCGCGCCGTGGACGGGATCGGGCTCACCGTCGGCCGGGGCGAGACCGTCGCCCTGCTCGGCCGCAACGGGGCCGGCAAGTCCACCGCGATCAGCCTGCTCCTCGGGCTCAACGAGCCGGACTCCGGCAGCGTGCGGGTGCTGGGCCGCACCCCCGAACAGGCGGTGCGGGCGGGCCTGGTGGGCGCGATGCTCCAGGAGGGGCAGCCGATCCCCCGGGTGACCGTCCAGGAGCTGATCACGTTCGTCGCCTCCACGTATCCGAGGCCGATGCCGGTCGCCGAGGCGCTGGACCTGGCGGGGGTCGCCCCGTACGCGGACCGGCGGATCGACAAGCTGTCCGGCGGCCAGCTCCAGCGGGTCCGGTTCGCCGTCGCGCTGGCCGGGAACCCCGAGCTGATCGTGCTGGACGAGCCGACCGCCGCCCTGGACGTGGAGGCCCGGCACACCTTCTGGGAGTCGATGCGGGGCTACGCCCGGCGCGGCAACACGGTCCTCTTCTCCACGCACTACCTGGAGGAGGCCGACGAGAACGCCGACCGGATCGTCGTCGTCGACCACGGCCGGATCGTGGCCGACGGCAGCGGCGAGGCCATCAAGGCGGAGGCCGGCCACAGCCAGGTCTCCTTCGATCTGGCGGGCCGGCCGTCCGAGGGCCTGGAGCTGCTGCCCGGCGTGGTGACCGTCGAGATCACCGGTGACCGGGCCGTCCTGCACACCGAGGACTCCGACGCCACCGTCATGGAACTGGCCCGGCTGAACGCCGTCCGCAACCTCCAGGTCGCCCAGGCCTCGCTGGAGGCCGCCTTCCTCTCCCTCACCGCGCCGGGCGCCGGCGCCTCCCGCCTCACGAAGGAAGCCGTCTGATGTACCAGTACGTGATGCTCGAGGTCCGGCGCACCCTCCGGGACGCCTCGTTCCTGATCTTCGGCACGGGCATGCCCGTGATGATGTACCTGATCTTCACCAATATCGGCGGGGGCGGCGACGTCGACGGCTGGAAGACCGCCTCGATGGTCGGCATGGCCGCCTACGGTGCCCTGGGCTCCGCGATGTCCATCGGCACGGGTGTCGCCTCCGACAAGTCCCTCGGCTGGCTCCAGCAGTTGAGGGTCACCCCGCTCGCCCCCACGCACGCGGTGGTGGGCCGGGCGATCAGCGGCTCGGTGACCGTGCTGCCGACGATCCTGACCGTGCTGCTGGCCGGCGGGCTGGTCAACGGCGTACGGATGGCCGCCTGGCAGTGGGCCGCGCTGGTCCTGCTGCTCTGGATCGGCGCGCTGCCCTTCACCATGCTCGGCCTGGGCAACGGCTACCGGCTGACCCCGCAGGGCACCGGAGTGGTCAACATCGCCTGTCTGATGGGCTTCGCGATCATCGGCGGCCTCTGGTTCCCCATGGAGGTCATGCCCGGCTGGATCCGCTCCTTCGGCACCCTCACCCCGGCCAACCGCTTCGCGGACCTGGGCTGGGCGATCACCGACGGACACGCCCCCGGCCTCGCGACCGTCGGCGTCCTCCTCTTCTGGCTGGCGCTGTTCGGCGGGTACGCCGTGATCTCGTACCGTCGGTCCGCGAGGACCGTGTGACGGGAGTGGACATGCTGGGGTACGGCACAGAAGGGTTCCGGGAACGGCGCCGGCTGCGGAAGGAGCGGCGCGGCCCCGGCCCCGGGCCGTACGCCCTGCTCCCCTGGCTGCTGATGGGCCTGGGGTCCTTCTCCAACCTCTTCCAGGGCAAGACCCCCAACCCGTGGATCGGCGGGCTGGGGCTGCTCGCCTTCAACAGCCTCTACATCTCCCTGGTGGCCCGGGGGTTCACCCGGGAGAAGCGCGAGAGCACCGTCTCGTACGTCCTGCTGGGGACGATGGCCGTGATCACCTTCGGGCTGGCGATCGGCTACGGCGGAAGCTGGCTGCTCTTCTTCCCACTGCTCTCCCTGGCCTGCGGGACGATCCTGCGCAAGCGCTGGCTCGCCGCCGTGCTCTTCGCCCTCGCCGTGTCGGTCTGCCTGATCGCGGTGTGGCGCGAGGACGGGGCGGCGACCCCCTGGACCCTGGCGTACGGCACGTTCATCTCGGGCGCGGTGACGGCGGCGATCCTCACCCTGTCGGAGACCGTGCGGGAACTGGCCTCCACCCGTGAGGAACTGGCCCGCACCGCCGTCGAGAAGGAGCGGCTGCGCTTCTCCCGGGACCTCCACGACCTCCTGGGCCACACGCTCTCCGTCATCGTCGTGAAGTCGGAGGCGGCCCGTCGTCTGGCCCCCCGCGACATGGACGCCGCCCTCCTCCAGGTCGCCGACATCGAGTCCGTGGGCCGGCAGGCGCTCACCGAGATCCGGGAGGCCGTCACCGGCTACCGCGAGGGCAGCCTCGCCACCGAACTGGACCGCGCCCGCTCCGCGTTGACCGCCGCCGGCATCACCCCGTCGGTCCGCCGCTCGGGCCCGCCGCTCGCCCCGCAGACCGAGGCCCTCCTCGGCTGGGTGGTCCGCGAGGCCGTCACCAACGTCGTCCGCCACTCCTCCGCCACCACCTGCTCCTTCGTCGTCGACGGCACCGCCGACCGCGTCCACCTCACCGTCACCGACGACGGCACCACCCCCGCCGCCCCGCCCTCCCCCGGCATCGGCGGCACCGGCCTCAAGGGCCTCACCGAACGCCTCGCCACGGCCGGCGGCTCCCTGACGGCCGGCCCCGCCCCCTCGGGCGGCTTCACGGTCAGGGCGGAGCTCCCGGCGGACGCGGGGGCGGATACGGAGACGGATACGGAGGCGGACCGGGTCAGATGATGCGCGGGACGACCTCGTCCTTCCGGGTGGACCAGTTGGTCACGATCGGCTTCTCGACGGTGGCGGTGTCGGGGAGTTCGACGTCGGCCGGGTCCGGGTCGTCCTCGCGGACGGCGACGACGACGTGGTCGAACTGGATGCCCGCGTCGCCGGGGGTGGTCTTCGGGGAGATGCCCGTGTAGGCGACGGCGGAGCCGCCGAGCTTGATCGGGTCCTCGCCGCCCTGACCGACCGGGGAGGCGACGCCTTCGGGCTTGGAGCCGAAGGAGACGCTGGGCGTGTTGACGTCGAGGTAGCAGGTGATGCCGGACTTCGCCTTGGCCGTGACGATGTAGTGGCTGATCGGCCGGGCCTCCCACGTGACGGTGAGGTCCAGGTCGTTGGTGCCGCAGGACTGGCCGTAGCCGCTCTTGTCGCCGCCGCCGCCCGAGCCGGAGCCGGAGCCGTCCTGGTCGCCTCCGGACCCCGCGTCCGGGGTACCGGAGGGCGAGGGGGCTCCCGCGGTGTCCCCCGAGGGCTTCCCGCCTCCCCCTGTGGCGGCGGTGGGGGACGCCGTGGTTCCGTCGGCGCCCGCGGTGTCCTCCGGTCCGCAGGCCGTCGCGGTGAGGGCGAGGGCGGCGACCGCGGTGGCCGTCAGCAGGAGGCGGGAGGAACGAGCGGAACGGGCGGAACGGGCAGGGGCGAGCGAGCGCATGAGGGTCTCCGGAGAGTGTGTCGGGTGCGGTGTGTTCTCCCGCTGACACCTCGACAGTAGGGGCGCCCCTGTCCTGGAACGATCGCGTGAATGTCCAGGTTCTGTCGCAGCGGATCGGTTCCGTCGAACCGTGTCGAATATCCGCGCGGAGGTGCGTGACGGGTCCCAACGGGCCCTCGGCCCTACCCTGTTCCCGTGAACGAGATGCCGCAGGACCACCGGCCGTCCAAGTCCGTACGGGTGCTCCTCGCCGAGGACCAGGGAATGATGCGCGGGGCGCTCGCGCTGCTGCTCGGACTCGAACCGGACATCGAGGTGGTGGCCCAGGTCGGGGCGGGGGACGCGATCGTGCCGGCGGCGCTGGAGTCGCGGCCCGACGTGGCGCTGCTGGACATCGAACTGCCGGGGCGCAGCGGGCTGGACGCGGCGGCGGATCTGCGGGAGGAGGTGCCGGACTGCCGGGTGCTGATCCTCACGACGTTCGGCCGGCCCGGGTATCTGCGGCGGGCGATGGAGGCGGGGGCGGCGGGGTTCCTGGTGAAGGACGGGCCCGTGGAGGATCTGGCGGCGGCGATCCGGAAGGTGCTGGCCGGGGAGACGGTGGTGGATCCGGCGCTGGCCGCCGCCGCGCTGAGCGCGGGGCCGAGTCCGCTGACGGCCCGGGAGCGGGACGCGCTGGTGGCGTCGGTGGACGGGGCGACGGTCGCCGATATCGCGCGGAAGCTGAGCCTGTCGGAGTCGACGGTCCGGAACTATCTGTCGTCGGCGATCGGGAAGACCGGGACCCGCAACCGGATGGAGGCGGTCCGGGCGGCCCGGCAGCAGGGCTGGCTCTGAGCCGGGCCCGGGGACGCGGGAGGGCCCGCGCGGACGGTTCGCGTCCGCGCGGGCCCCTGGGACGAGCGGTCAGTGGTGGCGGCGTTCGGCCGCCTTCAGGGTGACCGCCACGGCCTGCCCGGTGTAGGGCGAGTCCGTGCCGAGGGTGAGATCGGCGGTGTACGTGCCGGCGGCGGGGACCGCGCCGGCGTCGGCGGTGACGGGCACGGTGGCCGACTGTCCGGGCCTCAGCGTGAGGTGCGTGCGCTTCGCGGAGAGCCAGGAGACGTCGTCGTCGCCGCACTGGTCGTAGCCCGGCAGGTAGGAGGCGCGGACGCCTCCGACGAGGTACGAACGGACGGACTGGCCGCCGCCGATCTCGTAGAGGCCGCAGCCGACACCGCCCTGGTAGACGGGGTACGGGGAGTCCGGCAGCGAGGACCAGGCCCCGGTAACCGGGTCGTACTCGTAGACGGCGTCGGAGGCGAAGGGCGTGTCGTCGCTGTAGCCGCCGACGACCTGCATCCGGCCGTTCGCCCCGGTCCCGGCGGCACCGGCCATGCCGTCCGGCATATCGGCGATGCGACGCCAGGAGTCGGTCGACGGGCGGTAGGCGTACGCCGCCGGCGTCAGGCTCTGGTCGCGGGTGCGGTCCTGGCCTCCGGCGCAGATCACCTCACCGGCCACGCCCGCGCACACCGTGCTGGTGAGCGCCGTCGGGTGGTCGGCGACCCTGGTCCAGCGGTCGGCCGACGGCGTGTACCGGTAGACGGCCCTGGTGGGCTTGGTGCAGTCGTCCACGCATCCGGAGACGACGTACAGCTTCCCGTCGAGGACAGCCGTGCCCGCCACCTTGACGGCCTGCGGAAGGGCGGCCGCGCGGGTCCAGGTGTCCGTCGCGGGGTGGTAGGCGTACACGGTGGTACGGGAGGCGGCGTCGTCGCTCTGGCCGCCGGCCACGTACAGCGTGCCGTTCACGAAGGCGGAGGAGGCCGCGGCGACCGGCTCGGGCAGGTCGGCGATGCGCCGCCACGCGCCGGCGGCCGGCTCGTAGACGTAGCCGTGCGTCGTCAGCGTCGCGCCGATGGCGTGGTTGAAGCCGCCCACCGAGTAGACCTTGCCGGCGTAGGTGCTGACGGCGTTCATCATGATGGGCTCGGGGTAGTCCGGCAGGCGGGACCAGGCGGCGCCGTCCGCGGACTTCGCCGGCTTGGCCGTGGTGCTCTGCTCGCCGAGGTCCACCGTGACCGGCGCCCTGCCGGTGTTGGTGAGGGTGACGGTCTTCGTCCGCTTGCGGCCGAGGGCGGCGTCGAAGGAGAGCGAGGGCTTCGCGACCACGTGCCCGGCCTCCAGGCGGAGGTCGGCCCGGGTGATCCGGCCCGGGGCGGCCTTCACCGTGTGGGTGCCGGTGGCGTAGCGCGGGGCCGAGACCGTGAGGGTGTGCTTGCCGGTGCCGGGGGCGAAGAGCCAGTAACGGCCGCCCTTGTCGGCGGTGTTGCCCTCGGTCGCCGCGCTGTGTCCGGCGGTGTACGGGGCGGCCGGGTCGGTGATGGTGGCGCCGTTGACGGGCTTCCGGGTGTTGCCGTCGGTGACGGTGCCGGTGAGCAGGGCGCCGGTGAGCGCGCTGCATCCGCCGAGCCGGACGCCGTCGGTCTGCCAGACGCCGAGTTGGCCGGCGGTGCTGGTGAAGTGGAAGCGGATGCGGACCTTGGACCTGCCCTCGGCCTGCGGGAGCTTCACGGTCTCGTGGCCCGCGTGCATCTCCAGCGGGTCGTTGACGGCGGTCCACACGGTGTTCCAGGTGGTGCCGCCGTCGGTGGAGAGGTCGACGGTTCCGGACGCGGCGCCCTCGGCACCGGCGAACATCGAGTCGAAGTCGAGCTGTGCCTCGTGACCGCGCAGGTCGACGACCGGTGAGGTGAGGACGGTGTCCTCGGCCGCGAGGTCGTGGGCGAGGTTGTTGGCGGTGGCGAAGTTGCCGCTGCCGCCGGTCATGTTGTCGAGGCCCATCGGGGCGTCGAACTGCCAGCCCGGGGCGGCGCCGCTGACGGTCCAGCCGTTCTTCGGGCCGGTCCAGCCGTCGAAGTCGGCCGCGGCGGCGTTGCCGTAGCCGGGGGCGACGCAGGCCGTCCGGTCCGGCACCGAGGTGACGTTCCGGGTCACGTCGGAGCCGCCGACCTCGACGGTGAGATCGGTGGTGTGGTAGCCGGGGCTGAGCGGGGTGGCGTGCAGCTGGTACGTGGCGCCGCGCGGGAGGTCGACGGAGTAGGCGCCGGTCTCCGGGTCGGTGTACACGGCGCCGCCGGGGTAGCCGTCGACGGTGATCCGGCTCGCGAGCGGCCAGCCCTGCTCGGCGCCGTCCTTGACGGTGCCGCTGACCTTGGTGGTGGCGGTCTTGGTGAGGCTCAGATCGACGGTGGTGCTGGTGCCCTTGCCGACCTCGGTGGCCGTCCCGGTGGCGTCGGCGTAGCCGAACAGGGAGGCGGTGATCCGGTAGGTGCCGGTGCGGGCGGCCAGGGTGTAGCGGCCGTCGGCGCCGGTCGTCGTACGGAAGCTGCGGCCGCTCGTCTCGTCGGCGGCGCGGACCACGGCTCCGGCCAGCGGGGCGCCGTCGGCCCCGCCGGTGATCCGGCCGGTGAGGGTGCCGCCGTCGCCGAAGGTCAGGGCGGACACGCCGTTGGGGGTGCCGAGTCCGGTCGGGCCGTCGTAGCCGGGACCGGCGGTGCAGGTGATGTCGCCGCAGGTGTCGTTGGCGCCCTGGGTGACGTCGTTGAGACCGCTGTCGCCGGTGTAGGCGTACGGGTAGGTCACCGGGTAGGTCTGCGGTGCGGGGTCGCCGGCCAGCGCGTACATGGCCGCGACGAGCGGGGCGGAGAGGCTGGTGCCGCCGACCTGGAGCCAGCCGTCGTTGCCGACGGTGTCGTAGACGCCGAGTCCGGAGGCCGGGTCCGCGTCGGCGGAGATGTCGGACGTGGACCGGGTGTCGCAGCCGGTCTCGACGCCCTCCTGGTAGGCGGGGGTGGCCTCGTAGCGCGAGCAGCCGGAGCCGGCGCTGGCCCAGGCCGTCTCGGTCCAGCCGCGCTCGGTGCCGGGCGCGGCGCTCAGCCGGGTGCCGCCGACGGAGACCACGTTCGGGTTGGTGGACGGCCAGCTCTGCACATGGCCGGTGTCGCCCGAGGAGACGGTGATGACGACGCCCGGGTGGTCGTAGTAGTGGTCGTAGAGCGTCTGGTCGGCTCCCTCGCCGTCGACGCCGTAGGAGTTCGATATGAACTTGGCGCCGAGCCGGACGGCCGTCTCGACGGCCGTGCCGAGGCTTTCGAGGGAGTTGTCGTCGCCCTGCACCAGCAGGATCCTGCAGTTGGGGCAGGCCGCCGACACGGCGTCCAGGTCGAGCGAGGTCTCGGTGGCCCAGCCCGCGTCGTCGGCCGGGTAGTCGGTGCCGCCGCGCTGGTCGACCTTGCGGAAGCAGCCGTTGGCCGTGGTGCAGGCGGGCAGTCCGTGGTGGGCGCGGAAGACCGCCAGGTCCTCCTCGGCGCGGGAGTTGCCGAAGGCGTCGACGATGGCGACGGTCCGGCCCTCACCGCCGTCGGGCAGCTTGTAGGCGGCCTGGATCTCCTTCGGGCCCAGCGAGGTGGCCGGCGGGCCGGAGGCCGCGGACCTGGCCCGGATGTTCTGGTCCGTGCGGGTGTTCACCAGCGAGAGGCAGCGGGCGTACCCGGTCTTCTGCGCCGGGCTGTTGCAGTCGGTGGGGGTGTACGGCCGGACGGTGGGGTCGGCGGGCGCCGTCGCGCCGGTGGACGGGCCGTCCGTCGCCGCGAGGGCCGCGGGCGACGCCGACAGCAGGCCGACGGCGAAAGCGGCCGCGGCGGCGTAGGTGAGGGCCGCGCGTATGCGCCGTCCGCGGGGCGGGCGGTGATCGGGTCTCGGACTCACGGGGAGCCTTTCGGGGAAGGGCCGGATGGGCCGGTCTTCAGAGGGGTTCGTAGCCGTCCGCGTCCGGCCGCGGGGGCGCGGTGGGACGCGGTGCCCCGTCCGGGACGGGTTCGCCGGACGGGGGGATCGGGGGGTCGGCCGGGGGCTCGTGGGTCGGCTCGGGAGCCTGGCTGCTCATGGGAAGGGGGTGCTCTCGTACGGTCGCGCGGTCGCGGGACGGGCGGGTGACTCCCGCAGTCTCGGGCGGGGGCGGGCCCGGTTGCGATTGGGCGGATGCCTCAAAGAACGTGGGGCGGGGACGAATTGAGACCCCAGAAGCGCGCCTGTCCGAGGGATCGAGCGCTGCGGGCGCGGCGCGGGAAACCACCCGCCCGCAGCGCGTCGCGGCCCGGCGCCGGGCGTGCCGCTACTCGGCCGGGGCCCGCTCCGTCGTCGCCACGCTCACCGCGAGGGCGGTGCGGGTCGTCACACCGTGCTTGCGCATCGCCGACTTGAGCTGGGCGGCGACGGTCTTGGGCGAACGGGAGAGCGCGGCGGCGATCTCCCGGTTGGTCAGCCCGTCGAGGAGCAGCCGGACGACCTCGGTCTCGCGGGGCGAGAGGCGGTCGCCGTAGCCGCGCCGGCCGCCGCGCCAGACGACGCGGGCGGCCTCGCCGTGCTCGCGCAGGGCCGCCGCGACCCGGTCGGCGTCGCCGCGCGCGCCGAGCGCGTCCAGCCCGCGCCGCACCTCGTGGAGGCGTGCGAGGCCCGCGTCGGGCGGACCGGCCGCGATCCGGTGGACGGCCTCGCGTTCGGCGGCGAGCAGGGCCTCGTACGGGCGGGGCAGGGCGCGCCAGGCATCGGCGGCGGCCGCCCAGGCGTCGGCGGCCCGGTCCGCGGGGCCGTCGGCCCCGGTGACGAGGGCCCGGCAGACGAGCGCGGCGGCGGCCGCGGCGGGGATGGCGCGGCCGGCCGTGCCCCGGGCGAACGCGTCGGTGAGCCGCCCGGCCTCCTCGGTCCGGCCGGCCGCGAGGAGCGCCTCGACGCGGGCGGGCAGGAGTTCGGCGCCGAGCACCCACAGGCCCTTGGCGGTCAGGGTGCCGGTGACCTGCTCGGTGGCGGCCAGGGCCCGGCCGGCGTCGCCGTCGGCGAGACGGAGGCGGCCGAGGGCCCCGGCGGGTTCGGCCTGGAGCAGCAGGTCGCCGCCGCGCAGGCCCTCGTCGAGCGCGGCGGCGAGCCGTTCCTCCGCGGTCCGGCGGTCGCCCGCCGCGAGGTCGTGCAGGCCGAGCAGGAGCTGCTTCTCGGCGAGGAAGCGCGGATCGTCCTCGGACTCGGCGAGGGCCCGGACCCGCTCGGGGTAGTTCTCCCAGTGGCCGCAGAACCAGTCCAGATGGACGACGTTGGCCGCGATCATCATGTGCTGGCCCTGGATGCCGTGGCGGTCGGCCTGGTCGAGGGCGCGGTCGAGGAGCCGGCGGGCCTTGGCGTGGCGGCCCCAGTACATGGCGCCGGCACCGGAGTTGAGCAGGCCGCGGTTGAGGTGGAGGATGTCGCCGGGCGCCACCTCGCTCTCGTCGCGGAGGAAGCCGTCGACGGGCTGCCAGCCGGTCTCCTCGCCGAGTTGCAGCAGGGCGTTGGACCAGCTGACCCGGTAGAACAGCCGTCGTTCCCGGGGGACTTCGCGCTCCATCAGCTCCGCGGCGCGGTCGAGCCAGCGCAGATGGGCGGCGACGGGCAGTGGGGAGTCGGTGGGCACGCCGAGCAGGATCATGGCCCGCGCGGCTTCCAGGGGGTCGTCGGCGAGGCCGCGGATGGCCTGTTCGAACTGGTCCTGGGAGGGGCGCAGTTCCCCGGCGGCGTGGATGATCCGGCCGAGCTGCATATGGACGTCGGCGCGCTCCCTCGGGGAGAGGCCGTCGTCGGTGAGGCAGTCGCGCAGGGTGCGCAGCATCTCGTCCCGGTTGCGGAATCCGCCGTAGGTGTGCAGCGGGACCTTGCGGACCAGCCGGACGATGTCGCGGGCGGGCAGGCCGGGGATGGTCAGCAGATCGTGGACGAAGGCGACGGCGGTGCGCTGGTCGCCGGCGGCGAGGGCCAGGTCGGCGGCCCGTTCGCCGTGGCGGAGCCAGGGGGCGAGGTCTCCGGCGCCCCGGAAGTGGTGGGCGAGGCGGGCCGGCGAGGGGCGGGCGCCCTCCTCCAGGGCGCGGCCGGCGCGGGCGTGCAGCCGGGCGCGGTCGCGGGCGGTGAGTCCGTCGTGGACGGCCTGGGCGGACAGGGCGTGCCGGAAGGCGAGCCGCCCGTACGCGCCCTCGGTGAGCAGTCCGCCCCGGACGGCGGCGTCGGCGGCGGGGCGGGCCCGGTCCGCGGTCAGTCCGGCCACCGCGAACAGCACGTCCTCGGGGGCGGGTTCGCCGAGGACGGCGGCGGCCTCCAGGACGGTGCGGGCGTCCGGGTCGAGCCGGGCGACGCGTTCGGCGACGGCGTCGCGGATGGTCGGCGGGACGGCGATGTCCGCGAGGGCGTGGCGGACCCACTCGTCCTCCCGGCGCACCAGGTCCGCGCGGTCGCGCAGCAGATGGACGGACTCCTCCAGGGCGAGAGGGATTCCGTCGGTGCGGGCGTGCAGGAAGGTGGAGAAGGCGTCGGAGACATGGTCGTCGTCGAGCATCGACGAGACGAGTCCGGCGGTGTCCGCGACGCCGAGCGGGCGCAGCGCGAGGCGTACGTGGCGTCCACCGGCCGCCGGGCGGGAGGTCAGCCGGGGCAGCAGGGATCCGGGCGGCAGGTCCTCGGGGCGGTAGGTGAGGACCAGGCTGACGGTGCGGGTGGGGCGGGTGGTGAGGAAGAGGAGGAAGTCGAGCGTCGCGTCGTCGGCCCAGTGGACGTCCTCGACGACCAGTACGCGTATCGCCAGCCGGTCCAGGAGTTCGGCCAGGGCGCGCAGCAGCCGGTGGCGTGCGGCGCCCGGGTCCGGCAGGGGTTCGGGCACCGGCTGGAGGTCGTCGGCCCATTCCGGGAGCAGCGGGCGCAGGACACCGGCGAGCGGCGAGAGACCGAGCCCGGCGGGCCCTTCGGGCCGGGCGTCCCGGACCGCGTCGATGACCGGCCCGAAGGTGAGCGCGTCCCGGAACGGCGGACAGACGGCGGTCAGCGTGCCGTCGGAGTCGCCGAGGCCGTCAGGGCCGCCAGGGCCGCCGTCGCCCGTCTCCGCTGCCCGGCGCTCGCCGCACAGCCGCAGCGCCTCCCGCACCAGTCGGCTCTTGCCGATCCCGGCCTCGCCCTCGACCACGACGAGCGCCGCGGGGCCGCCGGGGGCCAGGGCGTCGACGAGATCGCGGAGTTCGGCGTCGCGGCCGGTGAAGCGGGGCGGCCGGGGCCGCGGCCGGTGATCGGGAACGGCCTCGGGGCGGGGGGCCGCGGTGCCCGGAGGGGGTCCCTGAGGGGCGTGAACGACCTGGTGTGCCGCCGTGTTCCGCTCGCCGTGCATCCGCCGTGCCACTCCCCTCGCCGTCCCCGCGCGGCCATCCTCGCCTGCCGGGGGCCCACTTCACCAGGGGGTCACCCGATCTTCGGAAGTGATCCTTCCGCGAGGCCGGGGAGGTGGCACGGCTGTGCCGTCAGGACTTCGCCGCCGCCCGTCGCGGCAGCCAGAACGCCATCAGCAGCAGTCCGCCGACCAGGACGCAGCCGGCCGTGCGGAAGGCGATCGCGTAGCCGGCGGTGAGGCCGGCCGGGGTGGTGGAGCCGGCGGTGCGGGCGGCGGCGACGGTGGAGAGGACGGCGAGGCCGAGGGCGCCGCCCATGGTGCGGGAGGTGTTGACGAGGCCGGAGACCAGGCCCGCCTCGCCGGGGGCGGCGCCGGAGGTGGCGAGGGCGGCGAGCGGGGTGGCCGCCAGGCCCGTACCGGCCATCATGAGGATGCCGGGCAGGCAGATGGAGGTGAGGTAGGAGCCGTCGGCGGTCATCGTGGACTGCCAGCCGAAGCCCGCCGCGGCGACGGCCGTGCCGATCAGGGCGAGGTTCTTCGCGCCGGTGAACGCCATGAGCCGGGGCGCGATCTTGGAGAAGACGACGATGGCCACCGAGGTCGGCATCAGGGCGAGTCCGGCGTCGAGCGCAGAGTACCCGAGGACGTTCTGCGCGTACACCGTCATGAAGTACCACATGGAGAAGGTGGCGGAGCCGATGATGAGCATCGCGGTGTTCGCCGAGGCCACGGCGCGGGCGCCCAGGACCCGCAGGGGCATCAGCGGGCGGGCGGTGCGGGCCTCGACGAGGACGAACAGGGCGAGCAGGGCGGCCCCGCCGAGCAGCGGCAGCAGGGTGGCCGGCGCGGTCCAGCCGGATTCCTCGGTCTGGACGATGCCGTAGGCGACCAGGGCCAGGCCCGCCGTGACGAGCACCGCGCCGAGCAGGTCGACGCGGCTGCGCTCCGCGGCCCGGCCCTCGGCGAGGACGAGGGCGGCGCCGATCAGCACGAGGACCCCGATGGGCACGTTGATGAGCAGGACCCACCGCCAGGAGAGGGTGTCGGTGAGCACCCCGCCGATGAGTCCGCCGGCCGCGCCGCCGCCCGCGCCGACGGCCATCCAGGTGCCGATGGCACGGGCGCGGGCGGGGCCCTCGGGGACGGCGGCGGTGAGCAGGGTCAGGGTGGCCGGGGCGAGGACGGCGGCGCCGAGCCCCTGTCCGGCGCGTGCGGCCAGGAGCTGCCAGCCCTCCTGGGCGAGTCCGCCGGCGAGCGAGGCGGCGGTGAACAGGCCGAGGCCGACGAGGAACATCCGCTTGCGGCCGTAGAGGTCGGCGGCACGTCCGCCGAGGAGCATGAAGCCGGCGAAGGCGATCGAGTAGGCGTTGAGCACCCATTGCAGACCGGCGGCGCTGAGCCCCAGGTCGGTGCGCATGGACGGCAGGGCGACATTGACGACGGACACGTCGAGGACGACGAGGAACTGTCCGGTGCAGGCGGCGAGGACGACCGCCCAGGTGCGGGCGCGGGTCCGGGTGGTACGGCGTGTGGGCGTCGAGACGTCAACCATGGCGTCATACTCGCAGCCGCCCCGTACCCCGTACATCGGTTTCCGGACCGTGGCGTCCTCGGTCCCGGGGCCTACGACCGGGGTCCCGGCCCCGGGCGCGGGCCCCGTTCCACGGGCCCGGGGCGCGGGCGTCAGCGGCGCAGCAGGGTCACCACGGCGGCGCCGCCGAGTCCGATGTTGTGGGCGAGGGCGGTGCGCGCGCCCGGGACCTGGCGGGCGCCGGCCTCGCCGCGGAGCTGCCAGGTGAGTTCGGCGGCCTGGGCGATCCCGGTGGCGCCGAGCGGGTGCCCCTTGGAGATCAGCCCGCCGGACGGGTTGACCACCCAGCGGCCGCCGTGGGTGGTGGCACCGGACTCGACGAGGGCCCCGGACTCGCCCTCGCCGCACAGGCCCAGCGCCTCGTAGGTGAGGAGTTCGTTGATGGAGAAGCAGTCGTGGAGTTCGATGACGTCCAGGTCGTCGGCCGAGATCCCGGCGGCCTCGTACACCCGGCGGGCGGCCTCCCGCGACACGGGGAGTCCGACCGCGTCGATGCAGGTGCCGGAGGCGAAGGTGTCCTCGGTGTCGGTGGTCATGGCCTGGGCGGCGATCTCCACGGCCCGCTCCCCGAGGCCGCGCTCCTCGACGAAGCGTTCGGAGACGACGACGGCGGCCGCCGCCCCGTCGGAGGTCGGGGAGCACTGGAGCCGGGTGAGGGGGCGGTGGACGGGTTTGGCGGCCAGGACCTCCTCGACCGTGTACGGGTCCTGGAACTGGGCGTACGGGTTGCCGGCGGAGTGGCGGTGGTTCTTGGCGGCGACGGCGGCGAGCTGGGCCTCGGTGGTGCCGTATTTCGCCATGTGCTCGCGGGCCGCGTTGCCGAAGATCTGCGCGGTGGGCGGGGTCATCTCGAAGCCGTGGGCGGCGGCCATGATCCCGTAGTGCCGGGCCACCGGCGAGGTCTTGAAGTCGGCCGCCCCGCCGTCGGCCCCGCCGCCGCCGAGCGAGCCGCGCGCCATCTTCTCGAAGCCGGTGGCCAGGACGCAGTCGGCGGCGCCGCCCTGGACGAACTGGCGGGCCGTCATCAGCGCGGTGGAGCCGGTGGCGCAGTTGTTGTTGACGTTGTAGACGGGGATGCCGGTGAGGCCGAGCGTGTAGACGGCCCGCTGTCCGGCGGTGGAGGGCTGGAAGCAGTAGCCGACGACGGCCTGCTCGATGTCCCGGTACGTGAGGGAGGCGTCGGCGAGCGCGGCGGTGCCGGCCTCCTCGACCATGTCCCAGTACTGCCAGTCGCGGGTCTCGGGCTTCTCGAACCTCGTCATCCCGACGCCGACGATGTAGGCCTTCATCATGTGTCCTCTCAGTCCCTCGGCAGGCCGAGGATGCGTTCGGCGACGACGTTGAGCTGCACCTGGGTGGTGCCGCCGGCGATGGTCAGGCAGCGGGACATCAGGAAGCCGTGCACCGCCCGCTCCCCCGGCCCCTCGTTCACCGCCCCGTCCGGGCCGAGGAGTTCGAGGGCGAGTTCGGCGACCTTCTGCTGGTGGACGGTCTGGACGAGTTTGCGTACGGAGGCGCCCGCGCCCGGTTCCAGGCCGGAGACCTGCTGGAGGGTGGTGCGCAGGGTGATGCAGGCCAGGGCGTGCGCCTCGGCGGCGAGGGCGCCGATCCGGGTGCGGCAGGCGGCGTCGAGGCCGTCGGCGCGGGCGATCAGCGCCTCCAGGCCGGTGTCGAAGGCCATCTGGTCGGCCATGTGGACGCGTTCGTTGCCCAGGGTGTGGCGGGCGACCTTCCAGCCGCCGCCCGCCTCGCCGACGAGGGCGTCCGGGGGCAGCAGGACGTCGTCGAAGTACACCTCGTTGAAGAGGGAGTCGCCGGTGATCTCCTTGAGGGGGCGGATGTCGATGCCCTCGGTGTGCTTCATGTCGACGACGAAGTAGCCGAGGCCCTGGTGCTTGGGGGCGTCCGGATCGGTCCGGGCCAGCAGGATGCCGTGGTCGGCGCCTCGGGCGGAGCTCGTCCACACCTTCTGGCCGTTGATCCGCCAGCCCTCGGGGGTGCGTTCGGCCTTCGTGCGCAGCGAGGCGAGGTCGGATCCCGCGCCGGGTTCGGAGAAGAGCTGGCACCACTGGAGGTCGCCGCGCAGGGTCGGCAGGAGGTAGCGCTCCTGCTGGGCGGCGGTTCCGTGGGCGATGAGGGAGGGCACGACCCAGGTGGCGATGGAGAGGTCGCTGAGCCGGACGCCCTGGTCGCGCAGTTCCCGCTGGACGACGAGCTGGTGGACGGGGCCGGCGTCCAGTCCGTAGGGGGCGGGCAGATGCGGGGCGGCGTAGCCGGTGGGGGCGAGGGCGCGGCGGGCGGCCCTCGGGTCGAGGCCGCGGACGGCGGCGACGGCCTCGCGGGCGGCGGCGCGGTGGGCGTCGGCCTCCGCGGGCAGTTCCAGGACGAGTTCGCGGCGGGCGCCGCCCGCGGCCAGCCGGACGGCCCGCTGCCGGTGGGCATCGCCGGGGCCGAGCAGCTGGCGGGCGACCAGGGCGCGGCGCAGATACAGATGGGCGTCGTGCTCCCAGGTGAAGCCGATGCCGCCGAGGATCTGGATGGTGTCCTTGGCGCAGCCGTACGCGGCGTCCAGGGCGGTCGCGGCGGCGAGCGCGGTACCGAGCCCCCGGGGGCCGTGGTCCCCCGGGGTCGCGGAGGACTCCCCGGCGGCCGCGCGGGCGGCGTCCCAGGTGAGGGCGCGGGCCTGTTCGAGGCGTACGAGCATGTCGGCGCAGAGGTGTTTGACGGCCTGGAACCGGCCGATGGGGCGGCCGAACTGTTCGCGGACCTTGGCGTGTGCGGTGGCCGTGTCCAGGCAGCGGGAGGCGGTGCCGCAGGCCTCGGCGGCGAACAGGACGGCGGCGAGGTCGCGGACGAGGTCCGGATCGGCGTCGAGCAGCCGGTGCGCGGGGACGGTGACGCCGTCGGCGCGGACCTCGGCGGTGGGCCGGGTCGGGTCGGCGCCCCGGTGCGGGCGCACGTGCAGTCCGGGGCTGTCGGTGTCGACGGCGAACCAGCGGACGCCGGTCGTCGTGGCCGCCGGGAGGATCAGCAGGCCGGCCTCGGCGCCGGAGAGGACCGGGGGGAGCACGCCGTCCAGGCGGTAGCCGTCCGGCTGTTCCGAGGCTTCGAGGGTGACGGGTCCGAGGGCGACGGCTCCGGTGCGGGTGCCGGACGCCAGCTCGCGGACCGGGTCCCCGGCGCCGCAGGCGTGGAGGACGGCGGAGGCGAGGGCGTTCGCCAGGAAGGGGCCGGGAAGGGCGGCGCGTCCGGCCTCTTCCAGGACGACGGCGAGATCGAGGAGGTCGCCGCCGCTTCCGCCCGCGTCCTCGGGGAGGTGGATGCCGAGGAGGCCCTGTTCGGCGAGCGCGTCCCAGTGGGCGGGGCGTGCGCCGGGGGCGGCGGGGGCGTCCGCGTCGAGGAGTTTGCGGATCTCGGCGGGCGGGACGGCGCGTGTCAGCCATCCCCGCACGGAGTGTGCGAGTGCCCGGTGTTCTTCGGTGATTCCGATGCCCATGCGGATCCTCGCCGGTCGCAGCCACTGGAACGGCGCAAGAGTAGAACACGTTCCAATCTGACGGAAGGTCAGATGACACCCCAATCACGTCCGTACCGGAAGGGCGGTCCCGCGATGTGTCCGGTTCCGGTCCCGTTCACCGGAATACCGGGGACGTACGGAAGGTTTCACCGTGCACGCACTTGGTGGCCGAGGGGGGTCCGCCGCCGTGACCGGGCTGCCGTGCCCTCCCCTCCACCACTCCTCCGTACGCTGCCGGGAGGCCGCACGCATGCCACAGACGACGCACGATCAGCCCGCCGCGGAGCTTCCTGATCCGCGGCCCTCGGGGACGGGCCGGGGGATCGTCCCCGTTCTCGCCTTCGCGGGCATCACCGTCGCGGTGATGCAGACCCTGCTCGTCCCCGTCATCAAGGATCTGCCCGCTCTTCTGCACACCGATCCGGCCAACGCCACCTGGGTGATGACCGCGACCCTGCTCGCCGGGGCCGTCGCCACCCCGATCATGGGACGGCTCGGAGACCTCTACGGCAAGCGGCGGATGCTGCTCGCCAGTCTCGCCGTGATGGTCGTCGGCTCGCTGATATGCGCGTTCACCGACAACCTCGTGATCATGATCACCGGCCGCGCGCTCCAGGGCTTCGCCATGGGCGCCATCCCGCTGGGCATCGGCATCATGCGCGACGAGCTGCCCCGCGAGAAGCTCGGTTCGGCGATGGCCCTGATGAGTTCGTCGATCGGCGTGGGCGGCGGACTCGCGCTGCCCGCCGCCGCGCTGGTCGCCCAGCACACCGACTGGCACGCCCTGTTCCTCGGCTCGGCCGGCCTCGGGGTGCTGGCCATGGCCCTGACCGTGGCGGCCGTGCCGGAGACCTCGCTCCGCGCCCCCGGCCGCTTCGACCTCGTCGGCGCGCTCGGCCTCTCGCTCGGCCTGGTCCTCCTGCTGCTGCCCGTCACCAAGGGGAGCGACTGGGGCTGGACCTCCGCCACCACGCTCGGACTGCTCGCCGCCTCGGTCGCGGTGCTGGTCCTGTGGGGGGTGTTCGAACTGCGCAGCCCCACCCCGCTCGTGGACCTGCGGACCACCGCCCGCCGCGAGGTGCTGCTCACCAACCTGGCCTCGATCATGGTCGGCGTCGCCTTCTACGCCGTCTCGCTCGTGCTGCCGCAACTGCTCCAGCTGCCCACCTCCACCGGGTACGGCCTCGGCCAGTCGATGGTCGTGGCCGGGCTCTGCGTGGCCCCGCTGGGCCTGACGATGATGTTCGTCGCCCCGCTGTACGCCCGGATCTCGGCCCGCCGGGGCCCCAAGGTCTCGCTGATGCTCGGCCTGCTGGTCATCGCCGCCGGGTACGGGGCGGGGCTCGGGCTGATGAGCGCCGCCTGGCAGACCGTGGTGATCGCGGTCCTGCTCGGCGCCGGGATCGGCCTCGCGTACTCCTCGCTGCCCGCCCTGATCATCGGAGCGGTCGACGCCTCGGAGACCGGCGCGGCCAACGGGCTGAACACGCTGATGCGGTCGATCGGCACCTCGGTCTCCAGCGCCGTGATCGGCATGGTCCTGGCGCACACCTCGGTGCGAATGGGCCCGGTGACCGTGCCCACCATGGAGGGGTTCCGGACCTCGTTCATGATCGCGACGGGTGCGGTGGTGGTGGGTCTGGTGCTGGCCTCGTTCCTGCCCTCGCAGCGCCCGTCCACCGCGCCGGTCCTGCTGGCGAGCAGCGCGGCCGACGCCGCCGCCCGGGAGGCCGGCGAGCCGCTGCCCGCCGTGCCGCACCCGTTCGACGGCCCGCCCGCCTTCCGCGGCCGGGTCCGGGAGGCGGACGGCACCCCGGTCGCCGGGGCCAACGTGACCCTGATCGACCGGCACGGCCGGCAGGCCGGGCTCACCACCACGGACGCGGAGGGCCGCTACGCGCTGGCCGCCCCGGGCAGCGGCAGCTTCGTGCTGGCCGGTTCGGCCGCCGGCTACGCCCCCCGGGCCCGGCCCGCCGCGTATCCGGCGGACGGCGGCCCGGCCGAGACCGATCTGGTGCTGACGCTCAGCGCACCGGAGCGTCGAACCGCGGCACGGTCGTGAGGAGTTGAGAGACGTCCGTCCCGGACGGCAGTTCGCGCGGCTCGGCGCCGCGGGCGAGCAGCCGGGCGGGGCGGGCGCCCAGGACGCGGGCCCGGCCGCCCTCCACGCGCAGCCAGCCGCCCTCGCGCAGCCCGAGCACGGGCACGTCGTTCTCCTCCAGGAACTCGGTCAGCCGCTCCTCGCGGGTCTCGCCCTTGTGGGTGCTGGCCGGGTCCGGGTCGAGGTAGTGCGGGTTGATCTGGAACGGGACGAGGCCGAGCGTCTCGAAGGAGGGCGGGCACACGATCGGCATGTCGTTGGTGGTGCGCAGGGTGGGCGCCGCCATGTTCGTCCCGGCGCTGGCGCCCATGTACGGCAGTCCGCCGCGCACCGCGTCGGTGACGGCCTCGCGCAGTCCGGTGCGGTACAGCGCGCTCAGCAGCCGGAAGGAGTTGCCGCCGCCGATGAACACCGCGTCGCAGGCGGCGAGTCCGTCGACCGGGTCGGCGCCCTCGTGGACGCCGCGCACGCTGATCCCGGCCGGTTCCAGGGCCGCGCGGACGCGTGCGGTGTACCCGTCGTGGTCGGCGAGCGCGTACGGCACGAAGGCGAGCCGGCCGCCGGAGGGCAGGAAGGCGGTCACGGTGTCCAGGGCGTGTTCCAGATAACCGCGGCCGTACTGGGTGGAGTTGGAGAGCAGCAGCAGATTCATGGGGTCCTCGTCGGTTCGCGCGGGCGGGCGGTGCGGTCGGTACGGGGGCGGAGTCAGGCCGTACGGGGGCGGCGGGGGCGGGACTTGGGGCGCTGCGGCGGATGGGTCAGGCGCCGCTCCAGGAGTTCGGCGGCCTGCCGCAGGGCGTCCAGCCGGTTCTCCGGCGCCCCCTGGAACCGTTCCCTGTCGCCGCCCAGGCTGAGGCTTCCGTAGGGCTCGCGGCCCAGGAAGACCGGCACGGCGACGGTCGCGACGCCGGTGTCGTACTCGCCGACGGTCCAGGCGTACCCCTGGGCGCGGATCCTCAGGAACTCCTGCTCCAGCAGGTCCGGGTCGGTGACGGTCCGGTCGGTGAAGCGGGCCATCGGGCGGCCCCGGAAGAGCCGGTGGCGCTGCTCGTCGGGCAGATAGGCGTAGAAGGACTTGCTGGTCGCCCCGGCGTGCGCCGGATAGAGCTCGCCGACCAGGGGGTAGTAGCGCAGCGGCCCGGTCTCGCCCTCCTCCGCCGCGACGCACCGCATGTGGAAGCTGTCCGGGAGGCAGAACAGCACGGTGTCGCCGGTCACCCGGCGCAGCTCCTCCAGGACCGGTCCGGCCAGCAGCTCCAGCGATCCCGAGCGCTCCCAGAGCCGGCCCAGGCGGAGCACGGCGGGGCCGATGCGGTAGCGGCGGGTGACCGGGTCGGAGACCAGGAAGCCGCGTCCGGCGAGGGTGGCGAGCAGCCGCTGGGCCACCGAGGTGTCCCAGCCGAACTCCTCGGCGACCTCGGTGACGCCCCAGTCGGGCCGGGAGCGCTCGAACGCGAGCAGGACGAGGAGCGCCCGGTCGACGGTCTGGAGGGCGCCGGGGGGCGTCCGCCGGTCCAGATCAAAGTCCGCCATGTCATCTCACCATTCAGACCTGAATTGCAAATAACGGGAAACGGTTGCGTTCAACGCTATCGGATCCCGAATCTGCTCCTGGCACCCCGTCCGGCTCCCCTCTCCCTGCCGGGCGCCGGACGGGTGCGACGGATGCGCGAGAAAGGCCCCCATGTTGAAGTACGTGCTGGATGTCGTCGATCTCCTCGACGACCCCCAGGTCAATGGCAAGACGGTCGTCGAGTACCTCGACACGGTGGCGGGGGCCGAGGGCTCGTCCGCGACGGTCACCACGGTCGCCGGTGAGCGCGGTTCGACGGACTTCGTGATGGTCCGGATCCCGGGCTCCCGGGGCCGTACCGCCGGTGGCGACGCCCGGACGCTCGGCGTCGTCGGCCGGCTCGGCGGCATCGGCGCCCGGCCCGAGGTGACCGGCATGGTCTCCGACGCCGACGGCGCCGCCTCGGCGCTCGCCGCCGCGGCCAAGCTCCTCGACATGCGCCGCCGGGGCGACGTCCTGCCCGGCGATGTGATCGTCGCCACCCACATCTGCCCGGACGCCCCGACCGAACCGCACGACCCGGTGCCGTTCATGGGCTCGCCGGTGGACATCGCGACCATGAACCGGCACGAGGTGACCGGCGAGATGGAGGCGGTGCTCTCCATCGACACCACCAAGGGCAACCGCATCATCAACCACAAGGGCCTCGCCCTGTCGCCCACCGTCAAGGAGGGCTGGGTGCTCCGCGTCTCCGAGGCCCTCGGCGAGCTGCTGGCCGTGGTGACGGGTGAGCCCCTGGTCACGTATCCCGTGACCACCCAGGACATCACCCCGTACGGTAATGGGGCACACCACATCAATTCGATCCTTCAGCCCGCCACGGCGACGGCCGCCCCGGTCGTCGGTCTGGCCATCACCTCGGCCGCCGCGGTGCCGGGCTGCGGGACCGGCGCGAGCCACGAGGGCGACATCGCCTCCGCCGCCCGCTACGCCGTCGAGGTCGCCAAGGCCTTCGGCGGCGGTCACCTGGACTTCCACGACGCGGTGGAGTTCGACAACCTCGTCAACCGCTACGGGTCGCTGGCTCACCTGCAGACCTTCGGCCGTACCCCCCAGGAGTCCTGATGGCAGCCGCCCCGCAGGCCGACGCCGCGGTCCCCGCGACCAAGAGCATCGGCAGCGACGACTACGCGCTCTCGCGCGTCCCGCGCGACAAGCGCTTCGGATTCTGGTCGATGCTGCTCCAGTGGCTGGCCCAGTCCGGTTCGATCTCGCAGTTCACCCTGGGCGCCACCATCGGCGTCGGCATGACCTTCGGCGACGCCTTCCTCGCGTTCACGCTGGGCGCGGTGATCCTGGAGGTGGTGATCTTCGCGATCGGTCTGGCCGGGATGCGCGAAGGTCTGGCGACCCCGATGCTGACCCGCTGGGTCGGCTTCGGGCGCAACGGCTCGGCTCTGGTGAGCTTCGTCATCGCGGTCAGCCTGGTCGGCTGGTTCGGCGTCCAGAACAAGATCTTCGGCGACAGCGTCTCGGCGCTGGTCGGCGGACCGTCCTGGATGTGGTGCGTGCTCGCGGGCATCGCCATCACCGCCCTGGTGATCTTCGGCTTCCGGTACATGGCCAACTTCGCGAAGATCGTCACCCCGCTCTTCTTCGCCATGGTCGCCTTCTCCGTGATCCGGACCCTGAACGACCACTCCTTCAGCGACCTGGTCCACTCCCCGCCGCCGGGCGACACGATCCCGCTGGCCGTCGCCGCCACCGCCATCGCGGGCGGATACATGACGGGCGCGATCGTCTCCCCCGAGATGACCCGCTACAACCGCAAGGGCTCGCACGTCTTCCTGCAGAGCGCCTCGTCGATGATCCTCTCCGAGTACATCGTCGGCCTGACCGGAGTGCTCCTGGGCCATCTGGTCAAGAGCAACGAGGTCTCGCACATCGTGCTCTCCACCTCCGGCGCCTTCGGCGTGCTCGTCGTCCTGATGTCCACCGCGAAGATCAACGACTGGAACCTGTACGGCTCCTCGCTGGGCGTCGTCAACTTCTTCCAGGTCGTCTTCAACAAGCGCGTCCACCGCGGCGCGGTCACCATCGTCCTGGGCATCGCCGGCACCGTCCTGTCCGCCGTCGGGATCATGGGCCACTTCACCGAGTTCCTGACCATCCTCGGTGTGGCCATCCCGCCGATCGGCGGGATCATCGTGGCCGAGTACTGGGTCGTGAAGCGGATGCGCAAGCCGCTGGACGACACCCGCGAGGCCGAGACCCTTCCGGCGCACTCCCCGACCTGGGTCCCGATGTCGATCGCCATCTGGATCGCCGCGTTCTGCGTCGGCAAGTTCTACGACGGCGGCATCCCCGCCCTGAACTCGCTGGCCACCGCCTTCGTCCTGTACAGCGTGCTGGGCCTGCTGGGCTGGATCAAGCCCTACGGCACCTCCGTCCTCGCCGACGAGCAGGACGGCACCGCCCCCGCCCCGGCCGCCCGCACCACCACCCCCGTGGGAGCAGCATGAGCACCGCATCCGGCACCGCCCTGGTCCCGGCCTCCGACGAGGCCCAGGCGGAGGTCGTCGACCTCTGCGCCGAGCTGATCAGGTTCGACACCTCCAATCCGACGAGCGACGAGCGCGCGAGCGCCGAGTGGGTGGTGGGCCGCCTCGCCGAGGTGGGCATCGCCTCCGAACTGATCGAGTCGGCCCCCGGCCGGGCCAGCGTCATCGCCCGGATCGCCGGCCGCGACCCGGAACGCGGCGCCCTGCTGGTCCACGGCCACCTCGACGTGGTCCCGGCCGACGCCTCCGAGTGGCAGGTACCGCCGTTCTCCGGCGAAATCCGCGACGGCTACCTCTGGGGCCGGGGCGCGATCGACATGAAGGACACGGTGGCCGTGATGCTGGCCACCGCGCGGCATCTGGCCCGTACCGGTACGCGGCCCTCGCGCGATCTGGTCCTGGCCTTCCTCGCGGACGAGGAGGCGGGCGGGAAGTTCGGCGCCCACTGGCTCGTCGAGCACCGCCCGGAGCTGTTCGCCGGGGTCACCGAGGCGATCGGCGAGGGCGGCGGGTTCTCCTTCGCCCTGGACGACACCCGGCGCCTCTACCCGATCGAGAACGCCCAGCGCGGCATGGCCTGGATGGAGCTGACCGCCACCGGCCGGGCCGGTCACGGCTCCTCCCCCAACGACGAGAACGCGGTCACCGACCTCGCCGAGTCGCTGACCCGGATCGGCCGCGAGACCTTCCCGATCCGGCTGATCGAGCCGGTCCGCGCGCTGCTGGAGGAGGCCGCCCGGCTCTACGGAGTCGACTTCGACGAGGACGACATCGAGGGCAGCCTCGCCAAGCTCGGCCCGGTCGCCGACTTCATGCAGGTGGTGCTCCGCAACTCCGCGAACCCCACCATGTTCAGCGCCGGCTACCAGACCAACGTGATCCCCGGGAAGGCCACCGCCCGCGTCGACGGCCGCTTCCTGCCCGGCCACGAGCAGGAGCTGATCGACACCATCGACCGGCTGCTGCTGCCCTCGGTCGACCGGAAGTGGGTCAACCACGACATCGCGATGGAGACCACGTTCGACGGCCCGCTCGTCGACGCCATGTGCGCGGCGGTGCGCGCCGAGGACCCGGACGGCCACCCGGTGCCGTACTGCAACCCGGGCGGCACGGACGCCAAGGCCTTCACCCACCTCGGCATCCGCTGCTTCGGCTTCAAGGGCCTGAAGCTGCCGCACGACCTGGACTACGGCCGGCTCTTCCACGGCGTGGACGAGCGCGTCCCGCTGGAGGGACTGCGCTTCGGCGTCCGCGTCATGACCCGACTCTGGCAGAGCTGCTGAGACACCCGTCTCCGCTCCGCCGGGGGCCCGCCCCGACCCGGGCTCACCCCTCCGTACGCCCCCGCCGGTTCCTCCGGCGGGGGCGTACGGCACGATGGCGCCGTCGCACCCCCGTCCCCGCAGCCCCCACCCCACCAGGAGGAACCCCGTGGCCGCCGAGCCCCAGCCGGAGATTCTCGCCGCCTTCCAGGCCGCCAAGGGCTTCATGCCGGTGGGCGAGGGGCTGGCGCTGTACGCGGCCGCCGCCGAGGCCGCCGCGCTCGGACTGCCGCTGCTGGAGGTGGGCACCTACTGCGGGCGCTCCACCATCCTGCTCGCCGACGCCGCGCGGGCGGCCGGGGTGACGGCCCTCACCGTCGACCACCACCGGGGCAGCGAGGAGCAGCAGCCGGGCTGGGAGTACCACGACCCGACGGTGGTGGACCCCGAGGTGGGCCGGATGGACACGCTGCCGACCTTCCGCCGCACCCTGCACGCGGCCGGTCTGGAGGAGCACGTGGTGGCGCTGGTGGGCCGCTCCCCGCAGGTCGCGGCGGTCTGGGGCGGCCGGCTCGGTCTCGTCTTCATCGACGGCGGCCACACCGACGAGCACGCGAACGGCGACTACGAGGGCTGGGCCCCGCATGTCGCCGAGGGCGGGCTCCTGGTGATCCACGACGTCTTCCCCGATCCGGCGCACGGCGGCCAGGCCCCGTACCGGATCTATCTGCGCGCCCTGGAGTCCGGCGCGTTCACCGAGATCTCCGTCACGGACTCGCTGCGCGTGCTGCGGCGCACCGGGGCGGGCATCTGACCCCGGGGCCCGTGCCCCGCACCCGATCCCCGGACAGCGCGCGGGCTCCCGGATAGCATCGCCGGGTGTTCCACGACGAGAGCGTTCCCCCCATGCCCCGCCGCCGTCCGTCGCTGACCGCCGTCGCGGCGGTGGCGGTGCTGGGGGTGGGCCTGACCGGGTGCGGCGGCGACGGGGGCGGGCTCGTGGGGGCCGGAACCGGCAAGGGCGGTGACACGGCCCCGTCGTCGGCGGCCCCGTCCGCACCGGCCTCCCCGTCCCCGTCGCCGTCGCGCACCGGTCCGTCGGCGTCGCCGTCGAAGACGCCCGCCGCGTCCGCGTCGAAGGCGCCCCGGGGACCGCTGTCCGGCCGGACGGTGGTCATCGACCCGGGACACAACCCGGACAACCGGCTGCACACCGCGGAGATCAACCGCCAGGTGGACATCGGCACCACGCACAAGGAGTGCGACACCACCGGAACCGCCACCAACTCGGGTTACGCGGAGGCCTCGTTCACCCTGGACGTCTCGCGCCGGCTGCGGACGCTGCTGCGGGCGCAGGGCGCGACGGTGGTCCTGACGCACGACGGGGACCGGCCGTACGGCCCGTGCGTCGACGAGCGGGCGCGGATCGGGAACCGGGCGAAGGCCGACGCCGTCGTCTCGGTGCACGCCGACGGATCCGCCGCGGGGAACCGCGGCTTCCATGTGATTCTTCCCGCATCGGTACGCGGCGGCGGCGCGGACACCTCGAAGATCACCGGCCCCTCGCGCGATCTCGGAACCCGTATTGCGGGACTTTTCGTCCGCGCTACCGGAAGCTCTCCCTCCAATTACATCGGCGGCGGCACGGGGCTGGACACCCGCGAGGATCTGGGCGGACTGAATCTGTCGACCGTGCCCAAAGTCTTCATCGAATGCGGCAATATGCGTGATCCGAAGGACGCCGCCCTGCTCACCAGCGCGGGATGGCGCCAGAAGGCGGCCCAGGGCATCGCGGACGGCATCAGCAGCTACCTGAACGGGTAGAACGGCCTCACCCGCGAGGTGGTTCCGCGAGGAATTCGGGGGGATCCCCGTCGATGATCCGCGCAGGGACCCAACCCGTCCGGGCAGACGATAGATTCATCCGTACGATGGGGAGCCGTTCCCGAGCTTCGCGCCGTGCGCCGTACCGGTGGCAGCGACGACCGCCCCGACGAGACGACCGACTAAGGACCTACACGTGAATATCCGCTCCCTCACACGAGGCGATGGCGTAGTGATCGGAGCAGCGGTGGTGCTGTTCATCGCCTCGTTCCTCGACTACTTCGACTACGGAAACTCCAACATCGACGGCCCCAACTCCTGGGACTCCCTGGGCAACGGCATCGGTGTCTACATGGTGGGTGTGATCGGCGCCGTGCTGATCGTGCTCTCCCGTTCGCAGCCGCAGCGCAAGGTCGCCGGTCTCGACCTCGGTGCGTTCGGTGTCGCCGCCACGGTGTTCACCGCCTGGAACATGTTCTGGACGATCATCGACCTCGGTCAGATCGACGCCGGCTCGGGTCTGATCCTCGGCCTGATCGCCGCGCTGGTCCTGGCCGGTGCCGCGGTGGCCTCGCCGCTGGTCCCCGCGCTGAAGGCGCCGCTGTCCTCCGGCCCGAAGCCGCAGGCCGTGCAGCCGCCGTACGGCGGCCAGCCGCAGCCGGGCCAGGGGTACGGCTACCCGGGCGCCCAGCAGCAGCCCTACGGCGGTCAGCCGCAGGCCCCGTCCTACGGCGGCCAGCCGCAGCCGGGCCAGCCCGACCCGCAGCAGCACGCCCCGGCCCAGCAGGCCGCGCCCGCCGGGGACTTCACCCCGTTCTGGTTCGCGGTGCCGGTGGCCCGTCCGCTCTTCGGCGAGGACGGTTCGCCGTCCCCGATCGCCGAACTGGCGCCGGGCACCTGGTACCTCGCGGTCGACCAGCAGGGTCCGAACCTGATCGCCCAGACGCAGGACGGCCGACGCGGTGTGCTCCAGGACACCTCGGGCATCCAGCGCGGCTGACGCCGGGCGCGACGTCCCACCGACAGCGGCCCCCCGCCCCTTCCGGGCGGGGGGCCGCTGTCGTACGCTCCGCACACACCTTCACCTGATGCACCGTCAGACCCTATGGAAGGCGGGGGAATGCGGCTAGGACTCGCTCTCGGATACTGGGGCCGCGGCCCGAACCCGGCCCATCTGGACCTGGCCCGCGAGGCCGAGGAGCTGGGCTACGCCTCCGTATGGACGGCCGAGGCCTGGGGCTCGGACGCCTTCACCCCGCTGACCTGGATCGCCGCCCACACCTCCCGGATCCGGCTGGGCACCGCGATCGCGCAGATGGCGGCCCGCACCCCGACCGCCACCGCCATGCACGCCCTCACCCTCGACCACCTCTCCGGCGGCCGGATGATGCTCGGCCTCGGACTCTCCGGCCCGCAGGTCGTGGAGGGCTGGTACGGCCGCCCCTTCCCCCGCAGCCCCCTCACCGCGACCCGCGAGTACGTGGACGTGGTCCGCCAAGTCCTGCGCCGCGAGGCCCCGGTGACCCTGGACGGCCGCTTCCACACCCACCCGTACACCGGCCCCGACGCCACCGGCCTCGGCAAGGCCCTGAAGCCCATCACCCACCCCCTGCGCGCCGAACTCCCCCTCCTCCTGGGCGCCGAGGGCCCCAAGAACATCGCCCAGACCACCCGGATCGCCGACGGCTGGCTCCCCCTGTACTGGTCCCCGACCCGCACCGACGTCTACGAGGCCTCGCTCACCGGACTCCCCGAGGACTTCATGATCGCCCCCATGGTCCGGGCCCACGTCTGCGACGACGTCGCCGAGGGCCTGCTGCCGGTGAAGGCGATGCTCGGCTTCTACATCGGCGGCATGGGGGCCGCCGCCCGCAACTTCCACGCCGACCTGATGGCCCGCATGGGCTACGAGGACGAGGCCCGGCGCATCCAGAAACTCTTCCTGGAGGGCCGCAAGCAGGAGGCGGTCCTGGCCGTCCCGGACGCGTTCGCCGACGAGATCTCCCTCGTCGGCCCGCGCGAGCGCATCGCGGAGCGACTGACCGCCTGGCGCTCCGGCCCGGTCACCGACCTCCTGGTGACGGCCCCCGACCCGCACACCTTGCGGGTGCTGGCGGAACTCAACGCGTAGGCCCGGCTCCCCGCGCCCACTCCAGCACCCGGTCCGCCGTCCACGTCGTGACCACACGCTCCGCCGGAACGCCGCACTCCTCCGCGCGGGCGCACCCGTAGACCTGCCAGTCGAGCTGCCCGGGGGCGTGGGCGTCCGTGTCGATGGCGAAGAGGCACCCGGCGGCGACCGCCTCGCGCAGCAACCGCCGGGGCGGGTCCAGCCGTTCGGGCCTGCTGTTGATCTCCACGGCGGTGCCGGACTCCGCGCAGGCGGCGAAGACCGCCTCCGCGTCGAACCGGGATTCCGGCCGGCCCCGGCCGCTGACCAGGCGCCCGGTGCAGTGACCGAGGACGTCGGCCCGGGGGTGGCGTACGGCGGCAAGCAGCCGACGCGTCATCGGGGCGGGATCCATCCGCAGCTTGGAGTGGACCGACACCACCACGAGGTCGAGCCGTTCCAGCAACTCGTCCTCCTGATCGAGGCTGCCGTCCGGATTGATGTCGCACTCGATGCCGGTCAGCAGCCGGAACGGCGCCCAGCGGGCGTTGAGTCCGGCCACCTCGTCGAGCTGCCGCCGCAGCCGCTCGGGCGACAGGCCGCGCGCCACCTTCAGCCGCGGCGAGTGGTCGGTGAGCACCGCCCAGTCGTGGCCCAGCGCGGCGGCGGCCCGCCCCATCTCCTCGATCGTGCTGCCCCCGTCCGACCAGTCGGAATGCAGATGGCAGTCCCCGCGCAACGCCGCGCGCAGTTCTTCGCCGCCCTCGGCGAGTGGCCCGCTGTACGCCGGATCCGCCTCCAGATCCGCCAGATACCCGGGCACCTCCCCCGCCACCGCCTCCCGCACCACCTGCGCGGTACGGGGCCCGATCCCCTTCACCCGCTGCAGCGACCCGTCCGTGACCCGCCGCACCGCTTCCCCGTCCCCCATCGCGGCAACGGTCCGGGCGGCGGTCCGGAACGCCTGGACACGGTACGTATCCGCCCGCCCCCGCTCCAGCAGGAAGGCGACGCGCTCCAGGGCCTCGACGGGGTCCACGGGCACCTCCTGGGCGGGCGGGGCGGGCTGCCCGTCCAGCTTGGCGCAGGGGCGCGCGGGCCGCACACGGGCGGCCCGGCCGGACCCGTCAGCCGAACGAGGACCGCTCCAGCCAGAAGTCCAGCAGTTCCGCGTCCCCCAGCACCTCGACGCGGTCGCTGCCGGGGGCCAGGCGGCGGTTGAAGACGAGCATCAGGTCGGTGACCGTGCCGCGGAGGGCGACCGTGGCCTTGGCGTGGGCGCGGCGCCAGGTGAAGCCGTCGTCGGTGAACTCGATGAGCCATTCCGCGTCGGGGGCGTCGGTGGCGTGGAGGTGGAGGGAGCGGCCGGCGCCGCGGAGTTCGGCGGCCTCCTCGTCGCCCTCGGCCTGGGCGAAGGAGACGATCTGCAGCCATTCGTCGATGGTGTCCGCGGCCAGCTCGGGCGAGACCGTGTACGGCACCTTCGCGGCGAGGGCGGCGTCGGCGAGGTGGACGACGGTTTCCAGGGCCATGCGGCGGGCCCAGAACCCGGCGGTGCGGTCGGTGTACCAGGACCAGACCTGCGCGTCGGCGCCGGCCTCGCGCAGGGCCTCCGCGGTGCCGGCCGCACCGGCCGCGAGCCAGGCGTCGAGGACGGCGGGGTCGTCGCCGCCGGGGGTGAAGTCGGGCACCTTCTCGTCCGGGAGCTCGTCGGCGGCCCGGGTGCGGACGATCTCGCCGGCCCAGCGGTGGGCGCCGCCCACGTGGACGGCGAGGTCGCGCAGGGTCCACTCGGGGCACGTGGGCACGCGGGCGTCGAGGTCGGCGCCGTTCAGCGTCCGGCGCAGCTCGTCCGTCAGCCGCTCAATCGTGGCGCAGTAGTGCTCATGTGAAAGAAGATCCATTGTCGCACCCTAGTGCGACTGCGGCCCGGCGCACATGTGGTTATCCGCCCAGTTGCGCGGTGGAGGGCACCTTGTCCTTCACCTCGGCGCCCGCGCTCCTCCCGGCGTCCTTGACGCTGTTGATGACGCCCTCGAAGAGCCCGATGTCGTCCGCGCCCGCCTCGCCCTTGCGGAGCTTGGTGCCCAGGCCCTTCAGCGACTCGATGCCGGCCGTCAGCGGGGCGACGGCCTTCGACAGGAGCGGGTCGCCCTTGGCGTTGTCGGAGGCGGCCTTGAGGCGGTTGTAGGCGAAGGCGCCCGCGAGGCCCGCCTTGACCAGGGCGAAGGTCCGCCCGTCGGCGCCCTTCTTGAACGTGCCCGCGCGGTACGGCTTGACGATCCACTGGTACGTGGCACCCGCCGCGAGCCCCGCGTTGGCGACGAACCGGGTCTTGGCGAACTTCTGCGCCTGGGCCGAGGACGTGCCGGTGGGCGAGACCGTGCTGCTCGCGTCACCGCCGCCGCCGTCGTCGCTCCCGCACGCGGCGGCGCCCGCCACCAGCGCACAGCTCAGGGCCAGCGCCACGAGGGGGCGGCGGGACGGCGTGGAACGGGGCACGGCTGGCCTCCCTGGCCGGGGCGTCCGGGTGCCGGTCGCGGCACTCCCCGTCAGGCTGGCCGCGCCGCGGCGGGCCCGCCACCCGGGGGCGCCGTCCGGGTTTCGTCCGGCCGGACCGGGCAACCCGGAACACATGACCTACAGACGAGGCAACGGAAGCGGCACCGCGGCACGCGTCATCGTCGCGGTCGCCGACGTCATGGCCTTCATCATCGGCCTGTGGATCCTGATGTACCTGCTCGACGCCAACCGGGGCAACGAACTGGTGGAGTTCGTGCGGCACAGCGCCCGGTGGCTGGCGGGCTGGTCGTACGACCTGTTCACCTTCGACGCGGCCTGGGCCCGGGTGGTCTGCGGATACGGCCTCGCCGCCGTCGTGTACCTGTTCATCGGTCACGCGGTGGCCGGACGTATCCGGCGCTGAGGGCGGCCGGCCCTCAGCCGCCGCAGCAGTCCGCCTCCAGGCCCCTCGGCAGCCGTTCGCCGCCGAAGACCGCCGTGGTCGCCTCGTCCCCGCCGAGCGCGGCCACGGCCAGCAGCAAGGCGCCCGCCGTCCAGGAGGTCTGCTCCTCGGGCCAGAACGCGCGGTTGCCCTCGAAGACGTAGCCCGTCCAGTAGAGGCCGCCCTCGTGGCGCAGGTGCTGGATGGACTGGAGGATGTCCAGGGCCCGGTCGGACTCGCCGACCGCCCAGAGGGCCAGGGCCAGTTCGCAGCTCTCGCCGCCGGTGACCCAGGGGTTGGGGAGCACACAGCGCACCCCGAGGCCGGGGACGACGAAGCGGTCCCAGCCCTCCTCGATGCGGCGGGCGGCCTGGGGGCCGGTGACGGCGCCGCCGAGGACCGGGTAGTACCAGTCCATCGAGTAGCGGCTCTTGTCGAGGAAGCGTTCGGGGTGGCTGCGGATGGCGTGGCCGAGCTGCCCGGTGGCCAGCTCCCAGTCGGGCTGGGGCTCCTCGCGGCGTTCGGCGAGGGCCAGCGCGCAGCGCAGGGCCTGGTAGACCGAGGAGGAGCCGGTGAGCAGGGCGTCGGTCACCGGGGTGCCGTCGTCCTCGCGCTTCCAGCCGATCTGGCCGCCGGGCTGCTGGAGCCGCAGGACGAATTCGACGGCGGCGTAGACCGTCGGCCACATGCGGTCGACGAAGGCGTCGTCGCCGGTGGCGAGGTAGTGGTGCCAGACGCCGACGGCCACGTACGCGCAGAAGTTGGTCTCCCGGCCGCGGTCGGTGGGGCGTCCGGGATCGCCGTCGTGGTAGGCGGCGTACCAGGAGCCGTCCTCGTTCTGGTGGCGGGCGAGCCAGGCGTAGGCGCGTTCGGCGGCGGCGTGCTCGCCGGCCGCGTCCAGGGCCATGGCGGCCTCGGTGTGGTCCCACGGGTCGAGGTGGTGGCCGCGGAACCACGGCAGGGCGCCGTCCTCGCGCTGCACGGCCAGCAGGGCGGCGACGGTCTCGGCGGCCTGCGCGGCGGTGAGGACCCCGGGCAGGACGAGGTGTTCGGTCCGCTCGGGAAGACTCACGCCTCGGCCTCGGCGGCCGCCGCGGGCAGGTGCGGCTTGGTCGCGTAGGCCACGAAGCTCTTGCCGACGACCGGGTTGAGCAACTGCTCGGTGATCCGGGTCAGGGCGGGCTTCTTCATGATGTCCCAGACCAGGAGCTTGTGGTACGCCTTCACCGGCAGCGCTGCGTCCTCGCCGTCGCGGCCGACTCCAAAGGCGCACTTCAACCACCAGTACGGGGCGTGCAGGGCGTGGGCGTGGTGGGTGCCGTACGGCTTGAGTCCGGCCTCGCGCATCCTGCCGAGCAGTTCGTCGGCCTTGTAGATGCGGATGTGGCCGCCCTCGACCTCGTGGTACGCGTCGGAGAGCGCCCAGCAGACCTTCTCGGGGCCGTAGCGCGGCACGGTGACCGCGATCCGGCCGCCGGGCCGCAGCACCCGGACCATCTCGGCGAGGACGCCCTTGTCGTCGGGGATGTGCTCCATGACCTCGGAGATGATCACGACGTCGAAGGAGGCGTCGGGGAAGGGCAGGTTGAGCGCGTCGCCCTCCATCGCGGTGGCGGTGGCGCCCTCGGGGGCCTCACCGGCCTCCTTCATCGCGGCGAACCACTTCGCGACCTCGCGGATCTCCTCGCCGTTCCGGTCGAGCGCCACCACCTGGGCGCCGCGCCGGTAGCACTCGAAGGCGTGGCGTCCGCCGCCGCAGCCCAGGTCGAGCACTCGGTCGCCTGCGGCGAGCGGGAAGCGGGTGAAGTCCACGGTCAGCACGAATGCCTGCTTTCGCGGTCGAGGGGGTTCGGTTCGGAGTGCGGTACGGGTCAGGATGCCCGGACGGGCCCTGGCGGGGTCACCGCCGGCCGCCGGGGCCGGTGGCGGCGCGGGCGGCGATCGCCTCGCGGTAGAGCGCGGCGGTGCCGATCGCCGCCTGCTTCCAGGTGAACCGGGCGAGGACCCGTTCACGGCCGGCCGCGCCGAGCCTGGTGCGCAGCTCCGGGTCGGCGAGCAGCCGGCCGAGCGCGTCGGCGAGGGCGCCGGGGTCGGCGGGCGGCACGGCCAGACAGGTCTCGCCGTCGGGCCCCGCCACCTCGGGGATCGCGCCGCCGGTGGTGGCGACGAGCGGGGTGCCGGTGGCCATGGCCTCGGCGGCGGGCAGCGAGAAGCCCTCGTACAGGGAGGGGACGCAGGCGATCTGTGCGCCGCGGACCAGGTCGACGAGTTCGGTGTCGCTGATGCCCTTGACGAACTCGACGGCGTCGCCGAGCCCGTGGCGTTCGATGGCGCGGGCGACGGGCCCGTCCTCGGCGCGGCGGCCGACGACCACGAGGTGGGCGGCCGGATGGCTCGTCCGCAGTTTGGCGAGGGCTTCGACGAGGTGGACCAGGCCCTTGAGCGGCACGTCGGCGCTGGAGGTGGTGACGATGCGGCCGGGGACCTCGGGGACGGCGGGGTCGGGCGACCAGAGGTCGGTGTCGGCGCCGATGTGGACGACCCGGACGCGGCGGGCGTCGACCCCGAGGTGGTCGACGATCTCCTGCTTGGAGGAGCCGGACACGGTGAGCACGGACGGCAGCCGGCGGGCGACGCGCTTCTGCATGCGGGTGAAGGCGTACCAGCGGCGTACGGAGGCGCGGCGGCGGCGGTTCGGGGCGGCGTCCAGGTCGAGCTGCCGGTCCACGGTGATGGGGTGGTGGATCGTGGTGACGAGGGGGGCGCCGAGGTCGGCGAGGAGCCCGTAGCCCAGCGTCTGGTTGTCGTGGACGACGTCGAACTCGCCGCGCCGGGCGGCGAGATGGCGGCGGGCGCGGAGCGAGAAGGTGAGCGGTTCGGGGAAGCCGCCGGTCCACATGGTGGCGACCTCGGTGGCGTCGATCCAGTCCCGGTACTCCTCGCGCTTGGGGGTGCGGAAGGGGTCGGGCTGGCGGTAGAGGTCCAGGCTCGGCAGTTCGGTGAGCGGGACGCCCTCGTCGAGGACCGGGTAGGGCTGGGCGCCGATCACCTCGACGCTGTGGCCGAGCCGGGCCAGTTCGCGGGAGAGGTGGCGGACGTAGACGCCCTGGCCGCCGCAGAAGGGGTTGCCCTTGTAGGTGAGGAGGGCGATGCGCAGGGGCCGGTCACCGCCGGCGTCGGCGGCGTGCGCGGCGGCGCCCGCGCGGGGGCCCGACTCTATGGCCTCTGCGGTCACACTCGGCCCCCTTCTCGCTGGCGTGTTCGCCGGAGCGTAACCGCTCGCGCTAATCTAGAACAAGTTACAGTCCGACGGCGAACGAAGGGCGGCACCGGAGCGGATCGTTTAACGGGCTACGAATCTACCGGCAAGTAGCAACGGTGCAACGGCCGGATCAGGTGATTCGCGCCACGGCACACACCCTGGCATGCTGTGCGCCGCCGCACCGGCCGCCGGGCCCCGCGGCCGCGGGGAGAAGCACGGGGATGGAAGACATGACAGCGGAAGCCAGACCGGCATCGCCGCCCCTGACGGAACGCCAGGAGGCCCGCCGCCGCCGCATCCTGCACGCCAGCGCCCAGCTCGCCAGCCGGGGCGGCTTCGAGGCCGTCCAGATGCGTGAGGTCGCCGAGGCCGCCGGGGTCGCCCTGGGCACCCTCTACCGCTACTTCCCGTCCAAGGTCCACCTCCTGGTCGCCACCATGCAGGACCAGCTCCAGCACATGCACGGCACGCTGCGCAAACGGCCCCCGACCGGCGACAACGCGGCGGACCGGGTCGCCGACACCCTCATGCGGGCCTTCCGCGCGATGCAGCGCGAACCGCATCTGGCGGACGCCATGGTGCGCGCCCTGACCTTCGCGGACCGCAGCGTCAGCCCCGAGGTGGACACCGTCTCGCGGCTGACCACGGCGATCATCCTGGACGCCATGGGGCTGGACCGGCCGACGCCCGAGCAGCTCTCGGCCGTCCGGGTGATCGAGCACACCTGGCACTCGGCGCTGATCACCTGGCTCTCCGGCCGGGCCTCCATCGCCCAGGTGAAGATCGACATCGAGACGGTCTGCCGGCTGATCGATCTGACCGCCCCCGATCCGGCCGGCTGATCCCCCGGGCGCCGCCCATGTGCGGCGCCCACACGTGGCGGGGGCCAGGTGGGGTGGCCTGCACCATATCGACGACGGCGCGGTGTTCATACGGTTCGGCGACATCACAGGAACACGCCGAGGAGCCGGTCACCATGCCCCGCACAGCCAGCAGATCCCGCAGACCCCGCACGGACCTCCGTACCGTCGCCGTCCTGGCCGCAGCCGGACTGCTGCTGACCGGCTGCACCGCCGCCGGCAAGGCGGGCGACTCCGGTACGGGGAAGTCCGCCGACGACGCCGCCGTCAAGGTCGGTCTGGTCTACTCCCGCACCGGGCTCCTCGCGGACTACGGCAAGCAGTACCGCGACGGCTTCATGGCGGGCCTGGACTACGCGACCAAGGGCACCGGCAAGGCCGCCGGCCACCGCATCGAGGTCACCGAGCAGGACGACGCGGGCGACCCGGGCAAGGCCGTCGCCGCCGCCAAGAACCTGATCGGCAAGGGCTACAAGGTGCTGGCCGGCACCACCGACTCCGGCGTCGCGCTCCAGATGGCCCCGCTCGCCGCGCAGAACAAGGTCCTCTACGTCAGCGGCCCGGCGGCCACCGACGCGGTGACCGGCATCAACGACTACACCTTCCGCTCGGGCCGCCAGTCCTACCAGGACATCCTGACGGCCGGGACGATGCTGGGCGACGCCACGGGCAAGAAGGTCACCGTGCTCGCCCAGGACTCCACCTTCGGCCAGGCCAACGTGGCCGCCGTCAAGGCGGTGCTCGGCGCCAAGGGCGCGAAGGTCGGCTCGGTCCTCGCCCCGCCCAGCGCCACGGACCTCACCCCCTTCGCCCGCCAGGTCAAGGCGGGCGGCCCCGACCTCGTCTTCGTCGCCTGGGCCGGCTCCACCGCCCCCGCGCTGTGGACCGCGCTGGACCAGCAGGGCGTGCTGGGCGGCGGCAAGGTCGTCACCGGTCTCGCGGGCACCGCCTCCTACCCGGTGTTCGGGGCGGCGGGCTCCAAGGTGTCGTTCCTGGCGCACTACTTCCCGGGCGCCGGCGGCGGCAACCCGGTGGAGAAGGCCATGCTCGACGCGGTGACGAAGGCGGGCGGCACCCCCGACCTGTTCACCCCGGACGGCTTCACCGCCGCGCAGATGATCGTGCACGCCGTCGAGGCGGGCGCCACCGACCCGGCCGCGATGGTGAAGGCCCTGGAGGGCTGGAGCTTCGACGGGGCCAAGGGGAAGACTCAGGTGCGGGCCGAGGACCACGCCCTGCTCCAGCCGATGTTCACGGCCCGGCTGACCGGCAAGGGCACCGCCCTCGAGCCGGAGCTGGTGAAGACCGAGCCGATGGAGACCGTCACCCCGCCCGTGAAGCCCTCGGCGGGCTGACCGGTGACCGCACTGCACGCACCGGACCACCGGGACGGTCCGGCGACGGCCGCCGTCCCGGTGCTCCGGCTGAACGGGATCGGCTGGAGCGTCGGCGGCGCCACCATCGTCCAGGACGTCTCCTTCGAGGTCCGCGAGGGCGAGTTCCTCGCCTTCATCGGCCCCAACGGGGCGGGCAAGACCTCGCTGTTCAACCTGATCAGCGGGGTCACCCTGCCCACCGCCGGGACCCTCGCCCTGGACGGCGCGGACCTGACGGACCGGCCCGCGCACGAACGCGCCCGCCGCGGCCTCGGCCGCACCTTCCAGACCTCCAGCCTCTGGCCCGCGATGTCGGTCGCCGACCACGTCCGGCTGGCCGCGCAGGCCGCCCGGGGCGGCTCGTACCGCGTCTGGCGGCGGGCCGCACGCTTCACCGCCGAGGTCGACGGCGTCCTGGAACGCACCGGGCTGGCCCACCGGGCCGCCGCGACCGCCGCCGAACTCTCGCACGGCGAGAAGCGGAAGCTGGAGCTGGCCGTGCTGCTGGTGGGCGAACCCCGGCTGATGCTGCTCGACGAGCCGATGGCCGGGGTGAGCGCCGAGGAGGTCCCCGCGCTCACCGAACTGATCCGCACCCTGCACCGCGACGAGGGACGCACGGTCCTGATGGTCGAACACCACATGGACGTCCTGCTCGGTCTCGCCGACCGGCTCGCCGTGATGCACCACGGGCGGCTGCTCGCCCTGGACACCCCGGAGGCGGTCACCGCCGACGCGACCGTGCAGCAGGCCTACCTCGGGGAGGGGCTGTGACGGAGCACCCCCTGCTGGACGTGCGGGACCTGCGGGTCCTCATCGGCGGCCGGCACATCCTGCACGGCGTCGACCTGGACGTCCGCGCCCATGGCGTCACCGCGCTGCTCGGCCGCAACGGCGCCGGGAAGACCACCACCGTCCGGGGCGTCCTCGGCCTCGTCCCGCGCACCGGCAGCGTCCGGTTCGACGGCGAGGAGACCGCGGGACTGCCCACCCACGCGCTGGTCCGGCGCGGTATCGGCTACGCCCCCGAGGACCGGGGGATCTTCGCCGGGCTGACCGTGGCGGAGAACCTGCGGCTGGCCGAACGGCGCGGGGCGGGCGAGCCCGACTATCCGCTGGTCCATGAGCTGTTCCCGGAACTCAAGGCACGGGCACGGCAGTTGGCGGGCACGCTGTCGGGCGGCCAGCAGCAGATGGTCGCCATCGGCCGGACCCTGCTCAACGCCAACCGGCTGATCATCGCGGACGAGCCCACCAAGGGCCTCGCCCCGAAGGTGGTCACCGAGGTCGCACAGGTGCTGGAACGGGCCGCCGAGGCGGTCCCGGTGCTGCTCGTGGAGCAGAACCTCGCCGTCGTCCGCCGGCTGGCCCGGCACTGCGTGGTGCTGGCCGACGGCCGGACCGCCCACCGGGGCCCCGCCGACGCACTGCTCGGCGACGCGGAGGCGGCCCGCCGGCTGCTCGGCGTGGGCCACGGCCCGCTGACACCCACCGCGGAGGCGGATTCCTGATGTCCACGTTCGTGCTGCTCACCATGACCGGACTCGGTCTGGGAGCCCTCTACTTCCTCATCGCGTCCGGACTCTCGCTGATCTTCGGCCTGATGGACGTCCTCAACTTCGCGCACGGGGCGCTCCTCTCCATCGGCGCGTACGGCACCTGGTGGGCCGCGTCCGGGAATCTGCCCGGCGCGGGCCCCGGCGGCGCCGGCTTCGTGCTCGCGGTGCTGTTCGGCACGGCGGTGGGCACCGCCGCCGCCGTACTCCTCGAACTCGCCGTGGTCCGCCCGCTCTACACCCGCCCCCGCGAACAGGTGCTCGCCACCGTCGGGGTGGGGCTCGCCGTCCCCGCGCTGCTGTCGGGCATCTGGGGCTCGGACGCCCGGACCTTCCCCGGCCCGAAGGCGCTGTCCGGCACCTTCGGACTGCTGGGCGCGCAGGTCCCCGTCAACCGGCTGGTGCTGGTGGCGGCGGCCGTCGTGGTCCTGGTGGCGCTGCGGCTCTTCCTCGGCCGGACCCGGCACGGGCTGGTCGTCCGGGCCGGGGTCGAGGACCGGGCCATGGTCACCGCGCTCGGCATCGACGTCCGCAGGGCGTTCACCCTGGTCTTCGCGATCGGGGGGTGCGCGGCGGCCCTCGGCGGGGCGCTGGGCGGGCTGTACTTCGGCTCGGTCGACCCCCGCCAGGGCACCTCGCTGCTGATCTTCGCCTTCGTCGTCGTGGTCACCGGCGGCATGGGGTCGGTGACCGGGGCCGCCGCGGCGTCCGTCGTCATCGGCCTGGTCCAGCAGTTCGCCAACTACTACACCGCGGCGGGGCTCGGCGATCTCGCGGTCGTCGTCCTGCTCGCCGCGCTGCTGCTGATCCGCCCGCGCGGACTGACGGGGAGGCTCGCGTGAGCACCGCCACCGAGACACACGACCGCACCGCAGCCGGACCCGCGGCGGGTCCTTCGGCCGGCCGCGGGACGCCCCGGATGCTGCGCTGGTGGCCGGCCGCCGTGCTGCTGGTGCTGGCCGTCGCCCCGTTCAGCGCCGTTCCGGTGCCGGGGCTGCTGGACGGCCCGCTCGGCAGCGCGGGCAGCCTCCAACTGCTGGCCACCTGCCTGCTGTTCGGGGCGCTGGCCACCGGGTACGACCTGCTGCTCGGGCGCACCGGGCTGCTCTCGTTCGGCCATGCCCTGTACTTCGCGGCGGGCAGCTACGCCACCAATCTGTTCCTGCTGGACGCGGGGCTGCCGTTCGGGCTCGCCGCGGTGCTCGGTCTCCTCTTCGGGACCGCGCTGGCGGTGGCGCTGGGTTCGGTGAGCCTGCGCGTCACGGGGATCGGCTTCTCCATGGTGACGCTGGCCTTCGCCCAGGCGGGCTCGATCCTGGTGTCCCGCAACCCCGGCGGCGTCACCGGCGGCGAGGAGGGCCGGGCGGCCCCCGCCGATCTGCTGCCCTCCTGGCTCGTGGGCATCGACCACACGGCGAACCTCTACTGGGTCGCCCTCGCCTATCTCGTCCTCACCCTGGGCGTCGTCCACTGGGCGGTCCGCTCCCCCACCGGCCGGGTCTGGGAGGGCATCAAGGAGAACGAGCGCCGGGTGGAGGTGCTGGGGCTGAGGCCGTACGGCTTCAAGCTCGTGGCGTTCGTCCTGGCGGGCTCGCTCGCCGCGCTCGGCGGCATCGTGCATCTGCTGCTGACCGGCGGTTCGACCCCGCAGACGACCACCTCCGACTTCACCCTGTCGCTGCTGGTGATGGTGGTGCTCGGCGGCTCCGGGACCCGCTGGGGGCCGATGGTCGGCGGCATCCTCTACACCTGGGCGGACCACCGGCTCGGCGATCTGGCCGGCTCCGGCGCGGTCGCGGACCTGCCGGCGGTGCTCCGGGTGCCGCTCTCGCAGCCGTTGTTCCTGCTGGGCGTCGTGTTCGTGGCCGTGGTACATCTGCTGCCCGGCGGTCTGGCCCGGCTGCCGTCCAGGCTGCGGGCCGCCCTGCACCGGAAGGAGACCGGAGACCAGTGATTCCGTACGAGGAGACCGAAGTCGCCGTGCGCGGGGGCTCCCTGACCGCGCTGCGGTGGCCCGCCGACCGCCCGGACGCCCCGACGGTGGTGGCGCTGCACGGCATCACGGCCAACGCGCTCTCCTGGGCCGCCGTGGCCCGCGCGCTGGCCGGCCGGGTCACCCTGGTCGCCCCGGACCTGCGCGGCCGGGCGGGCAGCGCCCATCTGCCCGGTCCGTACGGCATCGCCGCGCACGCGGACGACGCCGCCGCCCTGGCCGCCTCGCTGTCCCCGGGGCGGGTGGTGCTGGCCGGCCACTCGATGGGGGCGTTCACGGCGGCGCTCGCGGCGGTGCGCCATCCGGACCGCTTCGGCCCGCTGCTGCTGGTCGACGGCGGGGTGGGGTTCCCCGCGCCGACGCATCTGACCCCGGACGAACTGCTGACCGCGGTGATCGGTCCGGCGATGGACCGGCTGTCGATGACCTTTCCGGACCGGGGCGCCTACCGGGCGTTCTGGCAGGCGCACCCGGCGTTCGCGGCCGGCTGGTCGCCGGAGGTGGACGCCTACGTCCAGCGCGATCTGACCGGCGAGGAGCCCGCGCTGCGCTCGTCGTGCCGGCTGGAGGCCATCCGCACGGACGGTGTCGGCCTGTTCGACGCGGAGGTCCTCTCGGCGGTCCGGAAGCTGCCCGTCGAGGCGACGCTGCTGTGGGCGGCGCGCGGGCTGATGGACGAGGAGCAGGGCCTGTACGACGAAGGGCGGCTGGCCGCCGCGGAGCTGGGCGGCACCCGGCTGGAGCCCGTCGCGGTCCCGGACGTCAACCACTACACGGTCCTCACGGGCGAGCGGGGCGCCCGGGAGGTCGCGGACCGTCTGGTGGCGTACGCGGGCGTCTGAGCGGTACGCGGACCGGCCCGGCGGACGATTCCGCCGGGCCGGTCCCGTGTGCGCGTCAGGCGGTGCAGCCGGTGTCGGCGAGCACGAAGTACCCGGCGGGCGACTCCCGGAGGGTGTGGGTGACGAAGACGTTGTAGAGGCCCATGTTCTGGCCGGAGCCGTTGGCGTAGACGTATCCGCCGCTGGTGCGGGCCCGGCCCGCGGCGACGTGGGCGTAGTTGGTCGCGGTGTGGCAGGTGGCGGGGGCGGCCCCGCCGGTCGTCGTGGCGGTGGTCTGCGCGGACGCGGTCCCGGCCGCGCCGTCGGCGTCGACCGCGGTGACGGTGTAGCGGTAGGCGGTGCCGGCGGTGAGACCGGTGTCCGTGTAGGTGGTGGCGGTGGGCGAGGCGACCTTCGCGCCGTCGCGGTGGACGGCGTACGAGACGGCGCCCTCGACGGCGTTCCAGGACAGGGACACGGTGGTGTCGGTGGTGCCGGTGACGGTCGGCGCGCCGGGCGCCGGGAGCGGGTCGCCGTCGCCGTCCCCGGGGCCGGTGGCGCCGTCCAGGCCCCAGAAGAGGCCGGTGTGGTACGACGAGCAGATCGTGTCGAGGAAGTACGCGGCGGTCGAGCCGCACTGCTGGTCACCGGTGCCCGGGTCGACGGGCAGTCCGTGGCCCATCCCGGCGACGGAGTACAGCTGCACGGCCGGCTGCCCGGAGGCGTCGTCGTACTGGGTGCGGGTGGTGCCGCCCGGCAGGGTGTCGGTGGACGAGGGGGTCTGGCCGATGCCCCAGACGTCGGTCCACTGGTCGCGCAGGGCGGTGGCGTTGGCGGGGTAGACCGTGTAGTCGGCACTGCCCTGCCAGATCGCCACCCGGGGCCAGGGGCCGTGGTAGCCCGGGTAGCCGGCCCTGACCTTGTCGCCCCACTGCGCGGGCGTCAGCTTCTGCGGGCCCGTCTGGCAGCCGGACGCGGCGGCCTGGCTGGTGGCGCACTGGGCGGGCAGCCCGGAGGCGACGGAGCCGCCGGCGAACACGTCCGGGTAGGCGGCCAGCAGATCGGCGGTCATGCCGCCGCCGGCCGAGAGCCCGGTGACGTAGACCCGGCCGGCGTCGGAGCCGTAGGTCTTCTCGGCGTGCTCGACCATCTGCACGACGGACGCGGCCTCGCCCCTGCCCCGGGTGGACTCGGCCGGGTCGAACCAGCCGAAGCAGGAGAGCGCGTTGTTGGCGGAGGTGGTCTGCGGGAAGACGACGGCGAAGCCCCAGGCGTCGGCCAGCTCCCGCCAGCCGGAGTTGCTGTAGTACGCGTCGGCGGACTGGACGCAGCCGTGCAGGGCCACGACGAGCGGTGCGCCCGCCGGGAGGCCGGCGGGCGTGTAGGCGTACATCTGGAGGTTGCCGGGGTTGGTGCCGAAGCCGGTGACCTGCTGGAGGCCGCCGGCCGCGGCGGCGGGCGGGGCGGCGGCCGTGGTGCTCAGCGTCGCCGCGAGCAGGCCGAGGGCGGCCGCCGATGCGAAGCGGCGGGCGAGACGTCCGAGGATCGGTGGGCGCACGAGTGCCTCCCTGGTCGGTGCGTGCGGGGGGAACGGACTGCTGCCGGAACCTATGAGGGGCACGGCCCCGCGCCCATGTGCCGGGCGGACACCGGGCGGTGGCGGGTGTGTGCGGCGGGTCCCTTGCGCGGCGCGGGGGCGGTGCGGGGGCGGTGCGCGCTCCGGGCGCACCATGTACGCCGGCACCATGGCGGGCCGGGAGGGTGTGTGCACCGGCGCCGTGTGACGGGGGCCGCCGCGTACCTACGGTGACGGCCATGGAGACTTCCCGCAGACCCGGTCACACCCCCGCCGCCCCCGCCCCGGACGGCGCCCCCGGCCCGCCCGCGGCCCGTGTGCTCGACGGGCGCACCGCGCTGGTGACGGGGGCGGCGAGCGGCATCGGGCGGGCCTGTGCGCTGGCCCTGGCCGAGGCGGGTGCCCGGGTGCACGTGGTGGACCGGGCGGCCGGGGCGGCGGAGCGGCTGGCGGAGGAGATCGGGGGCACCGCCTGGGTGGTGGACCTGGCCGATCCCTCGGTGGTCGAGACGCTGCCGGCCGACGCGGACGTGGTGGTGAACAACGCGGGGCTCCAGCACGTGGCCCCGGTGCACACCTTTCCGCCGGACCGCTTCGCGCTGATCCAGCGGGTGATGGTGGAGACCCCGTTCCGCATCTTGCGCCGGACCCTGCCGGGCATGTACGAACGCGGCTGGGGGCGCGTGGTCAACATCTCGTCGGTGCACGGGCTGCGCGCGAGCCCGTACAAATCGGCCTATGTGACGGCCAAGCACGCGTTGGAGGGACTGAGCAAGGTGGTCGCGCTGGAGGCGGCGGAGCACGGGGTGACGAGCAACTGCGTCTGCCCCGGCTATGTCCGCACCCCGCTGGTCGAGAACCAGATCGCCGACCAGGCGCGGACCCACGGCATCTCCGAGGAGGAGGTGGTGGGGCGGGTGATGCTGGAGCGCAGCGCGGTGAAGAAGCTGATCGAGCCGGCGGACGTCGCCGAGGCCGTCCTGTGGCTGTGCGGTCCGCGCACCGGGCACATCACGGGCACCTCCCTCTCGATGGACGGCGGCTGGACCGCCCACTGACCGGCACGACATCCCCGAGGAACCCCGGACACCATGACCGAACCGCTCCCCTCCGCCGCCGCGCATCTGCGGCGCCTGTTCGACCTGCTGGCCGACGACGCCCCCGCCGAGGAGCTGGGGGCGGTCGTCTCGGGGGCGCGCGAGGACGGGGTGGCCGCCGGTGAACTGGCGGAGGTGGAGCGGGCGACGGCGACGGCGCTGCGGATCCGGGGCGCGCTGCGGCAGCACCGGCGCCGTGAGCTCCAGCTCACCGCGCTCTTCGAGACGGCGGGCGATCTGGCGGCCTCCCGGGAGCTGGACGACGTGCTGAAGGCGATCGTGCGGCGGGCCAGGATGCTGCTGGGCACCGACACCGCGTATCTCACGCTCCCGGACGAGGAGGCCGGGGACACCTACATGCGGGTGACCGACGGATCGGTCTCGGTGCTGTTCCAGCGGCTGCGGCTGGAACTGGGCGAGGGGCTGGGCGGTCTGGTGGCGCAGACCGCGAGCCCGTACGCGACCCCCGACTACCGCACCGACGACCGCTTCCGCCACACCCGCAACATCAACGCCGGGGTGCTGGACGAGGGGCTGGTCGCCATCCTGGGCGTGCCGCTGCTGCTGGGCTCCAGCCGGGGCGGGACCGGCAAGGTGATCGGGGTGCTCTTCGCGGCGGACCGGGCGCCCCGGGTCTTCGGTCCGGACGAGGTGGCGCTGCTGTGCTCGCTGGCCGCGCACGCCGCGATCGCCATCGACACGGCCCGCGCGCTCGCCGACACCACGGCGGCGCTGGCCGGTCTCGCGGAGGCCAACGCGGAGCTGGCCGAGGCCAATGCCTCGGTGCGGGCGCATTCGGCGGCGATGCGGCGGGCCGAGGAGTCGCACGACCGGCTCACCGATCTGGTGCTGCGCGGACGGGACGTGAAGGACGTGGCGACGGCCGTCGCCGGGCTGCTGGACTCCCCGCTGACCATCCACGATCCGGCGGGCCGGCCGCTGGCCGCGGTCCGCCCGGACGGGACGGACTTCGCGGCCGACAGCATGGACGCCGGCTGGCTGGCGGAGGCGGCCGAGGAGTCGCGTACGGGGGCGCGGGCCGTGCACCGCGACGGGCGGGTGGTCTGCGCGGTGCTGGCCGGGCAGGAGCTGCTGGCCGGTCTGGTGCTGCACCGGGGGCGGCGGCTGGACGACTCCGACCGGCGGCTGTTCGAGCGCTCGGCGGTGGTCACGGGGCTGCTGTTGCTGCTGCGGCGGACGGTGGCCGAGACGGAGAACCGGATCCGGGGCGAGCTGATCGCGGACCTCCTGAGCGATCCGGACCGCGATCCGTCGGGGCTGGCCGAGCGGGGGCGGCGCCTGGGCATCGATCTGGACCGCCCGCATCTGCTGCTGGTGGCGGAGGCCGGGGCGCGGGAGCGGCTGGCGCCGGCGGCCCTGCGCTATCTCTTCGGGTCCGACATCCGGGGCGTGAGCGCCGAGCACGCCGGGACGGTGGTGCTGCTGATCGAGGGCGGGGCGGCGGCCGCGGGCCCGGCGGCCCGCGCGGCGGCGGCGCAGCTCGGCCAGCTGGCGCAGGGCCCGGTGACCGTGGCGGCGGCGGGTCCGGCGCGCGGTGCCCGGGAGCTGGCCGCGGTGTACGGGGAGGCGGCGCGCTGTCTGCGGGCGATGCGGGTGCTGGGGCGTACCGGCGAGGGCGCCTGTGTGGAGGAGCTGGGCTTCCTGGGGGTGGTGCTGGGCAACGGGCAGGACGTGGCGGGTTTCGTGGCGGCGACGCTGGGTCCGCTGCTGGAGTACGACGCGCAGCGCGGCACGCATCTGGTGCGGACCCTCGGCGCGTACTTCGGTGCGGGCGGCAGTCTGATCCGGGCCAAGGACGAACTGCATGTGCATGTGAACACGGTGGTCCAGCGGCTGGACCGGATCCAGGTGCTGCTGGGCCGCGACTGGAACGAGCCGGACCGGGCGCTGGAGCTCCAGCTCGCGCTGCGGCTGCACCTGCTGTCGGGGGCAAAACCCTGACTAGAATCCGCTCGGACCAGACGGTCGTGGACGACGGGGGCGGGGCCGGATGGAACTCCGGGACATCGAGATCTTCCTGACGGTCGCCCGGGAGCTGCACTTCGGCCGCAGCGCCGAGCGGCTGCACGTGAGCACGGCCCGGGTGAGTCAGGCGATCAAGAAGCAGGAACGGCTCATCGGCGCCCGGCTCTTCGAGCGCACCAGCCGGCAGGTGCGGCTCACCCCGGTCGGCGAGCTGCTCCAGCGGCGGCTGCGCCCGGCGTACGAGGGGATCCAGGACGCGGTCACGGAGGCGACGGCCTTCGCCCGGGTGTCGGTGGGGACGTTGACGCTGGGCGTCATGGGGGCGCAGACGCATGAGCTGGTGCCGGCGCTGAACCGGTTCCGCACCCGGTATCCCTCGGCCGAACTCCGCTTCCGCGAGGTCTTCTTCAGCGATCCGTTCACGGCGCTGCGGGCGGGCGAGGTCGATGTGGTGACCACCTGGCTCCCGGTGCGCGAACCGGATCTGACGGTCGGGGCGCTGCTGCGCGAGGAACCGCTCCGGCTGATGGTGGCCGCGCACCATCCGCTGGCCGGGCGGGAGTCGGTGAGCCTGGAGGTGCTGGCCGAGCACCCGGTGCCGCGCGTCGCCACCAGCGTTCCGGCGTACTGGGAGGCGGCGGTGCTGCCCGAGCGCACCCCGTCCGGGCGCCCGGTGCCCAGGGGCCCGGAGGTGACCACGTTCTACGAGGTGCTGGCGCTGGTGGCGACGGGCGACGCGGTCTGCACGGTCCCGGACGAGGGGCGGCGCTACCACCCCCTCGACGGGATCGTCTATCTGCCGGTGCACGACGCCCCGCCGGTCCGGTGGGGCCTGGTCTGGCGGACGGACCGGGTGCCGCCGCTGGCCCGCGCGCTGGCCGGGGCGGTGCAGGAGCAGCGGGAGGCGGAGGCGGCCGGGACCGGGTGAACCGGGCCCGGCCGCCGTCCGTCAGTCCTCGGGCGGGAAGACCACCTCGCCGGAGTCGGCCAGGGTGAGGGTGATCGCCTCGACCGGGCAGCCCTCGGCGGCGGCGAGGACCCGTTCGTTGGCGTCGGTCTCGGGGTCGACGGGGTGCGACTGCCGCGCGGTGTCCAGCCGGAAGCCGTCCGGCGCGTGGTTGACGCACATGCCGGAGCCGATGCAGACGCCCCGGTCGACCTCGACGCTCCAGCGGTCGCCCATCAGGCCTCGCCCCCGTAGCCGGCGGGCAGGTGGATCATCTTGTGCTCGAAGTACTCCCCGTACCCCTCGGGTCCGAACTCCCGGCCGAGCCCGGAGTTCTTGTAGCCGCCGAACGGGCCGAGCATGTCGAGGCTGAAGGTGTTCACGCTGTACGTGCCCGTCCTGACCCGGCGGGCGAGGTCGATGCCGTGCTCGGTGTCGGCGGTCCAGACGCTGCCGCTGAGCCCGTAGTCGGAGTCGTTGGCGATCCGCACGGCCTCGTCCTCGTCGCCGTACGGCAGCAGGCAGATGACCGGGCCGAAGATCTCCTCGCGGGCGATGCGCATGGCGTTGTCGACATCGCCGAAGAGCGTCGGCTCGACGTACCAGCCGCGTTCCTGGGAGGCCGGGCGGCCGCCTCCGGTGAGGATCTTGGCGCCCTCCTCCTGGCCGATCCGGATGTAGTCGAGGGAGCGCTGCTGCTGGCGGCGGGCGACGAGCGGGCCGAGTTCGGTGGCCGGGTCGAGCGGGTCGCCGACCTTGAGCGCGCCGGCCGCCGCGGCGAAGGCCTCGGCGGTCTCCTCGTAGCGGGAGCGGGGGACGAGGATGCGGGTCTGGGCCACGCAGGCCTGGCCGTTGATCATCCAGGCGAAGGGCACGATCCCGGCGACGGCGGCGTCCAGATCGGCGTCGGGGAGGATCACGGCGGCGGACTTGCCGCCGAGTTCCAGGGTGACGCGGGTGAGGTTGCGCGAGGCGACCTCCATCACGCGCCGGCCGGCGGCGACGGAGCCGGTGAAGGAGACCTTGTCGACGCCGGGGTGGGCGACCAGGTATTCGCTGACCTCGCGGTCGGCGGGCAGGATCGACAGCACCCCTTCGGGCAGCCCGGCCTCGGCGGCGATCTCGGCCAGGATGTAGGCGTCCAGCGGCGATTCGGGCGACACCTTCAGGATCGCCGAGCAGCCGGCGAGCAGGGCGGGGGCGAGTTTGGCGGCGGCGGTGAACTGGGGGACGTTCCAGGGCACGACGGCCGCGACGACGCCGACGGGCTCCCGTCGCACCAGCAGCGGCCCGAGCGCCCCGTCGCGGCGCTCCTCGTACGGGAAGCTGCGGGCGACGGTGAGGGCGGCGTCCCAGACCATCATGGCGGCCAGGGCCTGGACCATGACGCTGGAGGTGTAGGGGGTGCCGTTCTCCGAGCTGATGACGCGGGCGATCTCCTCGTACCGCACCGCGAAGGCGTCCTTGATCCTGGTCACGACGGCGATCCGCTCGTCGAGCGTCGTCCGGGACCAGGGGCCGTGGTCGAAGGCCTGCCGGGCGGCGGCGACGGCCCGGTCCACATCGCCCTCGGAGGCGTGCGGCACCCGTCCGATGACCTGCTCGGTGTGCGGGGAGACGACCTCGATGACGTCCCGCCCGAGCGGATCGACCAACTCCCCGCCGATGAACAGTTTTCCGTGTTCGACAAGCTCGCTCATGGCTGCTGCCTCCCGCGCCGCGGCCTGGGGCGCCCTGCTGACGCGCACCCCTTGATCTGACTCCGTGTCAGAACTGATACCAGTTCCAGTTACAGGAGTCCACGGGCGGGACGACTCCCGTCCGGGCCCGAGGGAGGACCGCGAAGGACGGACCCGGGAATGAATGGTCGACCGGGGCTACCACTGAAACAAGTTCTCGTTACAGTGGACGCGGTGCGCCGCGGCCGAAACTCCGCACGTCGCCGCGGCCTCGACGAGATGGGGAGTCATGACGCAGGTGATCAACCACGGTGGCGGCGTCCACAGCATCAAGGTCCCCATCCCGGACAATCCACTCGGGCACACCCTGGTCCACCTCCTCGACACGGACCGGGGACCGGTCCTGATCGACACCGGCTGGGACGATCCGACGGCCTGGGACACCCTCACGGCGGGGCTCGCCTCGCTGGGCACGGCCGTCTCCGACATCCACGGCGTGGTCATCACCCACCACCACCCCGACCACCACGGCCTGTCCGGACAGGTCCGCGAGGCCTCCGGGGCGTGGATCGCCATGCACGCGGCGGACACCGCGATCGTCCGCCGCACCCGCGCCTCCGAACCGGGCACCTGGCTCGCCTACCTGGCGGCCAAGCTCACGGCCGTGGGCGCGCCCGACGACCACGTCGCCCCGCTGCTGGCGGCCCGGGAGCGGGGCGGCCGGATGCGCACCCTGCCGGGGCTGGGCGCCGCCGTCCCGGACCGGGAGATCGTGCCGGGCGAGCTGCTCGACCTGGCGGGGCGCAGCCTCCGCGCCGTCTGGACCCCCGGCCACACCCCGGGCCATGTCTGCCTGCACCTGGAGGAGGAGCATCCGGCCGGACTGCCGGGCCGGGGGCGGCTGTTCTCCGGGGACCATCTGCTGCCGGGGATCAGCCCGCACGTCGGTCTGTACGAGGACCCGGACGACGCGACGGAGACGGACCCCCTGGGCGACTACCTGGACTCGCTGGAGCGGATCGGGCGGCTCGGGGTGGCGGAGGTGCTGCCGGCCCACCAGTACGCGTTCACGGACGCGGCCGGGCGGGTGCGCGAACTGCTCGGCCACCACGAGGAGCGGCTGACCGGGCTCCTCGCCCTGCTCGCCGAGCCGCTCACCCCGTGGCAGCTGGCCGAGCGCATGGAGTGGAACCGCCCCTGGGAGCAGATCCCCTACGGTTCGCGGAACATCGCGGTCTCCGAGGCCGAGGCGCATCTGCGCCGGCTGGTGAAGCTGGGGCGCGCGGAGGCGGTGGCGGGCAGCGGGCCGGTGGCGTACGTGGCGGTGTGACGCCGTACGGACGGCTGTGGGCCCGCCGGGAACTCCCGGCGGGCCCACAGTCGTTGCGGTGCGCGGACCGCGGCCGGACTCAGATGCGCACGGCGCCGTAGAAGCTGCCGATGGTGCTCATGGACTCGTAGCGCACATAGGCGCCCGAGTACGGGGCGTGCAGCACGGTGCCGTTGCCCGCGTAGAGGCCGACGTGCGAGTTGCCGTTGAAGAAGACGAGGTCGCCCGGCTTGAGCTGGCTCTGGCCGATCCGGGTGCCCTGGTTGATCTGGGTGTACGTGGTACGGGTGATGTTGGCACCGGCCTGGGCGTACGCCCACATGGTCAGGCCCGAGCAGTCGAAGGAGCCGGGACCGGCCTGGCCGGGGGCGTACGGCAGGCCGATCCGGCTCTTGGCGGCCTGGAGCGCGGCGGCGCCGAGGCCGGAGGCGGGGGCCTCGTTGCCCAGCTGGACCCGGGAGCTCGCGTCACGGCTGGCGCGGACGTCGTCCGCGCGCAGCTGATCACGCTCGGCCTGGGTGAGGGTGTTGAGCAGCTGGCGGGCCGCGGCGAGCTTGGTCTGCTGCGTCTTCTTCTTCTCGCCGAGAGTCTTGCGGACCTGGGCGAGATTGCTGAGCTTGTCCTGGGCCTCCTTGCGCTCCTGCGCGAGGGCCCGCTGCTTCTCCTGGATCTTCGTCAGCGACTGGGCCTGCTTGGCCGTCAGCTGGTCCAGGGCCGAGGCCTGGTCGAGGAAGCTGTCCGGGTCCGAGGAGAGGAAGAGCTGCACGGAGGGGTCGAGGCCCCCGGAGCGGTACTGCGCGGCGGCGAGCATGCCGAGCCCGGCCCGCATCCCGTTCAGCTCCTGCTGACCGCGCGCCACCTTGTCCTGGATGGCGTCGATCTGCTTCTGGAGCTTGTCCTGCTTCTCCTTGGCGAGGCTGTACTGCTCGGTGGCCTCCTCCGCCTCGTGGTAGAGCTTGTCGACCTTCGCCTTGACCTCGCCCTTGGTCGGCTTGGGGTCGGCGTGGGCGGCCTGGGAGGTGAGGGCCACCGCGGCGGCGGCAGTGGCGGTGAGCACGGTCACACGAGCGCGGCTCGGCTGCTTGGGACGACGGTGGGACGCCACGAAGGCGAGCTCCTTCTTCCTCCGGCCGCCTGCCGGGAACACTCAAAGGGGGACGGATCCCCGGCTCCGTGCACACCACGGACTCGGCGGGTCTTCGCGCCACCCCGGGTGGGTGATCAATCGTGCGAAGGTTCGAAGCCTGACCATAGTGACCTTCCTGTGATGACTTCAAACCCCCAGCGGCAAAAACTCTGCGGAACGGTCATGAAATCCGCGCACACCACACCGCGCGTAGCAGCCGTCTGACGGTCCGTCCCCGAACGGGGCGCGTGCCCGGTGCCCCTCCCCCGGGCCCGTACGCGCCTTGCGCGCGTGGCCACCGTCACGCCTGGGCCCGCCGGGGAGGCGGCACCCGCCCGGTAGAGTGGCCCGGTCGTCATCATGCCCGTTCAGGGGGAAGCCGGTGCGAATCCGGCACTGACCCGCAGCCGTGACCGCCTCCCGGGGCGGGAGTCGGAATGCCCTGCCCGTGTCGTGACCGGCTCGTGCCGTCGGGAACCCCCGGTGGCCGGCACCGTCGAGGTATACGGAGCCGGAGCCCCGGTGCCTGTGCGCGCCCGTGCCCGGTTCCTCCAGGAGAGGTCCCGCCCGCCATGACCGTACGCCGCAGCGCGGCCGCGCTCGCCGCCACCGCCGCCGTGCTCTGCGTGGCCGCGGCCCCGGCCGCCGTCGCCGCGCCGTCCCCCTCGCCCTCCGCCGCGCTGCCCTCGGGTCTCTACGGCACCAAGGACCCGACGTACGACGGTGTCTGGCGGCAGTCCCTGGCCTTCGCCTCGCAGCGGGCCGTGGGCGTCACGCCCGCCGGCAAGGCCGTCGACTGGCTGCTCGGCCAGCAGTGCGACAGCGGCGCCTTCCCCGCGTACCGGGCGGACACCTCCGTGCCCTGCGACGCCAAGACGCCGATCGACACCAACGCCACGGCCGCCGCCGTGCAGGCTCTGCACGAGGTGCGCGGGCACGAGGACGCGGTGCACCACGGGGCCGCCTGGCTGAAGTCGGTGCAGAACGAGGACGGCGGCTGGGGCTACACGGCCGGCAGCCCCAGCGACGCGAACTCGACCTCGATCGTGATCGGCGCCCTCGCCCGCGCCGGGGAGAAGCTCGGCGATGTGACGACGCACGGCGGGAAGACGCCGTACGACGCCCTGCTGGCCCTGGCCGTCCCGTGCGGCGGCAAGGACGGCGGCGCGTTCGCCTACCAGCCCGACAAGGCCGGCAAGCTCGTCGCCAACGGCGACGCCACCGCCGCCGCCGTGCTCGGCTCGCTCGGCAAGGGGCTCGTCGTCGGCAACAACGCCGCGGCGAAGGAGCCCACCTGCACCGCGGGGGCCGTGACCGAGCCCGAGCAGGCCGCGCAGAACGGCGCGTTCTACCTGGCCGGGGCGCTCGCGAAGACCGGCCATCTCAACGCCCCGCCGATGCCCGGCGCCGAGGACAGCGCCCCGCAGCCCGACTACGGCAACACGGCCGACGCGGTCGTCGCGCTCTCCGCGTCCGGACACAAGGACAAGGCCGCGCCCGCCCTGAAGTGGCTGAAGGCCAACTCCGCCGCCTGGGCGAAGGAGAACGGCCCCGCCGCCTACGCCCAGCTCGTCATGGCCGCCCACGCCACCGGCTCCGACGTCCACGACTTCGGCGGCGCCGACCTCGTCGCCCAGCTCAACGCGACCGGCCCCGAGCCGGCCGCCGTCAAGCAGCCCCAGTCCTCCGCCTCCAAGGACGAGGAGAAGAAGGACAGCGGCGACGGCGACGGCATCGGCGGCGTCTGGTGGTTCGTCGGGATCGGGCTCGCGGTCGGCGCCGGCGCCGGCTTCCTGATCAGCGGCCGCCGCAAGAACCAGCAGCTGTGAGCGCGCGCCGCGCCGCACGGGCCGCCGCGCTCCTGGTGGTCCTGGGCACCCTCCTGGCCGGGCTCGCCACGGGCACGGCCCAGGCCGCCGGCTACCGCTACTGGTCGTTCTGGGAGGGCTCCGGCGAGAAATGGGCCTACGCCACCCAGGGACCGTCGCTGGTGCGCCCGGAGGACGGCGCGGTGGCGGGCTTCCGGTTCGCCGTGAGCGCCGACTCGCAGGACGCGGCCACGCCCCGCCGGGCCCCCGACTTCGCGGCGATCTGCGCGGACACGCCCGCGAAGGACGGCACCAAGCGGATCGCCCTCGTCATCGACCCCGGCACCGCCGCCGACGCCCCCTCCGGCGAGACCCCGCCCGCCCCGCGGACCGCGTGCGCCCGGGTGCCCGGGGACGCCAGCGCCGCCGACGCCCTCGCCTCGGTCGCCAAGCCGCTGCGCTACAACGGCGACGCCCTGCTCTGCGCGATCACCGGCTATCCGGCCTCGGGCTGCGGCGAGCAGGTCTCCGGCACCGGCAGTACCGGCGAGAAGTCCGCCCCCGCCCCGGAGCCCGCCACCGCGGACGCCTCCGCGGGCGGCGGCGACTCCGGCGGCGGCCCGTCCGCCGGGGTGCTCGTCGGAATCGGCGCCGTCCTGCTCCTCGGCATCGCCGCCGTCGCCCAGGCCCGCCGCCGCCGCGGATGACCGGGCGGACGACCGGCGCGCCCGCCGCCGGGCCGGACGCGCCCCCGGTGCGGCTGCCCGCCTGGCGGGCGCCCGCCGCCACCCGGAGCAACGCGCTGCCCGCCGGGGCCTGGTGGCTCTGGGCGCTGGGCCTGGCCACCGCCTCGTCCCGGACGACGAATCCGCTGCTGCTCGGCCTGTTGGTCGGCGTGGCCGGCTATGTCGTGGCCGCGCGCCGCACCGACGCGCCGTGGGCCCGGTCGTACGGGGCGTTCATCCGGATCGGGCTCTTCGTGATCGGGGTGCGGCTGCTGTTCTCCGTCTTCCTCGGCTCGCCGATCCCGGGCACGCACCTCGTGTTCACGCTGCCCGAGGTGCCGCTGCCGGACTGGGCGAAGGGCGTCCGGATCGGCGGCCGGGTCACCGCCGAGCAGCTGGTGTTCGCGCTGTACGACGGGGCGAAGCTGGCCGCGCTGCTGATCTGCGTCGGCGCGGCGAACTCGCTCGCCAACCCGGCCCGGCTGCTGAAGTCGCTGCCCGGCGCGCTGTACGAGGCCGGGGTCGCGGTCGTCGTCGCGATGACCTTCGCCCCGAACCTGGTCGCCGACGTGGTGCGGCTGCGCACCGCCCGCCGGCTGCGCGGCCGGCCGACCGGCGGGGTGCGGGCCGTCCTCCAGATCGGGCTGCCGGTGCTGGAGGGCGCGCTGGAGCGCTCGGTGGCCGTGGCGGCCTCGATGGACGCCCGCGGCTACGGCCGCACCGCCCGGGTCCCCGACGCCGTCCGGCACACCACGAACGTCCTCACCCTGGGCGGACTGCTCGGGGTGTGCGCGGGCACCTACGGACTGCTCGCCGCCGACGGCGCGGCCTACGGGACGCCGCTGCTGGCCGCCGGGCTCCTCGCCGCGGTGGCCGGGCTGCGGCTGGGCGGGGCGCGTTCGGTGCGCACCCGCTACCGGCCCGACCGCTGGGGGGTACGGGCCTGGCTGGTCGCCGGGTCCGGGGCGGCGGTCGCGGTGGCGATGATCTGGGCGGCCGGAGCCGATCCGGCGGCGCTGCGCCCCGGGGTCGTCCCGCTGACCGCCCCCGTGCTGCCGCTGTGGCCGGCCGCCGCCGTGCTGATCGGCCTGGTGCCGGCGTTCGTGGCGCCCGTGCCCCCCTCCCCCACACGTTCCGAGGTGGCGCTGTGATCCGGTTCGACGATGTTTCGGTGCGGTACGAGGGGGCCGGACGCCCCACCCTGTCGGGGATCGACCTGACCGTGCCCGAGGGCGAGCTGGTGCTCCTCGTCGGGCCGTCCGGGGTCGGCAAGTCGACCCTGCTGGGCGCGGTGTCGGGGCTCGTCCCGCACTTCACCGGTGGCCGGCTGACCGGGCGGGTCACCGTGGCCGGGCGCGACACCCGGACCCACAAGCCCCGGGAGCTCGCCGATCTGGTCGGCACGGTGGGCCAGGACCCGCTCGCGCACTTCGTCACCGACACGGTCGAGGACGAGCTGGCGTACGGGATGGAGTCGCTGGGGCTGGCCCCGGACGTGATGCGCCGCCGGGTGGAGGAGACCCTCGACCTGCTGGGGCTCGCCGGACTGCGCGACCGGCCCATCGCCACCCTCTCCGGCGGCCAGCAGCAGCGCGTCGCGATCGGCTCGGTCCTCACCCCGCACCCCCGGGTCCTGGTGCTGGACGAGCCGACGTCCGCGCTGGACCCGGCGGCGGCCGAGGAGGTCCTCGCGGTGCTGCAACGGCTGGTCCACGATCTGGGCACGACGGTCCTGATGGCGGAGCACCGGCTGGAGCGGGTGGTGCAGTACGCGGACCAGGTCGTCCTGCTGCCCGCGCCGGGCGCCGCCCCGGTGACGGGCGCGCCCGCCGAGGTGATGGCCCTCTCGCCGGTGCATCCGCCGGTGGTGGCGCTGGGCCGGGCGGCCGGCTGGGAGCCGCTGCCGCTGTCGGTCCGGGACGCCCGGCGGCGGGCGGCCGGGCTGCGGGAGCGGCTGGCGGGGAGCGAGCCGGGGCCGTCCGGCGGGGCCGGTGCGCCCGGCTCCCCGGCCGGGGTTCCCGCCCCGCCCCCGCCGCGCCCCGCGCCCCGGCGCCCGGCCCTGGCCCGGCTGCTGGGCCGGGGGGCGTCCGGGGCGCCCGCGCCCCGGGACACCGGCGGGGCGCTCGCCCGGACCGAGCGGCTGGGGGTGCGGCGCGGCCGGATCGAGGCGCTGCGCGGGGTGACGCTCGATGTGGTTCCCGGAGAGGCCGTGGCCCTGATGGGACGCAACGGCGCGGGCAAGTCCACCCTGCTCTCGGCCCTGGTCGGCATGGTCGCCCCGACGTCCGGGACGGTGCTGGTCGGCGGGCTCGCCCCGCACCGCACCCCGCCGCCCGAGATGGTGCGCCGGGTCGGTCTCGTCCCGCAGGAGCCCCGCGATCTGCTGTACGCGGACACGGTCGCCGCCGAGTGCGCGGCGGCCGACGCGGACGCGGGCGCGGAGCCCGGCAGCTGCCGGGCCCTGGTCTCGCGACTGCTGCCGGACGTGGCGGACGCCACCCATCCCCGTGATCTGTCCGAGGGGCAGCGCCTCGCGCTGGCCCTGGCCCTGGTGCTGACCGCCCGGCCGCCGCTGCTGTTGCTGGACGAGCCGACCCGGGGGCTGGACTACGCGGCGAAGTCCCGGCTGGTGGGGGTCCTGCGCGGGCTGGCCGCCGAGGGGCACGCCATCGTGCTGGCGACCCATGACGTGGAGCTGGCCGCCGAGCTGGCGCACCGGGTGGTGATCCTGGCCGACGGGGAGGTCGTCGCGGACGGGCCGACGGCCGAGGTCGTGGTGTCCTCGCCGGCGTTCGCCCCGCAGATCTCGAAGGTGCTGGCCCCGCAGCGGTGGCTCACGGTGGCGCAGGTGCGCGCGGCGCTGGGCGGTGCGGTGTGAGCGGGCGGGGGACGCGGCCGGTGCGGCTCGGGCCGCGCGCGGTGGCCGCGCTGGTGCTGATCAGCCTGATCGGGGTGGCGGCCTTCGGCTGGCCGCTGCTGGCCGGGCCGGATTCGGGGCTCGCGCACTCCGAGGACGCGCCGTGGCTGTTCGCCGCGCTGCTGCCGCTGCTGGTCGGGGTGGTGGTCGCGATGATCGCGGACTCCGGTCTGGACGCGAAGGCCGTGGCGATGCTGGGGGTGCTGGCGGCGGTGGGGGCCGCGCTGCGTCCGCTGGGGGCCGGGACCGCCGGTCTGGAGCCGATGTTCTTCCTGATGGTGCTGAGCGGGCGGGTGCTGGGGCCGGGGTTCGGTTTCGTGCTCGGGGCGGTGACGATGTTCGCCTCGGCGCTGCTGACCGGCGGGGTCGGGCCGTGGATGCCGTTCCAGATGCTGTCGATGGGCTGGTTCACGATGGGCGCCGGGCTGCTGCCGGGTGCGGAGCGGCTGCGCGGCCGGGCCGAGCTGCTGATGCTGGCGGCGTACGGGGCGGCGGCCTCGTTCGCGTACGGCACGGTCATGAATCTGTACGGCTGGACGATCGTGCCGGGGCTCGGTTCGGGCGTCTCCTTCCGGGCCGGTGACCCGCTGGGCGAGAACCTGGCCCGCTTCCTGGCGTACTGCGCGGCCACCTCGCTGGGCTGGGACCTGGGCCGCGCGGTGCTCACCGTGGTGCTGACGCTGACCGTCGGGGCCGCGCTGCTGAAGGCGCTGCGCCGGGCCACCCGCCGTGCCGCCTTCGAGGCCCAGGTCACATTCGGGCCGTCCGCGGAGTGAGGGCACCCACAGGACTTTGGTCCTGTACGAAGCGGCCTAGGAGACCCGGAGCGGGGTCGTACACCCCCCTTACCGCCCCTGTGACCTGCTATGGAGCATTTTGGGGTGGTTCGGGACCTTCGGTCCGGGGTGCGAGGCGAGGTCGTAACGAGGGTCGTTGCGATGGTTGAAAGCCGCCGCTAACACTGGACACGTCGCCGAGCACCGCAGCGTCCACCGGACACGAACGCGGTCAACAGGCACTGGTCCACGCAGGATCCGGACCGGAGCACGCGACTCCCCCGTACCCGACGTTAGGTTCCCTGTGTCGTTCGCCCGTAACATCCTCGCCCGTCGTAAGTCCGCCGTCGCCGGTGCCGCCCTTCTCCTGGGTGCCTCCGGTGTGGCCCTGGGCGTCACCCCGGCCATGGCGGCCACCCCGGCCGCCGCGCCGACGTCCTCGTCCGGAAGCGCGCAGGACACGGCCCGGCAGATGATCGGTGACGAGGCCCAGTTCCAGTGCTTCAGCAACATCGTCAGCCACGAGAGCGGCTGGAACCCGACCGCCACCAACGCCTCCTCCGGCGCCTACGGCCTGGTCCAGGCGCTGCCGGGGTCGAAGATGGCCTCCGCCGGCTCCGACTGGCAGACCAACCCGGCCACCCAGATCAAGTGGGGCATGGACTACATGAACTCCCGCTACGGCAGCCCGTGCGGCGCCTGGTCGTTCTGGCAGGCCAACAGCTGGTACTGATCCGGCCCGGCACCGACCGGTGAATCCGAGGACCCCCGACCGCACCGCGGCCGGGGGTCCTCGCCGTTCCCGGGGTCAGTGGCGCGCCCCCAGCGCGTCGAACCAGCGCACGATCTGCGGGCCGGAGGCCAGATAGGTGCCGTTGTGGTCGGTGCCGCCCTGGTCGACGACCGGGGCCCGCACACCGCGCCGGGCCAGATCGGCCGCGCAGTCGCGGGCGTTGGCGATCGGCACGTCGGTGTCGCCGGACGAGGAGTACAGCCGCACCGGCACCCGGGGCTTCCACGCGCAGGTGCCGTCCTGCGCCCGGACCGCCTCCAGGAGCGCGCCCGTCGGGTGCTGGACCTTCTCGTAGAAGCGGTCGGTGAGCAGTTCCCTCACCGTGGCGGGGAGCGCCGAGAAGATCTCCTCCTCGGTGTGGTGGGTGTCGAACAGCGTCTCGACGACGTCCGCGTACGGCGCGCGGAACGCCTCGGCGGGGTCCCGGTAGATCGGGTGGAGCCGGTTCTGCGCGGTGAGGAAGTACGTGAGGTAGAAGATGCCGCTGGTGTCGTTGACCCGCCCGTCGAAGAGCGCGGGCAGTTCGGCGTCCTCGATGGCGTAGGGGCCGGAGACGGGTGCCAGGGCCTTCAGCGTGAACCGCCGGTCGGCGCCCTCCGCCAGCGCCCGGCCGAGCGCCATGGCGACCTGGCCGCCCTGCGAGAAGCCGCTCGCGTACACGTCCCCGGTCAGCGGTCTGCCCAGCCGCGCGGAGGCGGTGCGGGCGGCGCGCAGCATGTCGAGCGAGGCGCTGACGGACGAGGCGGTGTCCATGTACGGGTGGGGCCCGGGGCCCCTGCCGAGGCCCAGGTAGTCCGGGGCGGCCACCGCGCGTCCGGCGGAGGCGTGCAGATACGGGGCGTAGCGCCCGAAGTCCTCGCCGACGGAGGGCGCGTAGTCGCGGTGGACCATCGTGCCGTGGGTGTCGGCGACGAGGTCCAGTCGGTGCGGGCCGCCGGCCGGGAGCACCAGCAGTCCGGTGGCGGTGGTGGGGGCGCCCTGCGGGGTGACCGTGCGGTAGGTGAGGCGGTAGCCGCGCACGCCGTGGCGGACGGTGCCCGTGTCCATGCCGGCCGAGGCGAGGAAGTCCGTGACGCCGGCCCGGTCGTGGGCGGCGACGGGGGTGACCGCGAGCAGGGTGCCGCGGGCGGCGGTGTGTTCCCCGGCGTGGCGCGCGGGGCCGGGCCGGGCGTCCGCGGCGGTGGCGGGAAGGGTGCCCAGCGCGACGAGGACCACGGCCGCGGCGGCGGCGACGAGGCGTCGGGTGCGGTGCGTCGGTGCGGAGTTGACCGTGTTCTTCTGCATGGCCACGACGGTAGGCGGGGCCCTTCGGGCGGACCATCGGCGTGGACACCCGCCCGGGGTGCACCTGAGTGAACCCCGCCGACGGGGTGTGTCCCCCGGCCGTCCGGTGGGCCGTCCGGGGCCTGTCCGAAAGAAGTTGGGGACCCGTTGTCGCGCCTGCGGGCCGCCATTAACGTGCGCACCGCAGAATCCGGTTCACACCTGACGCACCATCCGTGGCCCTGCCCAAGGAGTGTCGTGACGCAGCTGTCGAGACGTACGCTACTGACCTCGGCCGGAGCGGCGGGCGTGTCCGCCGCGCTCGGCACGCAGATCCCGGCGGTCGCCGGACCCGCCCCCGGCACGGCCGGCACGGGGCCCGCGCAGGCGGCGCTGAGGCGGCTGCTGGGCGGGCACGCCGCGCAGTTCCGGCTCTCGCTCCTCGACCCGGCGGGCGGGGACCGCTTCCGGGTGGGCGGCCGGCGGGGCCGTGTGGAGGTCGCCGGGACGACGCCGGCGGTGATCCTGACCGGGGTGCACTGGTATCTGAAGTACACGTGCGACGCGGTGATCTCCTGGGCGGGCAGCCAGCTGGACCTGCCGGCCGTGCTGCCGGCGCCCCGGGAGGTGCTGGAGCGCCGGGCGACGGTCCCGCACCGGTTCACGTTCAACGACACCTACGACGGCTACACCGCCCCGTACGCCGACTGGGACCGCTGGGAGCGCACGCTGGACGTGCTGGCCCTGCACGGCTGCAACGAGGTCTATCTGACCGTCGGTCAGGAGGCCGTGTACCACCGGGTGATGCGGGAGTTCGGCTACAGCGACGCGGAGGCCAGGGCCTGGATCCCGGCGCCGACGCACCAGCCGTGGTGGCTGCTGCAGAACATGAGCGGGTACGGGGGCCCGGTGGGTCCGGAGCTGATGGACCGGCGGGCCGCGCTGGGCCGGCGGGCCGCCGACCGGATGCGCGAGCTGGGCATGTCCCCGGTGCTGCCGGGCTACTTCGGCACGGTCCCGGAGGGCTTCGCCGAGCGCAACCCGGGCGCGTCCGTCGTCCCGCAGGGCCAGTGGTCCGGATTCCGCCGCCCGGACTGGCTGGACCCGCGGACGGACGCCTTCGCCCGGGTCGCCGCCGCGTTCTACCGCCACCAGCGGGAGCTGTTCGGCGACGTCCCCTCGTACAAGATGGACATCCTGCACGAGGGCGGCAGCGCGGGCGGGGTGGACATTCCCGAGGCGGCGCGCGGCATCGAGCGGGCACTGCAGACCGCCCGGCCGGGGGCGACCTGGGTGATCATGGGGTGGACCGGCAATCCGCGCCCCGAACTGCTGGCCGCGCTGGACAAGACCCATGTGCTGATCGTGGACGGGCGCTCGGAGCTGGACGAGGCCACCGACCGGGAGAAGGAGTGGGGCAACACCCCGTACGCCTTCGGGGCCATCCCGAACTTCGGCGGCCGGACCACGCTGGGCGCGATGGCCCCGGCGTGGACCTCGAAGTTCCCGGCGTGGCGCGACAAGCCGGGCAGCGCGCTGGCCGGGACGGCGTATCTGCCGGAGTCCACCGACCGCGATCCGGCCGCCTTCGAGCTGTTCACGGAGCTGGCCTGGCGTCCGGAGGCGGTGGACCGGGCCGACTGGTTCGCCCGGTACGCGCGCTTCCGCTACGGCGGTCCGGACGCGCGGGCCACCGAGACCTTCGCGGCGCTGCGCGACACCGCGTACGACGTGCAGAGCGCCGACGGCCGCCCGCACGACTCGCTGTTCGCGGCCCGGCCCGATCTGGCGGCCGTCAACGCGACCTACTGGGGCACCACCCAGCTGTCGTTCGACTCGGCCGGTTTCGACACCGCCTTCGCGGCGCTGCTCGGCGTGAAGGAGCCGCTGCGCCGCTCGGAGGCGTACCGCTTCGATCTGACCGACTTCGCCCGTCAGGCGCTCGCCAACCGCTCCCGGCAGCTGCTGCCGCAGTTGCGTGCCGCGTACCTCCGCGCGGACCGCGAGGCCTTCGGGGTGCTGTCCGCGCTCTGGCTGAGGCTGATGCGGCTGAGCGAGGAGATGACGGGCGGGCACCGGGCGTTCATGCTCGGCCCGTGGCTGGACGAGGCCCGGCGGGCCGCGTCCTCGCCCCAGGAGGCGGCGCAGCTGGAGCACAGCGCCCGCGCGCTGATCACGACCTGGGCCGACCGTCCGGCCGCCGACGGCGGGCTGCTGGCCAACTACGCCAACCGCGACTGGCAGGGGCTGATCGGCGACTTCCATCTGCCGCAGTGGCAGACGTATCTGGACGAGATGGCGGACGCGCTCGCCCACGGCCGGGCACCGCGGACCTTCGACTGGTACGCGGTGGAGGAGCCGTGGACGCGCGAGCGCCGGAGGTATCCGCTGCGCGAGCTGACCGCGGCCGCCGTGCACCGCACCGCGCTGCGGGTGCACGACGTGCTGGCCGCCGCCCCCTACCAGGGCACGGTCACCGTCGCCGCGGACCGGGCGGCGGTGGCGCCGGGCGGCTCGGCCCTGGTCGAGGCCGCGTTCCGCAATGTCAACGGGCTGCGCGCGACCGGCCCCGTCGGTTTCTCGCTCTCCGTCCCCGGTCTGGACCCCGAGGCGCTGGAGCCGGTGGAGCTGTCCGGGGTGGCGCCGGGCGGCAGCGCCCGGACCAGCTGGCGGGTCACCGCCCCGGCGGGCGCCCCGAAGGAGCCGCTGGAGCCGCACCCGTTCACGCTGCGGGCGCGCTACGGGCCGCTCGGGGAGCGCCCGGTGACGGCGGTGACCGAGGGGCGGATCTATGTGGCCGGGCCGCTGGACGCCGGCTGGTCGACCGTCGACGCCAACGCGGCCTCCTTCGGCCAGGCCGGCGGCCGTTTCGCGATCGACGGGGCCGGGCGCGATCTGTGGGGCTCGACGGCCGAGTTCGGCGCGGTGTTCCGGGCCGGGGCGTTCCGGGACGGTGCGAGCGCGACCGTACGGGTGGACGCGCAGGAGAACACCGGGAACTGGGCGCGGGCCGGGCTGGTCGTCCGCAACGCGATGGGGACGAAGGGCTCGCGCGGTTTCCTGAATCTGGCGCTGACCCCGGTGAACGGGGTGGTGCTGTCCTACGACGGCAACGGCGACGGCACCCTGGAGAAGCGGGACTCGGTGCCCGGCGTCACCGGCCCCGTCCTGCTGCGGCTGACCCGGAGCGGCGGCACGTTCACGGGCTCCTGCTCCACGGACGGCGGCGCCACCTGGCGGGCCCTGGGCGCGGTGACGGTGCCGGGCGCGGCGGACGTCCAGGACGTCGGCTTCTTCATGACCGCGGCGAACGGCGGTTCGGGCCGGCGCGGCCGGGCCGATTTCAGCGGCTGGTCGCTGACCGGCTGAGCGCGTGTGCGGCCGGGGCCCGCGGGTCCCGGCCGCCCGCGGGTCAGAGGCGCTGGATGATGGTGCCGGTGGCCAGCGCGCCACCGGCGCACATGGTGATCAGGGCGAACTCCTTGTCCCTGCGCTCCAGTTCGTGCAGGGCGGTGGTGATCAGCCGGGCTCCGGTGGCGCCGACCGGGTGGCCGAGCGCGATCGCGCCGCCGTTGACGTTGACCTTCTCCAGGTCCTGGTCGAAGACCTGGGCCCAGCTGAGGACGACGGAGGCGAAGGCCTCGTTGATCTCCACCAGGTCGATGTCCTTGAGCGACATCCCGGCCTTGCCGAGCACGGCGCGGGTCGCGTCGATGGGGCCGTCGAGGTGGAAGTGCGGATCGGAGCCGACCAGGGCCTGGGCGACGATCCGGGCACGCGGCTTGAGTCTGAGCGCCCGCGCCATCCGCTTGGAGGACCACATGATCGCGCAGGCGCCGTCGGAGATCTGCGAGGCGTTGCCCGCGGTGTGGACGGCGGTGGGCATGACCGGCTTGAGCCGGGCCAGGCCCTCCATGGAGGTGTCGCGCAGCCCCTCGTCGCGGTCGACCAGCCGCCACATCCCCTGACCGGCGGCCTGCTCCTCCTCGGTGGTGGGGACCTGTACCGCGTACGTCTCGCGCTTGAAGCGCTCCTCGGCCCAGGCGGCGGCCGCCCGTTGCTGCGAGAGGAGGCCGAGGGCGTCGACGTTCTCCCGGGTGAGGCCGCGGTTGCGGGCGATGCGCTCGGCCGCCTCGAACTGGTTGGGCAGGTCGACGTTCCACTCGTCGGGCCAGGGCTTGCCCGGACCGTGCTTGGAGCCGCTGCCCAGCGGGACCCGCGACATGGCCTCGACCCCGCAGCTGATGCCGACGTCGATGACCCCGGCGGCGACCATGTTGGCGACCATGTGCGAGGCCTGCTGCGAGGAGCCGCACTGGCAGTCCACGGTCGTCGCGGCCGTCTCGTACGGGAGTCCGACGGTGAGCCAGGCGTTGCGCGCCGGGTTCATGGACTGTTCGCCGGCGTGGGTGACGGTGCCGCCGACGATCTGCTCGACGCAGTCGGCCTGGATGCCGGTGCGCCCGAGGAGTTCTCGGTAGGTCTCACCCAGCAGATAGGCCGGGTGCAGATTGGCGAGCGCGCCTCCGCGCTTGCCGATCGGGGTGCGTACGGCTTCGACGATGACGGGTTCCGCGGCCATGAGCTCGTCCTCTCCATCGCTCTTCCGCAGGGGCGTCCCGGCGCCGGCGGAAGGAACTAGTACGCGTTCTAGTTCTTTCAGCAGTCTTATGAGCCTTACCCCCGGTACGCAAGGGTCGTGCACCGACCTTGCCGCCGCCAACCACACCTCCTCACCGCGAACTTGTCCGGTTCACCACGCCTTCACGCAACAGATCGGGCCATGGGCCTTGTCAGTTGTAGAACTCGTTACTACCTTTCCCGGCAACTTCTGATGGGTCGTCAGACAACGCCCGACGGCTCTCGGACCGACCCGGAGTTCTCGACCTGGAGCCGCTGATGCCCTGCCCCCATCTGCCCGAAGGGTTCGACTTCACCGACCCCGACCTGCTCCAAGCCCGCGTCCCCCACCCCGAGTTCGCCCTCATGCGGGAGACCGCCCCGGTCTGGTGGTGCACCCAGCCCACCGGCATCTCCGGCTTCGACGACTCCGGCTACTGGGTCGTGACCCGGCACGCCGACGTCAAGTACGTCTCGACCCACCCCGAGCTGTTCTCGTCGAACACCAACACCGCCGTGATCCGCTTCAACGAGTCGATCAACCGCGACCAGATCGACGTGCAGAAGCTCATCATGCTCAACATGGACCCGCCCGAACACACCCGGGTCCGCCAGATCATCCAGCGCGGATTCACGCCCCGCGCCATCCGCTCCCTGGAGGAGACCCTGCGCCGGCGCGCCCGCTCGATCGTGGACGCGGCGCTCGCCTCGGCCGACGACAGCGGCGCGTTCGACTTCGTCACCAACATCGCCGTGGAGCTTCCGCTCCAGGCCATCGCGGAACTGATCGGCGTCCCCCAGGAGGACCGCGCCCGGATCTTCGACTGGTCGAACAAGATGGCCGCGTACGACGACCCGGAGTACGCGATCACCGAGGAGATCGGCGCCGAGGCGGCCATGGAGATCGTCTCGTACTCCATGAACCTCGCGGCGGCCCGCAAGGAGTGCCCGGCCAAGGACATCGTGACGCAGCTGGTCGCGGCCGAGGGCGAGGGCAACCTCTCCTCCGACGAGTTCGGCTTCTTCGTGATCCTGCTCGCCGTGGCCGGCAACGAGACCACCCGCAACGCCATCAGCCACGGCATGCACGCCTTCCTCACCCACCCCGAGCAGTGGGAGCTGTACAAGCGCGAGCGCCCCGAGACGACCGCCGAGGAGATCGTCCGCTGGGCGACCCCCGTGGTCTCCTTCCAGCGCACCGCGACCCAGGACACGGAACTGGGCGGACAGCGCATCAGGAAGGGCGACCGGGTCGGGCTGTTCTACTCCTCCGCCAACAACGACCCCGAGGTCTTCGAGAACCCGGAGGCCTTCGACATCACCCGCGACCCCAACCCGCACCTCGGCTTCGGCGGCGGCGGTCCGCACTTCTGCCTGGGCAAGTCCCTCGCCGTGATGGAGATCAACCTGATCTTCAACGCCATCGCGGACACCCTGCCGGACCTGCGGCTGACCGGCGACCCCCGCCGGCTGCGCTCGGCCTGGCTGAACGGCATCAAGGAACTGAGGGTCAGCACCTCGGCGGGCTGAGCGGCCCCGCCCCGGGGCCGCGCCCGCACCCCCGTGCCGAGGGCGCACATCCGTACGGAGATCATGGCGGGATGTCCGCCGTGCTCTCCGCCTTCACCCCGATCTGGCTGCTGACCGGTATCGGGTACGCGGTCGGCCGGGGCGGACTCCTGGGTGAGCAGGCGGAGTCCGTCCTCGGCCGTTTCGTCTTCCATGTGGCGATGCCGGCCGCCCTGTTCACGATGGTGTCCGGGGCGCGGCCGGGCACGTTCGCGCATCCGTCGCTGGTGGCCTTCGGGGCGGGTACGGCCGCCGTGTCCGCGCTGGGCTACGCGGTCTTCCGGCGGAGCTTCGGCCGGGACCGGGCCGGGGCGGCGATCGGCGCCATGTCCTGCGGCTACGTCAACTCCGCCAATCTGGGCATCCCGGTGGCCGTGCAGGTGCTGGGGGACGCCTCGTTCGTCGCCCAGATCATCCTGTTCCAGGTGCTGCTGGTCTCGCCGGTGATCCTGACCCTGCTGGACTCGGGCACCCGAGAGCGCGGCGGGCGGCCCCGCGAGGGGCTGCGGCGCATGGTCACCCTGCCGGTCCGCAATCCGATCATCATGGCCTCGCTGCTCGGGGTGGCCGTCGCCGCGATGGGGCTGCGTCCGCCCGCCGCGCTCACCCGCCCCCTGGACGTGCTCGGGGCCGCCGCCGTGCCCACCGCGCTCGTCGCGCTGGGGCTGTCGCTGCACCGGGGCCCCGGGGGCGGCACGGGCCCGGCCCCCCGGCGGGCGGAGACGGCGGTGGCGGTCGGGCTGAAGACCCTGGCGCAGCCGCTGGCCGCGTTCCTCGTCGCCGGTCCGCTGATGGGTCTGCCCCCGCACCAGCTGTTGGCCGTGGTGATCTGCTCCGCGCTGCCGACCGCGCAGAACGCCTTCGTCTACGCCCGCGAATACGGTCTGGACACCGGCCCGGCCCGGGACTCCGTGATGGTCTCCACGCTGGTGTCGATGGTGACGCTGTCCCTGGCCGCCTGGGCGCTGGGGCCGTCGGGCTGATCCGCCCGAATGGCGGTCGCGGGGCCGGGAGCGGATGCTGGAGGGGCGACGATCCACCGGTGAGGGAGGTGGGACGGCCACGGCCGTTCCACCCCCCTCACCACGCCGTGTTCAGGCGCTCTCGGGCACCCGTGTCGGCGGTGCCAGCGGGTCCGGGTCCTTCTTCGCCGCCGGCTGCTCCACCGGGGCGCGCAGCCGGCGCGGGCCGCACAGCACATGGGTGAGCCCGAAGCCGAGGGCGACCACCAGGGCCCCGCCCACCGCGTCGAGCACCCAGTGGTTCCCGGTCGCGACGATCGTGGAGACCGTGAACAGCGGGTGCAGCACGCCCAGCGCCTTCATCCAGAGCTTCGGGGCGAGCATCACGATGACCACCCCGCACCACAGCGACCAGCCGAAGTGCAGCGAGGGCATCGCGGCGTACTGGTTGGTCACCCCGGTCAGCGTGCCGTAGTCCGGCTTGGCGAAGTCCTGGACTCCGTGGACCGTGTCGATGAAGCCGAGGCCCGGCATCAGCCGGGGCGGGGCGAGCGGGTAGAGCCAGAAGCCGACCAGGGCCAGCACGGTGGCGAAGCCGATGGAGCTGCGCACCCAGCGGTAGTCGGCCGGGCGGCGGACGTAGAGCACACCGAGGATGGCGAGCGGCACGACGAAGTGGAACGTCGAGTAGTAGTAGTCGAAGAAGTCCCGCAGCCAGTCCACCTTCACGACCGCGTGGTTGACCCAGTGCTCGATGTCGATGTGCAGCCACTGCTCCAGCGAGTGGATCTGCCGTCCGTGGTGCTCGGCGGTGGCGCGGCCGGCCGTCGCGGCGAGGCGCACATGCTGGTACGCGGAGTAGACGACCCGGATCAGCAGCAGTTCGAGCAGCAGGTTGGGCCGGCTCGTCACCCGCCGCCAGAACGGCAGCAGCGGTACCCGGCTCCAGCGGGAGGCCACCGGGGCCCGGTAGTCGGTGGGGACCGGGTGCTGCCAGTACGGCGAGGTGCGGGGCAGGAAGGGGGCGGCGACGGCGGCCCCGAGCGCGGCGATCAGCAGCACGTTGTCGCGGACCGGGAACATCGCCTCGATGTTCGGCAGCAGCATCTTGCCCGGCAGCGTCAGGACGAGGACGACCACGGCCGGCCACACCAGCCGGTCGGAGGCCCGCTTCCCGACCCGGCCCACCACGGCGAGCAGCACCCACAGCAGCTGGTGCTGCCAGGCCGTCGGGGAGACGGCGACGGCGACGCAGCCGGTCACGGCGACGGCGAGCAGCAGCTGCCCGTCCCGCGCGTACCGCACGGCGCGGCGCAGGCCGAGGAGGCAGACGGCGACGGCCAGGACCAGGAAGAGGGTGATCTCCAGCGGTCCGGTCAGGCCGAGGCGGAGCAGCGCGCCGTGCAGGGACTGGTTGGCGAGGCTGTCGGCCTGGTCGCCGAGGCCGGCGCCCGCGACGTGGTGCACCCAGTACGACCACGAGTCGTGCGGCATGGCGGCCCAGGCGAGCGCCGTGCAGACGGCGAAGGCGGCGCCGCCGGTGAGGGCGGCGGCCCGTCTGCCGGTCAGCCAGAACAGCACGGCGAAGAGGAGCACGGTCGGCTGGAGGGCGGCGGCGATGCCGACGAGCACGCCGGAGGCGCGTTCGCCCCGGACCGCGAAGCAGCCGACGAGGACCAGGAGGACCGGCAGGATGCTGGTCTGGCCGAGGTGGAGGGCGTTGCGCACCGGCAGCGAGAGCATCAGCAGGCTGATCGCGACGGGGGCGGCGAGCAGCGCGGTGCGGCGGCCGACGGGGGCGGGCAGCGCGCGGGCGGCGACGACGCCGAGCGCGGCGACCAGGAGCAGCGAGCCGAAGGTCCAGACGACACCGAGGTTCTGTTCGGCCAGGCGGGTCAGCGGCTTGAGGACGAGCCCGGCGAACGGGGTGCCGGTGAAGCGGTCGGTGTCGTACAGGGAGCCCGTCACATGGAGCACACCGTTGTCACCGATCCAGGTCTCCAGGTCGGTGAGCCGTTCGCCGGGCGGCTGCCGCAGCACCACCGCCATCTGCCGCACCGCCAGCACCGCCACGACCAGCCAGAGCACGGCGCGGGCCGCCCCGGTCCTCGCTCCCGTCACCGCGTCCCCGTGCACCCTGTGCTCCGCATTCGCCACGTTGCGCCGACCCTCCCGACATCCGTCACCGTTTGTGCGTGTCCGTCATGCTCTGAAACCTTCGCATTGCGCTCTGGGGAAGACCCAATCAACCCCCTCTTCGCCTGACTGTCATCCGGCTTTTGTCCGAAAGAATGCCCGGCCGTGGTGTAACGGGCTCGCGCGGGGCCGTACGGGCGGGCCCGACGCGCGGGAACCGGGGAGGGCGGCGGCACGTCTGAGCCCCTGATCGGCGATCACGGGGAGGCCAGGAGAGATGCGCGGTTCGGGGAACGGGCGCGGGGACCGGCACCGGCGGCGCGGCTGGGCGACACGGGCGCTGTCGCTGGTACTGCTGGTGCTCTCGGCGCAGTTGGGCTCGCTGGTGGCACCGGCGTACGCCTGCGGCTGCGGGGCCATGGTCGTGGATCCCGCGCACTCGGTGGCGGTCGGCCGGGAGACGTCCGTGGTGAGCTGGGACGGGACCACCGAGCAGATCGTGATGCGGCTGACGGTGCGCGGGGACGCCCCCGAGGCCGCCTGGATCATGCCGGTGCCGCACCGGGCGACGGTCGAGCTGGGTGAGCCTTCTCTCTTCTCCGAGCTGGAGTCCCTGACCGCCCCGGTGCGCCGCGAGCGCCACTACTTCTGGCCGCGCTCGGACGACTGGCCGTTCGGCGGTTCCGGGCACGGCGTCGGGGACGCCGCCCCCGCCCCCGGCGCGGCCCGCCCGGTCGAGGTCGTCGGCCGGGAGCGGCTCGGCCCCTTCGACGTGGCCCGGCTGGCGGCGACGGACCCGCGGGCGCTGGAGTCCTGGCTGAAGCTGAACGGCTTCGAACTCCCGGACCGGCTGGCGAGCGCCCTGCGCCCGTACGTCGAGCAGAAGTGGGAGTACGTGGCGGTGCGGCTGGCCCCCAGCCGGAGCGGGGTGCCGCTGAGCGGCACGCTGGACCCGCTGCGGCTGCGCTTCGCCAGCGACCGCCTCGTCTATCCGATGCGCCTGTCCGAACTGGCCGCGACCCCGCAGTCGCTGGGGCTCTACGTGCTGGCCGCGCACCGGATGGAGCCCAGCGGCACGATCGGCGGGCAGCGGCCCGAGGTGACGTACGCGGGGCGGGTGGACACCGTCGCCGAGCACGACCGCTACCCGGCGATGAGCGTGCTGGCGGGCCGGAAACCGGTCTTCGTCACGGCGATCGAGCAGTCCTTCCCGCGTCCTGAGCTGATCGACGGGGACCACGTCCTGCGGGCCTCCGACGCGGACACCCCGTACCAGCGGGTGACCTACCGGGACATGCTGCTGACGGCGGGCGGCGTCCCGGTCTGGGCGCTGACCGTGTTCGGCGGGGCGGCCGTGGCGGCCGGCGCGCTGGTGTGGGCGCTGCGGGCCCGGCGGCGGCGCCCGGTGGTGCCCCCGCCGCCGGTGACGGTCCCGCCGCCGCTGCGCTGAGCGGAGGCGGGCCGGGGCGGAGGATCCGGGGGTCACTCCTCTTCCGGGATGCCCGCCTGCCAGCCGGTGAACAGCGGGACCTCGCCCCCGTTGTCCAGGACGACGACGCCGAAGGGCCGGTCGAAGGCGATGTGGAGGTGGCTCAGCGGTTCGGCCGGCGCGGCTCCGGCCATCGCGACCATGGTGACGGCCGTCGCCTCCACTCCCTCCTCGGCCACCTTCACCACCGCTTCCTGGGCCACCTGGGACAACATCAGCGGCTCCTGGGAGATGCCGGAGAAGTCGGCGGACCCGGACACCGCCTCCCGGATGCCGAGGGCCGGCAGCTGGTCGGTGACCCGGATATGCGTACGCAGGGTGAACCGCGGGACGGTCATACTCACGTGATCCGCCTCGGCGGCGGTGCGCCGGTCCGCCGGGGCCCAGGCCGCGGGCAGTACGTCGGCGGCTCCGGCGCCCGGTTCGCCCAGCACCAGCCGGACCCTGACCGGCGCCCCGCCGCCCTCACCGGCCCGGCACTGCAGCTCGACGACCCGCACGGACCCGACGGTCCACGTCTCCCACGGTTCGGGTTCGCCGTACATCGTCGGCACCGGGCGGCTCGTCCCGTCGGCGGCGGTGAACGGCAGGTCCTCGGTCTCGTCCCGCTCGAACGGCACCTCCCAGCGGGCCTTGAGCGCGAGCACGTTGACGAGGACGAGCAGCACGGAGGCGTCGATCCGCAGGGGCAGCCGGCCGATCAGCCCCTCGGTCGCCTCCCGCACCCACGCGTCGGCCCCCGAGGGGTCCATGGGCCCGAAGCGGACGTCCGCCAGGGCCGCCTCGTACTCCGGACGCACCGGCACCCGGCTCCAGACCCGGGTCGCCACCCTCAGCGCGTCGGTCGCGGTCAGCTCACGGGAGGCGGCCGTCACCGCCTCGGCGGCCTCCTCCCCCGCGGCCCCGAGCACGGCACGCAGTTCGTCGGCCGTGGTGCCGCGCGCCCCGGCGGCGACGGCGGACAGGGCCAGCCACAGTCCGGCGGGCGAGCAGACGAAGCTCGCCTCCGGCCGCACGGCCAGCACCCCGATCCACCGCTCGGCGAGACCGCGCACGGCCTCGCCTCTGGTCATCCGTTCCGCCTCCGGCACGTCCGGCCCCCTGTCGCCCAGTCATCAATCCGTTTTCCGCACAGGTGTACGCGAGGACAGAATGACCCGGTGACATGGACCGTGACCCCCGAACGCTTCGATTCGCCCGATGCCGCGCTGCTGCGCCGGGACTACTACGACGAGGTGGCGAGCCGCTACTGGGGGCGCCCCGCGACCGCGCGCGAGATCGACGAGGGGCTGACCGACGACGGGGCGGAGCTGCTCGCGCCGCCCACCGGCGCCTTCGCCGTCGGCCGCCTCGACGGCCGGGCGGAGGCGTGCGCCGGCCTGGTCCTGGGGGACGCGGGGACGGCGGAGCTGACCCGGGTCTTCGTGCGCCCCGGGGCCCGTGGCACGGGCGGCGGCGGGCTGCTGCTCGCGGCGGTCGAGGAGCTGGCCCGGACCGCGGGCGTCCGCCTGCTGCGCCTGGACACCCGGTCCGATCTCGTCGAGGCCCGCGGGCTGTACGCCAAGCACGGCTACCGGGAGGTCCCGGCCTTCCACCACCGGCAGTACGCCGAGCACTGGTTCGCCAAGGAGCTGTAGGGGATCCGGAGGCTCAGACGGGCGGCGGCTCGTGGCGGTGGCCGGCCGCGTGGTCCCGCCGGGGCTCGGGGCTGTGCGGGCGCTCCTTGCTCGACCCGTTGGTCTCCTCGGTCAGCTCCGCCACCAGGGCCACCAGGTCCGTCGGCCGGTCCGGCCCCCACCAGTCGCCCAGCAGCTCGGCCAGCGACTCCTCACGGGCGCGGGCGAGCTTCACCACGGCCTCGGCGCCCGGTTCGGTGAGGACCAGCTGCACCCCGATCCGGCGGGCCAGCCCGCGCTCCTCCAGCTGCCGGGCCGCGTCGCTGATCACCCGGAGCGGCACGGGGGCGATGTCGGCGAGCCGGGAGGGCTCCACGGTGCCGTGGCGTTTGATGCGCAGCAGCATCCACCCGGCGGCGGGCAGGAGGTCGTACCCGGCCCGTTCGGTGATCTTCACATAGATCTCGCGGCGCCCCTCCCGGGTGGCCAGGACGGAGAGGGCGCGGACGCATTCGTCGTACGAGGAGCGCTCGACCGGGTTGGAGGCCAGGGTCTCGCTGGGGTCCGGGGCGGTCACCGAACCGCGCAGCTTGTCCTCCTTGAGCAGCCAGGCGAAGAGGAAGGCGACCAGGACGACGGGGGCGGCGTACAGGAACACATCGGTGATCGAGGTGGAGTACGCGTGCAGGACCGGCTGCCGGAGGGACGGCGGGAGCTGGGAGATGGCCCGGGGGTCGGCGGCGAGGCTGTCCGCGCTGACGCCGGGCGGGAGGGTGCGGCCGGCGAGCGCGGTGCCGAGTTTGTCGGTGAGCCGGTTGGTGAAGATGGTGCCGAAGACGGCGACGCCGAACGAGGCGCCGATGGACCGGAAGAAGGTCGCCCCGGAGGTGGCGACGCCGAGGTCCTGGTACGACACGGCGTTCTGCACCACGAGGACGAGGACCTGCATGACCAGGCCGAGGCCCGCGCCGAAGACGAAGAAGTAGATGCTCATCTCCCACGTGGGGCTCGTCTCCGTGAGCCGGTGCAGCAGGAGCAGGCCGACCGCGGTGAGGCCGGTGCCGACGACGGGGAAGACCTTCCAGCGGCCGGTGCGGCTGACGACCTGACCGGAGGCGGTGGAGGTGATGAGCAGCCCGAACACCATCGGGAGCATGTGCACACCGGACATGGTCGGCGTGATGCCGTGCACCACCTGGAGGAACGTCGGCAGATAGGTCATGGCGCCGAACATCGCGAAGCCGACGACGAAGCTGATCACCGCGACGAGGCTGAAGGTCCTGATCCGGAACAGCTTCAGCGGCAGGACGGGCTCCGCGGCGCGCCGCTCCGCGTACACGAAGGCGATCAGCAGCACCACGCTGAGCGCGGCCAGCGCGATGATCTGCACCGAGCCCCAGGCCCAGGTCGTCCCGCCGAGCGAGGCGACGAGGACCAGACAGGTGGCGACCGAGGCGATGAGGAAGGTGCCGAGGTAGTCGATGGTGTGCGGGGTGCGGCGGACGGGGATGTGGAGCACGGCGGCGATGACGACGAGGGCGACCACACCGATGGGCAGATTGATGTAGAAGACCCAGCGCCAGCTGAGGTGCTCGGTGAAGAAGCCGCCGAGCAGCGGTCCGAGGACGCTGGTCGCGCCGAACACCGCACCGAACAGCCCCTGGTACTTGCCGCGTTCGCGCGGGGCGACGATGTCCCCGACGATCGCCATCGACAGCACCATCAGCCCGCCGCCGCCGAGCCCCTGGAGGGCCCGGAAGCCGATCAGCTGCGGCATGTTCTGGGCGACGCCGCAGAGCGCCGAGCCGATCAGGAAGATGACGATCGCGATCTGGAAGAGCCGTTTGCGGCCGTACTGGTCGCCGAGCTTGCCCCAGAGCGGCGTCGCCGCGGTCGAGGCCAGCAGATACGCGGTGACCACCCACGACAGGTGTTCCAGACCGCCGAGGTCGCTGACGATCGTCGGCAGCGCCGTGGAGACGATGGTCTGGTCGAGCGCCGCCAGCAGCATGCCGAGGAGCAGTGCCCCGATCGCCACCAGGACGGAGCGGGTGGAGCGCTCGGCTCCGGGGGCCGGGGCGGGGCTCAGCTGCTGGGCCATGAAACATCTCCTCGGATCCGCTACACCCCCATCCTGTCCGTTCCGTCCTGTTATGGCCTGCCGAGGGACCGGGTGATTGGGCTTCCCGGCGGCGGGCTGCATAATCGCAGGCAGTTCAAGGGGAGGGGACCCACCATGGCCGGACATATCTGCCCGGAGTGCGGTACGGACAGCAGACCCGACGGCGCTCCGCGCTGCGCCTGCGCGGCGCGGGCGGCCCACGGCGGCCCCGGCGCGTACGGCACCGGCGGCCCGGTTGCGTACGGCACCGGCGAGGTGGACCGCGCCGCCGAGCAGCGGCGCATCGCCGCGCAGCACGCCGAGCGCACGGCGGAGGCCGCGGCGGCGGAGGACTTCGACCCGCTGCGCATCCGGCCGTACGTGACGCTGGGCGGCGCGGACACCGCCCCGGCGGCGGACGGGGCACCGGCAGCGGCCCACGACGGCCGGTCCGGGGACGCCGCGACGACCATGCCGCTGTTCCTGGACTCCTCCGGGCCCGGCCCGCACCCGGGCCCGCCGCCGGACGCGGTGGCGCCCGGCACCCCGCTCGTGACGGCGGGCCCCGACCCGGTGCAGCCGCGCCGCCGCAAGCCGTTCGCCGCCCTCATGGCGGGGGCGGCCGTGGTGACGGTGGTCGGTACGGCCGCGTTCATCGGCGGGCTGTTCGACGGCAGCGCCGACAAGGAGGCGGACCTGGACCAGGCGATGCCCTCCACCGTGGCGACGCTCCCCGAGGAGGACGCCGAGCCGACGGCCCCGGCCTCCGCCTCCCCCACCCCCTCCGCGACGCGCCCGGCCCCGGCCTCCCCGTCCGCGTCGGCGTCGGCGTCGGCGTCCGCGTCCACCCGCCCCTCCGCCTCGGCGACCCGGTCCGCACCGGCCTCCCCCACCCCGTCGGCGCCCTCCTCGTCCCCCTCGGCCACGGCGTCCGCCGGCGGCCCGGCCCTGGTCCCGCCGGGCGCCTCGCAGGGCGGCGGCCCCACGCTCCGCCTCGGGGACCGGGGGCCCGAGGTGACCGAGCTGCAGCTCCGGCTCCAGGAGGTCTGGGTCCTGGGAGGCGGCGAGGTCGGCGACGACTACACCAAACGGGTCGAGAAGGCCGTCCGCGACTTCCAGATCTGGTGGGGCGTCCAGGGCGACCCCGAGGGCGTCTACGGCCCGGAGACCCGTCGGCGACTGGAGGGCGCCACCACCGGCCGGGGCCGCGACTGACCGGTGCCCCCGCCTCCGGGCAGGGGGATTCGCTTTCCCGCTCCCGTTTTTGTATCGTGGAGGAACAAAGTGGCCTCCGCGCGCACACCCTGACCGGCGAGCGGGGGCCGCTTGTTCTCCCCCGCGCCGCACACCCCACGGCGGCGCTCGTTCCCCCTTGGAGCCCGCCCATGCCGGCCACCGCCCTCACCGCCCACGCCCTCCTCCTCGACATGGACGGCACCCTGGTGAACTCGGACGCGGTCGTGGAGCGGTGCTGGCGGCGCTGGGCGCTGCGGATGGGCCTGGACCCGGAGGAGACGCTCAAGGTGGTGCACGGCCGCCAGGGGTACGCGACCATGGCGACGCTCCTCCCGGACCGCCCGATGGAACAGAACTACGCGGACAACCGGGTGATGCTCGCCGAGGAGACCGCCGACACCGACGGCGTCGTCCCGGTCGGCGGCGCCGCCGCCTTCATGGACGCGATCGCGGCCCTGCCGCACGCCCTGGTCACCTCGGCGGATCTGGCACTGGCCCGCGCCCGGATGGGTGCGGCCGGGCTGCGGATGCCCGACTTCAAGGTCACCGCCGAGAGCGTCGGCGCCAGCAAGCCGGACCCCGAGGGCTTCCTGAAGGGCGCGGCGGGCCTCGGCTTCGCCCCGGCGGACTGCGTGGTCTTCGAGGACTCCGAGGCGGGCATCGCGGCCGGCCGGGCGGCGGGCATGCGCGTGGTGGGCGTGGGCCCCCGCGCGGCGGCCCTCTCCCCCGACGCGCACGTGGACGATCTGACCCGGCTCCGCGTGGAGCCGGCGGCGGACGGCACGATCACGCTCCACATCGACGTGCGCTGACCCGCGCGCCGGGGTGGCCCACACCCCGTCACACACCAGCACCACGAACCTTCGTACGGCCCTCGCCCCCACCGGGCGGGGGCCGTACGCATGCACTCCCACGTGGGCCATAAGGGCGGACTCGTCCCCGTATCCGGTGTTCCGCGCCCGCGCGCACGGCCCCGCACGCCCCCCGCACCACGACGCCCTCTGTCAGATCCCTTGATGTGACGTGCCCATGTCGCCACCCTGTTACCTGGCGCCCACCCCACGGAAACCCGGCGCCGCCACGATGACCGGGCCGTTTCGGCGACCGGGTCTTCTTCCCCCCCACGTCAAGGGAGTTCGCATGTCAGGTGTCTACGCGCGTCGCATAGCCGTCCTCGCCGCATCCGCCGCGCTCGCCGCCACCACCGGGCTGCTCACCGCCCCCCAGGCCCAGGCGGCGATGCCCACTCCGGTCTCGGCGTCCACCGCCCGCACCTATCTGAGCCAGCTCACCGTGAAGGCGGAGGGCTCGTCCACGGGCTACAGCCGCGACAAGTTCCCGCACTGGATCACCCAGTCCGGCGCCTGCAACACCCGCGAGGTCGTCCTGGAGCGCGACGGCACCAACGTCACGCAGGACTCCAGCTGCGCCGCGGTCAGCGGGAGTTGGTACTCGCAGTACGACGGCGCGACCTGGACCGCGGCGTCCGACCTCGACATCGACCACATGGTCCCGCTCGCCGAGGCCTGGCGCTCCGGCGCCTCCGGCTGGACGACGGCCCAGCGCCAGGCGTACGCCAACGATCTGACCCGCCCCCAGCTCATCGCCGTCACCGACAACGTCAACCAGTCCAAGGGCGACAAGGACCCGGCCGACTGGCTCCCGCCCCGCACCGCCTACCGCTGCACCTACGCACGCGCCTGGGTGCACGTGAAGCACTACTACGACCTGAGCGTCGACTCCGCCGAGAAGAGCGCCCTGCAGTCCGTGCTGAACGGCTGCTGACCGGGCGTCGCGAGAGGAAGCCGCCGCGCCGGCCCACCCGGGTCCGGCGCGGCGGCTTCGCCGTGCCCGCGCGCTCCTGACACCGACGCATTTTCGGCCGAGTACGAGGAAGGGCCCGGGACGACGGCACGCTCCGCGCGGCCCCGTACGCCACTCCGCACAGCCGCCGCCGCACGAGCGGCACGCCTCGCCTCCGCACCGGCGCCGGGCACCGGACCCGGGGCCCGCCACTGCCTCCAACGAGGCACGTCCGAGCGAGCCGGTCACCCGGCGCGGTGACCCACCTCGAACGGTCTCCGGTTCGGCATCCAACCAAAGACACATGGCGCGAGTGGCCGGAAAACTGCGCTGACATTGGTTCAGGCCAAGTCATGAGCCGCAGGTCCCCTGTTGGAGAGGGTATCCGCCCATGCGTTGACCGGTGACGGTCCATTGATTTTCAGCCAGTCGACAAAATGTTGAACTTGCAAGCATTGGTCAGGCCTACCTAATCTGTGGCGCTCAGTCGGTTCACGTCCCCACCAGACCGAAGGAGCTCCCCCCATGTACACACGCCTCAATCAGGCCCAGCCCTACGCCCTCGCGCTCTTCCGCATCGTCGTCGGCCTGCTGTTCGCCTGCCACGGCGCTGCATCGCTCTTCGGTGTGCTCGGCGGCGCCATGGGCGGCGGGACCATACCCGCCGGCACCTGGCCCGGCTGGTACGCGGCCGTCATCCAGCTCGTCGGCGGCAGCCTCGTGGTCCTGGGCCTCGGCACCCGTATCGCCGCTCTCGTCTCGTCCGGCTCGATGGCGTACGCGTACTTCAAGGTTCACCAGCCCGAAGCACTCTTCCCGCTCCAGAACGGTGGTGAACCTTCCGCCGTGTACTGCTGGGTCTTCCTGCTCCTCGTCTTCACCGGCCCCGGCGCGTTCGCCCTGGACCGACTGTTCACCGCCCGCGCCGAAGCGCAGGACACCGCCGACCGCGCCTCCGAGGCGAAGTCCCCGGTCGCCGCCTGACGTCTCCCCCCGTCAGCGGTCCACGGACCCGCGCCGACCGGGTCCGCCCGACCCCTACCCCCGCACACCCCAACCCCGCCGCACCCCGCACCCCGCACCCCGCACCCCGCACCCCGCACCCCGCACCGAACGACGCAGATGCCCGCAAAGGCCGCAAGGCATCCGCACGGGCGGGGAGGCGGGTGCGTGAGGGGCTGCGGGGGCCACGTGAGATGCCCAACATCGCTCATATATATGGATCACCGGGTGAACGGCAGGCGTACGCTGTACAGCTGGCCCTGCCGCTCCTGCCGCTCCCCTGCGACGTCGCGGCGTTGTTACGAATCGGGGAGTCGTAGGTGTTCGAGAGCGTGGGTGCGCTGATCGGCAGTCCATGGATCTATGCCGTGGTCGCCCTCTCCGTGCTGCTCGACGTCTTCCTCCCCGTCCTGCCGAGCGGGGTCCTCGTGATCACCGCCGCCACGGCCGCCGCCGCGGGCACCACGACCGTCGCCGCCGACGCCGCGGGCGCGGCCCGGCACGTGGCCGAGGTGCCCTCGCTGCTGGCCCTGGTCCTGTGCGCCGCCACCGCCTCGGTGCTCGGCGACCTCGTCGCGTACAAGCTCGCCCGGCGCGGCGGCGAACGGCTGGACCGCGCCATCGCGCGCTCCCGCCGCCTCACCTCCGCGCAGGAACGGCTCGGCGCCGCCCTGAGCCGCGGCGGCGGCGTCCTCGTCGTCATCGCGCGCTTCGCCCCGGCCGGCCGGTCGGTCGTCTCGCTGGGCGCCGGGGCGTCGCACCGCGACGTCAAGGAGTTCCTGCCGTGGTCCGCCGTGGCCGGTGTGGCCTGGGCGGGGTACAGCGTGGGCCTCGGTTACGTCGGCGCGCAGTGGCTGGGCGCGAGCTGGCTCGGCACGGCCGTCTCGGTCCTGGCGCTGTTCGTCGCCGGGGCGTTCGCCGCGTTCCTGATGAAGCGCCCCGCCGCTGCCGCGGCGGCCGCATCGGTCCCTACGGCGTCCTGACACCACCCCGCACTTCCAGTCCGTCCAGCAGCCGGGCGGTCGCCTCGGCGATCTCGTCGACCGCGCGGTCGAACACTTCCCTGTTGTGCGCGGCCGGGGCGCGGAAGCCGGACACCTTGCGGACGAACTGCAGGGCGGCGGCGCGGATGTCCTCCTCGGTGGCTTCCTCGGGGAGGGCGGGCGGGCGGAGAGTCTTGATACTGCGGCACATGACTCCAGTGTGACCCGCACCACTGACAACGCGCCGGGACGCGGGCCGGGGCGGGCCGGGACCGCGCGCGGCCCGTGCCTCCCGCCCGCGCGCCCGCTGCCGGACGGCCCTCTCTCAGGCCAGTCCGCTGAGGGAGTCGCCGATGTACTTGGCACCGAGGACGACCAGCACGGTCGTCATGATCGCCGCGTTGTGCCGCCCCATCCACTCCTTCCACCCACCGAGCACCCGGGCGGACCGCGCACCGCCGAAGAGGTACACGGCCAGGGGCAGCGTGGTGCAGAGCGAGGCGACGACGACCATCAGGACGCCCGCGACGGCCTTGCCCCCGGCGTCCGCGGTACTGGAGGCGATCGAGACCGCCCCGCCGACGGCCAGCACGAGGTTCTTCGGATTGGCCACGGCCAGCGCGGCGGCCAGCCCGGCCGACTTCACCGGCGTGAAGCCGTCGATCGCCCGCATCCATCCGGGCTGCCCGGCCTCCTCCCCCTCCTTCGGGCGCCCCCGCCACTGCCGGACCGCCATCAGCACGAACAGCACCCCCAGCCCCAGCTTCAGCCACAGGGTCCAGGTGGCGGGCCCGTCGTCCCCGGCGGCGTCGGCCCCCGACCCCGCGAGGACGACGACCGTGACCAGGACGGCCAGCGAGACCGTCCACCCGACGGTGAAGGCGATGCCGTTGGACCGGCCGCGCGGGGTGGCGAGCATGAGGATCACGGCGATCAGCGGCAGCGGGCTGATCGCGATACCGACGGCGGACGCCAGCATCTGCCCGACGGCATCACCCATGGCCGGCCGCCCGGGACCGGCGGGCGGGCCCGACGGCGGGCGTCCGCACGCCCGTCACCGCCGGACCCGCCCTCAGGGCGTGCATCAGAGGACCGGCTCGGAGCGGTCCGTGCACAGGGCCCAGATCACGAAGGTGTCGATCGCCAGGGAGACGACCGCCCAGATGGGCTGGTAGGGCAGCCACATGAAGTTGGCGATCATATTGAGCGCCGCCAGCCCCACACCGATGCCGCGCGCCCAGCCCGAGCCCCTGAGGATGCCCCAGCCGACGACGGCGATGATCACCCCGAGGACGAGGTGGATCCATCCCCAGGTGGTCGTGTTGAACTTGAAGACGTAGTCGTTGATCCGTGCGTAGACGTCGTTCGACGCGATGCCGGCGATGCCCTTGATCGCTCCGAGCACCCCGTCGACCATCAGCAGCACACCGGCGAACATGACCCCTCCGGCCGCCCAGGGATTGGGTCCGGCGGGCGAGGAGGACGGCGCGGTGGGGCCGGCGGGTGACGGGCCGCCGGGCGTGGGCGCGGACTGTGCCATGAGAACTCCAACCTCCTGGGCCGGTGGGTCCGTATGTCTGACCGACCCTGCGCGGCACCTCGCGGGGCGACCACTTGGACGCGTCCGTCCGGGTGACGGCGACGGGGCGCCGGACCCTCCCGCGCCCCGTCCCCCGGCACGGGCTCCCGGCCCCCCGAGCCCCGGCCCCGGCCTCGCGCCTCCCGGACCGACATATGCCGATGGGTGACTTATCATGCGGGCATGAGTGATCGCGCGATGCAGGAACCGACGCTGCTGCTGCTCACCGCCCTCGCGGACGAGCCCCGTCACGGCTACGCGATCGCCCGCGAGGTCGAGAAGATCTCGGACGGCCGGGTCAGGATGCGTACGGGCACGCTGTACGGCGGACTGGAGCGGCTGCTGAACGAGGGCCTGATCGAGGTGTACGCGGAGGAGGTCGTGGACAGCCGGCTGCGCCGTACGTACACGCTCACGGCCGCGGGCCGCGACAGCCTGGCCGCCGAGGCGCGGCGGATCGCCGCCACCGCGCGCGAGGCGACCCGGCGCCTGGGGGTCGCGGGGAAGCCGGCCACGGCGTGAGCACACCGCTGCTGCGCCTGTACCCGGCCGGCTTCCGCCGGGACTTCGGGGACGAGATCGCCGCGTCGTACCACGAGGCGGTCGAGGGGGCGGGCCGGTGGGCCCGCGTCCGGGAGGCCGGCGACATCGTGGCGCACGCGCTGCGGCTGCGGCTGGGGCTCGGTTCCTCCCAGCGCGGCGGCCCGCTGTTCGCCGCCGCCGCGCCGTTCGCCCTCGCCGCCACGGCCGCCTACGCGGCGTTCACGCTGGTGTCGCTCGTCGGGGACCGGTACATCAGCCGGAACCCGGACTTCCTGATCCCGCTGAGCTATGTGATGGGCGGCTGCGCCCTCGTCACGCTGACCGGTGCCGTCCTCGCGCTGGGTGGACGGTTCGCCGCGGGCGCGCGGTGGGCGTGCGCCGGCACGGTGACGTACGCGGCGGTCCTGTACGCGACGACGCTGCCCGCCCACGCGTGGATGCCGTGGCAGGCGGCGCTGTTCCTCGCGGCCCCGTCGCTGGTGGCCGCGCTCCCCCTGGCCTGCCCGCCGGACCTGCGCCCGCCGGGCCGGGTCCGGAGCGGGGCGGGGCGGGTGGCGCTGACGGTCTGGGCCCTGGTGGGCGTGGTCGCCGTGGCGCTGTGGGACGCCCGGGGCATCGGATCCGTGGTGCACTGGCGCCTGGGCGTCCCGGTGGCCGCCGCCCTGCTCCTGGCGGGCCGCCGGCCGCTGGCCCGTATCCGTACCGCCGGCCGGTTCGCCCTGGCGGCGGCCCCGTTCCTCGCGATCGGGTTCTGCGCGGGCGTGGTCGACGAGGACACGCTGCTCCCGTCCGTGGCCGTCCTGGCGGGCACGGCGGCGGCGCTGCGGCTGCGGCGGGTGTACGGCAGGCGCTCGGACCCCGCCCGCCCGCGCTGATCCGGCTCAGCCGGCGGTGACGCGGATCTTCGACTGTCCGTGCCCGAGCTTCTCCCAGTCGTCCATGAAGCGGGCGGTCAGGCCGTGCCCGGCGGCGAGGTCCACGAGGGTCTCGGTCCGGTAGTAGAAGTCCTCGCGCAGGACCTGGTGCTCGGTGCCGGTGGTGCGGTCGAAGGTGAAGTCGAAGTGTCCGCCCGGCGCGAGCACCCGCCCCACGTGGGCGAGGCACTCGTCGATGATCTCGATCGGCGAGTGCGAGAAGACGCTGTGCGCGTGGACGACGTCGAAGTAGGCGTCGGGGAGGAAGTCCAGCGTCAGGTCCTTGGTGAGGGTCAGGTGCGGGACCTTGTCCTGGAGGCCCTGGGCGGTCAGTGTCCGCTTGGCGGCGATGAGGATGTCGGGCGAGATGTCGATGCCGTAGTAGTTCCCGGCTTCGAGGTGGTCGATGAAGTGCCACCCGGCCCGCAGGTTGCCGCAGCCGATGTCGAGCATGCGGGACCCGGGGGCGAGTCCGTGCGCCAGCAGGTAGTCGAACTGCATCTTCCCGAGCGCCAGCCACCGCTCGTGCGTCTGGCTGCCCACGGCCGCCTCGGGGTTGCGCCGGGTGTCGGAGGCCATGACGGCCCGGTAGTAGTTCACGTGGTCCGGGTGCTTGAAGGCCAGCCAGCGGTCCCGCGCGGCCCGCTTGAGGTACGGGGCTATCCGGTCCGGCCGGCTCGCCGCGTACCGCACCTTGTGGGCGAGGGTCTCCCGGTTGGCGACGAGGTTCTTCTTGGACGCCATGTCTGCTCCGTTCCGTCTCCGCTGCACGGCGTGGGCGGGGCACGGCCGCAGCGTGGACCGGCCCCGGGGCGGGGATCGCGTGGACCACTATAGGTCGGTGACCGACATATACAAATCACCGGCACAGTCGCTCGGCGGACGTCCCGCGCCCCTGCGAGGTCCCGGCCACGCCCCGAAGCGACGTGACCGGTCACCGCGTCCCGGGACGGAGGGTCAGCCCGTCACAGGATCTCGATGTCCTTCACCTTCGGCGGGTTGTTGGGGAAGGTGATGTCGTGCCACCGGTCGATCCGTACGGAGTCGCCGTTGGCGTCGTAGTAGATGAGGTCGTTGTTCCCCGTGGAGATCCTGTCGACCCACCAGTTCCCGAAGCCGGTCCGTCCGGCGTTGGCGTAGCAGTCGACGCTCTGGGTGCCCCCGTTGTGGGACCAGATCTTCAGGAAGTCCGCACCGCCGCGGCATTCGACGTGGTCGATCGCGGAGGCGTTGCCGCTCATACCGAACGTGAAGGCGGTGGCGGCCGCGAGCGACACGGTCAAGGCGCGAGCGATCCGCTTGCTTTTCGAGATCACGCATTCCCTTTCACATAAAGGACAACCCGTGGGCCGTCCTTCCGAATTGGGCCATCGGCATTCCCCTACGAACTCCCGCACAGGGGCATGAGACCCCCTGGACAGCCCGAACGATGGCGTCTCCACGCTATCGGGGACATAAAGCACCGACGGGCTCCCGCCGATGAAACGCACCCAACGGGTGACGCACCCGGACGACACCCACCGGAAAGCAGCCGGAGAACACGTGTTGACACCCGAACTCGCCGCCTGACCAGCGGAATTGCCCTCTATCACCGACAACTCGCGGCAGATTGGCGCCACTCCCCCGTCGCCATCCCGCGATCCATGCGCGTAAGGTCCATTACCATCACACCTTGTTCACACGGACGAGTAATCTGACCGCAGTTGACGGCCAGGTACGGGAGCAGTGAAGTATGCGCGCACGCATGAGCGGGAGATGGGCCGTTCTCGGCGGGGTGACCGCACTCACGACCTCCCTGCTGACCTCCGCACCGGCACGGGCCGAAGAACCCCTCGACGCCCTCAGCGAAGTCCTCTTCCCCGTCTCCGCCACCGATCTGATCACCGCGGACACCGTCGAGAACGTCCCCACCGTCACCCCGAAGGAACCTTTCCCCACCACCCTCGCCCAGGCCGCCTCCGCCACCACCGCCACCTGCCTCGGCGACACCGCCGCCTACGGCGCCCAGGGCTGCTTCCAGCACAACGGCGACACCACCTGGGTCGCCGACACCGTCGCCGACGGCATGTCCGCCGCCGTCGGCGTCTACACCGACTACGGACGCCCCTCCTTCGTCTGCATCAACAACCGGGGCGCCCACACCTGGGCCACCTGCAAGAAGGACTACCGCGAGGGCGGCAACGTCCGGCTCCGCATCCTCCGCTACGACGGCGACACCGGTAAGTTCTACCAACCGGAATCCTGGTCCGGCTGGATCCCGGTCGACGGCCAGTTCTGAGCCGCCGGCCCGCGTGCCGGAACCCCGGCGCCCCGCACCGTGCGCGACCGCTTCCGCCGATGTCGGAAGCAGATGCCGAAGGCCCCCAACCATGATCGGTTGGGGGCCTTCGTACCGGTGGGCGCGGACGGTTTCGAACCGCCGACATCTGCTTTGTAAGAGCAGCGCTCTACCCCTGAGCTACGCACCCGTGGATGAAGGAACAGGTTACATGGCGGGCGGCGCCTGTCGACAATCGGTTCGGTGGGGGGAACGGCGGGGCGGGGAGGGGGGATATCCCCACCCCGGAGACGGGAGCGGGCCGGATCGTGTGGGGGGTGGGGGGCGCATAGCTTGGGGGTCTACAGCCGGTCGTACGAAACAGGGGGACTTGATCGCATGCGCAGCTCTGGCCGCAGCCTCGGGAACGTCAGCAGGGTCAGCCGCGCCGCGGGGCGGCGGAGGCTGGTGCGGGGGGCGGTGGCCGCCGGTGGGGTGGGGGTGCTGGTGTGGGGGTTGAGCGGGTGCGGGAGTACGGATGTGGACGGGGCGAAGGCGGAGCACCGGTCGTTCGCGTACAGCGGGAAGGCGCTGACGATCGACGCGCGGAACTCGACGGTGGAGCTGGTGCCCGCGGATGTGGACGGGATCGAGGTGACCCGGAAGGTGGACGGATGGGTCATGTTCGGGAGCGGGCCGGATCCGGTGTGGAAGCTGGAGGGGGACAGGCTGACGCTGCGGGTGAAGTGCGACGCGCTGATCAGTGACTGCGGGGCGCGGCACACGGTGAAGGTGCCCCGGGGGATCGCGCTGACCGTGGACGCGGCGAACGGGAAGGTGACCGCGTCGGGCTTCCGTACGCCGCTGAAGCTGTCCTCGGACAACGGCGGGGTGGTGGTGCGGGACGTGAGCGGGCCGCTGGAGCTGAAGAGCGACAACGGGTCGGTGCGGGGCGAGCGGGTCTCGGCGGGCTCCGTCGTGGTGCGGTCGGACAACGGGGGTGTGCGGCTCGGCTTCAGCCGGGTGCCGGATCTGGTGGACGGCGTGAGCGACAACGGGAGCATCACCATCGATCTGCCGTCGGGCCCGGAGCGGTACGCCGTGTCCGCCACGGCCGACAACGGGCACGTCTCCGTGAAGGTTCCGCGCAGTGACGACAGCCGTCACGCGGTGAAGGTGCACAGCGACAACGGGCAAGTCACGGTGCGAACCGCGAACTAACCGGCCCGTGTGTTCGTCTTTACCTGGTGGGAGAATGTACCGGGCAGGGCGGAACGGCACGGGAGAGGGATGTGACGGCGACACACGCGAAGCCGCAGGCCGGAGCGGGTGCGAGTTCCGCCGTCAGTGATGTCCCGGCCGGATCGCGGGCCCGTGGGGTGCGTGACGCGATCGTGCTCCTGCTGCTGCCCGTGCCGCTGATCGCCGCGGCGCTGCCCGCCGCCTTCGCCGGCGGGGGGACGCGCCGCTGGTTCGGCGGGCGCGGGGAGAGCCAGCGGGCCGAGGCGCAGGCCGCGCGGGACGCCGCCGCGGAGGCCTTCTACCAGCTGGACACCGCCCAGCGCGATCTTGAGATCTCCATCGAGACCATCACCGCCGTGGACAGCTCTCCGGCCGCGCGCAAAGCCGTCGACGACTTCGCGGCCCTCGGCCGGCGCATCGACGAGGTCAGCCACTCCTACATCACCGCCGTCGACGCGCACGACCTCGACCGGGACGATCTGGAGCCGTCCGCCGCCTCCCGGGCCAGGAGCGAGCTGTCCGCCGCCAAGGACGAGCTGGTACGGGTCAAGGGCGAGCTCGACCGTTTCGCCACCGGGCTCGCGCCCCTGCTCGGTACGGCGGAGACCCAGCTCGCCCGGCTCGCCCCCGCCGTGGAGCGGGCGCGTCAGGCGCTCCTCGCCGCGAGCAACGCGCTCGACGCGGTGCGGGCCTCCGGGCTGCGCGCGGACGATCTCGCCGCGCGGCTCGCCGCCCTCGCCCCCGAGCTGACCAAGCTCAACCAGGGCGCCGGCAAGCACGGCGTCCCCGAGACGCTCCAGCGCGCCGACCGGGTCGTGCGCGACGCGGAGTCCGTACGGGCCGAGGCGGCGAAGCTGCCCGAGCGCGCCGCCGAGATCGACAAGCGGCTGGTCACCCTGCGGACCCGCGCCCAGGCGCTCACCACCCGCGCGGCCTCCGTCGAGCCGGTCCTCAGCGAGCTGCGCCGCCGGTTCTCCGCGGCCTGCTGGCAGGACCTCCAGCCGGTGCCCGAGCAGGCCGCCGTCAGCGTGCGCCAGGCCGAGGAGAAGCTGAAGGAGGCCGCGAAGGCCCGCGACGAGCAGCGCTGGGCCGACGCCACCTCCCGGCTCAGCACCGTCCGCGCCCTGCTCAACGCCACCGACGAGGCGGTCTCCGCCGCCGGTGACCGGCTCCAGCGGCTGGACGCCGTCGCCAAGGACCCGCAGCAGGAGATCCAGCGGACCCGCTTCGCCCTCCGTGACGCCCAGCGCCTCGCCATGGCCGGCCGCCACACCCCCGAGCCGCGCCACGCCCGGCCGCTCGACGACGCCGTCGCCCGCCTCGACCAGGCCGTCACCGCCCTCGAGGACCGCCACCCCGACTACTGGCACTTCCTGACCGTCACCGAGGGCATCCGGCAGACCGCCGCCCACGTCGTCTCCGAGATCCGCGAGGAGCGCGGCGCGGGGGCCGGCTGACCCGCGGCACGGGGCCGGGTCTCGCCGGCATGCGCGCCCCGCCTCCCCGCGTGATCCTGGAGGTACGTGAAGGAGGCCCCCGCCATGTCCGGCCATGTGCTGCATCCCGTACCAGGAGCCCGAAGGCCCTCCGGCCGTCGCCGTACCGCGCGGCTGGACGAGCAGTTGCCCGTCGACCACCGGCTCAGCCGGGTCTACCGCGTCGGCGCGGGGCTGATGGGTCTGGTGCTGCTCGCCTTCGGGATCCTGGGGCTCTTCGACCGGGTCGGCTTCTTCGACACCGGCGGTGACACCGTGGCCGGGCTGAACACCAACGGCGCGCTGAGCGTGCTGTCGATCGCGGTGGGGCTGCTGCTGTTCCTCGGGATGGTGATCGGCGGCAATGTCGCCTCGACGCTCAACATGGTGCTCGGCGTCGCCTTCGTCCTCAGCGGGTTCGTGAATCTCGCCCTGCTCGACACGGGGCTCAATTTCCTCGCCTTCGAGATGCAGAACGTGCTGTTCAGCTTTGTCGTCGGTCTGCTGCTGATGATGTTCGGGATGTACGGGCGGGTCAGCGGCGGGCTCCCCCACGACAACCCGTACTGGCGCGCCCGCCACCCCGAGGAGGCCGCGCACGAGCAGCGGCGGGCGCGGCGGCGGACGGTCGAGGAGATGCCGGTCGTCCGGCGGTCGTCGCCCGGTGCGTCCGGCGGCCGGAGCGGCGGGTCCGCGTAACGTCGCCGGAACGGGTCCGCGCAACGCCGCCGCCACCGGGACGTGCCCCCTCACTCCTCCCGCAGCCAGGCCAGGGCGATGCGGGCGTCGGCGAAGCGCCAGCCCGCCGGGGTGCGCACGGCCTCGCAGGTCATGCGGAGCCCGCTCGTGCGGTGCGGGGCCTCGCCCTCGCGGTAGAAGTACGTCACGCCGTTCGCGGTGGTCCGCGCGCGGTCGCCGTCGAGCTGCACGAGGACGCTCGTGTAGGTGTGCTGCGAGCGTTCGTCGCCGGAGGTGCTCCGCTTCAGGAGCGCGGTCACCTCGTCGAGGCCGTGCAGCTCCCCCTTGGGGGAACGCACGACGACGGACTCGTGGTAGACCGTGCCGGCGTCCTCGATCCGGCGTTCGTCCAGCAGGCCGCCCAGCCGGGCGAACAGGTCGGCCACCTCCATCCGGTCCACGATCGCGCGCTGTGCCGTTTCGCTCAGGTCCGTCATCCCGGTCCCCTTCACCTTTATGTGGGTGTCCCCAACGTTGGTGGCACCCACACTAGGGGATGAGTGTGGGTGTCGCCAACACTTCTGTCGATAGGATGCGGCCATGGACGACATCCCCGAGCGGCTGACCACGAAGCCCAGCTGGCTGATCACACAACTGGCCGTGCACGCCCGCCGGTTGGCGTCCGAGGGTTTCGCCGCCGCCGGTGCGCGCGGCTACCACTACCGGATCCTGTCCACACTGCGGGAGTTCGGGCCCGCCAGCCAGGCGGACCTGGGGCGCCGCGGGCGGATCGACCGCAAGGACATGGTCACGGCCGTCAAGCAGCTCGCCGAACAGGGTTACGTCGACCGGGTCCCGGACCCCGACCACGGGCGGCGCAACCGGGTGACGCTCACCGAGAGCGGACTGCGCCAGCTCCAGCGCATGGACGGGCTGCTCGACCGGGTGCAGGACGATCTGCTCGCGCCGCTCTCCCCGGAGGACCGCCGCACCTTGACCGAGCTTCTCGGCCGGGTCCTCGCGCACCACGAACCGCGCTGACCCACCACGCACCGCACCGACCCACCGGGGATCACGGAACAGCCCTTAGCCTGGGGCCATGCCTCGTTACGAGTACCGCTGCCGCTCCTGCGGAGACACCTTCGAACTGAGCCGGCCCATGGCCGAGTCCTCGGACCCCGCCTCCTGCCCCGCCGGGCACGAGGACACCGTGAAACTGCTGTCCACGGTCTCCGTGGGCGGATCGTCCACCGGCTCCGCACCCGCCCCCTCGGCCGGCGGCGGAGGCGGAGGCGGCTGCTGCGGCGGGGGCTGCTGCGGCTGAACCGCGCCGACTCCCGGCGGCCGCGGCCGCCGGGGGTCGGCAGGTCCTAGCGCTTGCGTGACAGCGTCAGCCCGTCCGCGACCGTGAGCAGCACGCTGTCCATCCGGGGGTCGGCGGCCACATGGTCGTTGAACTCCCTGATGGCCGCGGCCGCACCGGTCGCGTCGGGGTTCGTCACGCCGCCGTGGAAGAGCACGTTGTCCGTGGTGATCAGACCGCCCGGCCGCATCCGGGGCACCAACTCCTCCCAGTACGCGATGTAGTTGCCCTTGTCCGCGTCCAGGTAGGCGAGGTCGATGTGCGGGTCCCCGGGCATCGCCCGGAGGGTGTCGAGGGCGGGGGCGATCCGCAGTTCGATGCGGTCCGCCACGCCGGCCTTCTCCCAGGCCGCGCGGCCGTACGCCGTCCACTCCTCCGAGATGTCGCAGGCGATCAGCCGTCCGTCGGCGGGGAGCGCCTGGGCCATGGCGAGCGCCGAGAAGCCGGTGAACGTGCCGACCTCCACGATGTGCCGGGCCCCGGTCAGCCGGACGAGGAAGGCGAGCAGCGGGGCCTGCTCCTCGGCGGACTGCATGCCCGCGTGGCCGGGCAGTTCGGCGTACGTGGTCTCCACCAGCTCGCGCTGGACGGCGTCCAGCGGCGGGTTGTGGGCCAGCATGTACGCGTACAGCTCGTCCGTGATCTTCGTTTCGTTGCCCTTGGTCATGGCGCCATTCTCTCGTCGGTCGGCTGCGCGGCCGCCGGTCCGTGCGCGCCCGACGCCCCGAGAAAGCGTCGCAGGATCTCCTCGCCCGCCGCCACTCCGCGCTCGGCGGTGGCCTCCACATGGGGGGCGTTCCAGCCCGCGTCGGCCAGTTCGCCGTGGCCGGGGCGCCAGCCGCGGTCGGCGGCGAGCAGCAGGTCGGCGTCGAGGAGGGAGTCACCGGCGGCCAGGGTGAGCGCGGCCCCGGTGCGGCGGGCGACCTCGCGCACGGCGGCGCTCTTGGTGAGCGGGCGCGGGACGACGTAGATCTTGCGGCCCTGGAGGGACACGGTCCAGCCGCGCGGCCCGGCCCAGTCGGCGAGTTCCTTCGTCCAGTCGGCGGGCAGCCGGTCCCGTTCGACGACGAGGTAGGCGAACAGGTCCTCGGCGACCCGTTCCTTGAGCAGCCAGGCCGGATCGGCGGTGGCGAGCAGACGGGCGCGGATCTCGGCGAGCGGGGCGCAGTCCTCGGCCAGCCGGGCGGTGACCCGCCGCTGCCAGTCCCGGTCCGGTACGCCGTCCACCAGGAGATGGCCGCCGTTCGCGCAGATCGCGTACCGGGCGGGCGGGCCGGGGAGGTGGATGCGTCCGTACTGCTCGCGGGTGCGCGTGGTGGTCGGTACGAAGACGGTGGCGGGGTCCGAGGACAGCTCGGTGAGCAGCCCGGCGGCCGTCTCGGTGACGTACGACAGCGGTGTGCCGCCGTACACCTCGACGCACAGCAGGCGCGGGGCGTCGGCGTCCGGCATCGGGAGCCGGAGGGCGGCGGCGGAGTAGATCAGGGTGCGGTCGAGGTCGCTGGCGACCAGGGTGGGCGCGGGTGCGGCGGTCGTCACCGGGACTCCACCGCCTTGCCGTCGGCGCCGGTCGCGCCCCGGGTGTACCGGGGGTGGATCAGCCCCACGCAGGTGTACGGCAGCGCGTCGACCTCCTCGACCGGGACGCCGCGCTGTTCGGCCAGCAGCCGGATGTGCTCCAGGTCGGCCCCGGCGCCGCGCTTGGCGAGGATCTTCCACGGGACGCGGCGCAGCAGGACGCGGGTGGTCTCGCCGACGCCGGGCTTGACCAGGTTCACATCGTGGATGCCGTACTCCTCGCTGATGCGTTCCACCGCCGCCCAGCCCTCCCAGGTGGGCGCCCGGTCGGCGGTCAGCAGTTCCTTGACGTCCGCGTCCACGGTGGGGGCGACCTCGTCGAAGCGGGCGGCGACGGTGTCGAGGAAGTGGCCGGAGACGTCGGACCCGGCCAGTTCGCGGTAGAACTTCGCGCCGTGGAAGTCGTCCGGGCCCACCAGGTCGGCGCGCAGGACCGTACGGGAAATGAGCCCGGAGACCGTGGAGTTGAGGCAGGCGGAGGGGATCAGGAAGTCCTCGCGGGTGCCGTAGGTGCGCACGCAGCCGCCCGGGTCGGCGAGCACCGCGATCTCCGGGTCGAAGCCCTCGGTGCCGTCGGCCTCCTCGAACTCCGCGATCGCGGCGGCCAGTTCGCGGGTGATGGCGCCCTTGCCGGTCCAGCCGTCGACGAAGACGACGTCGGCCGGGTTGTGGTGGGCGGCCAGCCAGCGCAGGGCGTTGGCGTCGATGCCCCGGCCGCGCACGATCGACACGGCGTAGTGCGGCAGGTCGAGGGAGTGCCGGTGCAGGGCCCAGCGGCGCATCAGGACGCCGACGGGCGTCCCGGCCCGCGCCAGCGAGACGAGGACGGGGCGGCGGCCGCGTTCGGCGAGGACGGTCTCGGTGACGGTGCCGACGGCGCGGGCGACACGGGCCGCCGAGAGGTCGAGGGCCGAGGCGAACAGTTCCTGGTACCGCGCGGAGGGCTGGTACTCCACGGGCAGGGATTCGGCGTAGTGCGCGCCACCGCTCTGTATCGCCTCCTCGCGCTCCTCGGTGGGCGCCTCCAGCTCGGTGTCCGAGAGGTCCTGGAGCAGCCAGCCGACCTCGTCCGGCGCGTAGGAGGAGAAGGCGGGGCCGCGCAGGGGCTCGGGCAGCATCGTGGAGGGCTCCTCGGGGGCGGGGGGCGTGGTCGGGGCGGCGGACGGCGTGTAGGACGGGACGACCGCCAGCAGGACGTGCGGGGTGTGCGCGGCGAGCTGGTGCAGCAGGCCGCCGGGGGCGTGCAGGGCCGGGGTGTCGGCGGTGGAGTCGACGACGAGGACCACGGCGTCGAAGCCGGCGCCCGCGACGTTGTACGCGTACCGGTCGCCGGGCCCGTCCGCCGGGTCGTCGTGGGCCGGGAAGACCAGGCGGGTGCGTATCGCGTAGCCGGGGTCGTCCACGGCGAGGACCGGGGAGCGGGTCGTGGTCGAGTAGCGGACCTCGGCGGTGACGCGCTCCTCCAGGGCGGTGCCCAGGCGCAGCGGCGCGTACATCAGCTCCTCGAAGCCGAGGACCAGAACCCGGCCGCCCCGGCGCGGTCCCTCGCCGAGCGCGCGTGCGAGGCGGTCGGCCATGGCGGGGAGCGCGGGCTCCAGCAGGGCGCGGTGGGCCGGGGTGAAGCCGTGCCGGCCGCCGTCCGGGACGCCGGCGGGCCAGCGGAGGTCGACGCGGGTGGCGGCGGGCGGTGCGGCGGGGTGGTGCGCCTCCGTCGCGGGGGCCGGGGCGGCGGCGGGGCCGGTGGCCGCCAGGAGGTCGGTGGCCGCCAGGAGGTCGGTGGCCGCCAGGGGGCCGGTGGCCGCCAGGGGGTCGGGGGCCGCCACGGGGTCGGGGGCCGCCGAGGGGTCCGGGGCCGCCGCCTCCCGCTCCGCCACCAGGGCCCGGCCCTTCTCCAGGACGCCGTCCGGGAGGGCCACCGTGCCCGTGACGCGGGCGACCAGGTCGATCCGGGCGCCGATCTCCCGGGCGAAGGCGGTGAACCGCTCCCGGTCGGCCGGGGCGCGCATGTCGACCAGGGCCACGATCACGTACCGCGTGCGCGGATGGCGTGCGTGCAGGTCGCGGATGGTGTTGAGCACGGTGTTGCCGGTGGAGAACTCGTCGTCCACGAGGACGAGCGCGGCCTCCGGGTCGTCCGCGCTCGCCAGCAGCTCCGGGTCCTCGGGGAGCAGCAGGTGCGAGGTGGCGTGGGAGTGGGACTCCTCGAAGCCGCCGGCCGCGGCGACGCCCTCGACGGGGCGGCGGGTCGAGTGGAGGTAGGGCGCCGTGCCCAGGCCGTCGGCGACCGCGTGGCCGAGGCCGGTGGCGGTCTCCGCGTAGCCGAGGACGACGGCGCGGCGCGCCCCGGCCTCGCCGAGCAGGTCGTGCACCCGGCGGCCGAGCGCGTACCCGGCCCCGTAGACCACGGAGGGGCGCTGCGGCACATGCTTGCCGAGCACGTTGGACACGAGCAGATGCGCCCGCTTGGGGTTGCGCCGCAGGGCGAGGCCCAGGAGCTCGTGGAGCTCCCCGTCGCCCGTCAGCTCGACGCCCAGCCGCTCCGCGACCCAGCTACCCGACCACACCACGTTCGCCGTCTCTCCTTCTGTTGGCCTGCCGTGCACGTGTCCGCCCGCGCGGACCGCTCGTTCCGGTGCCGCGCCAGGGCCCCACAGGGGGAACCCGTGCCGCACCGCCGCTCATTCCGCGACGCTCGCCGCCAGCAGGTCGACGAAGCCGATGTCCTCGTTCGCCACGCCGAACACCTCGGCCCGCCGCAGCGTGCGTTCGGCCCAGGCGCGGTGCGGCTTCACCTCGTTCATCTTGTTCGTGTACGAGGAGCGCAGCACCCCGCCGCCGCCGCGTTCGGGCCGCAGGATGTCCTGGGCGTCGCTGTACTCCTCGTGGCTGACCACCGACAGCGCGTGCACGGGGGGCACGTGCGAGGGGTGGATGCAGGTCTTGCCGAGGAGGCCGTTGGCCCGGTCGAGCTCGATCTCGCGGAGCAGTCCGTCGAGGTCGTGCTCGATCAGCGCGGTGCGCAGCTTGTCCACCCGTCCCTCCAGGAAGGGGCTGCGGCGCAGCTGTGGCTTGAAGATGCGCTCCTGGCGCCGGAAGTACTCCCAGACGGGTCCGGTGACGACGAAGCCCGTGCCGTCGGCGCGGCCCAGTACGTTGACCACGGCGGCGATGATGTCGGCGACGATGTGGACGTCGTACGCCGTCATGTCGGGGGCGCGGCGCAGTCCGTAGGCCGAGCAGAAGTCGGTGACGCCGAGACGCAGCGCGAGCACCCGGTCACGGTAGGTTTCGACGGTCCGGGCGACTCCGAGGAGGGCGTCCTGGCGGGTCTCCAGGTGCAGCAGCTCGGGGGACTCCAGGACGGGCATGGCGAAGAGCCGCCGGCCGGCCAGGGATTCCGCCTTGGTGAGCGCTTCCATGAAGGGGACGCCACGCTCCCGCGTGAATTTGGGAAGCACAAAACCGGACAACAGCCGGACGGAGGGACCGAGGCGCCGCACCAGGTCCGTGATCTGGCCGGGTTCGCGGACCCGGATGAACAGCAGGGGCGGTTCGACACCGCGGCCGTCGAGGTCGGCGAACTGCCGCACCAGGTTCTCCTCGGCGGCCGGCACCTCGGCGTCGTCGATGGAATCCTCCAGGCACAGGACCATGGAGACGACTCCGCGGGCGGCCTGCTTGAGGACGTCGTCGGCGAGTCTGGGCCGGGTCGCGGGGCTGTAGAGCGTGGCGCCGAGGGCGGCGGCGAGGACGGGGGCCGGCGAGCCGGCGTCGAACTCGACGGGCTCCCGATAGAACAGCTCACCCCGCGCAGCTGCGGCAATATGCCCGAAATGACGCACTCGATTCCCCCGTAACTCCCTGATCGACCGGACAACACATGGCCGGTAATAGTACGTACGGACGGATGGCGACGGTTCCCCGACTGCATGAATTCCGGGTAACTCGTCCATTTCGCAATGGTTCGGCAGACCCCTCAGGCGCTCCTTCCCCCGGCTGCGCGAGACACGCTTCCACGCCCCCCGCGTTGTCCGGACGGGCAGCCAGCAGGCAGGATGACGGGCATGACGCACGCGATGGTGAAAGGCTCGAACGTCCCTCTCGACGCCATGGCCGTACGGGCCGTGCTGCGCTGGACCCCGGGCTCCGGGGTTCCCGACGTGGACGCCTCGGCCCTGCTGCTCGGTTCCGGCGGCCGCGTGCGCTCGGACGAGGACTTCGTCTTCTACAACCAGCCCCGCCACCCCTCCGGCCTGGTGCGGCGGCTGCCGAAGCGGAGCCTGCCCGAGGGGCTGACCGACACCGTCGAGGCCGATCTCAACGCTCTCGACCCCTCGGTCGAGCAGGTGGTGATCGCCGCCTCCTCCGACGGCGCCGCCTTCGAGCACGTGCACGATCTGCGGATCCTGATCTACGACGCCGCGGCGTCCGGCGCCGAACCGCTGGCCGTCTTCGACGTGCGCCCCGAGACGGGCGAGGAGACCGCCATCATCTGCGGCGAGCTCTACCGGCGCGGCGACGGCTGGAAGTTCCGGGCCGTGGGCCAGGGCTATCCGACCGGGCTCGTCGGTCTCGCCACCGCCTTCGGCATCTCGGTGGACGAGGCGGAGGCCGCCGCCGAACCCGAGCCCGCACCGGCGCCCGTCACACCCGTCGCACCGCCCCCGCCCGCCTTCCCGCCGTCGCCCGCCCCGGACGCCCAGGCGACCGTTCAGCACCAGCAGCCCGCCTACGGCTATCCGCAGCCCGCCGCGGCCCCCGCGCCGCAGCCCGCCTACGGCTACCCCCAGCCGGCCTCCGCACAGCCCGCCTACGGCTATCCGCAGCCCGCGGCGGCCGCCGCCCACGCGCCCGACCCGAACTTCGTCCTGCCGCCGCAGGGCCCCCAGTTCATACGCCCCTGACCCCCGGGGCCGCCGCTCAGGCACGGGATTTGTAGCCGCGTCCCCACTGCATGCCGTAGCCGTACATCCGGTCCAGCTCCGACTGGAAGCCGTACACGAACTTCACCTCGCGCCGCACGAGCATCTCGCCCTTGACGTTCTCCACGGTGAACACCGCGCAGGAGCGGGCCTGCGGGGCCCGTTCGTCCAGCTCGATCTCGATGCGCGGACCGTTGCCCGGGTACAGCGTCACCTTGGCGTGCGTACGGTCGAAGGCCGGGGTCTGGTCGTAGATGTAGACGAAGAACAGCAGCCGCTTGAACTGCTCGCGCTGGTCGAGGTTGACGTAGACCGTCTCGCCGGACGGGGCGCCGAAGCGGTCGTCGCCGCTGAGCCTGATGTACGGCGGCGCGTTCAGATCACCGAGCAGATTGCCCAGCGGCTGCACCACGCCCTTGGTGCCGTCGGTCAGTTCGTACATGCACCCCAGGTCCAGGTCGACGTTGACGACGCCCTGGGTGTGCGCCTGGACCGGGTCCGGCTGGAAGAGCTTCAGCGGGCGCAGCAGCCGGCCGCTCTGGCGGGAGCGGCCCTCGATGTCCGAGGTGCGCATCCGCCAGGAGAGATTGACCCGCAGATTGCCGCTGAGGGCGCCCTGCTTGGTCAGGGAGACGGTCGAGTGGCGCCGGGAGAGCACGATGGAGCCGGTCGCCGAGTTGCCCGACTCGAACTGCGATTCCCGGCCCAGCGGCCACAGATCGTTCCAGAACCCCATCCCCAACCCCCACACATGTCGGCCCCGCACCCGTCGCACGCGGCACATGCGACGCACACGCCGCTGCGGGGCGGCTCCGGGCCCGCGGTCCGGGTGTTCCCGGATCCGTCGCCGTACGAGCCGCCCCGCAGAGAGCGTTCCTCAATTACCGCCGGGTCACACCCCGGCGGCGACTTCCGGCGCGTCCCCGCCGTCACCGCCGGCCTCGGCCTCCGCCTTGTTGCGGCGGACCGAGGACCAGAAGGACCAGGCGATCAGGACGACGCCCACCAGACCGGTGATCAGCTCGTTGATCTGGTACTGGATCGTGATCAGCAGCAGGACGGCCAGCGCGCCGATCGCGTAGTGCGCGCCGTGCTCCAGGTAGACGTAGTCGTCCAGGGTGCCCTGGCGGACCAGGTAGACCGTGAGCGAACGGACGTACATGGCGCCGATGCCGAGGCCGAGGGCCATCAGCACGATCTCGTTGGTGATGGCGAAGGCGCCGATGACCCCGTCGAACGAGAAGGAGGCGTCGAGGACTTCGAGGTAGAGGAACATGAAGAACGCGGCCTTGCCGGAGAGGGCGATCGCGGAGATCTTCTTGCCGCTGCGCTTGGCCTCTTCCTCCTCCTCGTGCTCGCGTTCCTCCTCCTCTTCGAGCTTGTCCTCGAAGTAGCCGGAGAGCCCGCCGACGATGAGGTACGTGATCAGACCCGCGACACCCGCGAGCAGGACCGTCTCGGCCTTGTCGGCGTGTCCGCCGCCGTGCTGGTGCGCGTTGCCGGCGAACGTGAGGGCCGAGATCAGCAGGACGATGAGCGCGATGCAGACCGACAGCATGTCGACCTTGCCGAGCTTGGCGAGCGGGCGCTCGATCCAGCGCAGCCACTGGATGTCACGGTCCTCGAAGATGAAGTCGAGGAAGATCATCAGCAGGAACATGCCACCGAAGGCGGCGATCGCCGGGTGGGCGTCGGTGACCAGTTCCTTGTAGCGGTCCGGGTCGTTGAAGGAGAGATCGATGGCCTCGATCGGTCCCAGCTTGGCGCTGATGGCCACGATCACGACGGGGAAGACCAGTCGCATACCGAAGACGGCGATGAGCACACCGATCGTGAGGAAGATCTTCTGCCAGAAGGCACTCATCTTCTTCAGGATTCCGGCGTTGACCACCGCGTTGTCGAACGACAGCGAGATCTCCAGAACGGACAGGATCGCCACCACACCGAAGGCTTCCCACCCCCCGTAGAACCACGCCGCGATCAGGCCGAGCACGGTGATCGCGAACGACCAGCCGAAGGTTTTCAGAAGCACTGGCTACCCCATCGTGTAAGTACCGGGTCTCCCCCGAAAAGACCGGGGCTCCCCCGCGCCGAGCGCGGCTTTACGAAACGTTGACCCCGAAGTCTAGAGCGATGCCCCGCAGCCCCGACGCGTACCCCTGTCCCACTGCACGGAACTTCCACTCGCCGTTGTACCGGTAGAGCTCGCCGAAGATCATCGCGGTCTCCGTCGACGCGTCCTCACTGAGGTCGTAACGGGCCAGTTCCTGACCGTCGTTCTGATTGACCACGCGAATGAACGCATTGCTGACCTGGCCGAACGTCTGCCCGCGATTATCGGCCTCGTGAATGGAGACCGGAAAGACGATCTTGTCGCAGTGGGCCGGGACCTGGGCGAGATTCACGATGATCGACTCGTCGTCGCCCTCGCCCTCACCGGTGAGGTTGTCACCGGTGTGCTCCACGGAGCCGTCGGGGCTCGTGAGGTTGTTGTAGAACACGAACCACTCGTCGCCGAGCACCCGGCCCGACTGGCACAGCAGTGCGCTGGCGTCGAGGTCGAAGTCCGCCCCCGTCGTGGATCGTGCGTCCCAGCCGAGCCCGACCAGCACCTGGGTGAGATTGGGTGCGGCCTTGGAGAGGGAGACATTGCCTCCCTTGGCGAGCGTGACGCCCATGGTGTGTGTCCTCCCCGAGTCGATGAACCGTCTGTTGTTCCGTGCGCCGAAAACCCCGGACGGGACCGGTGGGAACGCACCGCCCGCCGAGCGCGTCCGGCGCCGCACGAGGTGCGGCGCCGGACGGACGAACTGCTGCGGTCCGGGGGCGCGGCCTCGCGGACGCGCCCCCGGACCGTCTCCTAGACGTTGACGCCGAAGTCCTGGGCGATGCCCCGCAGACCCGAGGCGTAGCCCTGGCCGATGGCCCGGAACTTCCACTCGGCACCGTTGCGGTACAGCTCGCCGAAGACCATGGCGGTCTCCGTCGAGGCGTCCTCGCTGAGGTCGTAGCGCGCCAGCTCGCTGTTGTCGGCCTGGTTGACCACGCGGATGTACGCGTTGCGGACCTGGCCGAAGCTCTGCTGGCGGGACTCGGCCTCGTAGATCGAGACCGGGAAGACGATCTTGTCGACGTCGGCCGGGACGGTGGCCAGGTTGACGTTGATGACCTCGTCGTCGCCCTCGCCCTCACCGGTGAGGTTGTCACCGGTGTGCTCGACGGAGCCGTCGGGGCTCTTGAGGTTGTTGAAGAAGACGAAGTTGCCGTCGCTGGCGACCTTGCCGGAGGCGTTGGTCAGCAGCGCGCTGGCGTCCAGGTCGAAGTCACCACCGGTGGTGGTGCGGGCGTCCCAGCCCAGACCGACGATGACCGCGGTCAGGTTGGGCGCGGCCTTGGTCAGCGAGACGTTGCCGCCCTTGCTGAGGCTGACTCCCACGAGTCCTCCCATTGGTTTGCTTGGGGGCCGGCCGGGGCCGGCGCCTCCACGTCTGTTGGCATCGGATCAACGAGTGGATCCTAGTGACCGGTTCCCGCCCCCTCAGGCTTTTGACGCGGACCGGCGTCCGGATCCACCCGATCCGTGATCAGAGGGCGCCGAGCGCCTTGATGTACTCGTTGAGGTCGCGCGCGTCGGGCAGGCCGTTGACGACCGTCCAGCGCACCACGCCCTCCTTGTCGATGATGAAGGTGCCGCGCACCGCGCAGCCCTTCTCCTCGTCGAAGACGCCGTACGCGCGCGAGGTCGCGCCGTGCGGCCAGAAGTCCGACACCAGCGGGTACTCCAGGCCCTCCTGCTCGGCGAAGACGCGCAGGGTGTGGATGGAGTCGTTGGAGACGGCGATCAGCTGGGTGTCGTCGTTCTCGAACGTGGGCAGTTCGTCGCGGAGCGCGCAGAGCTCACCCGTGCAGACGCCGGTGAAGGCGAACGGGTAGAACAGCAGCACCACGTTCTTCTCGCCGCGGAAGTCGCTGAGCTTCACGGTCCGGCCGTGGTTGTCCTTCAGCTCGAAATCCGGGGCCTGGGTGCCGACCTCGATCGCCATGAAAACGCGTCCCTTCGCTACGTCACCGGGCTGGGCTGTCCGGGTGACACCCACCCTACGCAGAGGCGCGGGGGCGCCGCGCGGCACCCGGGGAAGGTTCGCGCGGACGGACCGGTGAACGGGGCCGGAACGCGGAGGAACGCAGGAAGGCCCCGGCCGGCGCGGTGCCGGCGGGGGCCTTCGGGGGAATGCGGTTCAGCGCTTGGCCTTGGCCGCCTTCGGGGTGGCGAGACGGCTGCCCGTCCAGTCCTTGCCCGCGCTGATGCTCTTGGTCTGGGTCAGACCGGCCGTCTGGGCGGCCTCGTTGATGTCGCTCGGCTCGACATAGCCGTCGCGGCCCGTCTTCGGCGTCATCAGCCAGACCGAGCCGCCCTCCTCAAGCAGACCAATGGCATCCACCAGCGCGTCCGTAAGGTCGCCGTCCTCATCACGGAACCAGAGCAGCACGACGTCGGCGACGTCGTCGTACTCCTCGTCCACGATGTCTTGGCCGATGATGTCCTCAATGCCCTCACGGAGCTCCAGCTCGACGTCGTCGTCGTAGCCGATCTCCTGGACCACCTGTCCGGGCTCGAACCCCAGGCGTACTGCCGGGTTGGTCCGCTCCTCCGCGTGGTCCGCGGTCGCGCTCACGGGTTGCCTCCTGATCATGTTTCGGAAAATGCTTCCGCCCCGCGCGTGCGCGTGGCGCTGGCCGTAGTCCACACGGGAGCGGCGGATCGCGCAAGTACCCCGCGTACGAGACCGCCTAAACGGTGACGTTACGTCCTTGAACAGCTTATGCGGTTTCGGCCCGGCAAACGGAGTCGAACGGCCTTTGGGAACGTATGGACCCCTTGGGCGTATGGTTGCGGTTCGGCCCCACTCGTCCCTCCCCGGCCATCCTGCCGGACGCGCGGCGTCCGGCCCGGCAGCCGCTCCGGCGCGGCTCGGGCGCCGTCCGGGAGCCCGTGGCGGGATCGCCGGCGGTTACCTCACGGTAGAGATGACGTTTGCGTGTCCGCGGTACACGATGGGATGGCGTACGCAGACACACCGGGGGGCGACTCCCGGGCCCAGGCCCCGTAGGTGCAGCACCGAACAGCGAAGGAACAGCGTGGCTTCCGGATCCGATCGCAACCCGATCATCATTGGCGGCCTTCCGAGCCAGGTCCCGGATTTCGATCCCGAGGAGACCCAGGAATGGCTCGACTCCCTCGACGCCGCCGTCGACGAGCGCGGCCGTGAGCGGGCCCGCTACCTCATGCTCCGGCTCATCGAACGCGCGCGCGAGAAGCGTGTCGCCGTGCCGGAGATGCGCAGCACGGACTACGTGAACACGATCGCCACGAAGGACGAGCCGTTCTTCCCCGGCGACGAGGAGATCGAGCGCAAGGTCCTCAACGCGACCCGCTGGAACGCCGCCGTGATGGTGTCGCGCGCGCAGCGCCCGGGGATCGGGGTGGGCGGCCACATCGCCACCTTCGCCTCGTCGGCCTCGCTGTACGACGTGGGCTTCAACCACTTCTTCCGGGGCAAGGACGACGGTCTGGGCGGTGACCAGATCTTCTTCCAGGGCCATGCCTCGCCCGGGATCTACGCCCGCGCCTTCCTGCTGGACCGGCTGAGCGAGGCGCAGCTGGACGCCTTCCGCCAGGAGAAGTCGAAGGCGCCGAACGGGCTGTCCAGCTATCCGCACCCGCGGCTGATGCCGGACTTCTGGGAGTTCCCGACGGTGTCGATGGGCCTGGGCCCGCTCGGCGCGATCTACCAGGCGCGGATGAACCGCTACATGCACGCGCGCGGTCTGGCCGACACGTCGAATTCGCACGTCTGGGCCTATCTCGGCGACGGCGAGATGGACGAGCCGGAGTCGCTGGGCCAGCTCTCCATCGCCGCCCGCGAGGGCCTGGACAACCTGACCTTCGTCGTCAACTGCAACCTCCAGCGGCTCGACGGCCCGGTGCGCGGCAACGGCAAGGTCATCCAGGAGCTGGAGTCGCAGTTCCGCGGTGCCGGGTGGAACGTGATCAAGCTGGTCTGGGACCGCTCCTGGGACCCGCTGCTGGCGCAGGACCGCACGGGCATCCTCGTCAACAAGCTGAACACGACGCCGGACGGCCAGTTCCAGACCTACGCGACCGAGACGGGCGCGTACATCCGCGAGCACTTCTTCGGGGACGACCCGCGGCTGCGCGAGATGGTCAAGGACATGTCCGACCAGCAGATCCTGCATCTGGGGCGCGGCGGTCACGACCACCGCAAGGTGTACGCGGCGTACGCGGCGGCCAAGGAGCACAAGGGCCAGCCGACGGTGATCCTGGCGCAGACGGTCAAGGGCTGGACGCTCGGGCCGAACTTCGAGGGCCGCAACGCGACCCACCAGATGAAGAAGCTCACCGCCGAGGACCTGAAGCGCTTCCGGGACCGGCTGCACATCCCGATCGCGGACAAGGAGCTGGAGGACGGCAATCCGCCGTACTACCACCCGGGCCGCGACTCGGAGGAGATCCAGTACATGCACGACCGCCGCAAGAGTCTGGGCGGGTACGTCCCGACCCGGATCGTGCGGGCGAAGCCGCTGGCGCTGCCGGAGGACAAGACCTACGCGACCGCGAAGAAGGGCTCGGGTCAGCAGTCGATCGCCACGACCATGGCGTTCGTCCGCATCCTGAAGGACCTCATGCGGGACAAGGAGATCGGCAAGCGTTTCGTGCTGATCGCGCCCGACGAGTACCGCACCTTCGGCATGGACGCGTTCTTCCCGAGCGCGAAGATCTACAACCCGCTGGGTCAGCAGTACGAGTCGGTGGACCGCGATCTGCTGCTCGCGTACAAGGAGTCGCCGACCGGGCAGATGCTGCACGACGGCATCTCGGAGGCGGGGTGCACGGCCTCGCTGATCGCGGCCGGTTCGGCGTACGCCACGCACGGCGAGCCGCTGATCCCGGTGTACGTCTTCTACTCGATGTTCGGGTTCCAGCGGACCGGTGACCAGTTCTGGCAGATGGCCGACCAGCTCGCGCGCGGTTTCGTGCTGGGCGCGACCGCCGGCCGTACGACGCTGACCGGTGAGGGGCTCCAGCACGCCGACGGCCACTCGCAGCTGCTGGCCTCGACGAACCCGGCGTGCGTCGCCTACGACCCGGCGTTCGGCTACGAGATCGCGCACATCGTGAAGGACGGTCTGCGCCGGATGTACGGGGAGGACAGCGAGGACGTCTTCTACTACCTCACCGTCTACAACGAGCCGATCCAGCACCCGGCCGAGCCGGAGGACGTGGACGTCGAGGGCATCCTGAAGGGCGTCCACCGCTACCGCGCGGGCGAGCGGGGCGAGATCCCGGCCCAGATCATGGCGTCCGGTGTGGCGGTCCCCTGGGCCGTCGAGGCGCAGCGGATCCTCGCCGACGAGTGGAACGTGAAGGCGGACGTCTGGTCGGCGACCTCCTGGAACGAGCTGCGGCGCGAGGCCGTGGACGTGGAGCGGTACAACCTGCTGCACCCGGACGAGGAGCAGCGCGTCCCGTACGTGACGCGCAAGCTGTCGGGGGCGCAGGGTCCGTTCGTGGCGGTGTCGGACTGGATGCGGTCGGTGCCGGACCAGATCGCGCGCTGGGTGCCGGGGACGTACCAGTCGCTGGGTGCGGACGGTTTCGGTTTCGCGGACACCCGCGGGGCGGCCCGGCGGTTCTTCCACATCGACGCGCAGTCGATCGTGCTCGCGGTGCTCACGGAGCTGGCGCGGGACGGGAAGATCGACCGTTCGGCGCTGAAGCAGGCGCTGGACCGCTACGACCTGCTGGACGTGGCGGCGGCCCACCCGGGAGCGGCGGGCGGCGACGCGTAGCCCCAGGCGGACGACGGACGCGGGGCGGCGGGACCGGACGGTCCCGCCGCCCCGCGGCGTTCCGGGAGGGCGGTCAGTTCTCCCAGACCTTGAAGGCCCGTACCTGGTACGGGGAGCGGGGCAGCCAGGTGCCGCCGCCGGGGTAGGTCTCGAACTCGCCGGTCTCGGCGCATTCGGCGGACTGGTAGGTGGTGACGGGCCGGCCGGTGCGGTTGGCGAGCGACTGGACGGTGGTGCCCGGCTTCAGCGGGACGCAGCTCTCGATGTCGGTGCCGGACAGTTCATGGACCTGCCGGGCTCCGGTGAAGTCGGGTTTCGCCCAGAGGCAGAGCTGCCCGCTCGCGCAGTCGCCGAGCTTTCCGGGTGCGGCGCCCGCTGGTGCGGGCGCGGTCGGGATCAGGGCGGTGGCGGCCAGGGCGGCCGCGAGGACGGTCGTACGCATCAAGAAACCCCCGTGACTGATGTGGATCTTCCACGCCCACCCTGAGCGGGGCGGATGCCGTACGGGAAGGGGGTTCGGGGCCGGACCACCCTGATAGGCGACAGCCCCGCCGGAACGTTCCGGCGGGGCTGTGGGACGCGCTGTGTTGACGCCGTGGGACGTCGGGCGGGACGGGTCAGATGTGTCCGGCGCCGGCTCCGGCCTCGGCGTTCTCCCCGCGCTTGGTCAGGGTGGCGACCAGGGCGGCGACGACGGCGACGATGCCGGCGACCATGAACGCGGTGCTCATGCCGGAGACGAAGGTGTCGTGGGCGACGCCGACGATCTTGCCGGCGACCTCCGGCGGGGTGTCCTCGGCGACCGGCGGCATGCCGACCTTGATCGCGGAGGCGGCCTGGTCCAGCTGGGCCGGGGGCAGCGGCGGAAGCTGGGCCTCCTTCCAGTTCCCGGCCAGCTCGGAGTCGACCCGGGCGGCCATGACCGCGCCGAGCACGGCCGTGCCGAGGCTGCCGCCGACCTGCATGGCGGCCTGCTGGAGACCGCCGGCGACGCCGGAGAGCTCCATCGGGGCGTTGCCGACGATGACCTCGGTGGCGCCGACCATGACGGGGGCGAGGCCGAGGCCGAGCAGACCGAACCAGATGGACATGGTCAGCGTGCCCGTGCCGACGGACAGCTGGGACATGCCGAACATGGCGACCGCGGTGCACACCATGCCGCCGACGAGCGGGACCCGGGGGCCGAACTTGGTGATCATGGCGCCGGCCAGCGGCGAGGCCACGATCATCATCCCGGTCAGCGGCAGCAGGTGCAGACCGCTGTCGACCGGGCTCAGACCGTGCACGTTCTGCAGGTAGAAGGTGACGAAGAAGAGCCCGCCCATGAAGGCGAAGGCCATCAGCACCATCAGGACCGTGCCCGCGGAGAGCGGCACGGAGCGGAACATGGCGAGCGGGATCAGGGGTTCGCGGACGCGCTGCTGGACCAGGGCGAAGGCCGCGAAGAGCACGGCCGCGCCGACCAGGAAGCCGACCGTCTTGGTGTCGCCCCAGCCCCACTCGGCGCCCTTGATCAGCGCCCAGATCAGGCAGAACATCGCGCCGGACAGCAGCACGATGCCGGCGATGTCGAAGGAGCGCGGCGCGTTCTCGGCGCGGTGGTCCTTGAGGATCAGCACGCCGAGGACGAGGGCGATGACCCCGACCGGCACGTTGATGAAGAAGACCGACTGCCAGTTGACGTGCTCGACGAGCACACCGCCGAGGATCGGGCCGCCGGCGGTGGAGGCGCCGATGACCATGCCCCAGATGCCGATCGCCATGTTCAGCTTCTCGGCCGGGAAGGTGGCGCGCAGCAGGCCGAGCGCGGCCGGCATCAGCAGGGCGCCGAACAGACCCTGGAGCACGCGGAACGTGATCACCAGGACGACGCTGCTGGAGAAGCCGATGGCACCCGACGCGGCGGCGAAGCCGACGACGCCTATGAGGAAGGTCTGGCGGTGGCCGAACCGGTCACCGAGCTTGCCCGCGGTGATCAGGGAGACCGCGAGGGCGAGCATGTAGCCGTTGGTGATCCACTGGACGTCGGCGAGCGAGGCGCCGAGGTCCTGCTGGATGGCGGGGTTGGCGATCGCGACGATCGTGCCGTCGAGCGCGACCATCATCACGCCGATGGCCACGGAGAAGAGCGTCAGCCAGGGGTGGCCGCGCAGCCCCTTGGCAGGTGCGGGGCCGACGGGGTCCTGGGGGTCCCGCGACGCCTTTTCGACGGTGGTCTGACTAGTCATACGCGGGAGATTAGTGTCAGTCACTGACAGTTGACAAACCAATTCACAAGTCGGTAACTGTCACGTAGCTCACAGGTAGGCTGAGCTGGACAAAGCAGGGAAAAGAGGACCAGTTCAGTGAGCGACGGGCAGCGAGCCACCGGCCGTCCGGCCGGGTTGCGCGAACGCAAGAAGCAACGCACCAGGGACGCGCTGCTCCGTGCCGCCCTCGATCTCTTCACCACCCAGGGGTACGAGGAGACGACCGTCGACGAGATCGCGGACGCCGTCGAGGTCTCCCAGCGCACCTTCTTCCGCTACTTCGCGGGCAAGGAGTCGGCCGCCTTCGCCGTCCAGGAGATGATCGAGTCGCGCTTCCTCCTGGAACTGCGTCAACGCCCCGCCCCCGAGGCCCCCTTCGAAGCCATGCGCCGCGCCGTGGTGTGCTCCTGGAACAGTATCGGAGAGGCGATCGAGGCCATCGTCCCGGTCGAACTCCACATGCGGACCTACCACATGATCGAATCCACGCCCGCGCTGCTGGCCGCCCACATGCGCCGCGGCGTGGCCCTGGAGGAGCAGATCGCGCACCTGGTCGCCGAGCGCGAGGGGCTGGACGTCGGCCGCGATCCGCGCCCCCGGGTCGCCGTCGCCGCCTTCTGCGGGGTGATGCGGGTCACCGGCCAGCTCTGGGGGCACGGGTGCGACGGCACGATGGATTCACTGCGCGATCTGACCGAGCGCTATCTGGACCAGCTGGGCCCGGCCCTCGCCGGCGACTGGCGGGCCCACCCCTCCGACGCCGTCCGCACGGCCGGCGCCGCACACCCCAACTGACCCGTATACGGCGGAGTGTGCGGCCGCCCCGCACACAGCGTGAGGGAAACGGAGTGCCGCTCACCACAGTCGGGTGATGTGCGTCACCCCCGCCCCCGGGCCCGTGCGCGCGTCTCCTAATGTGGGCCTGAGTGACTTCCTTCGACTCCTCCCCCACGCTCACCGCCTGGCGCGCCCTGCTCGCCGTCGCGGTCGTGTTCGTGATGCTGGCGACGACCGGCTGGACCGCCGTACGCCACCACCCCACGTCCGAGCCACGCGCCGCCGCACTCGCTTCCTGGGCCAAGGGGTCGATAGCGGGGCGCCCGCTGCCCTCGCCGGACGCGCCCGCGTACAAGCTGGCGCATTTCTTCGCCACGCTCACCGAGGCCCAGCGCACCGATCTGGCCCGCGCCTATCCCCTGGTGGTGGGGAATCTGAACGGCGCCCCGGTGACCTTGCGTTACCGGGCGAACCGGCTGGCGATCGCCCAGGCCCGCACCGTCGAGCGCAAGCGCGTGCACGATCCGCGGCTCTCGCCCGACGGCCGCGCCGACGCCTCGCGCCGCGCGGACCGCTTCCGCTCCATGCTCGGCACGGGCCGGCACTTCCTGGCCTTCGACCCCTCGGGCCGCGGCCACGCCGCCGAGGTGCTCGGCGATCTCGAACGGGCCGACCGGGTCTCGGTGATCGTCCCCGGCGTCGACACCAACCTGCTGACCCTGGAACGCACCGGCGCCAAGACCAACGCGGCCCCCGTCGGCATGGCACGGTCGCTGTACGCGGCGGAGCGTTCCGGCCACCCCGGGGTGCGCACCGCGGTGATCGCCTGGGCCGACTACACGACCCCGGCCGGAATCGGCGTGGACGCGGCCCTGGGCAATCTCGCCGAACGCGGCGCGGTCCGGCTGGAAGCGCTCGTGGACGCCCTGCCCGGGGCGGGCCCCGTCTCGCTGTTCTGCCACAGCTACGGCTCCGTGCTCTGCGGGGTCGCCGCCGACGAACTGCCGGGCCGGGTGACGGACATCGCGGTCGCCGGCAGCCCCGGCATGCGCGTCGACAACGCCGGGGAGCTGCACACCCGCGCCAACGTGTGGGCGATGCGGGACCGGGGCGACTGGATCGAGGACGTGCCGAACCTGGAGTTCGGCGGTCTCGGACATGGCGCGGATCCGGTGGACCCGGACTTCGGCGCCCGGGTGGCGTCGGCGGGCGGCGCGGTCGGCCACAGCGGCTACTTCGAACCGGGCACGGAGAGCCTCGGCAACTTCGCCGCGATCGGCGCGGGCGCCTACGCGTCCGTGACCTGCGCGGCGGCCGACGGCCCCTGCCACGAACAGATTTCCGGCGCCGCACCGGTCTGACGCGCGAACGTCCGCACACGCGCACCCAGGACGGTGCACTCCGAGGGGGGACGGGACGGGCACGTGCCGCATACGATGAGGCGCATGGGTGATGTGCTGGCCGGAATTCATGCCACCTGGGAGTTCGACGCCGACTCCGTGCTCATCCGCTTCGAACGGGGAATCCGTACGCCGAGGCTCTTCCAGAGCCTCCGGGAGCGCCGTGTCCCGCACACGGCGCTGTCGTCGGTGACGCTGACCCCGGGCAAGCGGGGCACGGTGGTGCTGCGCGCCGTCCCGAGACCCGGCGCCGACCCGCTGCTGGAGGCCGCGGCCGGCCAGCTGAAGGACGGCTGCGACCCCTACCGCCTGGTGCTCCCCGCCGAGCGCGAGACCCTCGCCGAGTACTACGCGGACGAGCTGCGGTCCCGGCTCTGCGCCGAGGCGGACGAACCGGCGGACCGCTTCCTGGTGGCCGCGCCCCCGGCCCCGATGCAGTTCAAGGCGTACGACGGACGGGCCAGTTTCGACGGGGACCGGATCTCGTTCCGCTGGTTCTGGACGGGGGCGTCCTCGGAGAAGTGGAAGGCCGGCGACCAGACGTTTCCGGTCGCCGAGCTGAGCGGCGTCGAATGGCGTTCGCCCGAGGCCTTCGAGGGCTATCTGCGGCTGCTGCCGCGTTCCGCGGAGCCCGTCCCGGGGGCGGAGACGGCCCCCGGATCCCCGCCCCGCGCGCTGCCCGGAGCGGCGCACGCCGCCCGTGCCGACCAGGACCCGGCGGCGGTGATCTTCGGCCTCGGCTACGGGCCGGTGCACGAGTCGCTGCCGTTCGCCGCGGCCGTGCTGGAGTCCGTCCGCCGCAGGCAGCCCGCGCCGGTGGCGTCCCCGGCCGCGCTGTCCGCCGCGGGCCGCCGCGACCCCGCGGACATCGCGGAACGCATCCGCCACCTCGGGGAGCTGCACGAGGCGGGGCTGGTGACGGACGACGAGTTCAGCGCGAAGAAGGCACAGCTGCTCGCGGAGTTGTGAGACCCCGGTACGGGGCGGAACCCGCTACCCCGGTATGACGCCGGGGTACGGCCGCGCTGCCTACCCTGGGCGGGCCATGCCGACTCCCTCCGCGCCCCCGCCGCCTCCGCACCCGCCCGCCGACGGCCTGTTCAGCGCCGCGCGCCGCAATCTGACCGCGCTCGGCAGGGCGCTGGCCCGTCCCTCCCATCCGCCGACGCCCCCGCTGGCCGGTGCCCGGCAGAAGTGGAAGCGGGCCGTTCCGTACGTGGTCGTGGTGGTGCTCGGGGCGGTGTTCATCCCGGTCACCGGCGTCGTCCTCGCGAACGAGTACGGCCTGAACGGGGGCGTCCTGGCCCTGCTCCTCGTGGCGCAGACCGGGCCGCTGCTGATGCTGGCGCACCGGCCGCTCCAGGCCTGGTGGATCGTCCTCCCGGCGCAGGTCGTGGGCGCGCTGCTGGTGCTCGGCCGGGAGGAGGGGCAGGGCGCGGCCTGGCCGTGGACGCCGCCGGGCGTCATCGCGTACCTCTTCGTGCTGCTGGCGCTGGGCCTGCGCGAGCAGCGGCGGGCGCTGATCGCGGTGTGGCTGGCGACCGCGGCGGCGGGGTTCGGCCTCTACACGACCGCCCCCACCCACGGCAGCGACAACTCGATCCTGGTCCTCGTGCTGAGCGCCATCGTGCTGGTGATAGGCGCGGCGATCCGTGAACGCGGGGACGCGCAGCGGCTGCTGGCCGAGCAGGAGACGATCAGCGAGGGCGAGCGCGCCCGGCGCACGCTGCTGGAGGAGCGGACGAGGATCGCTCGGGAACTGCACGACGTCGTCGCCCACCACATGTCCGTGATCACGGTGCAGGCCGACTCGGCGCCGTACCGGCTGAGCGGGGTCGGGGACGAGGTCCGGGAGGAGTTCGCGTCGATCGCCGCGAGCGCGCGGGAGTCCCTCGCGGAGATGCGGCGGCTGCTGGTGGTGCTGCGCAGTGACGGTACGGAGGGCGAGCGGGCGCCGCAGCCGGGGCTGGACCGCCTGCAGCAGCTGGTGGAGGCGACGGTGCGGTCCGGACTTCCGGTGGAGCTGTCGCTGCCCGCCGGGCTCGGGAACGTCCCGCAGACCGTGGACCTGTCCGCGTACCGCATCGTGCAGGAGGGGCTGGCGAACGTGGTGCGGCACGCGCCGGGCGCCCGGACCCGGGTCGCGGTGAGTTCGGACGGGGCGCATCTGACGGTGCTGGTGGTCAACGAGCCGCCGGAGCGCACCGGTTCGACGCGCGCCCCGGTGGAGACGAGCGGCACCGGGCACGGGCTGGTCGGCATGCGCGAACGCGTACGGTTGACCGGCGGCACGCTGGACACCGGCCCGCTGCCGGACGGCGGCTTCCGGGTGGCCGCCCGGCTGCCGCTGCCCCCGGCGACCGCACCCGCGCCTGCACCGCCCGTCCCACCCGCCGCACCGCCCGCCCCTCCGGAGGACCCCCCGTGACCATCCGCGTGATCATCGTCGACGACCAGGCCATGGTCCGCGCGGGGTTCGCGGCGCTGCTGGCGGCGCAGGCGGACATCGACGTGGTCGGCGAGGCCCCGGACGGGCGGCAGGGCGTCGAGGTCAGCCGCCGCACCCACCCCGACGTGGTCCTGATGGACGTGCGGATGCCGGAGATGGACGGCCTGGCGGCGGCGCGCGAGTTGCTGAACCCGCCGGTGGGCGTGGAGCACACGCCGAGGGTGCTGATGCTGACCACCTTCGACGTGGACGACTACGTGTACGAGGCGCTGCGCGCCGGCGCGTCCGGCTTCCTCCTGAAGGACGCGCCCCCGGCCGACCTGATCTCGGCGGTCCGCGTGGTGGCCTCCGGCGATGCGCTCCTGGCCCCGTCGGTGACCCGCCGGCTGATCGCGGACTTCGCGAAACAGCGCCCGTCCGGGGCGACCGGCGGCGGCGCCGCGCTGCGGCTGAACGGGCTGACCCCGCGCGAGACGGAGGTCCTCGAACTGATCGCGCGCGGACTGTCGAACCAGGAGATCGCGGGCCGGCTGGTGCTGGCCGAGCAGACCGTGAAGACCCATATCGGCCGGGTGCTGGCCAAGCTGGACCTGCGCGACCGGGCGCAGGCGGTGATCTTCGCGTACGAGGCGGGGCTCGTGGTGCCGGGCGAGGCGTGAGCGGTCCGGGGGAAGCCGGCCGGAGGGGCTTCCGCGAGCACGCCCGGGGCCCGCGTCCCCGTGGACCGGGCTCTGCGGTGCGCGCGCCCGCGTGGCGGAGGCCCCTTCCCGCGCCCGGGGGATTTCCCCCCGTACACCCCCTACCCAGGTATCACGTCCCGGTTGGCGCCCCGGTGTGACGCCCTCGCACCCGTCCTCTTCCTACCTTCCTTCCCGTCACGCCGGACGGCGTGCGGGAGCCGGCCGGGCCGGGGACGGAGGGATGGCGGATGCGCCGCTACGCGAGGACCCTGGTCGCGGTCGCCCTGGCGACGACGGTCGTCACCGGAACCGCCGGATGGGCGTCGGGGAACAGTCAGAGCCCGCTGACCGGCCCCCCGCCGGGCACCGCCTCCTGGCGGACCGATCGGGTGCTGGGGCACCGGCTGCCCGACCCGGAGCGGGACACGCCCGCCCAAGTGGCCCGGTTCTTCGCGGGGTTGAGCGAGGAGGAGCGGCAGAGCCTGGTCGAGCGGCATCCGCTCGTCGTCGGCAATCTCGACGGCGCCCCGGTCGCCCTGCGCTACCGGGCCAACGCGCGGGCCCTGCGGGAGAGCGGCGATCCCCGGTACGCCGGACTGGCCGCCGGCCCCGGGCGGCAGATCCTGGCGTTCGACCCGAGGGGGCGCGGCCAGGTCGCCGAGGTCTTCGGCGACCTGGAGACGGCGGACCGGGTGTCGGTCGTGGTGCCCGGTTCGGACATCGACGCGGGGACCTTCGACCGTACGGACGATGTGTACGGGACCCCGGCCGGGATGGCCCGGTCGCTGTACGCCCGGACCGGTCCGGGCAGTGCGGTGATCGCCTGGGCCGGCTACACCACACCGGTGGGCCTGGGGCTGGACGCGGCGACCGGTTCGCTGGCCGAGGCGGGGGCGGACCGGCTGACCCGCTTCACGGACGGACTGACGGCCGCCGGGCTGCCCGAGCCGGTGGTGTTCTGCCACAGCTACGGCTCGGTCGTCTGCGGTCTGGCCGCCTCCCGGCTGCACGCCACGGACCTGGTGGTCCTCGGCTCGCCCGGGATACGCGCGAAGAACGTCGCCGCGCTGCACACGGGGGCGCGGGTGTGGGCGGCGAAGGACCCCACCGACTGGATCGACCACGTGCCGAACATCGAGTTCGCCGGTCTCGGCCACGGCCCGGACCCGACGTCCGACGGGTTCGGCGCCCGCCGGGTGCCGGCCGGGGACGCCCGCGGCCACACCGGGTACTTCGCGCCCGGGACCGAGTCGCTGACGGCCTTCGCGGAGATCGCGGAGGGGACGTACGGGTAGGGCGTGGGGGCCAGGCGCGTACGGGCGGGAAGGGGCTCGCGCGGAGGGCTCGGGCCGAGCCCCCGCGCGCGGACCCCGCCCTACTCGCGCGCGGTGGACGTGTTGCTCATGTCCGGGTAGCGGTCGCCGGCCACCTTGTCCGCGAGGGGTTCCAGCTGGGCCAGTTCCGCGTCGGTGAGCGTCAGCCTCGTCGCGGCGGTGTTCTCCAGAAGCCGGGAGCTCTTGCGGGTGCCGGGGATCGGGACGACGGACAGTCCGTGGACCTGCGCCCGCTGCTGCACCCAGGCGAGGGCGACCTGTGCGGGGCTCGCCCCGTGGGCGGCGGCGATGGTGCGGACGGGCTCCAGGAGCGCGGCGTTGGCGCGCGCGTTGTCGCCGTTGAAGCGCGGCTGGGAGCGCCGGAAGTCGCCGTCGGCCAGCTCCTTGCCGGCGTCGGTGAAGGAGCCGGTGAGGAAGCCGCGCCCGAGGGGCGAGTACGGCACGACGGTGACGCCCAGCTCGACGGCGGCGGGCACGGCGCTGCGTTCGGCGTCCCGGCTGAAGAGCGACCACTCGGACTGGAGGGCGGCGATGGGGTGGACGGCGTGGGCCTCGCGCAGTTCGGCGCCGGTGACCTCGCTGAGCCCGAGCTGCCTGACCTTGCCCTCGCGGACCAGCTCGGCCATGGCCCCGACGGACTCGGCGAAGGGGACGGCCGGATCGCGGCGGTGCATGTAGTAGAGGTCGATGACGTCGGTGTTCAGCCGGCGGAGGCTGTTCTCGACGGCCCGGCGGAGGTACGCGCGGTCGTTGCGCACACCCCGGTACGCCGGGTCGTCGTCGCGGCGCTCGATGGCGAACTTGGTGGCGAGGACGATCTCGTCGCGGTGCGCGCCGACGAAGGGCGCGAGGAAGGTCTCGTTGGCGCCGCTGCCGTAGATGTCGGCGGTGTCGAAGAGCGTGACGCCCGCGGCGAGTGCCGTCTCCAGCGTCTCGCGGGCGGCCGCCTCGTCGGTGTCCCCGTAGAACTCGCTCATCCCCATGCAGCCGAGCCCCTGGACGCCCACCTGCGGGCCGTCGTCGCCGAGCTGCGTGGTCGCGATCTTCTGGTCGGTCATCAGGCACGAGGCCTTTCCGGCGCCCGCCGGGCGCCTGCGTAGAACTCGATCTTGTGGTCGAGGACGGCGAGGGTGTCCTGGAGCTCCGCGATCCGTGTGCGGACGTCGCGGCGGGTCGCCTCCAGCAGCTCCTGCCGCTCCTCGAAGGTGTGCTCGCCCTCGCGGATCAGCTCCGCGTACCGGACCATGTCGGCGACCGGCATCCCGGTCAGCCGCAGCTTGCCGACGAAGGCCAGCCAGTCCAGATCGCGGTTGGTGAAGCGGCGCTGCCCGGTGTGCGAGCGGTCGACGGTGGACATCAGCCCGATCCGCTCGTACCAGCGCAGGGTGTGGGCGGTCAGCCCGGTGAAGGCGGCCACCTCACTGATGGTGTAGCGGTCCTGGCCCTCGGGACGCGGGTGCGCCTTGGGCGGCGCCGCGCACAGGTCCGTCCGCGTCGAAGCCGTCCCGGCCCTCGTCTCCGTCTCCGTCTCCATCACCGTCATGACCACCACGCTAAATCCTTCGAGTGCACTCGAAGCAAGCGGATTCGGAGGCGGCTTTCGGCCATCGGCGGGGAACCCGAAACAGGCCCTACCCTCGTAGGCATGCAGAGTCTGGCACTGATCGAGAACTGGCCCGTCCCCACCGCGGCGGCGGCCGTCGTCCGAGCGGACGGGACGGTCGTCGGTACGCACGGCCCGACCGCGCACCGTTTCCCGCTGGCCTCCGTGACCAAGCCGCTGGCCGCGTACGCCGCGCTGGTCGCGTACGAGGAGGGCGCGGTCGAGCTGGACGAACCGGCGGGCCCCGAGGGCTCCACGGTCCGCCACCTCCTCGCCCACACCAGCGGCCTCGCCTTCGACGAGCACCGGGTGACGGCCCCGCCCGGCACCCGCCGGCTGTACTCGAACGCCGGCTTCGAGGTCCTGGGCGACCACATCGCGAAGGCGACGGACATCCCCTTCGCCGAGTACCTGCGCCAGGCCGTCCTCGAACCCCTCGGCATGACCGCCACGACCCTGGACGGCTCCCCCGCCCGCGACGGCGTCTCCACCGTCGACGACCTGGTCCGCTTCGCCGCGGAGATCCAGGCCCCGAGGCTCCTCGACCCGCGCACCGTCCTGGAGGCCCAGACCGTCGTCCACCCCGGCCTCAAGGGCGTCCTCCCCGGCTACGGCCACCAGAACCCCAACGACTGGGGCCTCGGCTTCGAGATCCGCGCCCACAAGTCCCCCCACTGGACCGGCACCCGCTCCTCCCCCGCCACCTTCGGCCACTTCGGCCAGTCCGGCACCTTCCTCTGGATCGACCCCACCGCCGACGCGGCCTGCGTCGCCCTCACGGACCGCGCCTTCGGTCCGTGGGCGGCGGAGGTCTGGACGCCGTTCACGGACGCGGTGCTGGGGGAGCTGGCGTCCTCGTAACCGTTCCGGCCGGTCCGGTGGCGGTCAGACACACGAACCACACGGTCTTCCCGCCGAAAGCGGTTTCTGACTCTGGTTCAAGATCGGCTTGTTCGCTAGCATCCGTTCGCTCTCGATCCACCTGCGGCCGTCGCATGCCCACGCGCATGCGACGGCCTCGGATGTGACGCCCTCAAACGGAGGATCAGCCAGGATGAAGAAGCACACCAAGTTCATAGGCGCCGCTGCCGCAGGCCTGCTGGCCGTACTCGCGGTGTCCAGCCCCGCCTCCGCCTCGACGTACACCGTGACCTACCCCGGCACCCACACCGGCGATCTGTGCACGGACGAGCCCAACTACTGCGACGGCTCCGCGTCGTTCGTCCACGACGGCGACCACCTGCTGGTCTGGGACAACAACGCCGACGGCCACTCGGTGATGGTCATGTACTACCGCTCCGACAACAGCGGCACCAAGCTCTACGACTGGAACCAGTACGGGAAGGGCTCCCGGCTCGACATCAACATGAACCTGCCGGAGAAGGGCGGCTGGATCGAGTACCGGGTCTGTCTCGGTGAGTACGCCACCCAGGAGTACGACATGAACGGGTGCTCGGGCTGGAAGCACGAGGACGCCGGCTGACCGGAGGGTTCGGGGGCGTGCGCCCGCTCGCACGCCCCGCCCCTCGGGTGCGGGATCACCGCCGCCCCGGATCCCCGTCGGCCGCCGTCACGCCACGGCACCGCGCAGGGCCGCGAGGCGGTAGTCGCGGGGCGTGGTCCCGTACGCGTGGCGGAACGTCCGGCTGAAGGCGGTCGCGCTGGTGAAGCCCCAGCGGGCGGCGATGGCCTGGATGGGCTGCCGGCGGAGTTCGGGGCGGGCGAGATCGGCGCGGCAGCCTTCCAGCCGGCGGCGGCGGATGGTCGCCGCGACGCCCTCCGGCTCGTCGTGGAAGAGCGCGTGCAGGGACCGGAGCGACAGGTGGTGACGGGCCGCCACGGTCCGGGGGGTCAGGTCGGGATCGGCGAGCTGGTGGTCGATGAACGTCCTGATCTGCCGGAGCAGGGCATGCGCCCGCAGTTCGGCGGTCGGCTCCACCGGGGAGCCGAGCTGTCCGGCCAGCGTGGCGGCGGCGAGGTCCACGGCCATCTCGCCGAGCCCGTTCAACTGGTCGGGGGTGCAGTCCGGTGCGCTGCCGGCCAGGTCCGTCAGGAACCCGGCCAGGATGGCGGCGAGGCCCGAACCGCTGCGGACGGGACGGGCCAGGAGCCGTTCGACCCGCTGCGACGGGAGCGGCAGCCGCGCCTTCGGGATCTGGAGGACGAGCACGTCGACGTCCCGGCCGTCCGTCCCCGAGCCGGACTCGTACGGGCGCGAGGTGTCCCACAACGTCATTCCGCCGGCCCCGAGTTCGGCCCTGCTCCCCTCCTGCCCGAACCAGGCCGCCCCTCCGGCCACCAGCGCCAGCTGATACTGCTCCGGGTCCCCCTTACGTATCAGCGCCGGAGTCCTCCGCGAGCGCAGCGGCCCGTAGCTGAACCGCGCCAGTCGCGCCCCTCCCAGGTCGAGCATCCCGCCCCGCGCGTCGAACCCGCCCGGATCTCCCGTCCGGAACGCCGTCGGCAGCAGAACGTCGGACACCACCTGCTCGAACCACTCGAACCGGTTCCCCGGCGCCGCCTCCGCAGCCGTCATCGTCTGCCACACCGTCACAACTCCCCCATCACGGCCGGTCGTTGCCGAAAGGGTCAGTTTCCGGCCGGATGCAGTCTGAACGATCGGCCAAGATCACGCCAGCGACACCAGGGAGCGCCGCGCCGTTCCGTGCCCGGTTCCGCCGTGGGCGGACGCCACCGGCATCGGAACCGGGGCCGGTTCGGTCACCAGGGCGGTGGTGGCGGTGGGGTGTACACGTACGGCCGCGCCAGGGCAGCCTGGCGCTCCCTCAGCGCCTGGCAGAGCCGGTCGCCGACGAGATGGATGAAGGCGACCTGGATCATCAGCACACCGACGAGCACCGCGATGAGGCCGCCGATGAGGCCGAGGGACCCCAGCAGACCAGCGAGATCCCCCTCCCCGGACTCTCCCCCGTCTCCGAAGTCCAGCAGCGACTCGAAAGGAAGGAAGCCCGCCACCATGTCCATGCCGAACACCAGCAGTGCGGCGAGTGCCAGGGGCCAGAACGTCCGCCACCACGCTCCCCTGGTCAACTGCTGCGCCCGGCCCAGGGCCCGGAACATGCCCACCCCCTCATGGCCCATGACCGACGGAGCGAGCGCGTACAGCACCCAGAACCAGACCACCACCGGCGCGAGGGGGGTCAGCATGATGGGCAGCAGGAAGAAGGACAGCATGTAGGCACCGGTCGCGCCGGGGATCCGGCGCACGCTCGCACCCACGAGCCCGCGCACCGTGACCCGCGCCCCGGTCCCGTTCAACTGCGCCAGGGCGGCAGCCAGGGCCGCCACGGTCCCCTGCGTCCCGTAGAAGGCCATGACGAACGGCAGGAGGATGATCAGAACCATATCCAGGAAGAAGTCCGGTTCCATGCCGGTCGCGTCGGGCTCTCCCCTAAGCACGTACATACCGACGAGGGTGGCGACACTCAGCACGGAAATCGCCAGCTCCGCAAGGAACAGCGCCACCAGAAGCTGCCACAAGGACCGGAACAGCACCCGGAGCGCATCGCCGAAGACCGTCCCCGGGCTCGGGAACGGAGGCGGGAGCGGTCGCGGGGGCGGACGAAAGGGCGGCCCCATCCCCGGGTAGGGCCACGGACCCGACATCGCCTCAGCCTCCCCCGCCCGCGCGCTGGGGGACAAAGGTAGGTGCCGCCCGGACCGGAGGACAGCACTCCACCCGAGCCTGACCGGAATCAGCCCTCTTCCGTCCTTCCTGGAAATCCTGCCCAGCGATGCCTCTACCAGGGACAGACGCGCGTGTCAGGTGGGATCAAGTGGAATCGGTTCGCCCTCCAGTGGAAGGCGATCACGGTGATACCCGGGTGCGGATCGCAGATGCTCAGAACGGTGCCATCACCAAGCCGTCGATCACTCGCAGACCGACTTGGGACGCAAGCCACGGTGCGCGCTCGGCCTCAACTTGCTTCACGTGGACGAACACCGTGTAGTCGGCCGCAGGCTCCCTGAGGTCGAGGTCGCGGGCATGCGCGCACAGGGTGACGAACGCGCCGCGCGTGCCTCCCACCCCCAGACCCACCTCCGGGGCTTCGGGCCAGGCACTGAAGTCCCACCGCACCGTAGCCGGGCTGTCGCCCACCGCCTTGAGGAACGGCTCCACGGTTTCCCGTCCCCCACCCCAGCGGCGTAGCCAGATGGGCAGGGAGTCCATCGGACCATCCCCTGTTCCCGAGGCGCCGTCACTCGTCCCATCCGCCCACCAATCGGCGTCCGGCAGGAGGGCCAGCATCCCGGGCAGGGCGAGCGGTGAGGAGATCCGTGCATCGAAATCGACTTCGAGGTCTGTCAGGTCGGCGATCTCCAAAAGACTCTGAACGATGTGCAATCCCTCCGAGAGGTCCGCCGTTCTCAAGATTGGCTGCGCGTAGGAATTGGACACGACGTCCAGTGTGCCACTGAGGGTTTCCCCCGTCAGTGCCACCGACCCACCGGTACCCTGAGGCCCTACCGCAGAATCGGCGCTCCCGCAGGTTCCGGATTCAGCCCCATTCCACGACACCGGGATCGCCCACTCCATGACACCGATACGACGCCACCACCACGCCCCGCGCCCCGCGCACTGGGGTGCGGCCCTGCTCACCCTCGCGCTGGCCACCGGGTGTTCGAGTTCGCACCCATCCGCCGCCCCGTCCCCCTCCCTGACCGCTCCCCCTTCGGCGTCCGCTTCCGAGGCGCCGAGTGACGCCGTCGGGGAGTCGGAGGACGGCGAGGCGAGTCCGGAGCCCTCGGCGGTCATCAGCCGCGAGGGCAGGACGAAGATCGTCACGCTGGGGAACACCGAAGTGCGGGTCACTCACGGTTCGCTCGGTTTCGGTCTCGCCTGCAATGTGACCAACACCTGGGACCGGACCCTCAGTTTCACCGTCACGGTCAGCGTGGGCGACGGCAAGGACTGGGTGCGGACCACCGAGTGCGACCTTCCGAAGGTGGCGGCCGGCCGGACCGGGAATGTCACCACGACCGTCGCGGACGACTCCTACGACGGTGCGTCGCCGGACGATCCGAAGGTCTTCATCGATTCGGTCGTCGAGTACTGAGACCGTGCGCGACGGACACCGGCCGGGTCCTCCGGCCGGTGTCCGTCGCGCTGCGGGGCACGGGCGCCCCGGGGTCGTCGTCAGGCCGTCGCGATGCGGCCCGCGTAGCGCTGGGTCCAGTCCGTGCCGGTGTCCGTGGTGAGGACGACGTCGTAGTAGCCGTGTTCGGTGGGCCAGTCGACGACGGCGGAGGAGCGGCCGGGGACGGTGAGTTTGCGGGTGCCGCCGGTGTAGTCGTGGGCCTTGAGGGTGTAGCGGACGGGGTGGCGGCCGTCGTTGTGGAGGTGGAGGCGGACGACGGGGCGCCGGCCCCGGACGAGGCGGGCCTCGACGCGGGGGACGGCGAGGTGGCGGGTGTCGGCGTGTTCGGGGAGGACGCGGCCGGCGAAGGTGCGGAGGAAGCCGTCGGGGCCGTAGACGGAGAAGGCGTAGGCGCCGTCGGTCCGGGTGGTGTCCCAGGTGTACGTGCCGGGGGAATCGGCGCCGACCGTGTGCGGGGTGTTGGTGAAGGGGAGGTGGCGGTCGGGGAAGACCTGGAGGCTGACGGCCTTGCCCTCGGGGCCGCCGGTGAGGGTCATGGCGGCGGTGACGGTGCCGGTGGCGCGGTCCTCGGTGAGGGTGGCGTGGGGGTGGAAGGAGAGGGCGCGGGGCTCCATGCGGTCGCGCGGCGGCTTCGGCGGGGTGCCGGTGACCGGGTCGGCGATGACGACCGGGCCGGGGCGCGGGTGGGCGAAGTCGATGGCGCTGGTGAGGTCACCGGCGATGGAACGGCGCCACGGGGTGATGTTCGGGCAGGTGAACGGCTTGCCGAGGTGGGCGGCCCAGGTCTCCAGGAACTTCACGGTCGAGGTGTGGTCGAAGACCTCCGAGGCGACGTATCCGCCCCGGGTCCACGGCGAGACGAGCAGCATCGGCACCCGGGGGCCGAAGCCGTACGGGGTGGTGCCGGAGTACTCGCCGGGGGTGCCGGACTCCGGGCGCGGCGGCAGGACGTGGTCGAACTTCCCGTCGTTCTCGTCATAGGTGATGATCACCAGGGTGTGGTTCCAGATGTCCTCGTTGCTCTGGAGGGTCTTGAGGACCTTGTTCATGTACCGCTCGCCGTGCACCGTGTCGAAGCCCGGGTGCTCGCTCCACGCGGCCGGCATGACCACCCAGGAGACCTCGGGCAGCGGGTGCTCGGCGCCCGGTTCGCAGGCGGCGACGAGGTCGCGCAGGACGGCGTCGAGGTTGGCCTCGGAGTCGTCGTTGGGCGTCGTGGCGCCCGCGTAGACGAAGGAGTTGGCCTTCCAGATCTTGCCGGTGCCCGGCGCGAGGTCGGCCTCGTTCGCGGTGCGCGGGTCGAAGGCGGCGAAGCTGTTGGTGACGTTGCAGCCGTACTCGCCGACGTAACCGCTCTGGAGGCTCTTGCCGACGCCGTTGCCGCTGTTGTCGGAGTAGACCCGCCAGTTGATGCCGGCCTGCTGGAGCTGCTCGGGGACCGTGGTCCAGCGGCGGGTGTAGTTGTTCTGGCCCGCGTTGGTCGTCTCGCCGCCCGCCGCACCGCTCATCAGGTAGTAGCGGTTGGGGATGGTGGGTCCGTGCAGCGAGCAGAAGTTCATGTCGCAGACGGTGTACTGGGAGGCCAGCGAGTACATCCACGGCATGTAGTCGGGCGTGTAGTACCACATGCAGTGGTCGCCCTTGTCCTTCACCCAGGTGTCCCACCGCCCCTCGTTCGCCCCGTAGAAGTTGTGCTTGTCGCTCCAGGTCGCCGTCGAGACGGCGGGCGTCACGATCGTGCCGTCCGCGTCGCGCTGCTGGAAGACGTTCGTCCCGTCCTGGAAGGTCAGGACCTGCTTGTCGTCGTGGCCGCGCACCCCCTTCAACTGGCCCAGGTAGTGGTCGAAGGACCGGTTCTCCTGCATGAGGATCACCACGTGCTTCAGATCCGAGATGTCACCCTTGTAGCCCTTGGGCAGGCGGTACTCGGCCGCCCCGGCCCGCGCCCCGCCGACCGCGTCGGCCACCGGTCCCGCAGCGATCGCCCCGAGGGAGACGGCGGCCGTCTGGAGCATCCGGCGCCGGCTGATCCGGAACTCGTCGGTGACGGTCTCGGGCCGTCCGCCGGCCGACGCGTCGGCGGGAGCGCCGGCGGGCGCGTCGGTCTCCGGCGTGGAGCACGGCTGTTCGGTGATCTGAAGAGTCATCGGGGCACCTCTGGGGGGGAGAGCGATCAGGGAAGGAACGTCTGGGCGTGCCTGCGCAAACTAGGGCGCCGTCACGAACGGGAGGCGAACCGTGCGCGTATTCCTGAGGCACCGGAAGATTTCCACGCGCCCGCCCCGAGGTCGAGCCGCCGCACGGTGTTAGCCGAAACTCGCGCCCCGGTGGCCGGGGGGCCGGTCTTGCCACGACGCTGGTGCGCGGTCCCCGGTGGCCGCTACTCTCCCCGCCCATGACCGACATCGTCCGCGCCACCGCCTCCGACGTCCCCGTACTCGCCGGTGTGCTGGCCAGCGCCTACGCCGAGGACCCCGTCTGGTCCTGGCTCATGCCGCACGACCGGGACCGCAGGCTGCGGCTGCTCTTCACCGCGCATCTCGCCCAGCAGGTCCCGGCCGGCCGGGTGTGGACCGATCCGGAGCGGTCCGTGGCCGCGATCTGGGCGGAGCCGGGGCGGTGGAAGCTGCCGGTGAGCCATCTGCTGCGGAACGCGGGGACGCTGCTACGGGCGGGGCGGGCGCAACTGCCGCGTACGGGGATGCGGTTGTTCGCCATGGAGCACCGGCATCCGGCCGGTCCCGAGCACTGGTACGTCGAGTACATCGGCACCCACGCCGACGCGCGCGGCACCGGGCGCGGGTCGCGGGTCCTGGGCGCGCTGCTGGAACGGGCGGACGCGGACGGACGGCCGGTGTTCCTGGAGTCGAGCAACCGCCGCAACCTGACCTTCTACGAGCGGCACGGGTTCACGCTCCAGGAGGAGATGGCCTTCCGCTCGGGGCCGCCGATGTGGTCGATGTGGCGGCGGGACGGCGCCTCCTGAGCGGTGCCTGCCGCGACACCCCGCCCCGTCCGGCAGGCGCCCGCCGTGACGCCCCGTTCAGTCCGGCAGCTCCCACATCAGCACCTCCGCCGCCTCCCCCGCGACCAGTTCCAGCCCGCTCCCGCCGCTGATCCGCGCCGCGTCGCCGGGTGTCAGCCGCTCGCCGTCGAGGGCGACGGTGCCGCGCACCAGGTGGACGTACACCTTCGGCGCGTCCGGCACCGCCGTGCGCTCGCCCTCGGCCAGTCGGCGCACCTGGAGCATCGCGCCCGCTTCCGGCAGGGCGTACGGAGTGGAGTCCGCGATGCCGGGGACCGTCGTGTACGACGGGTCGCCGCCCGGTTCGAGGGGGGCCAGCCACATCTGAAGGAACGTCAACGGGGTGTCGCCGTCGTTGCGTTCGACGTGGCGGACGCCGGAGGCCGCGCTGAGGTGCTGGACGTCGCCGGGGCGTACGACGGTGGCGTGACCGGCCGAGTCGCGGTGGGTCAGCTCGCCCTCCACCACCCAGGTCACGATCTCGGTGTGGCTGTGCGGGTGCTCCTCGAAACCGGCGCCGGGGGCCAGCCGCTCCTCGTTGCAGGCCAGGATCGGGCCGAAGCGGAGGTTGTCGGGGTCGTAGAAGGAGCCGAAGGAGAAGGAGTGCCGGGACTCGATGCCGGCCGCACCGTCCCCGCCCCGGAACCGGTCGCCCGCGCGGTGTACGGATATCACCCGTCCACGGTAGCCCGCCGGGGCGGGAAAGGGGCCCGCACCGAAGCGGGCCGGGGTCGGCGAGGTGCCCGTGTCACCGGACGGTACGACCCGCCACCGCCTCCCCGGCGGCCCCGCCCCTTCGGGCACCCGTCCGGATAGGGCAGTCTTGTCCCCGTGCCCCGACCCGATCCTGAGCAGCCCGCTGCGAACGACGCCCATCTCCATGCCGCGACCCTGAAGCGGCTGGAGCAGTCCTCCGGCCGGCTGGCCGCGAACGCGATCGCCCGCATGGACGAGTCGCTGCCCTGGTACCGGGCGATGCCGCCGGAGAACCGGTCCTGGATCGGCCTGGTGGCCCAGGCCGGTATCGCCGCGTTCACCGAGTGGTTCCGGCATCCGGAGACCCCGCAGGCGATCTCGACCGATGTGTTCGGCACCGCTCCGCGCGAGCTGACCCGGGCGATCACGCTGCGGCAGACCGTCGAGATGGTGCGCACCACGATCGAGGTCATGGAGGCGGCGATCGACGAGGTCGCCGCGCCCGGCGACGAGTCGGTGCTGCGCGAGGCGCTGCTCGTCTACGCGCGGGAGATCGCGTTCGCCACCGCGCAGGTGTACGCGCAGGCCGCCGAGGCGCGCGGGGCGTGGGACGCCCGGCTGGAATCGCTGGTGGTCAACGCGGTGCTGTCCGGGGAGGCCGACGAGGGCGCCGTGTCCCGGGCCGCCGCGCTCGGCTGGAACTCGCCCGAGCACGTCTGCGTCCTGCTGGGCACCGCCCCGGACGGGGACAGCGAGCTGACCGTGGAGGCGATCCGCCGGGCCGCCCGGCACGCCAAGCTCCAGGTGCTCACCGGGGTGCTCGGCAACCGGCTGGTCGTCATCGCCGGCGGCAGCGACAACCCGCTCCAGGTCGCCAAGGCCCTGATCGGCCCGTACGCGGCGGGACCGGTCGTCGCCGGTCCCGTGGTGCCGGACCTGCTGGCGGCCACCCGGTCCGCGCAGGCGGCGGCCGCCGGGCTCCGGGCCAGCGGGGCGTGGCAGGACGCGCCGAGGCCCGTACTCGCCGATGATCTTCTGCCGGAGCGCGCGATCGCGGGCGACCCGGCCGCCCGGGATCAGTTGGTGGAGGAGATCTACAGACCGCTCGAGGAGGCGGGTTCGGCGCTCCTGGAGACGCTGAGCGTGTATCTGGAACAGGCGAGCAGCCTGGAGGGCGCGGCCCGGATGCTGTTCGTCCACCCCAACACCGTGCGCTACCGGCTCCGACGTGTGACAGACGTCACCGGCTGGTCGCCTTCCGACGTCCGCTCGGCGTTCACGCTGCGGATCGCCCTGATTCTGGGGCGTCTGGCCGACAGGGATCCCCAGTCCTAGACTTTTGTCGGACTTCAACAATTCCCCCCACGGTTCTTCGTCCCTGTCCCCACGGGTCTTCCGGACCGTTCACAAGAGAGAGTGTGAGGGTGCTCGTACTCGTCGCTCCCGGCCAAGGCGCTCAGACGCCCGGCTTCCTGACTCCCTGGCTCGAACTCCCCGGTGCCACCGACCGCATCGCGGCGTGGTCGGACGCCATCGGGCTCGACCTCGCCCACTACGGCACGAAGGCCGACGCGGAGGAGATCCGCGACACCGCGGTGGCCCAGCCGCTGCTGGTCGCCGCCGGACTGCTCTCCGCCGCCGCGCTGGACGCGTCGCCGGGTGTCGTGGCCGGTCACAGCGTCGGTGAGATCACCGCGGCCGCTCTCGCCGGAGTCATCGGCGACGAGGCGGCGCTGCGGTTCGTCCGCACCCGCGGGCTCGGCATGGCGGAGGCCGCCGCGGTCACCGAGACCGGCATGGCGGCGCTGCTCGGCGGTGACCCCGAGGTCACCGTGCCGCATCTGGAGAAGCTCGGACTGACCCCGGCGAACGTGAACGGCGGCGGGCAGATCGTGGCCGCCGGCACCGCCGAGCAGATCGCCGCGCTGACCGAGGACAAGCCCGAGGGCGTGCGCCGGGTCGTCCCGCTGAAGGTCGCCGGAGCGTTCCACACGCACCACATGGCGCCCGCGGTGGAGCGGCTCCGGGAGGCCGCGACGGCCCTGGAGGTCTCCGACCCGACCGTGACGTACGTCTCGAACGCGGACGGGAAGACCGTCGCCACCGGTGCGGAGGTCATCTCCCGGCTGGTCGGCCAGGTCGCCAACCCGGTCCGCTGGGACCTGTGCATGGAGACGTTCCAGGAGCTGGGCGTCACCGCGCTCATCGAGGCCTGCCCCGGCGGCACGCTGACGGGCCTGGCCAAGCGCGCGCTGCCCGGTGTGAAGACCCTCGCGCTCAAGACCCCCGACGACCTCGACGCGGCCCGCGCGCTCATCGCTGAGCACGCGAGCGCCTAAGGAGCCCGAGAGCATGTCGAAGATCAAGCCCGCCAAGGGCGCCCCGTACGCACGGATCATGGGCGTCGGCGGTTACCGGCCGACCCGGGTCGTGCCCAACGAGGTGATCCTCGAGACGATCGACTCGTCCGACGAGTGGATCCGCTCCCGGTCCGGTATCGCCACCCGTCACTGGGCCTCCGACCAGGAGACCGTCTCCGCGATGTCCGTGGAGGCCGCGGGCAAGGCCGTCGCCGACGCCGGGATCACCCCGGAGCAGATCGGCGCGGTCATCGTCTCGACCGTCTCGCACTTCAAGCAGACCCCGGCCATCGCGACCGAGATCGCCCACAAGGTCGGTGCGGGCAAGCCCGCCGCCTTCGACATCTCGGCCGGCTGCGCGGGCTTCGGCTACGGGCTGACGCTCGCCAAGGGCATGATCGTCGAGGGCTCGGCGGAGTACGTCCTCGTGATCGGCGTGGAGCGGCTGAGCGACCTCACCGACCTGAGCGACCGCGCGACGGCGTTCCTGTTCGGCGACGGTGCCGGTGCCGTGATCGTCGGTCCCTCGGACGTCCCGGCCATCGGTCCGACGGTCTGGGGTTCCGAGGGCGACAAGTCCGAGACGATCAAGCAGACCGTGGCGTGGGACACCTTCCACGCCGACCGTCCGGAGAAGTTCCCGGCCATCACGCAGGAGGGCCAGGCGGTCTTCCGCTGGGCCGTCTTCGAGATGGCGAAGGTCGCGCAGCAGGCACTGGACGCGGCCGGGATCGCTCCGGAAGACCTGGACGTCTTCATTCCGCACCAGGCCAACATGCGGATCATCGACTCGATGGTGAAGACCCTGAAGCTGCCGGAGCACGTCACGGTCGCCCGTGACGTGGAGACCACCGGCAACACCTCCGCCGCCTCGATCCCGCTCGCGATGGAGCGGCTCCTGGCGACCGGTCAGGCGAAGAGCGGCGACACCGCGCTCGTCATCGGCTTCGGGGCGGGTCTCGTCTACGCCGCGACGGTCGTTACCCTCCCCTAGGCACACCGGGTCTTTTCGCCCGGACGTCCGAACCCAGCAGATACACACCGATAGGAGCGCCGACATGGCCGCCACGCAGGAAGAGATCCTCAAGGGTCTCGCCGACATCGTCAACGAGATCGCCGGCATCCCGGCCGAGGACGTCCAGCTGGACAAGTCCTTCACGGACGACCTGGACGTCGACTCGCTGTCCATGGTCGAGGTCGTCGTCGCCGCCGAGGAGCGCTTCGACGTCAAGATCCCCGACGACGACGTCAAGAACCTCAAGACCGTCGGCGACGCTGCCGACTACATCCTCAAGCACCAGGACTGATCCAGTCGGTTCGTGTGTCGCCACCCGGCGGTGGCGCCGCTGATTCACGACCCTCTACACGTGGAGAAGATTTTCCAGTGAGCCCGACCAATCGCACCGTGGTCGTCACCGGTATCGGCGCAACCACTCCGCTGGGTGGCGATTCCGCATCGACCTGGGAAGGTCTGATGGCCGGCCGTTCCGGCGTCAAGCCTCTTGAGGGCGAACGTTTCGCCGAGCTGCCCGTCCGGATCGCGGCCCTCGCGGCCGTCGACCCGGCGGACGTCCTGCCCCGCCCGCTGGCCCGCAAGCTCGACCGCTCGGCGCAGTTCGCGCTGATCGCCGCGCGCGAGGCCTGGGCGGACGCGGGCTTCACCGCCAAGGCCGGTGAGGACGAGAACATCCGCCCCGAGCGGCTGGGGTCGGTCATCGCCTCCGGCATCGGCGGTGTGATCACCCTGCTCGACCAGTACGACGTGCTGAAGGAGAAGGGCGTACGCCGCGTCTCCCCGCACACCGTTCCCATGCTCATGCCCAACGGCCCGGCCGCCAACGTCGGCATCGAGGTGAACGCCCAGGCGGGCGTGCACACCCCGGTCTCCGCCTGTGCGTCGGGTGCCGAGGCCATCGGCTACGCCGTCGAGATGATCCGCAGCGGCCGTGCCGACGTGGTCCTCGCCGGTGGCACCGAGGCGGCGATCCACCCGCTGCCGATCGCCGCGTTCGCCAACATGATGGCGATGTCCAAGAACAACGACGAGCCCGAGAAGGCCTCGCGTCCGTACGACACGGACCGTGACGGCTTCGTCCTCGGCGAGGGCGCGGGCGTCGTCGTCCTGGAGTCCGCCGAGCACGCCGCCGCGCGCGGTGCCCGCGTCTACTGCGAGGTGCTGGGCCAGGGCCTGTCCGCGGACGCCCACCACATCGCGCAGCCCGAGCCCACCGGGCGCGGTATCGCCGCGGCGATGCAGAACCTGCTGGACCAGACGGACCTCAAGCCGTCCGAGCTGGTGCACCTCAACGCGCACGCGACTTCCACCCCGCAGGGCGACCTGGCGGAGCTGAAGGCGCTGAGCAAGGTCCTCGGCGACGATCTGAACCATGTCGCGATCTCCGCCACCAAGTCGATGACGGGTCATCTGCTCGGCGGCGCCGGCGGTATCGAGACGGTGGCGACGGTCCTCGCGCTGCACCACCGCATGGCCCCGCCGACCATCAACATCGAGCACCTCGACGAGGCGGTGGAGGCGGACATCGTGCGCGACAAGCCGCGTCCGCTGCCCGAGGGCCCGATCGCGGCCGTGAACAACTCGTTCGGCTTCGGCGGACACAACGTGGTGCTGGCCTTCCGCACCGTGTGATCCCCCGGCCGTACGCGCGCGAGCCCGCCTCCCCCGTGTGGGGAGGCGGGCTCGCGTCGTCTCCGGCCCGCGTCGCGCGGGCGGCTCAGACCACCTGGTGGAGCCAGCGCACCGGGGCACCCTCGCCCGCATGGCGGAAGGACTCCAGCTCGTCGTCCCAGGGCTTGCCGAGGAGTTTGGCGACCTCTTCCGCCAGATCGCTCTCGCCGCGCTGGGCACGGGCCAGCGCGGCGCGCAGCCGGTCCTCGGGGACCAGGATGTCGCCGTGCATGCCGGTGACGGCGTGGAAGATGCCCAGTCCGGGCGTGGAGCTGTAGCGTTCGCCCTCCGCCGCCGGGGAGGGTTCGGCCGTCACCTCGAAGCGCAGCAGGTCCCAGCCGCGCAGCGCGGAGGCGAGTTTGGACGCCGTGCCGGTCCTGGCCTCCCAGGAGAATTCCGCGCGCCAGGTGCCGGGCGCCGCGGGCTGTCTGATCCAGTCGAGCTGGACCCGCACACCGAGTACGCCCGCCACCGCCCATTCGACGTGGGGGCAGAGCGCGCGCGGGGCGGAGTGAACGTACAGGACTCCACGTGTCGTCACCGGGACCTCCAGTGTGGGACGAGGTTCGCCTTCCCCAGCGGCCTCGTGCCCGTACGACCTCTCACCGGACGGGCCCCGAGGCTGTCATCATTTAACAGCATCGGGAGTTAATATCCGGAAAGGGACAGGAGCTGACGTGACGTGATGTACGGAAGCCACCCGAGTGGAGCCGGACGGCCGAACGAGCCACTGGTTCGACGGGGAAAAGCTACCGTGCCGCGCCGTCCGAGGTGTGACGTACCGTCGGTCCTGGGCCCATGATTCGCGCTCCATTCACCCGACGGGGCGCGCGGGCCCGCCGACCGGTGCCGGACAGGTGTGCCGGGGGCATGGGACAGGAGGGGACGAGGACATGCCGGATGGCTCCGCACGGCTCCGCCCGCGCACCGCACTGGCCGCGCTGGCCGCCGTGTCGCTCCTCGGCGGCGCGGTGCTGACGGGGTGCGACTCCGGGCCCGGGGAGACGACGAAGGGGGCCGCGGCCGGTGAGGCCAGGCGGCCCGCGCCCGCGCCTCCGGTCTGGAACCGCAGTCCGGATTCGGTCGCCGCCGTGGGTGACTCCATCACGCGCGGCTTCGACGCCTGCTCGGTGCTGGCGGACTGTCCCGAGGCCTCCTGGGCGACCGGTACGGACCGGGAGGTGCGCAGTCTCGCGGTGCGGCTGCTCGGCGCCTCGGGCGCGCAGGCGCACAGCTGGAACCATGCCAGGACCGGGGCCCGGATCGCCGAGCTGCCGGAGCAGATGGCGCGGGCGGCGGAGGAGGGCCCGGACCTGGTGACGGTGATGATCGGCGCCAACGACGCCTGCCGGGACTCGGTGCGGGCGATGACCCCGGTGGCCGATTTCCGTACGTCCTTCGAGACCTCGATGCGCGCCCTGCGCAAGAAGGCGCCGAAGGCGCAGGTGTACGTGTCGAGCGTGCCGGACCTGAAGCGGCTCTGGTCGACCGGGCGGGGCAATCCGCTGGGCAAGCAGATCTGGAAGCTGGGCATCTGCAAGTCGATGCTGGCCGACGCGGACGACGTGGGCCCGGCGGCGGTGGCCCGGCGCGCGGCGGTGCGGGACCGGGTCGTGGCGTACAACCGGGTGCTGCACGAGGTCTGCGCGAAGGACGCGCGCTGCCGGGACGACGGCGGGGCGGTGTTCGACTACCGGTTCACGGGCAAGCAGCTCAGCCAGTGGGACTGGTTCCATCCGGGGCGCGACGGGCAGGCCAGGCTCGCCGAGATCGCCTATCGCACGGTCACGTCGACGCGTCCTCCCGCGTAGAGTTTCCGATCATGGACACGAGTTCGACCACGGTCACGCGCACGGAACACTTCGGCACCCTCGGGGACGGCACCGCCGTGCACCGCTGGACGCTGGAACGGGGCGGCACGCGGGTGCGCGTGCTGACGTACGGCGCGATCGTGCAGTCCGTCGAGGTGCCGGACCGGGACGGCGCCGTCGCCCCGGTGGCGCTGGGGCTGCCGGACCTGGCCTCGTACCTCCGGTACACCGGGCCGTACTTCGGCGCGCTCGTCGGGCGGTACGCCAACCGGATCGGCGGAGCCGCGTTCGCGCTCGACGGGCGGACCCACCACCTCACCCGCAACGAGGGCCGCAACCATGTGCACGGCGGGGCGACGGGCTTCGACAAGCGGGTGTGGGACACCCGCGAGGTCCCGGGCGGGGTGGAGATGTCGCTGGTCTCCGCGGACGGCGAGGAGGGCTTCCCCGGGCGGCTGGAGGTGACGGTGGCGTACACCCTGGACGAGGACGGGGCGCTGCGGATCGGCTACCGGGCGACGACGGACGCGCCGACCGTGGTCAATCTGACGAACCACACGTACTGGAACCTGGCGGGCGCGGACTCCGGCAGCGCGCTGGGCCAGCGGCTGCGGATCGCGGCGGGGCGGATCACGCCGGCCGACGGGGAGTCGCTGCCGACGGGCGAGTTCCTGCCGGTGGAGGGGACCCGCTTCGACTTCCGGGAGCCGCGTCCGGTCTCCAAGGAGTTCGACCACAACTTCGTGCTGGACGAAGCGGTGGAGGGCCCGGCCGCCGAGCTGTACGACGAGGTGTCGGGGCGCGTCCTGACCGTCACGACGACGGAGCCGGGCCTGCAGCTGTACACCGCGGACCACTTCGACGGGCAGCCGTTCGGCCCGTGCGCCGGGATCGCGCTGGAGACCCAGCATTTCCCGGACTCGCCGAACCGGCCGGAGTTCCCGAGCACGGTGCTGCGGCCGGGCGAGGTGTACGGGTCGACCACGGTCTACGGCTTCGGGGTGCGCTGACAGGACGTCGGCAGGAACGGTTCCACCTGCGGCGACGTCGTACGGGCGGCAGTACGACAAGATCGCTTGCGGCACCTGCGGGTGATTCCGGGCGGATCTACGCGCGTTCGCGCAATGCGCCCCGTTCCACGCCCCCCAGGGTGTCGGCATGACTACCGAACCCTCCGGGCCCACGTCCGCCCTGCCCTCCCGCCGTTCCCTGATCGCGGGGGCCGCCGCGGGGGCCGCGGCCGGTGCCGCCGCCCTCGCCGCCACCACGGCCACCCCGGCGGGCGCCGCCGTCCCCGCGGCCCCCGCCGCCCCCCTCGCGGCCCCCGGCTCCGACTGGAACGCCTGCCTGGAGGTCGCGCGCGCGATCCTCGTCCGGGACGAGCAGGACCGTTCGCTCGTCCCGCACTACCGCGACGTCCTGCTGACCAAGGGGCTGCCGCGCAGCCGCAAGGCGCCCAAGAAGGTGCTGGTCGTCGGCGCCGGCCCGGCCGGACTGGCCGCCGCCCGGCTGCTCCACGAGGCCGGCCACCAGGTGACCGTCATCGAGGCCAACGGCAACCGGGTCGGCGGCCGGATCAAGACCTTCCGCACCGGCGGCCACGAGCACGCCAAGGCCCCGTTCGCCGATCCGAAGCAGTACGCCGAGGCCGGGGCGATGCGCATTCCGGACAGCCACCCGCTCGTCACCGGGCTGATGGACAGCCTCGGCCTCAAGCGCCGCCGCTTCTACCTGGTCGACGTGGACCCGACCGGGAAGCCCGTCAACCACACCTGGATCCACGTCAACGGCATCCGGGTCCGCAAGGCGGATTACGCGAAGAAGCCGCAGGCGGTCAACCGTTCCTTCGGGGTCCCCGCCGCCTTCGAGGACAAGCCCGCGGCCGTCATCGTGCGCGAGGCCTTCGCCCCGGTGCGCGCGGAGTTCGAGGGCAAGGAGGGTTCGGAGCTGGTCGAGGGCTGGGCCCGGGTCATCCAGCGCTACGGGCACTGGTCGATGTTCCGCTTCCTCACCGAGGCCGCCAAGCTCGACGAGCGCACCATCGATCTGATCGGCACCGTCGAGAACCTCACCTCCCGGCTCCCGCTGGCCTTCGTGCACAGCTTCATCGGCGCCGCCCTGATCAGCCCCGACACCGCCTTCTACGAACTGCCCGAGGGCACGGCGACGCTGGCCGACGCGATGTACGCGCCGGTGAAGAAGCTGGTGCACCTGGACCGCCGGGCGGCCCGGATCACCCACGGCGAGGACGGGGTGCGGGTCGAGACGGTGTCCGAGGGCCGCGACGGCACGGTCGTGCGGGAGACCTTCACCGGGGACCGGGCGATCGTCACCGTGCCGTTCTCCGGACTGCGCCACGTCCCGGTCACGCCCGCGCTCTCGTACGGCAAGCGGCGCGCGATCACCGAGGTCCACTACGACTCGGCCACCAAGGTGCTGCTCGAATTCAGCCGCCGCTGGTGGGAGTTCGAGGAGAAGGACTGGAAGCGGGAGCTGGACGCGGTCCGGCCCGGTCTGTACGACGACTACCGCCTCGGCAGGGCCCCGGCGGACGGTTCGCTGCTGGGCGCCCACCCCTCGGTGCCGGCCGGCCACATCCCGCCCAACCAGCGCGTGCACTACGCCGCGTACCGGGCGACCGCGCGCAACCAGCCCGAGGCCGCCCACGTCATCGGCGGCGGCTCGGTCACGGACAACGCCAACCGCTTCATGTACCAGCCCTCCCACCCGGTCCCCGGCAGCAAGGGCGGTGTCCTCCTGGCGTCGTACAGCTGGGCCGACGACGCCCTGAAGTGGGACTCCCTGGACGACGACGAGCGCTATCCGCACGCCCTGGGCGGGGTGCAGGACGTGTACGGGCAGCGGATCGAGGTCTTCTACACGGGCGTCGGCGCCACCCAGTCGTGGATGCGCGACCCGTACGCGTACGGCGAGGCGTCCGTGCTGCTCCCCGGCCAGCACACCGAACTCCTCGCCGACATCCGGTCGGTGGAGGGCCCGCTGCACTTCGCGGGCTGCCACACCTCCGTCAAGCCGGCCTGGATCGAGGGCGCGCTGGAATCGGCGGTGCGCGCGGCCCTGGAGGTCCACGCGAGCTGACGGTCAGTCGTCCTCCTTGCCGTCGCCCGAGCCGTCCCCGGCCGCGTCCCCGCCCACCAGGTCGCGGGCCAGCAGGGTCGCTCCGGCGACGGCTCCGGGCATCAGGAGGACGGCGACGAAGGGGACGAGGAAGGCGAGGCCGAGGGGGACGCCGAAGCCGAGGGTCAGCAGCCGGCGGCCGCGCAGCAGGGCGAGCCGGTCCTTGAGGACCAGGCCCCGGCGCTGGAGGGCGACGGCGGTGAGCTCCTCGGCGAGGAAGTAGCCGGTGACGCAGAAGCCGATGACCGGGACGACGGTCTGGCCGGCGACCGGCACGAAGCCGAACGCGAAGAGCAGGACGGAGTAGAGCGCGACCCGGGCCAGAACGCGCACGCTGTCCCGGGCCGAGATCCACAGCTCCCGCCAGAGCGGCAGCCCGGACTCGGGGACCTCGCCGCCCTCGGCCCGTTCGACCTCCTCGGACAGCGCCTCGTAGAAGGGCTGTCCGACCAGGAGCGTCACGGCGGTGAACGTGATGACGGCGAGGAAGAGGCCGAGGGCGAAGACGAGCACGGTCAGCGTGGTGCGCAGCAGCCCGTTCCAGGGCGAGGACCAGTCGTCGGCGAAGGGTGTCGCCCAGTCCACGAGGTCGTCGGCCCCGTAGGCGAGGCCGATCAGGGCGCCCGCGTACAGGACGAGGGTGATGAGGCCGGGGAGCAGCCCGAAGCCGAACCAGCGGCCGTGGCCGGCGACCCAGCGCTGACCCTTGACCAGATAACCGAAGCCCGCCCCGAGATCACGCATGGGCGTCAGCGTAACGGGGCCCCGGAGGGCCCCGTCCGGCACCCGTCAGACCAGCCGGATCATGTTCCAGGACATCGGTTCCAGCACCGCGTGGAGCACGCCCGCCTCCAGGGTCGTGCCCTCGGCCGGGTGGGGTGCGACGCGCTCGGGCTCGTCGAGGGTGTTGCGGGCCTCGGGGTCGGTGTCGGCGAGGACCTGGTGCTCGGTGACCTCCGTCAGTTCCAGTCCGTGCAGGGCGATGTCGAGGGGCAGGGCGGTGTCCCGGCCCCGGTTGACCGCGAAGACGGTGACCGCGCCGGTCTCCGGGTCGTGGACCGCGGTGGCGTGCAGCAGGTCCGTCTCGCCGTACTTGGCCGTGTCGTACGTGGGCGAGTCGACGCGGACGTCGAGGACCCGGCCGCGTCCGTGGCGGGCCGTCAGGGCGAAGGGGAAGAAGGTGGTCTGGCGCCAGGCCGGGCCGCCGGGCTCGGTCATGATCGGGGCGATGACGTTGACCAGCTGGGCCAGGCAGGCGACGGACACCCGGTCGGCGTGGCGCAGCAGGGCGATGAGGAGGCTGCCGACGACGACGGCGTCGGTGACGGAGTAGTTGTCCTCCAGCAGCCGGGGTGCCTCGGGCCAGTCGAGCGGGTGGGCCTCGGCCTCCTGGAGGCTGCGGGTCATGTACCAGACGTTCCACTCGTCGAAGGAGAGGTTGATCCTCTTCTCCGACTTCAGCCGGGCGCCGACGTGGTCGCAGGTGGCGACGACGGCCTCGATGAAGGACTCCATGTCGACGGCGGAGGCCAGGAACGAGTCGCGGTCGCCGCCGGTCTCCTCGTAGTAGGCGTGCAGCGAGACGTAGTCGACGAGGTCGTAGGTCTCGGCGAGCACGGTCGCCTCCCAGGCGGCGAACGTGGGCATGGCGCGGCTGGAGGAGCCGCAGGCGACGAGTTCGACGGAGGGGTCGATCTGGCGCATGGCGCGGGCCGTCTCGGCGGCGGTCCTGCCGTACTCCTCGGCGGTCTTGTGGCCGGTCTGCCAGGGGCCGTCCATCTCGTTGCCCAGGCACCACAGCCGGATGCCGAAGGGGTCCTTGTCGCCGTGGGCGACGCGGCGGTCGGAGCGTTCGGTGCCGGACGGGTGGTTGGCGTACTCCTGGAGGGCGAGCGCGTCCTCGACGCCCCGGGTGCCGAGGTTGACGGCCAGCATCGGCTCGGCCTGCGGGCCGGTCTTCCGGAGGAAGTCCATGAACTCGGAGAGCCCGAAGCGGTTGGTCTCGGTGGAGCGCCAGGCGAGGTCGAGCCGGCGGGGCCGTTCGTCGACGGGGCCGGTGCCGTCCTCCCAGCGGTAGCCGGAGACGAAGTTGCCGCCGGGGTAGCGGATGGCGGTGACGCCGAGTTCGCGGACGAGTGCGAGGACGTCGGTGCGCAGGCCCGCGTCGTCGGCCGCGGGGTGGCCGGGCTCGTAGAGGCCGTCGTAGACGCAGCGGCCGAGGTGCTCGACGAACGAGCCGTAGAGGCGGGGGTCGACGTCTCCGACGGTGAACGCGGGGTCGAGCGTGAAGCGGGCGGTGCGGGTCATGACGTCCTTCGGGGTCCGGCGCACCGGGCGGCGCGCGTACGACATGTTCGAGATTTCGAATGGTGGCCGTAACTTCGAACGGACCGTAGAATCGAAGCGCTTGCGCGTCAATGGCCCGCACCGGAATTCCGCCCGGGAGTCCCGGAACACGCCGAGGGGGCCGCACCCCGTGGGGAGTGCGGCCCCCTTCGCGGGCGGGCGCGGGTCAGCCGAGGGTGACGATCATCTTCCCGGTGTTCTCGCCGCGGAGCAGTCCGTCGAAGGCGTCGAAGCCGTTCTCGATGCCCTCGACGACGGTCTCGCGGTACTTCAGCTCACCGGAGGACAGCCAGCCGGCCACCTCGCGGACAAACTGGTCCTGGAGGCCGTAGTGGTCGCCGACGAGCATGCCCTGGAGGCGCAGGCGCTTGCCGATGACGAGGGCGAGGTTGCGCGGGGCGGGGGTCGGCTCGGTGGCGTTGTACTGGGCGATCATGCCGCAGATGGTGGCCCGGCCGTGCACGTTGAACGAGGAGATCGCGGCCTCCAGGTGCTCGCCGCCGACGTTGTCGAAGTAGACGTCGATGCCGTCGGGGGCGGCCTGGCGCAGCTGCTCCGCCACGGGGCCGTTCTTGTAGTTGAAGGCCGCGTCGAAGCCGTACTCCTCGACGAGGAGCTTGACCTTCTCGTCGGAGCCGGCCGAGCCGATGACCCGCGAGGCGCCCTTGATCCGCGCCATCTGGCCGACCTGGCTGCCGACCGCGCCGGCCGCGCCGGAGACGAAGACCGCGTCGCCCTCCTTGAAGGAGGCCACGTCGAACAGTCCGGCGTAGGCGGTGAGACCGGTCATGCCGAGCACGCCGAGGTAGGCGGAGAGCGGGGCGAGCGAGGCGTCGACCTTCACCGCGTGCTCCGCGGGCACCGAGGCGTACTCGCGCCAGCCGAGGCCGTGCAGGACGTGGTCGCCGACCTGGAAGCCCTCGGCGTTCGAGGCGACGACCTCGCCGACCGCCCCGCCGTCCATGGGGTGGTCGAGCTTGAACGGCGGGACGTAGGACTTCACGTCGTTCATCCGGCCGCGCATGTACGGGTCGACCGAGAAGTGCAGATTGCGCACGAGGACCCGGCCCTCGGCGGGGGCGGTGACGGGCTCCTCGCGCAGCGCGAAGTCCTCGGCCTTCGGCCAGCCGTGCGGACGGGCGACCAGGTGCCAAGCGCGGCCGGACGTGGGAAGGGTGAAAGACATCGCTGGGGGTCTCCTCGGAGTGCGGGGGTGGAAGCCGCGCCGGTGGGGCGCAAAAGCTTCATGAGGTGAAACAACCATGCGCCCAGATATTTCATGTTGTCAAGTAACCGGGTATCCTGACCGGTATGGCGTCCCCCCGAACAGACCCGCTGACCCTCGAAGTCGTCGAGCTGATCGGCACCGTCGTCGCGCGGTACTACGACGAGTACGAGCAGGCCGCGTCCGCGCACGGGCTCACCGGCGCCCAGGCCCGGGTGCTCGGGCTCCTCGCCCTCGACCCGCTGCCGATGCGCCGCATCGCCCAGAAGCTGAAGTGCGAGCCGTCCAACGTGACCGGCATCATCGACCGGCTGGAGGCGCGCGGCCTCGTCGAGCGGCGCCCGGATCCGGCCGACCGGCGCGTCAAGCTGGCCGCCCCCACGGAACTGGGCGCCCGCACCTCCCGGGAGCTGCGCGACTCGCTGGACTTCGCGGGCGAACCGCTGGCCGGGCTCTCCGAGGCCGACCGGGCCACCCTGCGCGATCTGCTGCGGCGGATGCTCGGACTGGATCCGGCCGCCCCGCGCTGACTCCCCCCGGCCGGGCCCACACCGACCGCCGGCGCCCCGGGCGCCCGCCCGGATGTGGAAGCGTGGGGCCCATGACCGCCGCCGCCCCCTTCGGCCCCCGTGAGTTCCAGCTCGTCCTGCTGCGCCGGATGGCCGACCACCAGCCCGGACTGGTCGAGGACGCCCGGCACGCCCTCGGCGCCCCGCTCTCCGAGATGCGCGAGGCCAACCGCCGCTGGCAGGCGATGAGCCGGGCGCCCCGGGGGCGGGGCGCGCTGCGCCGCTACCGCTCGGTGCTGGGCGAGCCCGAGGCGTCCGAGCGGCGCGTGATCGGCGATCTGGAGTGCGACGCGCTGCTGTGGCCGGTGCCGCTCTGGCCGGAGCTGCGGTTCGAGGTGATGGCCGCCCCGGGCGGCGCGGTGTGGAACGCGTGGCTGGTCCGGGCGCCGGGCGCGCCCTCCCCCGCCCTCGGCCCGGCCGCGACCCTGCTGCCCTGGTCGTGCACGGTGGACGAGGTGGCCCGCGCCTTCGCGCCCGTCCGTCCGATGGAGGGCAGCGCGCCGACCCGCTGGGCGCTCGCGTTCACCGACGGCGCCACCGGCACCCCGTACGTCGCGGAGTTCACCTGGGGGCTGTTCCAGCGGCTGCTGCCCGGCCGCGCGGACGGCTGAGGCGGGGCCCGTTCCCGGGCCGCCCCCGCGGCCGGGCGGTCCGGGTCCGACACGCCGTCAGCTCCGTCCCTCCTCCGGCGTACCCCAGCGCGCACCACGCCCACGAACGGCGCACGATGCGAAGAGAACCGGCTGCCCGTCGGTCCCCCTCAGCGCTCTCGGGAGAACCTGCCGTGACCGTCAGCCTTGAGCAGTTGCGCCGTTGCCATGTCGCCGTCGACCTCGGGGCCGCCCGGACCCGGGTGTACGTCAAGGGGCTCGGGCTCGTCGTGGACGAACCGAGCGTCGCCGCCGTCAACACCCGTACGGGCTCGCTCATCGCGGTCGGCGCGCTCGCCGACCAGATGACGGGACGTACGCCCCACTACATCCGGGTGGTCCGTCCGGTCTCCGGCGGCACCGTCGTCGACATCGAGATGGCCCAGCGCATGCTGCGCCATCTGCTGGGCGAGAAGCTCCGCCGCCAGCTGCGGCGCAAGCCGCGGCTGCGGGCCGCCGCCTGCATTCCGCACGAGAGCGATCCGCTGGCCCAGCGCGCCGCGGTCGAGACCCTGGTCGGTCTCGGCGCCCGCCGGGTCGAGCTGGTCGACACGCTGATCGCGGCGGCCGTCGGCTGCGGGCTCCCGGTCGAGCAGCCGACCGCCACCATGATCATGGTGTGCGGGGCGGCCACCACCCAGATCGCGGTGCTCTCGCTCGGCTCGATCGTGACCGCCGTGCGCATCCCGATCGGCGGCGAGGCGATCGACGCCGCCGTGATCCAGCATCTGCGCCAGCACCACGAGCTGATGCTGCCGAGCCAGTCCGTGCGCCCGCTCCAGCTGGCCCTCAGCGGCAACGGCCTGACCGCGCAGGGCCCCACCGTGACCGAGATCCACGGCCGGGACGTGGCCACCGGCCTGGCCCGCTCCGTGGAGGTCGACACCGCCGCCGTGCGCCAGGCCATCCACACCCCGCTGACCGCCGTCCTCGACGGCCTCGGCAAGGTGCTGCGGGACTGCCCGCCCGATCTGGTGGCCGATCTCGCCGACTCCGGGATCATGATGGTCGGCGGCAGCGCCCTGCTCCCCGGGCTCGACCAGATGCTCCGGAACGCCACGGGCGTGCCGGTGCACATCGCCGAACGCCCCGACACCTGCTCCGTCCTCGGGCTCGGCGCCATGCTGGACGGCAAGATCAGCCCGATGGTCCTCGACCCGCTCGCCGGCTGAGCCGCGGGCGCCGATGAACGGTCCCCCGGAGGAGGCGGCGCCCGCGCCCGGCGTCCCCAGGTCGCCGCTGCTGCCGAAACTGCTGGAGGCGGTGCTCGCCGTCGGCACCGAACTGGAGCTGCGGGCCACCCTCCAGCAGATCATCGACACCGCCACCGCGCTGACCGACGCCCGCTACGGGGCGCTCGGCGTCCTCGGCCCCGGCCGCACCACGATCAGCGAGCTGTACGTGACCGGGCTGAGCCCGGACGAGAAGAGGGCGGTCGGCGCGCTGCCCAACGGGCACACGGGTCTGCTCGGCGCCCTCATCGAGGAGTGCCGGCCGCTGCGCTCGGACGATCTGGCGGCCGATCCGCGCTCCTCGGGGGTGCCGCCCGGCCATCCCCCGGTGCACTCCTTCCTCGGCGCCCCGGTCCGGGTCCACCGCAGGGTCTTCGGGAACATCTACCTCGCCGACAAGCGGACCGGGACCTTCACCGACACGGACACGACCCTGCTGCGGGTCCTCGCCGACCAGGCGGGCATCGCGATCGGCAACGCCCGGCTGTACGAGAGCGCCCGGCAGCGCGAACGCTGGATCGAGGGCGCGGCCGCGGTCACCAACACCCTGCTGACCGGCGAGAACGTCTCCGACGCGCTGATGACGGTGGCCGAGCGGGCCCGGCTGCTGAGCGACGCGGTGGCCGGGGTGATCCTCCAGCCGACCGAGGAGGGCGGCATGGAGATCGTCGCCGCCTCCACCCGGGAGGACCCGGCCGGTCTGGTGGGCACCGCGATCGCGCCCGGCTCCCCGGTCCTGGAACAGCTGCTGGGCGGCGAGGCCGTCTTCGTCGACGATTCGGCGACCGACCCCCGGATGACCACCCCGGTCCGGTCGCGCTTCGGCCCGAGCATGATGCTGCCGCTGCAGAGCGGCGGGCGGCTGATCGGCACGCTGGCCCTGCCGCGCGGGCGCGGCGCCCGGCCGTACACCGATGTGGAACGGCTGCTGGCCGCCCAGTTCGCCTCGCAGGCCGCGCTCGCCCTGGTGCTGGCCGACTCCCAGCACGACCGCGAGCAGCTGGCGGTCTACGAGGACCGGGACCGGATCGCCCGCGATCTGCACGATCTCGTCGTCCAGCGGCTGTTCGCCACCGAGATGATGCTGGAGTCCACCCGCCGCCGGACCGCCGCCGCGGAGACGGACGAGCTGCTCGGCCGGGCCGTGGACGAGCTGGACTCCACGATCCAGGAGGTGCGGACCGCGATCTTCGCCCTCCAGCAGCCGCCCGCCGAGGCGCCGACGACCTTCCGGGGCCAGGTGCTGCGGGAGACCGGCGGGGCGGCCGCGCTGCTCGGCTTCCCGCCCTCGGTGCACTTCGAGGGGCCGGTGGACGCCCTGGTGGGCGCGGATGTGGCGGACCGGCTGCTGGCGGCGCTGCGCGGGGCGCTGGCCGCCGCGCACCGGCACAGCGGGGTGTCGGCGATCGAGGTGGAGGTGGACGCGACGACGGTGCTCCCGGACGGCCGGGCGGCGGTGCGGCTCTCGGTCGCGGACGACGGGCGCGGGCCGGACGGGGCGCGGGTCCCGCCGGTCACCTGGCAGGAGCCGCTGTAGGGCCCGTGCGGCGGACGGACGTGCCCGGGGCCTCCGTCCGCGCCCCGGTCACGATCCGGCGCCGGCCCTGAGGGCGATCCGGGTGGTGGAGTGGGCGACGCCCGCCTCGCGCTTGAGGCGGCGCAGCAGCGTGTCCAGTGCGGCGGTGTCGGCGGCCGTGGCCCGGACGAGGTAGTCGTGGGGGCCCGTCACATGGATCACCTCGGTGATCCCGGGGAGGGTGAGCACGGCGCGTTCGAAGACCTCGTGGGTGGTGTCCGACCGCAGGCTGACGTCGATGAAGACGACCAGGCCGGTCCGGGTGTCGGCGGCCGGGTCGATGATCACGGTGAAGCCCCGGATGACGCCGTCGCGGCGCAGCCGGCGCACCCGGTCGGCGGCCGCGTTGGCGCTCAGTCCGACCTGCGCGCCCAGGTCGCGGTACGAGATCCGTGCGTCCTCCTGGAGGGCGCCGAGGATTTCCCTGTCCAGACGATCCATACCGCGATTGTCCCAGTTTCTTCTGGATTGCGACTGCGGGGAGGCGGGAGGCCCGGTCCCGGGGGCCGTCCGGCCTCCCCGTTCGGCCCAGTCCGGCGGGCCGGTGACCGGCACCCGCTCTTGACTGGTGCTGTGGAAACAGCCGCCAAGCAGTCCCCCGCGCCGGCCGACGCCCCGCCCTCCGGCGCCTACCGCAACCTCGTGATGGCCACGATCGGCTTCGCGCTCACCTTCTGGGCGTGGAATCTGATCGCGCCGATGTCCGCGGACTACAAGGACCGGCTCGGCCTCAGCTCCTTCCAGCAGTCGCTGCTGGTCGCGGTGCCGGTGCTGGTCGGTTCGGTGGGCCGCATCCCGGTGGGCGCGCTCACCGACAAGTACGGCGCCCGGCTGATGTTCCCGCTGGTCTCGGCGCTGACCATCGTGCCGGTGGTGCTGCTGATCCCGGCGAAGGACTCCTACGGGGCGATGCTGGCCGTGGGCTTCCTCCTCGGCCTGGGCGGAACCACGTTCGCCATCGGCATCCCGCTGGTCAACTCCTGGTTCCCGCCCTCCGACCGGGGTCTGGCGCTCGGTGTCTTCGGCATGGGCATGGGCGGCGTCGCGCTGTCCGGCTACTTCACCCCGCGCATCGCCAAGCACGGCGACAACCTGCCGTTCCTCGTGGTGGCCGGGGCCCTGGTCGTCTACGCGGCGCTGGCGGCGGTGCTGGTCAGCGACCGCCCGGACCGCCAGGTGCCCACCGACTCGCTCGCCACCCGGCTGGGCGCGGCGGGCCGGCTGCGGGTCACCTGGGAGCTGTCCGCGCTGTATGCGATCGGCTTCGGCGGCATCGTGGCCTTCGGCGTCTATCTGCCGACGTACCTGAAGACCTGGTACGAACTGACGCCGACCGACGCCGGCACCAAGGCGGCCGGGTTCGCCCTGGTCACGGTCATCTTCCGGCCGATCGGCGGCTGGCTCTCGGACCGGATGCACCCGGCGATCGTGACCTCGGCCGCGCTGGGCCTCGCCGCCGTGACCGCGATCGTGCAGGCCTTCGACCCCGAGCTGTCGCCCGGCGGCACGATCGCGCTGCTCTGCATGGCGGCCGGCCTCGGCACCTCCAGCGGCAGCGTCTTCGCCCTGGTCTCGCAGGTCACCCCGCAGGCCAAGGTGGGCAGTGTGACCGGCATCGTCGGCGCCATGGGCGGTCTCGGCGGCTTCGTGCCACCGCTGGTGATGGGCGCGATCTACAGCGCGAAGGGCTCGTACTCGATCGGCTTCATGCTGCTGTCCGATCTGGCGCTGGCGGGCTGCGTGTACGCGTACGGGCGCATGCGGAACATCCGGCGGGACGCCTGAGCGCCTCCCCGCCGCATACGAGAACGGCAGCGTTCCCGCCGGAACGCTGCCGTTCGCCGTGGGTGCCGGTTCAGCGGGCCGCGGCCCGCTGTCCGGCCTCGAACCGCCCGGCCCAGTACGCCGTCCGGTCGAGGTAGGCCGTCTCGGCGGCCTCACCGGTCCTTCCGTACGCCCCTTCGTAGGTCCGGTAGCCGTGTCCGGCCGGCGGGGTGCTCGACGCCGGTTCGATCGGGCTGCCCTCGTGCCACTCGTTGAACGAGGTGACGGAGACCCAGGTGGGTGATCCGCCGATGGCCGGGTCCAGGGCGTTGCTCCACTCCAGGTCGTACGCGGCGCCGTCGTCCCGGTCCAGGGTCGGGGTGGTGTTGCCCGGCACGGCCCGGTCGTCGAGGTAGCCGGGGGCCACCGAGGGCGCCCAGACCAGGCCGTTGGCCTTCGCGTACTCCCCGGCCTGCCGCCAGCCCGGGGCGGTCGCCCCGGCGATGCCGTCGTAGGTGTAGAGCCCGCCGAAGTGCGCCACCTTGGTGGTGTCGGTGGTCTGGGCGAGGACGACGGCGGTGTCCCGTACGGCGTCCAGGGCGGACCAGTCCTGGATCCGCAGGCTCTCGAAGACGTAGAACGCGGGGCGGTTGCCGTGCTCCGCGTCCCGGTAGTAGGCGGGGTGGCCGCCGTACGTCGCGTTCAGATACGCGATGTCGTCGACGACGGAGGCCGCGGTCCGGCCGCTGTACGGCTCGATGTGCCAGGCGACCCGGACGCCGTGCCGGGCGGCGGCGTCCAGCACCCGTCCGGCGAGCGCGTCCTCGTAGCCGCCGCGCCCCCACCAGCTGTAGACGATGACCCCGGCACCGGACCGCTCGATCCACTTCATGTGCTGCTCGACGGCGCCCGCCACGTCACCGGAGTCGTAGGGGCCGAGCTTCGGGTAGAGGTCGGCCCCGATGTCGTCCGGCGGGGTGTGGCCGCCCTGTTCCCAGTGGCGCCAGCTGCCGTGGGTGCCCGGGTTCCCGTACCACGGGTAGTAGAAGAGGTGGACGTCCCTGGAGAGCGCCGCCTTCGGTTCCCCGCCTCGCCCGAGGGTGAACCGGTCGATGTCGAAGAGCGCGCCCGCTCCCCCGGTGAACCGCAGGAACAGCGGGCCCGTCCCGGTGGCCGCGAGGGGGGTGGTGACCTCGGTGAAGGTCTCCCAGCCGCCGGTCGGGGCGACGGCCGCGGAGCCGAGCAGCGGCCCGGTGGCCGAGCCGGAGCGGACCTCGACGGTGCCGCCCGCGCCGGCCGAGGAGACCCGGGCGGTGAACGTGGTCGCCCCGGCCGTGTCCACCCCGGCGTAGCCCGCCCAGTCGCCGTCGTCGAGGTAGCCGAGGGTGGCCCCGCCGCTCGCCCCGGCGTGCGGGGCGCTCTGCACACCGGAGGACGTGGTGTACGCCTCCGCCTCGACGGGGGCGTCACCGGGGTCCTGGCCGCCCGCGCCGCAGTCGGCGGTCACCGCGCCCGCGGCGTACTGGACGCCGCCCAGCAGCAGCCGGCGGAAGTCCGCGTCGGCGTAGGACTCGGCGGTGTGGCCGAGGCCGGTGTAGAACGACCGGCCGGAACCCTGCGGATGGCACCAGGTGATGGGGTGGTCGCCGCCCATCTCGCCGCCCGTGTAGCTGCTCTCGTCGAGGCTCTGGAGCACATGGACGCCGTCGCGGGGATCGGTGCGGTAGTTGTACCACTCGTCGGTGCGGGTCCAGCTCTCGCCGAGATGGGCGGTGGCCGGGTGGGTGCGGTCCTCGGTGACGACCCGGGCCTGCTGGATCGCCGGATGGCTCTTGAACCAGGCGCCGACCAGGTGCTCGTAGTCCGGCCAGTCGTACTCGGTGTCGGCGGCCGCGTGGACGCCGACGAATCCGCCGCCCCCGTCGACGTACGCCAGCAGCGCGTCCTGCTGCGCGGTGTCCAGGACGTCGCCGGTGGTGCTGAGGAAGACGACCGCCTCGTAGCCGGCGAGGTTCTGCGGGGTGAAGGCGGCGGGGTCCTCGGTGGCGGTGACGGTGAAGCCCCCCTCGGCGCCGAGCTGCTGGATCGCGGTGATCCCGGCGGGGATGGAGTCGTGCCGGAATCCGGCGGTCCGGGAGAAGACGAGGACGTCGTACGGGTCGGCGGCGGGCGCGGCGCCCGCCGTGGGGACGGGGGCCAGGAGCGCGGCGCCGAGGGCGAGGACGGCGGCGCACACGGCGTGACGGGCGCGGCGGAGCGGACGGTGGCTCATGCGCCGCTCACCCCGCCGTCTCGAAGGTGAAGGAGTCGATGTCGAACAGGTTGCCCTGTCCGGTCGGCCCCCTGAGGACGAGGAAGAGCGTGGTGGGGGCGGCCGGGGCATCGTGCACGGCGGCGCTCACCTCGGTGAAGGTCTCCCAGCCGCCGGTCGGGGCGACGTTCAGCGTGGCGATCAGGGGCCCGCCGACGGAGCCGGTCCGGACCTCGATGGTGCCGCCGGGTCCGGCCGAGGAGACCCGGGCCGCGATCCGGGAGGCGTTGCCGACCGCGTACGGGGTGAAGGAGATCCAGTCGCCGTCGTCGGTGAAGCCGACGGTGGCGCCGCCCTCGGCGGGCCCGTGTCCGGCGATCTCGATGCCGGAGGAGTCCGTGTAATGCTCGGCCTGGCGGTGGCGCGGCTGGAGGATGCTGTCGCTGTGGGTGGTCAGTCCGCCGGAATCGGTGTACTCGGCGTCGAAGACCCCGTAGATGTCGGCGGCGCTGTCGTGCTCGCCGTCGACGGGGACGTCGATGGTGCCGGTGCAGCCGTTCTTCGAGGTGATCTGGTGGCGGTGGCTGTCGTGGCCGAGCAGATAGGTGACCTTGACCTTCGCGCAGTCGACGGCGCCGTCCTCCGGGTCGGTGACGGTGACCGTGAAGGGCACGGAGTCGCCGAAGGAGAAGAGCCCGCCGTCCACCGGGGTGGTCAGGGTGACGGAGGGGGCGGTGTTGCCGGCGGTGACCACGAGGCTGGCGGTGCCGGTGAGCCCTTCGGGGTCGGTGACGGTGAGCGTCGGGCGGTAGGTCCCGGCGGTGGTGTACGTGTGGTGGGGGTCGGCCTCGGTGGAGGTGGTCCCGTCTCCGAAGTCCCAGGAGTAGCGCAGCGCCCCGCCCTCGGGGTCCTCGCTGCCGGCCGAGGAGAAGGCGACGGCGAGCGGGGTGGATCCGGAGGTGCGGTCGGCGGCGGCCCTGGCGACGGGCGAGCGGTTGCTGCCGGCCAGGTACTCGACGCGGTAGAGGGCCTGGTTGCCCGAGCCGGTGCCGTAGTCCAGGACGTAGAGCGCGCCGTCCGGGCCGAAGGCGGAGTCCATGACCTGGGTGCCGGTCCAGGGGAAGGTGTCGATGGCCCCCGGGGAGCCGTCGGCGCGCACCTCCACGGGCTTGATCCACTTGCGGCCGTACTCGGTGGCGAAGAAGCGGCCGTCCAGCGAGGCGGGGAACTTCACCGAGGAGTCGAGGTCCGCGTCGTAGTGGTAGACCGGGCCGGCCATCGGCGATTCGGAGCCGCCGCCGAACTCGGGCGGGGAGCCGGCGTCGCCCGCGTACCGGATCCAGGCCGGCTGCGCGGCCGGGAGCGTCGGCAGACCGGTGTTGCGGAAGGAGTCGTTGGCCGGGCCGCCCGCGCAGTCGTACTTCGCTCCGGAGGGGCCGGACGGGAAGGTGTACGCGTTGTACGTCTCCGAGGCGGTGTTCGTGCCGGTGCAGTACGGCCAGCCGAAGTTGCCGGGGCCGGTGACGCGGTCGAACTCGACCTGGCCGCTGGGGCCGCGGGCCGGGTCGGTGACTCCGGCGTCGGGGCCGTAGTCGCCGATGTAGACGGTGCCGGTGGGTCTGTCGACGGACATCCGGAAGGGGTTGCGGAAGCCCATCGCGTAGATCTCGGGGCGGGTCCGGGGGGTGCCGGGGGCGAAGAGGTTGCCGGCCGGGACCGTGTAGCCGCCGTCGGCCGTGGGGGTGATCCGCAGCAGCTTGCCGCGCAGGTCGTTGGTGTTGCCGGAGGAGCGCTGGGCGTCGAACTGCGGGTTGCGCTCGGTGCGTTCGTCGATCGGGGCGTAGCCGGCGGAGTCGAAGGGGTTGGTGTCGTCGCCGGTGGTCAGATAGAGGTTCCCGGCCGCGTCGAAGTCGATGTCGCCGCCGACGTGGCAGCACTGGCCTCGGTCGTTGGGGACTTCGAGGATCACCTTCTCGCTGGCGGTGTCCAGCGTCCCGTCCGCCCTCAGGGTGAAGCGGGAGAGGTTGAGGTGGCCCTTCCAGGCCTCGAAGTCGGCGGCGGTGCCGGTCACCGGGGCGTCGCCGGCCGGGGTGTCCAGGGCGGGCGAGTAGTACAGGTAGAGATGGCGGTTGACGGCGAAGTCCGGGTCGGCGGCGACGCCTTGGAGCCCTTCCTCGTCGTGCGTGTACACGTTGAGCTTCCCGGCGGTCCTGGTGGCTCCGGAGGCGTCGGTGAGCCGGACCGTGCCGTCGCGGGCGGTGTGGACGACGGAGCGGTCGGGGAGGACGGCGAGGGACATCGCCTCGCCGAGTTCGGCGGGGCCGAGGGCGAGGGGGACCTGCTGGTAGTCGGCGGCGGGGATCTCCGCCGCGGCGCGGTCCGCCGTGGGGACGGCCGTCGCGGTGCCGGAGGCGAGTCCTCCGGCGGCCACCAGGGTGAGAGCCGTGAGCGCTCTCCACCACCGTGGGGATGACAAGGGCATGGACGCTGTTCCTTCCTGACGGTGCGTGGGGTTGTCAGGCAAGGCGCTGTCGCGCTTTGCGACGTGCGTGAGCGGCCGGGCGGACGGCGGACGCGCCGACACAGACAGGTTTTTTCTTGTCTGCCGCACTGGCGCTCCGCCCGGAGTGAACTTTTTGCATGCTGGCAACGCAAAATTAATAAGTCAACCCTGTATCCAAATTCGCGCAGGATGCCCCGTACAGCCATCGGCCCCCGGACCCGACCCCTGTCGGGGCGTGCTTCGAGGCACATTCGAGGGCCGGAAGCGCTTCACCGATCTAGGGTGCGCAGAGTGATGCCACTTCTGCCTGCACTCCAGGACCCGACCGGATCCGCGGGGGCCCGCGAGGCCGTCCGCTTCGACGAAACCTCCCTGTCCTACGCGCGGTTGGCCGCCGCGGCGGACGCGCTGGCCGCCGAACTCCCCGCCCCGGGACCGGTCGCCGTGTGGGCGCTGCCCACCGCGCACACCGTGGTCGCGGTGGTGGCCGCGCTGCGCGCGGGCGTCCCCGCCGTCCCGCTCAACCCGAAGACGGGCGCACGCGAACTGGCCCACATCGTCGCCGACAGCGCACCCACCGCCGTGCTGGCCGCCGCGGGCGAGACGCTGCCCCCGGCACTGGCCGGTCTGCCCCGGATCAACGTGTCCACGACCGCCGCGGGCACTGTCCGCCCCGCCCCGCCCGAGCCCTCCCCGGAGTCCGCCGCCCTCGTCGTCTACACCTCCGGCACCACCGGCCCGCCGAAGGGCGCCGTGCTGCCGCGCCGGGCGATCGCCGCGTCGCTGGACGCACTGGAGGACGCCTGGCGGTGGACCGGCGACGACGTCCTCGTGCACGCGCTGCCCCTCTTCCACGTCCACGGGCTGATCCTCGGCATCCTCGGCCCGCTGCGCCGGGGCGGTTCGGTGCGCCATCTCGGCCGGTTCTCCACCGAGGGCGTGGCCCGGGAGCTGAACGACGGCGGCACGATGCTGTTCGGCGTCCCGACGATGTACCACAGGCTCGCGGAAGCGCTTGCGGACCCGGCGGGCCCGGAGGGTCTGACGAAGGCGCTCGCGGGCGCCCGGCTGCTGGTCTCCGGCTCGGCCGCGCTCCCCGTCCACGACCACGAGCGGATCGCCGCCGCGACCGGCCGCCGGGTCATCGAGCGGTACGGGATGACGGAGACCCTGATGAACACGGGCGTACGGGCCGACGGCGCGCCCCGCCCCGGCACGGTCGGCGCCCCGCTGCGCGGCGTGGAACTGCGGCTGGTCGAGGAGGACGGCACCCCGCTGGACGATCCGTCGGCCATCGGGGAGATCCAGGTGCGCGGGCCGAACCTGTTCACCGGCTACCTCAACCGCCCCGACGCCACCGCCGCCGCGCTCACCGCCGACGGCTGGTTCCGGACCGGCGACATGGCCACACTCGACCCCGACGGCTATGTACGCATCGTCGGCCGCAAGGCCACGGACCTGATCAAGAGCGGCGGCTACAAGATCGGGGCCGGGGAGATCGAGAACGCCCTGCTGGACCACCCGGGCGTCCGGGAGGCCGCCGTCACCGGCGAACCGGACCCCGACCTGGGCGAGCGCGTCGTCGCCTGGGTGGTCCCGGCCGACCCGGCCGACCCGCCCCCGGCCGACGAACTGGCCGCCCATGTCGCCGCCCAGCTCTCCCCCCACAAGCGCCCCCGCACGGTCCGCTATCTCGACGCCCTCCCCCGCAACGACCTGGGCAAGATCATGAAGCGGTCCCTCCATGGCTGAGCGGGCGGCGGGCGGGACGGCCCGTGCGGCCGTCGCCGCGCTCACCGACGACTTCACCGAGTCCACCGCCCCGGTCGGGGACACCGCGGGTGACGGACCGCTCGACTGGGAGGGGTACGCCGACTCCCGCGTCCGGGCCACCGCACGCACCGGCGAGCAGGAGTCCGTCGTGCACGGCCTGGCCACCGTCGGCGGGCAGCGCTGTGTGCTGATCTCCTTCGAGTTCGGCTTCCTCGGCGGCTCGCTCGGGCAGCGCACCGGCGACCGGCTGGAGGCCGCGTACGAGGAGGCCGCCCGGCGCGGCCTCCCCCTCGTCTCCCTGATCGCGACGGGCGGCAGCCGCATGCAGGAGGGCATGATCGCCCTCACCCAGCTGCACCGGGTGGCCCGCGCCTCGGCCCGCCTCCGGGCGGCCGGGCCGGCCCAGATCGCGGTGGTCCGCAACCCCACGACCGGCGGCGGCTGGGCGACCCTGGGCGCGGGCGCCGACGTGATCCTCGCCCTGCCCGGGGCCCAGGTCGGCTTCGCCGGATCCCGCGTACGGCCGCCCGACGCCGACCCGTCCGCCTACACCGCGGAGGGCCAGTTCGCCGCCGGCCAGGTCGACGCGATCGTGGCTCCGGAGGACCTGCGGGAGACGGTGGGCCACTGGCTGCGGCTGCTGGGCCGCCGCACGGACGCGTCCGCGACCGTTTCGGTGTCCGGGTGGCCGGTATCGGACGGCGGCACGCCGCTCCCGGACGGTGCACCGCTCCCGGCCCCCGGCACACCGGCCCCGGCAGCCCCACCACTCCCGCCCCCCGCCCCGGTCCCCTCCGCGCCCGTCGCGACGGAGCTGCCCCGGACCGGCTGGGACGCGGTGCTGCGGGCGCGGAGCGCGGAGCGGCCCCGCGCGCACACCTATCTGGACGCCTACTTCGCCCTGCGGATGCCGTTGAGCGGGGACCGCTGCGGCGGCCGGGACCCGGGGCTGCTGTGCGGCTTCGGACTGCGGGACGGCGCACCCGTCGCGTACGTCGCGCAGTGCGGTACGGCGACGCGCCCGGCGGGCTACCGGACGGCGGCCCGGGTGATCCGGCTGGCCGGCCGGCTGGGCGTCCCGGTGCTCACCCTGGTGGACACCCCGGGCGCGGCCAACGACGCGGAGGCCGAGCGGAGCGGGGCGGGCCCGGCCATCGCGGACGCCTTCGCGGCGATCGCGGCGGCCCGGGTGCCGGTCACGACCCTGGTGATCGGCGAGGGCGGTTCGGGCGGGGCGCTGGCCCTGGCGTCCCCGGACCGCACCCATGTGACGGCCGACAGCTACTTCTCGGTCATCGCCCCGGAACTGGCCGCGGCGATCCTCAAACGCTCCCCCGACCGGGTCCGGGCCACCGCCGACCAGCTGCGGCTGCGCCCGCAGGACCTGGTGGAGCTGGGGGTGGCCCGCTCGGTCGTCGGGGCGGCTCCACCGGAGGACGGAGGCGTGCCGCCGCGCGAGGGCGGGCCGGGGTGACTAGCGTGGCGAGGGGGCCATTCATCGACTGAGGAGATGACCGGTCATGGCCGCAGAGCCGGAGGGCACACCGTGCTGGGCCGACGCGACGTTCGCCGACCTCGACGCCGCCAAGCACTTCTACGGTGAGCTGCTGGGCTGGACGTACGGCGCGTCGTCGCCCGAGTTCGGCAACTACACGCAGGCGTACGCGGACGGCAAGGCGGTCGCCGCGCTGATGCCGCCGCCTCCGGGCCACGACGTGCCGTCGGCGTGGTGCCTGTACCTCGCCTCGCCGGACGCCGCGGCCACCGCCGCGAAGATCCGCGAGCACGGCGGCACGGTCCTGGTGGAACCGATGCAGGTCGGGGAGTTCGGCACGATGGTGGTGGCGAGCGACCCCGGCGGCGCCGTCTTCGGCGTCTGGCAGCCCGGCACCCACCAGGGCTTCGAGGCCCGCAACGTCCCCGGCGCGTACAGCTGGGCCGAGATCTTCACCCGGGATCCGGAGAAGGCCGACGCCTTCTTCCCGGCCGTCTTCGGGTACGGCGTCAAGCGCATGGAGGACGACGCCGTCGACTTCACCCTGTACGACCTGGGCTCCGACCCGGTGCTCGGCCGGATGAAGATGACGGAGGACTTCCCGCCGCAGGTGCCGCCGTATCTGAACGTGTACTTCACCGTGGACGACTGCGACGCGGCGGTGGCGAAGGCGCAGTCCCTCGGAGCGACGCTCCGCTTCGGCCCGCTCACCATCCCGTTCGGCCGGTTCGCCGCCCTGACCGACCCGCAGGGCGCACCGTTCTCGCTGATCGACGGCACCACGACGGGCGGCGACATGCCGACGCTCACGGACGTGTCCTGACGCATCCGGCTCCCCGCTCCCCGCTCCCGGGCAGGCGTGGGATCGCCCACCTGACGGCTCAGGCCTCGGGGGCGCGCGCGTCGTAGCGCGCGAACCCGGGCCACCGCAGCGCCAGCAGCCCCACGGCGAGGACGCACGCGATCCCGCCGCCGGTGACGGCCCAGCCCGGGGAGGCCAGGTCCGCGACGGACCCGGCGATGAAGTCGCCGAGCCTCGGGCCGCCCGCCACCACGACGATGAACACGCCCTGGAGCCGGCCGCGCATCTCGTCCGGCACGGCGGCCTGGAGCATGGTGTTCCGGAAGACCATCGAGGTGGTGTCCGAGGCGCCCGCGAGCGCCAGGAACACCAGCCCGAGCCAGAGCTGCCGGGTCAGCCCGAACGCGGCGACGGCGGCGCCCCAGCTCGCCACGGCGAACAGCACCGCCCGTCCGTGCCGCCGGATCCGCCCGAGCCAGCCGGAGAACACCCCGCCCAGGAGCGCCCCGAGCGCCGGGGCCGCGACCAGCAGCCCGGTGGTCTTCGCGTCGCCCCCGTACCAGAGCCCGGCGACGACGGGGAACAGGGCGCGGGGGTGGGCGAGCACCATCGCGCACAGGTCGGTGAAGAACGTCATCCGCAGATTGGGCCGGGTGCCCAGGAAGCGCAGCCCGTCCAGGACCGAGGCGCGCTTGACCGCCCCCGTCTCCCCCTCGCCCCGCTCGGGCAGCATCGCGGGCAGCCGCCACATCGCGTACAGCGAGGCCGTGAAGGTGACCGCGTCGACCCCGTACGCGGCCCGGTACCCCCACCAGCCGACCACCAGCCCGCCGAGCATCGGCCCCAGCAGCATCCCCGTCGTACTGGTCATCGAGGACAGCGCGTTCGCCGCGGGCAGCTGCTCGGCCGGCAGCAGCCGCGCGATCATCGAGCTGCGGGCCGGTGAGTTCAGCGCGAAGCAGACCGCCTGGAGCGCCACGACCCCGTACAGCAGCCCCACCGCCTCCACCCCGGCCACCGTGACCCCGAACAGCCCCACCGACAGCAGAAACGACCCGGCCGCACTCACCAGCCCCAGCTTCCGCCGGTCCACCGTGTCCGCGATCGCCCCGCCGTACAGCCCGAACACCACCAGCGGCACCAACGAGCAGAACCCGATCAGCCCCACCGAAAACGCCGACCCCGTCAGGTCGTACACCTGCAACGACACGGCCAGCGAGGTCATCCCCTGCCCCACCCACGACACCGTGTTCCCGAACCACAGCCGCCGGTAGTCCGGCGAGATCCGCAGGGGCGTCAGGTCGGCGAATATCCGCCGCCGTGGCGTCGGCTCGTCGGCCGCGTCGGTGGCTTCGGTCAGGGATTCGGTCACAGGGGATGGTATCGACCGGCTACGGAGCCCTCCGAAACGAGGAGACCCCCGCCGGAGCGGGGGCGTCGTCGGTGTGCCGGGCCGGTAAGGCGAACCGGTTCTTCAGTGCGGTGGGGCGGGTGGGACTCGAACCCACGGCCGACGGATTATGAGTCCGCTGCTCTAACCGGCTGAGCTACCGCCCCGTTTCGGCGTGGCGCGTACATGTGTGCGCTCCGTCTGCCGCAGCATAGCCGGTCATACGATCTCTCGCTCCGGGTGCCCGGGTACTCGTGACCTTGAAGACGGCGCTGCTCGACGCCCGGTTCCGGGCATACGAAAAAGGACCCCGGAGGGTCCTCTTCCGATCCGCTCCCCCGACTGGACTCGAACCAGTAACCCTCCGGTTAACAGCCGAATGCTCTGCCAATTGAGCTACAGGGGATCGCGCTCCCCCGACTGGACTCGAACCAGTAACCTGCCGGTTAACAGCCGGCTGCTCTGCCAATTGAGCTACAGGGGATTGCTGCGTTGCCTCGAACGTACCTGCCTGGCTGTTGCCGGGCGGCGCGCGTTCGCTGCGACACATACATTAGCGCAAGCAGGGGGGTGCTTTGCCAATCGGTATCGCCCGGGGTGATCTCGGGCGCCCACGGGTAGGCGAGCAGCACACGTCGCACGGAGCGAAGACGGAGCGAAGGAAGGGTGGCAGCCATGCGGTACCGGCTCACGTTCATCGCCGGAGTGGCGCTCGGTTACGTGCTCGGCACGCGGGCCGGGCGCGAACGTTACGAGCAGCTGAGGAAGTCCGCGCGCCGGTTCGCCCAGAACCCGGCCGTGCGCAACACCTGCGAGACGGCGGCCCAGAGCGGCCGCGAGTTCGCGGGGAAGGCGTACCACGCGGTGGGCGAGAAGGTCGGGGAGAAGGTTCCGGCGTCGGTGGCGGACCGGGTGCGGTCGCTGCGCGGGCGGGGCGGCGACCTGGAGGACGACTGGGGGACGACGAACACCTGAGCCGCGGCGCCACGTCTGCCGCACCATCGGTACGGGAAACCGCCGCTGGTGCGGCAGAATTCTGTGCATGGGGATAGTCGCCGGCTTGGACAGTTCATCCGCCTTCACTCACATCGTGGTCTGCGATACGGACACGGGCGCCGTGCTGCGCGAGGGGTACGCCGCGCATCCCGTCGACCCGAAGGCCGCCGAGGTCGACCCGCAGGCCTGGCTGCTCTCCCTCGGTGAGGCCGCCACCGGCGGGCTCCTCGAAGGGGTGCAGGCCATCGGGGTCGCCGCACAGCAGCACGGGCTCGTGCCGCTGGACCACCAGGGCAATCCGGTGCGTCCGGCGCTGCTCGGCAACGACAAGCGCGCCCAGGTGGCCGCCGCGGACCTGGTCGACGGGCTGGGCGGGCGGCAGGCCTGGGCCGAGGCGGTCGGGGCGGTGCCGCAGGCCGCGCAGCCGGTGGCGAAGCTGCGCTGGCTGGCGCGGACCGAGCCGGAGCTGGCGCAGCGGGTCGCCGCGGTGCTCCAGCCCCACGACTGGCTGGTGTGGCAGCTGCTGGGGCGGCCGGCCCGGCGGACCACCGACCGGGGGGCCGCGTCCGGTACGGGGTACTGGTCGGCGCGCGAGGCGGCCTACCGGCCCGATCTGGTCGAGCTGGCGCTGGGGCGGCAGGCGGCGCTCCCCGAGGTGCTCGGCCCGGCCGACGCGGCCGGGACGACGCCCGAGGGGCTGCTGATCTCGGCGGGGACCGGCGAGACGATGGCCGCCGCCTTCGGGCTCGGGGTCGGGGTCGGCGACGCGGTGGTGTCGCTGGGGGCCTCGGGCTCGGTGATGGCCGTGCACCACGAGGCGCTCGCCGATCCGACCGGGATGATCACCTCCTTCGCCGACGCCACCGGTATGCACCTTCCGGTCGTCCACACCTCGAACGCGGTGCGCGCGCTGCGCGGCACGGCCGAGATGCTGGGGCTGGCCGGGCTCGACGAGCTGTCGGAGCTGGCCCTGAAGTCGACGCCCGGTTCCTCGGGGCTGGTGCTGCTGCCGTATCTGGAGGGCGAGCGCACCCCGGATCTGCCGCACACCGCCGGCACGTTGTGCGGGCTGCGGCGCGAGTCGATGAAGCCGGAGCATCTGGCGCGGGCCGCCTTCGAGGGCATGCTCTGCTCGCTGGCCGACGCCCTGGGCGTCCTGCGCGACCGGGGCGTCGAGGTGCGCCGGGTCTTCCTGCTGGGGGCCGCGGCCGAGCTGCCCGCCGTCCAGGCGCTGGCCCCCGCGCTGCTCGGCACGCAGATCGTCGTACCGCAGCCGGCCCAGTACGCGGCGCTGGGTGCGGCCCGGCAGGCGGCCTGGGCGCTGGGCGTCTCGCAGGGCGCGCTGGACGCGCGGACGCCTCCGGTGTGGCAGGAGGCGGCGGCGCAGGTGCTGGAGCCGGGTGACGAGCTGCCGGTGGGGCAGGCGGTGCGCCAGCAGTACGTGGCGACGCGGGACCAGATCCATCCGGGGGCGTTCGACCCGGCGGGCTGAGGGGTGGGGTCCTACGCATGGTGACGCGCGCGGGACCCCCGGTGAGTCCGGCCGCGAAAATTGTGGACCCGGTCCGTATTTTGACCTGGACTTGAATAAAAACGTTCGCTGTCCCGGCGCCCGGTGCTCGAAGATGGGTCGACTCCCGACCTACGCCGACTCCGAGAGACACGCGTGCTCATAAAAATCCTGCGGGCCTATCTCGGTCCGTACCAGAAACCGATCGCGCTCCTGGTCGTCTTCCAGCTGCTGCAGACCTGCGCCACGCTCTATCTGCCGACGCTCAACGCCGACATCATCGACAACGGTGTCGTCCAGGGCGACACGGGCTACATCCTTCAGTACGGCGGCGTGATGATCGTCGTCAGCATCGCCCAGGTCGTCTGCAACATCGGAGCCGTCTACATCGGTGCCCGTACGGCGTCCGCGCTCGGCCGTGACATCCGGGCGGGGATCTTCGACCGGGTGCAGTCCTTCTCGGCCCGCGAGGTCGGCCGGTTCGGGGCCCCTTCGCTGATCACCCGGACCACCAACGACGTCCAGCAGATCCAGATGCTGGCCCTGATGACGTTCACGCTGATGGTGTCGGCGCCGATCATGTGCGTCGGCGGCGTCATCATGGCGCTCGGCCAGGACGTCCCGCTCTCCGCCGTGCTCCTCGCGGTGGTGCCGGTGCTCGGCATCGCGGTGAGCCTCATCGTGCGGAAGATGCGCCCGCTGTTCCGGCTGATGCAGGAGCGGCTCGACACGGTCAACCGGGTGCTGCGCGAGCAGATCACCGGCAACCGCGTCATCCGCGCCTTCGTCCGCGACGGCTACGAGGAGGAGCGGTTCCGGGGGGCCAACACCGAGCTGACGGACGTGGCGCTGTCCACGGGCCGGCTGATGGCGCTGATGTTCCCGACCGTGATGACGGTCGTGAACGTGTCGTCGATCGCCGTCGTCTGGTTCGGCGCGCACCGCATCGACAGCGGCGGGATGGAGATCGGGGCGCTCACCGCGTTCCTCTCGTACCTCATGCAGATCGTGATGTCGGTGATGATGGCCACCTTCATGTTCATGATGGTGCCGCGCGCCGAGGTCTGCGCCGAGCGCATCCAGGAGGTCCTGGAGACCGAGTCCAGCGTGGTGCCGCCGGTGGACCCGGTGACGGAGCTGCGCGCCCGGGGGCATCTGGAGCTGCGCGGGGCGGACTTCCGCTACCCGGGCGCCGAGGAGCCGGTGCTGCGCTCGATCGACGTCGTCGCGCGGGCCGGTGAGACGACCGCGATCATCGGGTCGACCGGCAGCGGCAAGTCCACGCTGCTCGGGCTGGTCCCCCGGCTCTTCGACGTGACGGACGGCCAGGTGCTGGTCGACGGCACGGACGTGCGGACCCTGGAGCCGGCGCTGCTGGCGAAGACCGTGAGCCTGGTGCCGCAGAAGCCGTACCTCTTCTCCGGGACGGTCGCCACGAACCTGCGGTACGGGAATCCGGACGCCACCGACGAGGAGCTGTGGCGCGCGCTGGAGATCGCGCAGGCCAAGGAGTTCGTCGAGGGCCTGGAGCACGGTCTCGACGCCCCGATCGCGCAGGGCGGCACGAACGTCTCCGGCGGACAGCGCCAGCGGCTCTCGATCGCCCGGACGCTGGTGCAGCAGCCGGAGATCTATCTGTTCGACGACTCGTTCTCGGCGCTGGACTACGCCACGGACGCGGCGCTGCGCGCGGCGCTCCAGCGGGAGACGGCGGGGGCGACGGTGGTGATCGTCGCGCAGCGGGTGTCCACCATCCGCGACGCCGACCGGATCGTGGTGCTGGACGAGGGCCGCGTCGTCGGCACCGGCAGCCACCACGAGCTGATGGAAGGCAATGAGACGTACCGGGAGATCGTGCTCTCCCAGCTGACGGAAGCGGAGGCCGCGTAATGGCCGGGCCTGGCGGACGCATGATGGCGGGCGGGGCGCCGACCCAGCGGTCCATGGACTTCAAGGGGTCCTCGAAGCGGTTGCTGAAGCGCTTCGCGGCGGAGAAGTCGACCCTGTATCTGATGCTGGCGGCCGTCGCGGTGAGCGTGGCGTTCTCCGTGGTCGGCCCGAAGATCCTCGGCCGGGCCACCGACCTGGTGTTCGCCGGGGTCGTCGGCGGGCGGATGGAGCCGGGGGCCACGAAGGAACAGGCCGTCGAGGGCATCCGCCGGACCAACAGCGGTCTGGCGGACATGCTCTCCTCGGTGGACTTCGTCCCCGGCCAGGGCATGGACTTCGACGCCATCGGCCGGGTGCTGCTGATGGCGCTGGCCGTGTACGTCGGCGCGGGGCTGCTGATGCTGGTGGCGACGCGTCTGTCGATCCGGGTGATCAACCGGGTCGTCTTCCAGCTGCGCGAGGACATCCAGACCAAGCTGGCGCGGCTGCCGCTGTCGTACTTCGACCGGCAGAAGCGCGGCGAGGTGCTGAGCCGTGCGACCAACGACATCGACAACATCTCGCAGACGATGCAGCAGACGATGGGCCAGCTCATCAACTCGCTGCTGACCATCGTCGGCGTACTCGTGATGATGTTCTGGATCTCGCCGCTGCTGGCGCTGGTCGCCCTGGTGACGGTGCCGCTGTCGGTGGTCGTCGCCACGAAGGTCGGCAAGCGCTCGCAGCCGCAGTTCGTCCAGCAGTGGAAGGTGACGGGCAAGCTCAACGCCCACATCGAGGAGATGTACACCGGCCACACCCTGGTGAAGGTCTTCGGGCGCCAGGCGGAGTCCGCGCGGGACTTCGCCGAGCAGAACGAGGCGCTGTACGAGGCCGGGTTCAAGGCGCAGTTCAACAGCGGGATCATGCAGCCGCTGATGATGTTCGTGTCGAACCTGAACTATGTGCTGATCGCCGTGGTCGGCGGGCTGCGGGTCGCCTCCGGCGCGCTGTCGATCGGTGATGTGCAGGCGTTCATCCAGTACTCCCGGCAGTTCTCCATGCCGCTGACCCAGGTCGCCTCGATGGCGAACCTGGTGCAGTCCGGGGTGGCGTCGGCCGAGCGGATCTTCGAGCTGCTGGACGCCGAGGAGCAGAGCCCCGACCCGGCGAAGGGCGACGCGGCCCACCCCGAGGAGCTGCGCGGCAACGTCTCGCTGGAGAAGGTGTCGTTCCGCTACGACCCGGAGAAGCCGCTCATCGAGGACCTGTCGCTGAGCGTCGAGCCGGGCCACACGGTGGCGATCGTCGGCCCGACCGGGGCCGGCAAGACGACGCTGGTCAATCTGCTGATGCGGTTCTACGAGGTGACCGGCGGGCGCATCACGCTCGACGGGGTCGACATCGCGTCGATGTCCCGCGACGACCTGCGGGCCGGGATCGGCATGGTCCTCCAGGACACCTGGCTGTTCGGCGGGACCATCGCGGAGAACATCGCCTACGGGGCGCCGGGCGACGTCGGCCGGGAGCGGATCGAGGAGGCGGCGCGGGCGGCCCACGCCGACCGTTTCATCCGGACCCTGCCGCTGGGCTACGACACGGTGATCGACGACGAGGGCTCGGGTGTCAGCGCGGGCGAGAAGCAGCTCATCACCATCGCGCGGGCGTTCCTGTCCGACCCGGTGATACTCGTCCTCGACGAGGCGACCAGCTCGGTCGACACCCGGACCGAGGTGCTGATCCAGAAGGCGATGGCGCGGCTCGCGCACGGCCGCACCAGCTTCGTGATCGCCCACCGCCTCTCCACGATCCGGGACGCAGACGTCATCCTGGTGATGGAGAACGGCTCGATCGTCGAGCAGGGCACGCACGACGAGCTGCTGGAGGCGCAGGGGGCCTACGCGCGGCTGTACGCGGCGCAGTTCGCCCAGGCGGTCGTCGAGGTCGACTAGCCGGTCCGCAGCGGTCCGGCGGGGGTCCGGTCGTTCCTCCGCGGCTACCAGGGCTCGCGCGTCGCGTACGCGTCAGTCCAGGTAGCCGCGGAGCTGGTCCGCGAAGGCGTGGTCGCGGAGTCTGGAGAGGGTCTTGGACTCGATCTGGCGGATGCGCTCGCGGGTCACACCGAAGATGCGGCCGATCTCCTCCAGGGTGCGCGGGCGGCCGTCGGCCAGTCCGTAGCGCAGCTGGACGACCTTGCGCTCGCGTTCGCCCAGGGTGGAGAGCACCGCCTCCAGGTGCTCGCGCAGCAGCAGGAAGGCCGCGGACTCCACGGGGGAGGCGGCGTCGCCGTCCTCGATCAGATCGCCCAGGGAGACATCGTCCTCCTCCCCCACGGGCGCGTGCAGGGAGATGGGCTCCTGGGCCAGCCGCAGCACCTCGCCGACGCGCTCCGGGGTGAGGTCGAGCTGGGCGGCGACCTCCTCGGCCGTCGGTTCGCAGCCGTGTTCCTGGAGCATCCGGCGCTGGACGCGGACGACGCGGTTGATGAGTTCGACGACGTGGACGGGGACCCGTATGGTCCGGGCCTGGTCGGCCAGGGCGCGGGACATGGCCTGGCGGATCCACCAGGTGGCGTACGTGGAGAACTTGTAGCCGCGGGCGTAGTCGAACTTCTCGACCGCCCGGATCAGGCCGAGATTGCCCTCCTGGACCAGGTCGAGCATGGTGAGCCCGCGTCCGACGTAGCGTTTGGCGACGGAGACGACCAGGCGGAGGTTGGCCTCGATGAGGCGGCGCTTGGCCATCCGGCCCATGACGACGAGCCGGTCCAGGTCGACGGCGAGGCGGGTGTCGGGGTCCGGGGTGCGGGCCAGGCGTTCCTCGGCGAAGAGCCCGGCCTCGACGCGGCGGGCCAGTTCCACCTCGTCGGCGGCGGTGAGCAGCGGGATGCGGCCGATCTCGCGCAGGTACTGGCGGAACAGGTCGGAGGTGGGTCCGCCGGTGTCCGGGCGGGCGCGGGGCTCCGGCGGTTCGGGGAGCCGGGAGTCCTCCATGGCGGCCTCGGGCGGTTCGGCGGCCTCCGGCGGGGCCGGGTCCGGCCGGGCGGGCGGGGCCGACGGCGGGTCCACCGCGGCCTCGGGGTGACGCGCGGCCCGGTTCTGCGCGGGGACGGCCGGGACATGCCCGGTTTCGGTCACGGTCCGGGTCTGCACGGGGGCGACCTCCAGGTGATCGCTGCCGGACCGCGGGACGGGGGCCACCGCTCGGTGGGCCGGCCGCGTTCCGATGACTCCTGCACCGCTCCCCAGTGTGGGGTACGACACACAGCCACCACGAGGGGCGTGCGGGCACTTTCTGGGGGCGGGGCGAGGCGTCAGAGCGCGTCGGCGCCGTGGCTGCGCAGCGACTGGGCGTACTGCTGGAGGACCCAGACCTCGTTCTGCGCGGCGGCCAGGTGGTCCGGGGCGACGTTGCTGCCGAGACGGGCCAGGCTGCCCTGGACGTCGGCGATGCGGCGGTCGACGGCGCGCAGCCGGACCTTGACCAGGTGCTCACCGGCGTAGGTCTCGTCGATGGACTTGCCGTGGAAGACCTCGACGGCCAGCTCCGTGATCAGCTTGCGGACCGATTCGTTGGGGGTGGCGTCGAGCACCCTGACCAGGTATTCGCGGTTGTCGGCGAGGCCCGTCTCGGCGCCGCCGGCCTCCGCGACGCACTGGCGCACGGAGGCGTAGGGCGGGGCGGTGAACTCGTCGGCCCCGTAGGCGTCGAAGGCGGGCGAGACCAGCTCGGGCTTCTGCAGGGCGAGCTTGAGCAGCTCGCGCTCGGTGCGGTGGGCGGGGCTGCGGAGGTTGAGCGCGGGGCCGGAGTGGGCCACCGGGGCGGGTGCCTCCTGGTGGCGCGGGGTGCCGCGGCCGCCGGACGGGCCGGGGCCGCGCCGGTCGCCGCCGCGGCCGCGGGCCCACTGGGCGAGCTGGTTGACCCGGTGGACCACGTACTCCTGGTCCAGGATGCCGACGAGGCCGGCCAGCTGGACGGCGACCTCGCGCTGCATGCTGCCCGTCTTGATCTTGGCGACGACGGGGGCGGCCTCGTCCAGCGCGGCGGCGCGGCCGGCCGGGGTCTCCAGGTCGTAGCGGGCGACGATCTGGCGCAGGGCGAACTCGAAGAGCGGGGTGCGCGGCTCGACCAGGTCGCGGACGGCGTCGTCGCCCTTGACCAGGCGCAGATCGCACGGGTCCATGTTGTCCGGGGCGATCGCGATGTAGGTCTCGGCGGCGAACTTCTGGTCGTCCTCGAAGGCGCGCAGGGCGGCCTTCTGGCCGGCCGCGTCCCCGTCGAAGGTGAAGATCACGCGGGCGCTGCCGTTGTCCATGAGGAGCCGGCGCAGGATCTTGATGTGGTCGCCGCCGAAGGCGGTGCCGCAGGTGGCGATGGCGGTGGTGATCCCGGCGAGGTGGCAGGCCATCACGTCGGTGTAGCCCTCGACGACGACGGCCCGGCTGGACTTGGCGATGTCCTTCTTGGCCAGGTCGATGCCGTAGAGCACCTGGGACTTCTTGTAGATCGGGGTCTCGGGGGTGTTGAGGTACTTCGGTCCGTTGTCGTCGTCGCGGAGCTTGCGGGCGCCGAAGCCGACGATGTCGCCGGAGGTGTCGCTGATGGGCCACATCAGCCGGCCGCGGAAGCGGTCGATGGGGCCGCGCCGGCCGTCCTGGGAGAGGCCGGAGGTGATCAGCTCGCGGTCGGTGAAGCCCTTGCCGCGCAGGAAGCGGGTGAGGTGGTCCCAGCCGGCCGGGCTGTAGCCGATGCCGAAATGGGCGGCGGCGGTCTGGTCGAAGCCGCGCTCGGCGAGGAACTTCCGGCCGATCTCGGCCTCGGGGCTCTCCAGCTGCTGCACGTAGAACGCCGCGGCCGCCTTGTGCGCCTCGACCAGGCGGATCCGCTCGCCGCGCTGGTGGGAGGGGTTGTACCCGCCCTCCTCGTACCGCAGGGTGATGCCGGCCTTGGCGGCCAGCCGCTCGACGACCTCGGCGAACGTGAGGTGGTCGATCTTCTGGACGAAGGCGATCGTGTCGCCGCCCTCCTGGCAGCCGAAGCAGTGGAAGAGACCCTTGCTCGGACTGACCTGGAAGGAGGGGGACTTCTCGTCGTGGAAGGGGCACAGCCCCTTGAGGTTGCCCCCGCCCGCGTTGCGCAGCTGGAGGTACTCGGACACGACGGCGTCGATCGGGACCGCGTCCCGCACCGCCTTCACATCGTCGTCATTGATCCTGCCTGCCACGAGTGAAGTCTACGGGTGGGGGCGGACAGTCCGGCCGCGGCCGGGTGTGATCCGGTCCGGGCCCCGCCCCCGCCGGCCGGGGTACGGGCGGGGCGCGGGGCCGGGGCGGGACCGGCTCAGATCAGTGATTCCAGGGGCACCGAGGGGTCGGCCAGGGCGTCCGGGTCGACCGGGCTGCCCGCCCTGATCAGCTGCTGGACCGTCTCGGTGACGTCCCACACGTTCACGTTCATCCCGGCGAGCACCTTGCGGTCCTTCAGCCAGAACGCGATGAACTCGCGCTTTCCGGCGTCGCCGCGGATCACCACCTGGTCGTAGGAGCCGGGCGGGGCCCAGCCGGAGTACTCCAGGCCGAGGTCGTACTGGTCGGAGAAGAAGTACGGCACCCGGTCGTAGGAGACCTCCTGGCCGAGCATGGCGCGGGCCGCCGCCGGGCCGCTGTTCAGCGCGTTGGCCCAGTGCTCGACGCGGAGCCGGGAGCCGAGCAGCGGATGGGCCACGTTGGCGACGTCCCCGGCGGCGAAGATGTGCGGGTCGCTGGTGCGCAGCGAGGCGTCCACGGCGATGCCGCCGCCCTGTTCGCGCGGGGCGACGGCCAGGCCCGCGGCCTCGGCGAGCGCGGCGCGCGGGGCGGCGCCGATCGCGGCGAGGACGTCGTGGGCGGGGTGCTCCTCGCCGTCGTCGGTGCGGACCGCGAGGACCATGCCGTCCTGGCCGACGATCTCGGTGAGCCGGCCGCCGAAGTGGAAGCGGACGCCGTGGTCGCGGTGCAGCTCGGTGAAGATCTGGCCGAGTTCGGGTCCGATGACGCGGTGCAGCGGGGTCGGTTCCGGTTCGACGACGGTGACCTCGGCGCCGTAGCCGCGGGCGGCCGCCGCGACCTCCAGGCCGATCCAGCCGGCCCCGGCGATCACCAGGTGCCCGTTGTCGCGGCCGAGGGCGGCCAGCACGTGGCGCAGCCGGTCGGCGTGGGCGAGGCGGCGCAGATGGTGGACGCCGGCCAGGTCCGTGCCGGGGATGTCGAGGCGGCGCGGTTCCGCGCCGGTGGCCAGGAGCAGCTTGTCGTAGCGGACGACGGTGCCGTCGCCCAGCTCCACGGAGCGGGCCTCGCGGTTCAGCGCGGTGACCGGCTGGCCGAGGTGCAGTTCGACCTCGGCCCCCGCGTACCAGCCCGTCTCGTGGACGAAGACGCTGTCGCGGTCCTCCTTCCCGGCGAGGTAGCCCTTGGACAGCGGCGGGCGTTCGTAGGGGTGGTCCCGCTCGTCGCCGATCAGGATGACCCGGCCGCTGAACCCCTCCGCCCGGAGCGTCTCGGCGGCCTTCGCCCCGGCCAGCCCTCCGCCCACGATCACGAACGTCCGATGTGCGTCGACCACTTGATGCCTCCTCGGTGCTTGCTGCGCGGCGCCAACTGCGAGCGTCCCGCACGCAGCGTAATGGCGAAAGGGGGTGTGGCCCGATCAGGTCACGCCCAGTGGTCGCCGCGGATCCGCCGAACCCCTCGCCGGCGGCCGCGCCGCACCTTTCGACGAGAACGCAAAGGTGTCCGCAGGGCGGGCGGAGGGGACCGGGATCCGGTTACGGTGAAGGTCCGGCCGGTGCGCACCTGACTCGCGGCGCGCCGGGCGGTGTGTACGTGGAGCGCTCGGGGGACGCATGTTACGTATCCACTTCACCAGCGAGGACCTGACCAGGCTGCGCGTGGCCACGGGTCCCGATCCCATGTGGGAGCTCGTGCTGTCGTTGCACCTGCTCCAGAACCGGCAGGCGGCGCTGGTCTTCGACCCGTGGCGCCGGGAGGTCCGCGCGGGGCTCGCGCGGGCCGGGCTGACGGACACGGTGGCGGGCCTGGCCCGGCTCTGCCCGTTCGCCACGTACTTCCCGGACTTCCTGACGCCGGGGCAGGGCGTCACGGAGCTGGAGACCGGGATCGACCGGGTGCTGTCCACCCCGGTGCCCCGGCTGTCCGCCGAGGTGTCCCAGCTGTACGGTCCGGGCCGGATGCCCGCGGGGGCGCGGCGGCTGGCCGGGGGCGACCGCGCGGCACTGGACCGGCTCGGGGACGCGCTGCGCCGCTACTACGCGGTGGCGGTCGCGCCGTACGCCGCGGAGATCGGGGCGACGGTGGCCGCCGACCGGCCGGTGCGGGCGCAGGCGGCCCTGGACCGGGGCAGCGACGGGCTGCTCGCGACCTATCAGCCGGATCTGACCTGGCGGGACGAGAACCGGGTGCTGGAGGCGCCGTATCCGGTGACGAGCGAGAAGTGGCTGGACGGGCGGGCGCTGACGCTGATCCCGGCGTTCTTCTGCGTCCGTCATCCGGTGGCGCTGGCCGATCCGGGGCTGGACCAGGTCCTCGTCCATCCGCTGACCCCGCGGCCGGGCTGGCTGGAGCGGGCCGGGGCGGACCGGGGCGAGCAGGGGGACACGGTCCGGCCGGCGGTGGCGCAGCTGGTCGGTCACACCCGGGCGGCGGTGCTGGAGGTGCTGGAGCGGCCGCTGAGCACGACGCAGCTGGGCACGGTGCTGCGGCTGGCGCTGTCGACGGCGAGCCGGCACGCCTCGGTGCTGCGGGAGGCGGGGCTGGTCGTGTCGGAGCGGTGCGGGCCCTCGGTGGTGCACCGGCGGACGGCGCTGGGCGACGCGCTGATGAACGGGGAGTACCCGGCGCGGCCCGCGCGGGCGTGCCCGGCGCCGTCCGCCGGGGCGCACCGGCGGGACGCGCGGGCGGCGGTGCCGGCCGGGCGGGTCAGCGGGGGTGTGTGGTGAGGGTGTGGTGCAGGGTGCGGGCCGAGGCGTCGGTGAGCGCGGCGATCTGGTCGACCAGGACGCGCTTGCGGGCCCGGTCGTCCGGGGCGGACTCGTAGAGGGCGCGCAGCTGCGGTTCGAGGCCCTCGGGGGCGCGGGCGGTCAGCGCCGCCGCGAGTTCGGCGATGACGACGCGCTGTTCGGCGCGGATCGTCTCCTGTTCGGCGCGCTGCATCACATAGCGGTCGGCGACCGCCTTGAGGACGGCGCATTCGTTGCGGGTCTCGCGGGGGACGACGAGCGCGGCCCCGTAGCGGGTGAGCCGGCCGCCTCCGTACGTCTGCCGGGTGGCGCTCTCGGCGGCCAGGCAGAAGCGGCCGATGAGCTGGCTGGTGGCGTCCTTCAGCCGGGCCTGGGCGACGGCCGAGCCGTCGTAGCCGTGCGGCCACCACTCCTGGTCCATGAGCCGGTCGAGGGCCTCGGCCAGTTCCCCCGGGTCGGTGCCTGCGGGGACGTACCGTCCGACGGCGACGTCCCAGATCGCGCGGCGCTCGGGTTCGGCGTCCAGGCAGTTGGGGTCGATGTGTCCGGCGTGCAGCCCGTCCTCGAAGTCGTGGACGGAGTAGGCGACGTCGTCGGACCAGTCCATGACCTGGGCCTCGAAGCAGGTGCGGTCCTCGGGGGCGCCCTCGCGGAACCAGCGGAAGACGGGCAGGTCGTCCTCGTAGACGCCGAATTTGGGTGAGCCGGGGGCGGTGGGGTGGGCGCCCCGGGGCCAGGGGTACTTGGTCGCGGCGTCGAGCGCGGCGCGGGTGAGGTTGAGGCCGACGCTGACGAGGTCGCCGGTGCGGGTGTCGGGCACGAAGCGCTTGGGCTCCAGGCGGGTGAGCAGCCGCAGCGACTGGGCGTTGCCCTCGAAGCCGCCGCAGTCGGAGGCGAAGTCGTTCAGCGCCTGTTCGCCGTTGTGGCCGAAGGGCGGGTGTCCCATGTCGTGGGAGAGGCAGGCGGCCTCGACGAGGTCGGGGTCGCAGCCGAGCGCGGCGCCGAGTTCCCGGCCGACCTGGGCGCATTCCAGGGAGTGGGTGAGCCGGGTGCGGGGGCTGGCGTCCCAGACGTGGCTGCGGGTGCCGGGGGCGACGACCTGGGTCTTCCCGGCGAGCCGGCGCAGCGCCGCGGAGTGCAGCACCCGGGCGCGGTCGCGCTGGAACGCGGTGCGGCCGGGCCGCTTGTCCGGCTCGGGGTCCCAGCGCTCGGCGTCGGCCGGGCCGTAGGGCGCGGTGCCGTGGTCCTGTCTGCCGGCTGCGGGGTGCGTGGGCTGGGTGCCGTCCATGGCATCGACAGTAATCCGCGCCTCTGACGAACGGGCCGCGGCGGCGGCCGTACGGCTCAGGCGGGGGCCGGGGAGCGGGTGGGCACCGGGGTGCGGTGGTCCCGGCCGGGGCCGGCCTCCCACGGGCCCGGATCCGTCAGGGCGCGGTCGTAGCGGTGGAGCAGCAGCCGGGCCATCGCCGGATGCGCGCCCAGCGGTTCGGCCGCGATCCAGGGCGCGGCGTCGGCCGCGGCGGAGGCGAAGCGTCCGGGTGCGGTGAAGTACGAGGCGACGGCGATCCGGCGGTGGCCCCGGGCGGCGAGCGCGCGCAGGGCGGCCGGGACGGTGGGGGAGGCGGCGGAGGCGTACGCGGGCACGACGGGCACTCCACCGAGCCGTTCGGACAGCAGGTGTGCGGTGCGGCGGGTGTCGGCCGCGGACTCGGGGGCGCGGGAGCCGGCGGCGGCCAGCACCACGGCGCTGTTCCGGTTGCCGTCGTCCGAGGTCCGCCAGCCCGCCTCGGTGAGCCGCCCGTGCAGCGCCTCGACCAGCAGCGGATGCGGTCCGAGCGGGGCGGCGCGGCGGGTGCGGACGGCGGGTGCGGCCTCGGCGGCGCGCGGGATGTCGTACGTGACGTGGTGGCCCCGGCCCAGCAGCAGCGGGACGAGGACGGCGTCCTGGCCCCGGAGCCCGGCCAGGGTGTCGGGCAGCAGCGGTGCGTTCAGCTCGATGTGGCCGAGCCGGACGTCGAGTCCGGGGCGCAGTTCCCGTACGCGGTCCAGCAGCCGGGTCACGGTGTGCAGGGCCCGGGGGTCACGGCTGCCGTGGGCGACGGCGACGAGGGCGGGGGGCCCGGACGGTGCGGGGCGCGGCCGGGTGCGGTGCGCCGGGCGCAGCGTGCCGAGCCCGGCACCGAGCTCGGCGCCGATGCGCGTGAGCAGGTGCGCCGTGCTGTCGAGGGGCGGGGGCTCCTGGGATGCCGACGGGTTCATGGACCGAGGGTGCCGGGTGCGGGTTGCCGCCGCGTTGCGTGCCGGTCACGGGAGCTTTCGGACCGCCTCACGGGGCGCCCCGGACCGCCGTCAGGCCCGGAGCGTGTCCGGACCGGCCCGGGTGGTCAGTCCGTGAAGAGGCGTTCGATGACCTCGGCGACGCCGTCCGCCTCGTTGCTGGTGGTGTGGACGGGGACGGCGGCGAGGACGGACGGGTGGGCGTTGGCCATGGCGTAGCCGGTGCCCGCCCAGGTGAGCACGGTGAGGTCGTTGGGCATGTCGCCGAAGGCGATGACCTCGGCGGCGGTGATGCCCCGGGCCGCGCAGAGCAGGTCCAGGGTGCCGGCCTTGGTGACGCCGGGGGCGCTGATCTCCAGGAGGCCGTGGCCGCCCGAGTGGGTCAGCTGCACCTCGTCGCCGGTGCCGCGCCGGGCCGCGGCGAGCAGGGTGTCGGCGTCGAGCCGGTCGGACCAGGCGAGCAGTTTGGTGACGGGGGCCTCGGTCAGCCAGAGGTCGGCGAGGGAGGGGACGGGGAGTTCGGCGCCGGCGTCCTCGGACAGCCTGAGCCGGTAGGCGGGTTCGTACAGGACCTGGTTGCCGGTCTCCAGGGCGAAGCCGACCTCGGGCAGTGCGGCGGCGAGCGCGTCGGCCACCCGGCGGGCGGTGGGCAGGGGCAGGACGCGGGAGGTGACGACGGTGCGGGTGGCGATGTCGTAGACGAGGGCGCCGTTGCTGCACACGGCCGTGCCGGTGAGGCCGGCGGCCTCGGCGAGCCGGTCGACGAAGCGGGGCGGCCGGGCGGTGACGATGACGATCTCCGTACCGGCCTCCTCCGCCCTGCGCAGGGCGCGCAGCGTGCGGGGCGACACGGTGCCGTCGTTGCGCAGGAGCGTGCCGTCGAGATCTGAGGCGATCAGCCGTGGGAACACCATCGGGTGATGTTACCGGCGGCCGGGTCCGGAGAACCCTTTCGGCCGTCAGTTCGTCCGTCTCTGAGGGGTGGTGCGGTGGAACACCGCCCCGGTGACGAAGGGACGGGATGCCGGATGCGGTGGAGGCCACGGAGCGGCCGGGCGGTGCGGGAGCGGCTGCGGAGGGCCGCGACGCGGGTGCGCGGGGCCGCCGGGCGCTGCGTGCCGCGGACCCGGCGCGGGCGGCGGCGGGCCGTTCAGGGGGTGATGGCCGCGTGTGTGCTGGCGCTGGCCCCGGCCACCTGGCTGTATCTGGCGGCCGACGGGCGGACCGGGACGGCGGCGGACGCGCCCGCCCGGGACGTGGCCGTGGTGTTCGGCGCGGGGCTGTGGGACGGGAAGCCGTCCCCGTATCTGGCGCAACGGCTGCGGGCGGCGGCCGGGCTGTACCGGGAGGGGAAGGTGCGGGTCGTGCTGGTGACGGGCGACAACAGCCGGAAGGAGTACGACGAGCCGGACGCGATGCGCGCCTATCTGGTCGCCCGGGGCGTGCCGGACGACCGTGTGGTCAGCGATTTCGCGGGCTTCGACACCTGGGACTCCTGCGTCCGGGCCAAGAAGATCTTCGGCGTCGACCGGGCGGTCCTGGTGAGCCAGCGCTTCCACATCCGGCGGGCGACGGCCCTGTGCCGGGCGGCGGGGATCGACGCGTACGGCGTCGGGGTCGACGACGTCCACGATGTGACCTGGTACTACGGCGGGACGCGCGAGGTGTTCGCCGCCGGGAAGGCGGCGCTGGACGCGCTGTTCGCACCGGACCCCCGTTTCCTGGGGCCGAAGGAGCCGGGGGTCCGCGAGGCGCTGGCGGCGGCCGGGCGGTGACGGCACCGGCCGGCGGCCCGGGTCAGAGCGCGGTGACCGGTGCCGTCTCCGCCGAGACCCAGCCCAGATAGCCGGCGCTGCCCCGGACCACGGGGAGCGCGATGATCTCCGGGGTGTCGTAGTCGTGCTCGCGCTGGATGTGGGCCTCCAGTTCCTCGTACCGTTCGGCCGTCGTCTTGAGGAACAGCTGCCACTCCTCGGCGGTCTCGATGCCGTTCTGCCAGCGGTAGACGGAGGTGACGGGGCCGGAGATCTGGACGCAGGCGGCGAGCCGGGCCTCCACCACGCCCCGCGCGAGCGTCCGGGCCTTCTCCTCGCTGTCCGTCGTGGTGAGCACGGTCAGCCAGGCGGGCGGTGTCCGGGTCATGGTCGGTCTCTCCTCGGTGCGGGCGGCGGGTCCTCTCCATTGTCGGTCCCGCCGCCCGGGTCCGCGGCTCAGCCGGCGTACGGGTGCGCGGCCCTGGCCTCCCTCAGCGCCCTTCCCCACCAGACCAGTTGGTCCAGGAGCGATTTGGCGGCCGCCGCGGGGGCGGCCGGCTCGCGGTGCCGGCCCTCGTCGTCGAAGAGCGCGCCGGCGTTGTGGAACGAGACGGTGTCGCGGATGGAGACGCTGTGCAGTTCGGCGAAGACCTGGCGCAGGTGCTCGACCGCGCGCAGGCCGCCGGAGATCCCGCCGTAGGAGACGAACGCGACCGGTTTGGCCTGCCATTCGGCGCGGTGCCAGTCGATGAGGTTCTTGAGCGGCGCGGGGTAGGAGTGGTTGTACTCCGGGGTGACGACGACGAACGCGTCGGCCGCCGCCAGCCGCGCCGACACCTCCGCGAGCAGCGCCCGGTCCTCGGGCCCGGGGGCGTAGGAGAGGGCGGTCGGCAGATCCAGCTCGGCGACGTCGACCAGGTCGGTCGTGATGTCGGAGTGCTCCCCGGTCCGGGAGAGGAACCAGTCGGCGACGACGGGGGCGAAGCGTCCCTCGCGGTTGCTGGCGAGGATGACCGCGACCTTCAGCGGGGCGGTCGGGGATGCGGCGGTGGCCGGGTTTCCGGCTGTGGTGAGGTCCATGCCGAGAGGTTCGTACATCAAGTTTGGTTGAGGTCAAGCGGCCGGTTCCGGCGCGCGTCTCCGCGCGGCTTACGGTGGGCGCCATGACGACTCCCACCACCCCGCTCCCGTACGCCGAGTTCGACGGGCGCCCCGCCACCGAGGACGATCTGCGGGCGATGGCCTTCGCCGGATTCGGGCACTTCACGGCCATGCAGGTCAGGGACGGCCGGGTGCGGGGCCTGGCGCTGCATCTGGCGCGGCTGGACTCCGCGCACCGGGAGCTGTTCGGGCTGCCGTTGGAGGGGGACCGGGTGCGGGAGCTGGTCCGGGGGGCGTTGGAGCGGGCGGGGGCGGTGGACGCCTCGGTCCGGGTGTACGGGATGCGGGCGCCGGACGGGGCCGGGGCGGTGCCGGTGGTCACGGTGCGCGAGCCGGCCCGGATGGCGCCGGGGCCCACGAGCCTGCTGCCGGTCGCGCACGCGCGCACCGCGCCGCACCTCAAGCGGCCCGGCGATTTCGGACCGGTCCACCACGGGGAGCTGGCCCGCCGGGCCGGTTTCGACGACGCGCTGCTGACCCTGCCGGACGGCGAGGTGACCGAGGGCGCGATCACCAACATCGGGTTCTGGGACGGGGCGTCGGTCGTGTGGCCGCAGGCCCCCGCGCTGCTGGGCATCACGATGGCGCTGCTGGAGCGGGACCTGCCGGGCGCGGGCGTCCCCTCCGTGCGCCGGCGGGTGACCGTGGACGGGCTCGGCGCCTACCGCGCGGCCTTCGTCACCAACGCGCGGGGCATGGCCCCGGTCGCCCGGATCGGGGAGGCCCGGTTCGCCGTCGACGAGGAGCTGATGGGCCGGCTGGCCGCGGTGTACGAGGCGGTCCCGGCGGACGAGATCTGAGGTCCCGGACCGGACCCGACGGGGAGGGCGCCCGCCCGTCTCCGACGATCCGCCCCCACCGGGCCCAGGGGGGGGTGGGTCCGGTGGGGGCGGTGGCCGGGGGCGGCGGTGTCGCACCGTCCCGTGGGGGGTGTGCTTCATGTGCCCGCCGTCGGCCGGCTCATGCGCGGGACGTACGAGATTTTCCGCGCGGCGGAGTCACCCGATCGGCACCCGGCACCGGACCGGCCACGCCGTTCCCCGCTCTCACCGCTGTGACCTGCGGTCATGCCGGTTGGCAAGGAGGCGGCACCGGTCCGGTCGGGTGAAAGCTGACCCGGTGTCAGCGCGCGTCGGCGGCGGGGCGGCGGTTGGCTCGGGGCAGGACACACCAGCCCGCGCCGTCCCGCTCGGAGGAACTCCCCATGCGCCGTCCTGCCCGCCTCGTGACCGGCACCGCCGCCGCTGCCCTCACCGCCGCCGCGCTCGGCCTGGGCGCCGCCGCCCCGTCCGCGTACGGGGAGCCGGCGGCGTCCCTGGAGATCACTCCGGCGAGCGCCGCCCCGGGTGCCGTGGTCACCGTGAACACCACCGCGTGCGGCGGCGACACGGCCGCCACCGGGGACGCGAAGTCGCTGGACGCGCCGGAGTTCCCGCTGGCCCCGGCCACGCTCCAGGAGGTGCTGGCCGGGACGTTCACCGTGCCGGGCAACGCCGAGCCGGGGCCGTACCGCATCGGTGTGGACTGCGCGAACGGCAAGCGGGCCACGGGCGAGATCGAGGTGCGCGCGGCCGCCGCCGGGGACAAGGAGAACGCCGGTACGCAGCCGGCCGGCACCGGGCAGGCCGCCGGGGACCGGCCCGGGGGCGACACGGCCGGACAGGACGCCGCGGACCGCGCGCCCGGGTCGGACGAGCCCGCGGACGACGCCGCCGGGAGCGGTCTGCCCTCGGACGCGTACGGCACCGAGCCGTACGGGTCGGCCGGGCTCGACGAGGCGGAGGCGGAGGGTTCGGCGCTGGTGCCGGACGCCCCGGACGCCGCCGGCCTGTCCTCGTCCGGCGACTGGGCGAGCCCGTCGCAGCGCCCGAGCGCACCCGGTCACGCGAGCTCCTCCCCCGGCCGGGACGGCACGTCCTCCGGCCACGAGACCCCGGCCGGCCGCCACCCCTCGGCCGAGCCCACCGCCCCCACGGGGCACGTGAAGACCGGTGTCGGCGGCAGCGTCGGCCCGGACACCACCCAGATCGCGGCGGGAGCCGGCGTCCTCGCCGCGACCGCCGTCGGCGGAGCCTGGCTCCTGCGTCGCCGGGCGAGCGGCACGCGGGACGGCTGACGGAGACTTCCACCTCTCCGTGACCGCCCGGTCTCCGTCCCGGTGGCCCCGCGCCACCGGGACGGGACCCCTTTTTCCCCCGTCCGGCACTCGTCTCCCGGAGGACGACCGTGTCCCAGAAGGCCAAGGGCTGGCTGCTCGTCGTCGCGGCGCTGGCCGGTCTCTGGCTGATCCGCAACGGGGCCGGCACCCAGCTGACGCCGCCCGCCCCGGCCGCCGCCGACGCGTTCGCCGCCGGCCCCGGGCTGCTGCCCGGCTCCCCGGTCGCCGCACCGCTGAAGCCCTCGGCGCCGGTGCGCATCAGGATCCCCGCCATCCGGGTGGACGCCCCGATGATGCGGCTGGGACTCGGTCCGGACGGCAGTCTCGACGTCCCTCCGGCCGGGAACACCGACATCGTCGGCTGGTACAAGGACGGCACCCCGCCCGGCGCCAAGGGCACCGCGATCGTCGCCGGCCACGTCGACAACGCCGACGGGCCCTCGGTCTTCTACGACCTCGGGGCGATGAAGAAGGGCAGCACCATCGAGGTGCTGCGCCAGGACGGCCGCACGGCCGTCTTCGCGCTCGACGCGATCGAGGTGTACGAGAACGAGGACTTCCCCGACCGGCGGGTCTACGGGGCCTCGGAGCACGCCTCGCTGCGGCTGATCACCTGCGGCGGCGGCTTCTCCCCCGCGACCGGCTACCGGGGGAACGTGGTGGCGTACGCCCATCTCACCGGGGTGCGCTGACCGGACCGCCCGGGGCGGTGCCGCTCAGGCCTGCCACTGGTCGAAGGCGAGCTTCGCGACCAGGGAGAAGACGACCACCAGCAGCACGCCGCGCACGAACTCGCTGCCCCGGCTGAGCGCCATCCGCGCCCCGAGCAGCCCGCCCGCCAGGTTGAACACGGCCATCAGGGCGGCCAGCTGCCACAGCACATTGCCCTGGTAGGCGAACATCGCGAGGGCGCCGCCGTTGGTGCAGACGTTCACGATCTTGGCGGTGGCGGAGGCCGTCACCAGATCGAGGTGGAGCACCGCGGTCAGCGCCAGCACCAGGAAGGTCCCGGTGCCCGGCCCGAAGAGCCCGTCGTACAGGCCGATCCCGCCGCCGACCAGGACGATCGCGGTGACGGTGCGGGCCCGGGTGACCTTCGGAGCCGTACCGTCGCCTGAGGCCCGGCCGAACTGGGGCCGCAGCATCACGAACGCGGCGACCGCCAGCAGCACCACCATGATCACCGGGCGCAGCACCTCGCTGCTGATCCCGGCGGCGAAGAAGGCCCCGGTCATCGAACCGGCCAGGGCGGCCAGACCGATCCGGACGGCGGTGCCGACGCGGACCGGCGCCCTGCGCGCGTAGGTGACGGCCGCGCCCGAGGTGCCGACGATCGCGACGGCCTTGTTGGTGCCGAGGACCTGAGCGGCCGGCAGGTGCGGCAGGCCGAGCAGCAGCGCGGGCAGCAGGAGCAGTCCGCCGCCCCCGACCACGGCGTCGATCCAGCCGGCCGCGGCCGCGGCGAGGCACAGCACGACCAGGGTGGTCAGGGTGATGTCAGGCATGTCCGCGACTGTATGGAAGGGGCATGTATCGCGTCCAACCGTGATCGAAAGCTTGAGCTACATCTGAGCCCGGCGGCGGGCGGGGGACGCCGACGGCCCTCCCCCGGCCCCTCACAGACGGCGGTCCGGGGCGCTGAGCGCACGGTTCCTCCCGGGAAACAGCGGGGATCCGGCCGGGTAACACCCTCCCGGCACGCTTCCTGGCATGAGGACACGGACGTGGTGTCCGCTGAGCGACGACGGAGGCCTCTGAGATGCCGGTGTCCCCTTCCCCGACCGACCGCACCTCCACCGCGACGACCGTGCCGACGATCGTGGTCGTCGGGCACGGCATGGTCGGCCAGCGCTTCCTGGAGTCCCTGGCCGAGCGCGGACTGACGGCCGCCGCGGGCACCGCCCGGGTCGTCGTGCTCTGCGAGGAGCCCCGCCCCGCCTACGACCGGGTGCAGCTGACCTCGTACTTCGCGGGGCGGACCCCCGAGGAGCTGTCGCTGGTCGAGGACGGCTTCATGGAGCGGCACGGCTTCGAGCTGCGCACCGGCGATCCGGCGGTGTCCGTGGACCGGTCGGCGCGCACGGTCACCGCGCGGTCCGGGGAGGTCCTCGCGTACGACACGCTGGTGCTGGCCACCGGCTCGTACCCGTTCGTCCCGCCGGTCCCCGGCAGGGACGGCACGGGCTGCTTCGTCTACCGGACGATCGAGGACCTGCTGGCGATCGAGGCGTACGCGAAGAACGCGACGACCGGCGCGGTGGTCGGCGGCGGACTGCTCGGGCTGGAGGCGGCGGGCGCGCTGAAGGGCCTCGGCCTGGAGACGCACGTCGTGGAGTTCGCGCCCCGGCTGATGCCCGTCCAGGTCGACGAGGGCGGCGGCGCGGCGCTGCTGCGCACCATCGAGGAGATGGGGCTGGGCGTCCACACGGGGGTCGGCACCCAGGAGGTCCTGACCGGCGAGGACGGCGCGGTGACCGGGATGGCGCTCTCGGACGGCTCCGTGCTCGCCACGGACCTGGTGGTGTTCTCGGCCGGGGTGCGCCCCCGCGACCAGCTGGCCCGGGAGTGCGGACTGGAGGTCGGGGAGCGCGGCGGCGTCGTCGTCGACGAGGCGTGCCGCACCTCCGACCCGGCGGTCTTCGCGATCGGCGAGTGCGCGCTCGCCTCCGACGGCCGGGTGTACGGGCTGGTGGCGCCGGGCTACGAGATGGCGCGGACGGCCGCCGAGGTGATCGCGGGCGAGGAGGCCGCGTTCACGGGCGCCGACCTGTCGACGAAGCTGAAGCTGCTCGGGGTGGACGTGGCGTCCTTCGGCGACGCGCACGGCACCGCGGAGGACTGCCTCGACGTGGTGTACGCCGACGCCCGCTCCGGCGTCTACAAGAAGCTCGTCATCGGCCGGGACGGCACGCTGCTGGGCGGGGTGCTGGTCGGGGACGCCGAACAGTACGGCACGCTGCGCCCGCTGACCGGCACGGTGCTGCCGGTCGCCCCGGAGCACCTGGTCCTGCCCGCCGGGGCCGGCGCACCGGTCGCCCTCGGCCCGTCCGCGCTGCCCGACGAGGCGGTGATCTGCTCCTGCCACAACGTCACCAAGGGCGCGATCTGCGAGCACACCACCCTGCCCGAGGTGAAGAAGTGCACCAAGGCGGGCACCGGCTGCGGCAGTTGCGTCAAGGTGATCGGCCAACTGCTCCCGCAGAGCGTGGACCAGGGGCTGTGCGGCTGCTTCGCGTACACCAGGAGCGAGCTGTACGAGATCGTCCGCACCCTGGGGATCACCTCCTACGCCGGACTGCTCGACTCGCACGGGCGGGAGGAGGCGCGCGGCGGCGACGGCTGCGAGATCTGCAAGCCCGCGGTCGGTTCGGTCATCGCCTCGCTGGCCCCCACGGTCGGCGCGAGCGGGTACGTCCTGGACGGCGAGCAGGCCGCGCTCCAGGACACCAACGACCACTTCCTCGCCAACCTCCAGCGCAACGGCTCGTACTCGATCGTGCCGCGCATCCCCGGCGGCGAGATCACCCCGGAGAAGCTGATCGTGATCGGCGAGGTGGCCCGCGACTTCGGCCTCTACACGAAGATCACCGGGGGCCAGCGGATCGACCTGTTCGGCGCCCGGGTGGACCAGCTGCCGCTGATCTGGACCCGGCTCGTCGACGCGGGCTTCGAATCGGGGCACGCGTACGGGAAGTCGCTGCGGACGGTCAAGTCCTGTGTGGGGCAGACCTGGTGCCGCTACGGCGTCCAGGACTCCGTGAGGATGGCGATCGACCTGGAGCTGCGCTACCGGGGCCTGCGCTCCCCGCACAAGCTGAAGTCGGCGGTCTCGGGATGCGCCCGGGAGTGCGCGGAGGCCCGGGGCAAGGACTTCGGGATCATCGCCACCGCCGGGGGCTGGAACCTGTACGTGGGCGGCAACGGCGGCGCGACCCCGCGCCACGCCGATCTGCTCGCCCAGGACCTGTCCGACGCCGAACTGGTGCGGCTGATCGACCGCTTCCTGATGTTCTACATCCGCACCGCGGACCGGCTGGAGCGCACCTCCGCCTGGCTGGAGCGCATCGAGGGCGGCCTGGAGCACGTCCGGGACGTCGTCGTGCACGACTCGCTCGGGCTCTGCGACGAGCTGGAGCGGATGATGGCCGACCACGTCCGCGGCTACCGCGACGAGTGGGCCGAGACCATCAACGACCCGGAGCGGCTGCGCCGCTTCGTCACCTTCGTCAACGCGCCCGACGCGCCCGATCCGTCGGTGAGGTTCGTGCCCGAGCGCGACCAGGTCAAGCCCGACCTGGACATCCTCGCCGGCCCCGTACTCGCCATCCGCACGCTTGAAGGGACCCCCTCCTGATGACGACAGAGACGATGACCCCGCGGACGACGGCCCCGCGGCCGGAGCGGGCGGCGGCCGGTGCCGTGCGGCTGGCGGCCGGGGACGGCTGGCTCACGGTGTGCGACCGCTCGGTGCTGACGCCCGGCCGGGGCGTCGCGGCGCTGCTGCCGGACGGCCGGCAGGTGGCGCTGTTCCTGGACCGGGCCGGGCGGGCGTACGCGATCGACAACCGCGATCCGTTCACCGGGGCGTACGTCCTCTCGCGCGGACTGCTCGGCTCGGCGGACGGGCAGCCGTTCGTCGCCTCGCCGCTGCTGAAGCAGCGCTTCGACCTGGCGACGGGGGCCTGTCTGGACGACGACGAGGTGTCCGTACCGGTCTTCGAGGTCCGGGCGGACTGATCGCGTTCCGTTCACCGCGTGTTGACGCTCCGTCAACTGCGTGCCTCTACTGTCCTGACGTTCGACCCGCCGGCCGCCCGGACCGGCGGGCCCTCACTCACCCGTGGAGTGATCGTGGAACGTCGGACCTTCCTTCGCACCGCCGTGATCGGCGGCTCGGCCGCGGCCTTCGGCGGCACCCTGTGGCGGGGTGCCGCCTTCGCCGGTCCCGCCCAGCCGGCCACCGGCCCGTACGGCGCGCTCCAGGCGGCCAACGGCAACGGGATCCTGCTGCCGGCCGGCTTCACCAGCAGGATCGTGGCCCGTTCGGGGCAGACCGTCCCCGGCACCTCGTACGCCTGGCACAGCGCGCCCGACGGGGGCGCCACGTTCGCCGACGGCAGCGGCTGGATCTACGTCTCCAACGCCGAGGTCTCCTCCGGCAGCGGCGGCGGGGCGAGCGCGGTGCGCTTCAACGCCTCCGGCACCGTCACCTCCGCGTACCGGATCCTGTCCGGCACGAACAACAACTGCGCGGGCGGTCGCACCCCGTGGAACACCTGGCTGTCCTGCGAGGAGGTCAGCCGCGGCTTCGTTTACGAGACCGACCCGTGGGGGGTGAACGCGGCCGTGCAGCGCCCGGCGCTGGGCCGCTTCAAGCACGAGGCCGCGGCGGCCGACCCGGACCACGGATACGTCTACCTCACGGAGGACGAGACGGACGGCCGCTTCTACCGCTTCCGCCCCACCACCTGGGGCGACCTGTCCGCCGGCACGCTCCAGGTGCTGGTGGCGGGGACCGGCACCTCGGGCCCGGTGACCTGGTCGACGGTCCCCGACCCGGACGGCTCGCCCACCCAGACCCGCTACCAGGTCGCGGGCGCCAAGGTGTTCAACGGCGGTGAGGGCTGCTTCTACGCGGCGGGCACCTGCTGGTTCACCACGAAGGGCGACAACCGGGTGTGGGCGTACGACGCGGACGCGTCCAGCATCTCGCTCGCCTACGACGACTCGCTGGTCACGGGCGGCAGCGCCCCGCTGACGGGCGTCGACAACGTCACCCGGTCGTCCTCGGGCGATCTGTACGTCGCCGAGGACGGCGGGAACATGGAGATCTGCCTGATCACCCCGGACGACACGGTCGCCCCGTTCCTGCGGATCAGCGGCCAGTCGGGCTCGGAGATCACCGGCCCGGCCTTCTCCCCGGACGGCAGCCGGCTCTACTTCTCCTCGCAGCGCGGCACGAGCGGCAGTTCGTCCGGCGGCATCACCTACGAGGTCACGGGGCCGTTCCGCGGCTGAGCGCCCCGGTCCCGGCCCCGGCCGCGCGGCGTCCGCACCGGCCGCCGCGCGGCTGTCTCCCCGGCGATCAGGCGGGCTCGCCGCCGCTCTCGACGGCCGCCGGGTCCATCCACACGACCTCCCACATGTGGTGGTCGGGGTCCTGGAAGGACCGGCCGTACATGAAGCCGAGGTCCTGGGTGTCGTTGGCGGGCGAACCGCCGTGGGCGAGGGCGGCGTCGACCAGCTCGTCCACCTTCTCGCGGCTGTCGGCGCTCAGCGCGAGGATCACCTCGGTGGTCGCGGAGGCGTCGGCGACCTCCTTCTTGGTGAAGTCCTTGAAGCGCGGCTCCTCCAGGAGCATGGCGAAGATCGCGTCGCTGATCACCATGCAGGCGGTGTGCTCGTCGCTGAACTGGGGGTTGAAGGAGTAGCCCAGCTTGCCGAAGAAGTCCTTGGTCGTCGCCAGGTTCTTGACGGGCAGGTTCACGAAGATCATCTGGGGCATGGCCGTCACGCTCTCTCGGTGGTGTGGTCGGTGCGTCGCTCGAACGCGCTCACACCGGGTAGACGCCCGGACCGCCGGGAACTCATCGGCGCCGGACGAGAAAATCCCTTCCGTGCGGCATCGGAGAGAAAACCTTTCCTCAAGTGGCGGGACGGCGGCCGGGATCAGGTCACGGCCAGCGGTGCGCCCCCGCGCAGCAGCGCCCCGCCGAGCGGGGTGAGCGTGTGGAGGACCGCGCTGCCGTGGCGCAGGGTGTGCACGAGGCCGGCCTCCCGGAGGACGCAGGCGTGCTGGCTGGCCGAGGCGAGGGAGACCCCGGCCCTGCGGGCCAGCTCGCTGGTCGTGCAGCCGTCGCCTATCACCCTCAGGACCGTGGACCGTGTGGAGCCGAGGAGCCGGCCGAGCCAGGGGCCCGGTTCGGCGAAGGCGGGGGCCGCGGCGTGGGTGACCGGGTAGACGAGCACCGGCGGGAGCAGCGGGTCCCGGAAGACGACCGGGGTGCCCCGGCAGAAGAAGGACGGCTGGAGGAGCAGCCCGCGGCCGTCCAGGTGCAGTTCGCGGTCGAAGGGGTAGTCCGCCTCCAGGACCGGGGCGCGCCAGCGGATGACCGGCGGGAGCGAGGCGAGCAGTTCCTCGGGGCCGCCGTCCAGCAGGGCCCGGCCGCGGACGGTCCGGTCGGCCTCGATGCTCGCCTGGATGTGCGGCCAGTAGGGCTCGACGGCGGCGCGGTGGTAGGCGCGCAGCGCGCCGATGAGCCGCCCCAGGGGCTCCGTGCGCCCCTCCCCCAGCGCGTCGGGCTCCAGCGGCCGGACCGCGCGCCGGGCGGCGCCCCTGCCGCAGGCCGCGGCCTGGGTGTCGAGCACCGCCAGCTCGGCGCGCAGCCGCTCGGGCGGGGTGTCGCGCAGGACCTCGATTCCGGTGGCGAAGTCCAGCGGCTCGGGACCGCCTCCGGAAGGCGTCAGAAAGTCGGGGAAATAGCCGCGGGATGGCACGACGGAGGACAGCAGGCGTACTTCACTATTCAACCGGGTCCGGGTTTCCGTACGCCATTTCCCGAAGACCGTGGAAGCCCGGCGGTCCCTGAGCCGGTGAAAGCTGAGAATGGTCTCCCATAATGCGTCCGGCCGGGTGGCCATCCGCACTGTGGAAAGGTCCCATCCGGACACATGGATACGCAGCACCGAACCCCCACCCCTTGCACGTGCAATTACCCCTGCCCAAGAGTATGCGAAGCGTAACTACCCGTCACCACGGGGTTTCGGCCAGAGCTGAAACGTCTCGCCCGGACCCGTCGCCAACCGAAAGGCTGTACGGCGTCGGGTGCGATTCCGGAACCACCGGAAGAGCGGGTGAAGGCCGTGGGGGGTTTTGCTCGTTCGGCGGCGGTTGGTGACGGTGCGGCTCCGCACGCGACGGGGGTAAGAGGGGTGCGGTCCATGGGTGGGGATCCATGGACCGCACCCCGGTCCGTTCCGGGCCCGCCCGGAGTCATGGGCCGATCTCTTTGCGCATTAAACGAAAAGGGGAATGGCGGAGCGGCGGCACCCCCGCACAGGGTGCCGCCGCTCAGGGGGAATTCCGTGGCCGCCGCCGGGACCGCCGAGGGTCACCCGGTCCGGCACCGGCCTCCGGAATCGGTCGCTCCGGGGTCAGCGGCTGTCGCTGCCCTTCGCCTCGGCCGCCGCCCGGCCCGCTTCGAGGCGCGCCACCGGAATGCGGAACGGGGAGCAGGAGACGTAGTCCAGGCCCACCTCGTGGAAGAAGTGCACCGATTCGGGGTCGCCGCCGTGCTCGCCGCAGATGCCGAGCTTCAGATCGGGGCGGGTGGCCCGGCCGGCCGCGACCGCGCTGCGCACCAGCGAGCCGACGCCGTCCTTGTCGATCGTCTCGAACGGCGACACCCCGAAGATGCCCTTCTCCAGGTACGCGGTGAAGAACGAGGCCTCCACGTCGTCACGGGAGAAGCCCCACACGGTCTGGGTCAGGTCGTTGGTGCCGAAGGAGAAGAACTCCGCCGCCTCGGCGATCTGACCGGCGGTCAGCGCGGCGCGCGGCAGCTCGATCATGGTGCCGATCTTCAGCTTGAGGTTCGTGCCGGTGGCGGCCTGGACCTCGGCGATGACCCGGTCGGCCTCCTCGCGGACGATCTCCAGTTCCTGGACCGTGCCGACGAGCGGGATCATGATCTCGGCGCGCGGGTCGCCCTTGGCGTTCTTGCGCTCGGCGGCGGCCTCGGCGATCGCCCGGACCTGCATGGCGAAGAGTCCGGGGATGACCAGGCCGAGCCGGACCCCGCGCAGACCCAGCATCGGGTTCTGCTCGTGCAGCTTGTGCACGGCCTGGAGGAGCCGCAGATCGTTCTCGTTGGCGTCCTTGCGGGACTCGGCGAGCGCCACCCGGACCGACAGCTCGGTGATGTCGGGCAGGAACTCGTGGAGCGGCGGGTCCAGCAGCCGTACGGTGACGGGCAGTCCGTCCATCGCCTCGAACAGCTCGATGAAGTCGGCCTTCTGGAGCGGCAGCAGCTCCTCCAGGGCCGTCTCGCGCTCCTGGTCGGTGTCGGCCAGGATCAGCTTCTCGACCATCTCGCGGCGCTCGCCGAGGAACATGTGCTCGGTGCGGCACAGGCCGATGCCCTGGGCGCCGAACCGCCGGGCCCGCAGGGCGTCCTCGGCGTTGTCCGCGTTGGCCCGCACCCGCAGTCGGCGGACCCGGTCCGCGTACGCCATGATCCGGTGCACGGCGGCGACCAGTTCGTCGGCGTCGTCGGCGCCCGCGTGCATCCGGCCCTCGAAGTACTCGACGACCGGGGACGGCACGACGGGGACCTCCCCGAGGTACACCTTGCCGGTGGAGCCGTCGATGGAGACGAGGTCGCCCTCCTCGATCACCGTGCCGCCGACCGTCATCCGGCGGCGCTTGGTGTCGACCTCCAGCTCCTCGGCACCGCAGACACAGGTCTTGCCCATGCCGCGCGCCACGACCGCGGCGTGCGAGGTCTTGCCGCCGCGCGAGGTCAGGATGCCCTCGGCGGCGATCATGCCTTCGAGGTCGTCGGGGTTGGTCTCGCGGCGGATCAGGATGACCTTCTCGCCGGAGCGGGACCACTTGATCGCGGTGTACGAGTCGAAGACGGCCTTGCCCACGGCGGCGCCCGGGGAGGCGGCGATGCCCCGTCCGAGCAGCTCGGTCTTCGCGTCGTCGTCGAAGCGCGGGAACATCAGCTGCGCGAGCTGCGCGCCGTTGACCCGCTGAAGGGCCTCGGCCTCGTCGATGAGCCCCTGGTCCACGAGCTGGGTGGCGATCCGGAAGGCCGCGCCGGCGGTGCGCTTGCCGACCCGGGTCTGGAGCATCCACAGCCGGCCGCGCTCGATGGTGAACTCGATGTCGCAGAGGTCCTTGTAGTGGGTCTCCAGCGTCTCCATGATGCCCATGAGCTCGTCGTACGACTTCTTGTCGATGGACTCCAGCTCGGCGAGCGGCATGGTGTTGCGGATCCCGGCGACGACGTCCTCGCCCTGCGCGTTCTGCAGGTAGTCGCCGTACACGCCCTGGTGGCCGCTGGCCGGGTCCCGGGTGAAGGCGACTCCGGTGCCGGAGTCGGGGCCGAGGTTGCCGAAGACCATGGAGCAGATGTTGACGGCGGTGCCGAGGTCGCCGGGGATGCGCTCCTGGCGGCGGTAGAGCTTGGCCCGGTCGGTGTTCCACGATTCGAAGACGGCCTTTATGGCCAGGTCCATCTGCTCGCGCGGGTCCTGCGGGAAGTCGCGTCCGGCGTCCCGGGCGACGATCTTCTTGAACTGCTTGACCAGCTTCTTCAGATCGGCCGCGTCCAGGTCCACGTCGACGGTGACGCCCTTGGCCGCCTTGGCCTCCTCCAGCGCCTCCTCGAAGAGGTCGCCCTCGACCCCGAGGACGGTCTTGCCGAACATCTGGATGAGCCGGCGGTAGGAGTCCCAGGCGAACCGCTCGTCGCCGGACTGCGCGACGAGACCGGTCACGGAGGCGTCGGAGAGCCCGATGTTGAGGACCGTGTCCATCATGCCGGGCATGGAGAACTTGGCGCCGGAGCGTACGGAGACCAGCAGCGGGTCGTCCGCCTGGCCGAGCTTCTTGCCCATCCGGCTCTCCAGGGCGTCGAGGTGCGCACTCACCTCGTCGCGCAGGGCGGCCGGCTCCTCACCGCTGTCGAGGTAGACCTTGCACGCCTCGGTCGTGATGGTGAACCCGGGAGGGACGGGAAGACCGAGGTTGGTCATCTCGGCGAGGTTGGCCCCCTTCCCGCCGAGGAGGTCCTTCAGATCTTTATTGCCCTCGGTGAAGTCGTAGACGAACTTCTGCACATCACTGTTTTCCGACACGGTCTCGACTCCTCGAAGACGCGGTGGCTGCCCTGACGGCGAGGAACATACCCAGATCGAAGGTGCCTGGGTACGTCCACTTGCGCGTCGTACGGCCGCAACCACCCGTCCGCCAGCAGATCGAAAGTGGAGTGAGTCGGAGTTCTGGCGCAGCGATGTGTTCACTTCTTGAACGCATAACTGCACAGCGCGAGGGGATTCGCCGACTTTCACCACAGCGCGTGAGGGAAGCGTCGATCGATCAAAGTTCGAGCCACTGGCACGCAGTGCCGTCATTTGAGAAGTGCATCCCCCGAAAGAGCGCTCATGTGAGCGATCAAGCCATCAGGCGTGGCGAGGATCACGCCGGAGGGGCCGCTCAGATGTCACCATCCGGACACCTGGAAGGCAGCGGATGGTGCTGATGCGGTCACGCATGGCCATCTCCTGGCCCTTGATGCGCCGCGAAAGCGGAAGCGGAGGGTGATTCACGCGCGATTGACTCCCCCTTGCGCGCTCATGTGAGCGGCGGGTCGGGCGGGGCACCCGGTGCCGCCAGAGCCTCCGTCGCCGTGCGCACGATCGCATCGTCCTCGCCCAGCTCCCGGGACGCGATGTCCCGCACCGCCGTCCACTCGGCGCGGGCCCGGTCCGCCGACCCGAGAGCGGCCAGCGCGTCGCCCAGCCGCTGGCGGGAGCGGAGGGTGTCGGGGTGCGCCTCGCCGCGGCGGGTGCGGCGTCCCTCGACGACGGAGGCGAGGAGCTCGACGGCCTCCTGGGGGCGGCCGGCGGCGGTGAGGGTGACGCCGTAGCGGTGTCCGACGGAGAGCGTGGGCAGGGCGTCCGGGCCCATCGCGCGCGCGTGTGCGCTCCACACGAGATCCATGAGTGCGGCCGCTTCCCCGTGCCGTCCGAGGTCCGTGAGGACCGTCGCCATCCGGTGCCGGGTCTTCGCCAGGGACAGGCTCCACTCGGGCAGGGTGCGCTCCTCGACGACCAGCAGCTCCTGGAAGAGGGCGAGCGCCTCCTCGTCACGGTCCAGGGACGTCAGCACATGGGCCAGGTGGTAGCGGGTCAGCCCGGTGAAGGTGTCCTCCGGGCCCCTCTCCTCGCTCATGTCCGTCACGAGGGCGCGCAGCAGGTCCGCCGCCTCCTCGGAGCGTCCTGCCGCGTGCAGCACGGTCCCCAGGTCGTGGCGGAAGCTGAGCAGGGTCCGCCGCTCCCGTGGGCCGAGGCTCTCCGTCTGACCGATCAGCCGGTGCATCCGCTCCACCGCGTCGTCGTACTCGGCCAGGTCCGCGCGGACGAGCGCCTGCAGCTCGCGCACGAGCAGGGTCTCCCGGTGGTACTCGCCCAGCGCCTGCACGACGTGCGGCTCCAGCGCGTCGGCCTCGTCACGCGCCTCCGGAAAGCGCTCCAGACCGCGCAGCGTCGCGATCAGGTCCCGCCGCGCCTGGAACGTGGTCCTCCGGTCGGGTCCGTAGTAATGCTCGCTGGCCACGACGGTGGCCCGGCGGAACGGCTCCGCCTCCTCGTACCGTCCGAGGTCGTCGAGGAGGTCGGCCAGGCTGTCCGTGATCCTGATCGGGCCCGCGCCCTCGACGTCCTCGTCGGACGCCTCCAGTTCCGCGAGACCGGCGCGCAGTTCGGCCTCCGCCTCGGCGTACCGGCCCTGCTCGGAGAGCGTGGCCGAGTACCAGGAGCGGGTGTGGAGTCTCGTGCTGAGCGTGACCGCGTCCTCGGCCCTCGTCTGCCGCGCGAGCACCCTGGACAGCAGTTCCTCCGCCTCCTGCGGCCGGTCCAGCCGGTAGAGGGCGTACGCCTGGTACTTCAGGGCCTGGGTGTACTCCCACCGGTACTCCTCGCCGTCCAGCCGCTGGTACGTCGCCAGCAGGGCGTCGCCCTCCTCGACCGCCTCGGCGTAGCAGTCGTCGTCGTAGAGCATCTCCAGGAGGAAACGGCGGGCGTTGAGGGTGTAGTCGTGGTCCGGCCCGTGGATGTCCGCGGCAATGGTGATGATCGCCCGCAGTTCCTCCGTCGCCTCGGCGGTCTCCCCCAGGCCGCTCAGCGCGATCGCGAGGTGGCCCCACATGGTCCGGGTGACGAGGTCGGTCCGCGTCCGCAGGTCCGCCAGGAGTCCGCGGATCAGCCGCGTCAGCTCGTCCCGGTAGTCGCTCAGCCCGCAGTCGACGAGCCGCCGGCCCAGGCCGGCGACGTGGGTCACCGGGTTCCATCCGAACCCCGCCTGCCAGCTCTCGGCGAGGTCGACGATGGCGTCGGCCTCCAGTACCACGGCCCCGGGAGCCGAGGGATCGTCGAGCACCCTCTGCGCGAACGCCACCAGCGCCGGCGCCACCTCCTCCATCACGTACAGCTCGGCCGGGCCCACCGGTCCGTCGGGCTCCGGCTCGCCGTCGGGGGCCGGGTCGGGGGTGTCCGGGGGCGGGTCGGTGCGTCGCGCGTCGGTGAGGCCGAGGCGGCGCAGGAGTTCCGGGGAGGCCGCGGCGAAGGGGCCGGCGTGGTCGGGGAGGCGCGTCGTGGCGTCGGGGCCGTCGCCGGAGAGGCGGGCGCGGAACTCGGGTCCCGGGCCGCTGCGTTCCAGGAGGTACGCGGCGACGCGGTCGGCGGTGTCCAGGGCCACGGAGGTGCGAACGGTGTCGAGGAGCAGGTCGGCGACGCCGGGGAGGAAGGCGTACTCGGCGCCGTCGCCGGTCGCGCTCCGGTCCGAGCGGCGCAGCAGACCGCCGAGGAAGACCTCCGCGAGCTGGGCGCGGTGGAAGGTGCCCCCGGCGGCGCGGTGGGCCTCGTGGACCACGCGCATGACGGGCAGGGTGAGCGGGGTGACCGAGGCCAGGGCGCCGGCCAGCCGCCGGCCCTCCGGGGAGGCGGCCTCCCGGAAGCGGCGGAACCGCTCCTCGGGGGTCGGCGGGGGCGCCGGGGCGGGCACCGGGGGCTCGGGGCGGGGGTCCGGGTCGGTGTCGGGGATCATCAGCACCGGGAGGGCGGCGCGGCTGTCGCCCTCGGTGAGGAGCGAGACCCAGGGGGCGAGCTGCCCCTCGGTCGCCTCCAGGACCGGGACCGCGGTGCCGCCGTAGGACATCAGCTCGGGCGGGAGCACCGGGTGGCGGACGCGCAGGGCGCGGCCGGGGGCGGCGGGGTGGCGGGAGCGGACCAGGAGGCGTTCGGCGGGGTGGCCGCCGGGGGTGGGCCACATCCGTTCGGGCAGCGGCTGGAGGATCGCGACGGGGCCCTTGCGCGCCCAGCCCCGCAGCAGGGCGGGGGCGGCGCCGGAGCGCCAGGCGGGTCCCACCGTGTCGGAGACCACCAGGACCACGGTGGGGCGCACCGGGTCGGTCCGCAGGACGGCCGGCGGGTGCGGGCCGGGGGCGAAGGGGTGGGCGTGCAGGAGCGGGCCGGGGCCGCCGGAGCTGTCGAGGCCGTGGACGCGGAGGTCGTGGAAGGTGCCCTGGCTCTCCAGCAGGGCGCGGACCTCGGCGGCGTACCGCTGCCAGAGCACCATGGAGGGGCCGTCGTCGACCACGAGGACGGCGCTCAGCCAGCGTTCGGGCCGGGGCCGCAGGACGGGTTCGGGCAGGGCGGACTCGGCCATCCGCTCGACGGTCGCCGCCTCGTCGAGCACCAGGTCGGTGCGGGAGGCGACCGTGCGGCGCAGCGGGCGCATCGCCCGGTTCAGGGCGCGCTGGGATTCCAGGGACCGCACCCCGGTCACGCCGACCGGGCGCGAGGTGCGGCCCGCCGCGGGGCCGGCGGCGGCGGGGGCGTACAGGCCCTGGGGTTCGGCGCGTTCCGGTTCGGGTTCGGGCAGCGCCGGCAGGTCGTGGCCGGGCCGGCGCGCGTCGTGGTCGCGGGCCGCCTCCTCCGGTTCGAGGGGGCGGACCGGGCGGGTGTCCGGCTCCGGGCCGGGCGGCGGCTCGTGCCCCGGCCCGCCCCGTCGCCGCACCTCGGCGATCCACAGGACGTCGAGCAGCTCCTCGGTGGACAGGTCCACTCCGGCGCGGCCGAGCAGGGAGGTGAGCCGGTCGAACATCAGGCGTCCAGTTCCCCGAGTGAGCGGAACACCGTGTCGCGCAGCTTGTCGAAGTCCATCGCCGCGCCCGAGACGCGCAGATGGACGGCGTTGAGCAGCTGGTCGGTCGCCAGGTCGTGCGCCTGGTTGTCGCGCAGCCGCAGGAACTCCTCGATCAGCCGCTCGGCCTGTGCGGCGGCGTCCGTGCCGAGGTGCATGCCGACGATGGAGCGCAGTTGTTCGGCGTCCGGCTGCTTGAGGTCCAGGCGGACGCAGCGGCGCAGGAAGGCGGGCGGGAAGTCGCGTTCGCCGTTGCTGGTGATGACCACGACGGGGAAGGTGCGGCAGGTGACCCGGCCGCCGGTGACGGTGACCCGGCCGTCGTCCGGGCCGGTGACCCGGACCTGCGCGGACTCGCCCTTCAGCCGGGCCAGTTCGGGGATCTCGTAGGTCCCCTCCTCGAACACGGTGAGCAGGTCGTTGGGCAGGTCGACATCGCCCTTGTCCAGCTCGTCGATGAGCAGCACCCGTGGTGCGGTGCGCGGCAGGAGGGCGGTGCCGAGCGGGCCGAGCCTGAGGTAGTCGCCGATATCGGGCTCGGCGGTGTCCTCCCCGTCGCCGGTGCCGCCGCGCAGCGAGGCGTCCCTGAGCCGGCCGACCGCGTCGTAGCGGTACAGCCCCTCGGCCAGGGTGGAGCGGCTGTTGACCGGCCAGTGCAGGACCTCGCCCAGGCAGAGTTCGCGCGCGACGGCACGGGCGAGCGTGGACTTGCCGGTGCCGGGGCGGCCGGTGACGAGCAGCGGGCGGTGGAGGTGGAGGGCGGTGTTCACGATGTCGCGGTCGGTCTCGGAGATCACGTACCGGCGCCGGGGCCGCTCGGGCGCCGTCTCCTCGCCCTCCGCCGGGGCCTCGCCGCCGCCGAAGGTCCGCCACGGCGGTGGCGCGGGCCACGCGGTGACGGGATGCGGCTCGACGTCGCCTCCGTGGAAGAGCCGCCAGTCGGTGCTCATCGGTTCCCTCGTCTCGTGCTTCTCATGGTGCGGACAGATCGAGGCGCGGGGGCAGTTGCCGTTCCGGGTCGTCCCAGAGGAGGGCCAGCCCGCCGCGCGGGTGCGTGTCGTCGCCGTCGCAGTCCGCTCGCAGCCTACGCAACCGGGCGGGCAGTTCCGGCAGCGGACAGTCCGTCAGGAGGTTCTTCAACTCCTCGGCGGCCCGCTCCGGTTCGCCGTGGCCGCACCAGACCATCACGGGGACGCCGCCGAAGACGCAGGCGGTGAACACGTCCGTGCGCGGGGCGGCGGACTCGGCGGCGGACTCGGCCGCGGTCACGACGACGCCCGGCGCGTCCTCGCGGGCGCTCACACAGCCGTGCGCGGCGGTCATCGTGGGCAGATCGCCGGGGAGCCAGTGCAGGTCCCCGGTCCGGGCGTGCGCCACCCCGCCCCAGCGGCCGCGCCAGAGGTGCTCCCGCTGGGCGGAGCGGTGCTCGGTGCAGCGGACGGCGACCGGGAACTCGGCGCCCAGCGAGCGGGGGAAGGGCCCGTCGGAGCCGATCTTCCAGCGGTGGACGTCGAGTTCGAGATCGCGGGCGTCCAGGAAGAACTCCACCGGTGTGGTGTGCGCCCGGCCGTGCCGGGCCAGGAGCGTGTCCAGCGCGCGCTGGATCGCGGCCGGTTCCACGGCCGTGTCCCGGACCTCGACGGACTCCGCGCCCGAGGCGCCGTGCGTCCACACCTGGTACGTGCGGTGCCCGGCGGGTCCGGACGGCGCGGAGAGCCGGATCTGCACCCGTTCGTCCGCGGCCGCTGCCCCGGCGGCCGCGGCCTGTTCGGCGAGCGTGGCGCGCCGGTCGGCCAGGACCGCCGGCAGGGCGGCGTCCAGCCGGCCCGCGCAGGCGTCCGACCACCGGCGCAGCGCCTCGGCGTACGGGCCGTCCCCGGCCGCGGCGGCGGCGCGTTCGACCGTGCCCAGCAGCCGGGGCAGCCGGGGCGGATGGGGGACCAGGGACTCCAGGGCGTCGACGACCGCCCTCGGCCCGGTCGCCGTGAGGTCGGTGCCCACCGCCTCCCTGCGGGCCGCGTCCGCGAACTCCCGCGCCACCTCGTCGGGCTGGGCGTCGATCAGGGCCAGCAGGGCGTCGTACTCGCCGCACAGCAGCCAGCGGTCCGGGGCCAGCCGGTGTCCGTCGGCCTTCATGGCCACCAGGTCGGCCGGGTCCAGGCCGCCCGGCGAGGACTCCAGCAGGTGGATCAGGGTGGCGGTGCCGTGCGGCCGGGTCAGCGCCCAGTCGACCAGGGCCACGGCGTCGATCGCCGCGGGCTCGCAGGGCAGCGGTGTGCCCAGGTGCGTGCCGAGCTTCTGGGCCACCCGGGCCAGGGCGGGGCCGTCGTCGGCCAGCGCGGCACGGACCAGCAGGGCCAGTCCGTCGCGCGCCGGATTCCGCTCGGTGGACGGTGTCGCCGCGGCGGACAGGCTTCGGGGCGCGCAGTCGTCGTCGCTCGTCCAGTTGCGGCACAGCGCCGTCGGCACCTGCCCGGCACCATGGCGTGCCGCCAACTCCTCGAAATGGTGCCGGATCTCGCGCCACACCCGGTCGAGATCGGGGGCGGCGGCCGGGTCCCGCCGTGACCCCGCCTCCAGCTCGTCCATCAGTTTCGAGGTGAAGAGCCCCGCCCCGTGCACGGACTTGGCGGCCTCCCCGGGCCGCGACGCCCGCATCACGAACAGCGGGCGGTCGACGTTGGCCTCCGTCCGGTTGGTGAGGGTGTCGGCGTCGGAGGCGTGGGCCTGCTCGCCCGGCCTCAGGGTCGTGCGGCAGGCGTCCAGGACGACGACGGCGCGCTGTGCCGCGCGGGCCGGCAGCCGGTCCGTGCGCAGCAGGGAGATCAGGTTCTCGGCGTCGGCCCCCTGCGGGTCGCCGTCGCGGGACTCCGGGTAGAGCAGGCTCCAGCGGTTGTGCGCGGCCTGGACCCCGTGGCCCGCCCAGTACACCCAGAGCCAGTCGACGTCGAGGTCGCGCAGGTCGTCCTGGAAGACGCGGCGGACGTGCTTCCGGTCGGCCGTGCTGCGCCGGACCCCGGTGAACTCGGCGAGCAGCCCCTCGTTGCGCTCCAGGGGCGAGGCCAGCAGGTGCATGTGGTCCTCGGGGACGCCCCGTCCCCGCAGCCACCGGATCATGCGGGCGGCGTCGTTCGCCGGACCGTCCAGGTCCCAGCCCTCCCCCCGGGTCGCGTACCGCTCGACCGCGACGACGACCGCGTGGGTGCGCCGCCAGTCGTGCCCGGCGGGCCTCACGGCAGCTCGGCCGCTATGCGCTCGTAGAGGCCCTGATGCGCGAAATAGCCGGTGTGGGAGCGGGGGAAGGGCTGACGCAGATTGACCCGCACATCGGTGACGCGGCCGGGGAACACCCGCTCCCCGACGAATCCGAGCAGGTCCCTGCGGTCGTACACGTTGATCCAGCGCGGGAACGTGGCGGGCAGCTCGTCGCCGCGCCGCAGCCCGGTCAGCGCGTCGATCTCGTAGAGGAACGGCGCCTGCGAGCCGACCGTGATCAGCAGGTCGACGCCGTGGTCGGGCTCCATGGCCAGCAGGTCGAAGGAGGCGATGCCGCCGAGGCTGTGGGCGAGCAGGACGACCGGGCCGCCCTCGCGCTCCCTGGCCAGCGCGACGGTGTCGGCGATCCGGGTGCGCAGTCCGGTGCCCCGGCCCTGGTAGCGCAGGATGTCTCCGCTACCGGGGAGGATCTTGCCGGTCATCGGGCGGCGGCCCAGCTGGACGACGGGCGAGGAGGCCCACAGGAGCGGGTCGCCGAGCAGTCGGCCGCCGACCCAGGACGCGGCGCCCTTGAGGCCGCGGTCGGTGCCGCCGAGGCGGTCGGTGAGCACCCGGACCAGGGCGTCGCGGTCCGCCCCGTCCACCGGCAGCGGTTCCTCGGCGTCCTCGGTGTGCTCGGTCAGCCGGGTCGCGAGGGCGACGACCGCGCGGGCGGCCATCGCCTCGGTGTCGCGGCCCGGGGCGGTGCCGGAGAGCCGCAGCGACAGTTCCTCGGCGACGCGCAGGGCGGCGTCGTACAGCCGGGGGCCCAGCTCCTCGGCGAGCGCGGCGGCGTCGCCGTCGTCCGTCGTGTCCGCCGCGTCCGTCACCGGGCCCGCCCCGGCGAGGGCGCGCACCCGGTCGGAGAGGGCGTCCCACGGGTCGGTGCGGCCGGGCGCGAAGCCGCCGCCCTCGTCCTCCCGGGCGCTGTCCGCGAGCAGTTCGATCTCCGCGAACGGGTCCTGTTCGAGCAGCGCCCACACGGCGAGCGGATCGTCCGCGCCGGCTCCGGGCAGGGCCCGGTCCTGCTCCCGTTCCGGGAAGCTGGCACCGCCCAGCGCGAGATGGGCTCCATAGGTGTCGCCCCAGTAGCAGGGCGCGAGGCTCACCTCGGGCCGTACCCGTGCGAGCCCGCGGGCGACCCGTTGGTAGGACTTCCGGTAGGAGTCCTCCCGTACGCCCGTTCCGTGCACAAAGACAACGCTCGTCACGCGATCCCCCACTGTGGCCGAGTGACGCATTCTAACGAACGGACGGGCCGTCAATCCCGGGGTCGGCGAGAGTGGTTGGAGCGGGCGGGTCAGCCGCCGGAGGTGTCCAGTTCGGCGTCGGCGCCCACGCCCGCGCAGTCGTACGGGTCCTTCAGCCAGCCGTCCGGCAGTGCCACGCGGTTGTTGCCCGAGGTGCGGCCGCGGGGGCCGTCGGCGCCTTCGGGCCAGGGCTGGTCCAGGTCCAGTTCCTGGAGCTGGGAGCCCAGCTCCTCCAGGGAGGAGGTGATCGCCAGCTTCTTGCGCATCTCGGAGCCGACGGCGAAACCCTTCAGGTACCAGGCGACGTGCTTGCGGAAGTCGATCACGCCGCGCGCCTCGTCGCCGATCCACTCCCCCAGGAGCGTCGCGTGGCGCAGCATCACGTCGGCGACCGTGCGCAGGGACGGTGCCTGCCGGGCCGCCGTGCCCTCGAAGGCGGCGACCAGGTCGCCGAAGAGCCAGGGGCGGCCCAGGCAGCCCCGGCCCACGACCACGCCGTCGCAGCCGGTCTCGCGCATCATCCGCAGCGCGTCGTCCGCGCACCAGATGTCGCCGTTGCCGAGGACGGGGATCTCGGGGACGTGCTCCTTGAGGCGGGCGATGGCGTCCCAGTCGGCGGTGCCGCCGTAGTGCTGGGCGGTGGTCCTGCCGTGCAGGGCGACGGCGGTGACGCCCTCCTCGACGGCGATCCGGCCGGCGTCCAGGAAGGTGAGGTGGTCGTCGTCGATGCCCTTGCGCATCTTGATGGTGACGGGGAGGTCCCCGGCCTCGGAGACGGCCTCGCGGAGGATCGCGCGCAGCAGCGGCCGCTTGTACGGGAGGGCCGAGCCGCCGCCCTTGCGGGTGACCTTGGGGACGGGGCAGCCGAAGTTCAGGTCGATGTGGTCGGCGAGGTCCTCGTCGACGATCATGCGGACGGCCTTGCCGACCGTGACCGGGTCCACTCCGTAGAGCTGGATCGAGCGCGGGGTCTCGCTCGCGTCGAAGTGGATGAGCTGCATGGTCTTCTCGTTGCGCTCGACCAGCGCCCGGGTGGTGATCATCTCGCTGACGAACAGCCCCTTGCCGCCCGAGAACTCCCGGCACAGGGTGCGGAAGGGCGCGTTGGTGATCCCGGCCATGGGGGCCAGCACCACCGGCGGCTGCACGGTGTGCGGGCCGACGCGGAGCAGCGGGGAGGAGGGGGCGAGCGTGGTCATGCCCTCCATTGTCGCGTACCCGCGGAACTGCTCCGGTGGCGGAGGCCCGCCGGGGCACGGCGGTGACCCGCTGTTGTCGGACCCTCGCCGTAGCGTGGAGGGGCCGGCGAGGGACGCCGGCCCACGAAGGAGATCCGGACCATGACCTCTCGGACACGCTTAGACCCGACAGCCCTCTCGCGCCGCGCCGGCGGCGCGGCTCCCACCCGGCGCGGGCTGCTCGCGCTCGGCGGGGCCTCCGCGGCCGGCGCGCTGCTCCTCGCCGGGCCCGCGCACGCCGCCGTCCGCGGCCCCGCGTCCGCGACGGCCCGGCTGCGGGAGCTGGAGCGGATCCACGGGGCCCGCGTCGGCGCGTACGCGTACAACCTGGCCACCGGGGTGTCCGTGCGCCACCGGGCCGACGAGCGGTTCCCGGTGCTGTCCACGTTCAAGACGCTCGCGGCGGCGGCGGTGCTGCGGGACCTGGACCGGGACGGCGAGGTGTTGGGCCGGCTCGTGCGGTACACGGAGGCGGACTGCGTCGCGGATTCCCCTGTCACCGGCACCCCGGAGCACCTGGCGAGCGGGATGACGATCGCCGAGCTGTGCGACGCGGCGATCTGCGACAGCGACAACACGGCCGCCAATCTGCTGCTGCGCGAACTCGGCGGGCCGCGCGCGGTCACCCGCTTCGCCCGTTCGATCGGGGATCCGGTGACCCGGCTCGACCGCTGGGAGCCCGTACTCAATTCGGCGGAGCCCGGACGGCGAACGGACACCACCACCCCGGCCGCCCTCGCCCGCTCCTACGCCCGGCTGGTCCTCGGGGACGTCCTGGAGCCGCGCGACCGGGAGCGGCTGACCGGCTGGCTGCTGAACTGCCGGACCAGCGGCACGCGGTTCCGGGCCGGGCTGCCCCCGGAGTGGACGGTCGCGGACAAGACGGGTGGCGGTGCGTACGGCAGTTGCAACGACGCGGGAATCGCCTGGACGCCCGAGGGGGTTCCGGTGGTGCTGACGGTGCTGACGACCAAGCCCGATGCGGACGCGGCGGGGGACCATCCCCTGGTGGCGGCCGTCTCCGGCGTCCTGGCGGCGGAAGTCGTTAGTTAGGCGTACTATCCATGCATGCCCGAGCTCACCCGCCGGGGACGGATGCTCGTACTCGCGATCTGCTGCATGAGCCTGCTGATCGTCAGCCTCGATGTCACCGTCCTGAACGTCGCCCTGCCCGCCATGCGCCAGGACCTGGACGCCAGTGTCTCGGGCATGCAGTGGACGATCGACGCCTACACGCTCGTCCTCGCCTCCCTCCTGATGCTCGCCGGATCCACCGCCGACCGGATCGGCCGCCGCAAGGTCTTCATGGCGGGCCTGGTCCTGTTCACCGCCGGATCGGCGCTCTGCTCGCTCGCGTCCAGCCTGGACGCGCTCATCGTCTTCCGCATGGTGCAGGCCGTCGGCGGCTCCATGCTCAACCCGGTGGCGATGTCGATCATCACCAACACCTTCACCGACCCGCGTGAGCGGGCCCGCGCGATCGGGGTGTGGGGCGGCGTCGTCGGCGTCTCGATGGCGGCGGGCCCACTGGTGGGCGGGGTGCTGGTCGACTCGGTCGGCTGGCGGTCGATCTTCTGGATCAATCTGCCGGTCGGCCTCGCCGCCCTCCTGCTCACCTGGCGTTTCGTCCCCGAGTCCCGCGCACCCCGGGCCCGCCGCCCGGACCCGGTGGGCCAGCTGCTGGTCATCGCGCTGCTGGGCGCGCTCACGTACGCGATCATCGAGGCGCCCCAGAAGGGCTGGACCTCGCCGGAGATCCTGCTCTTCGCCGCCGTCGCGGCGGGCGCCCTGGCCAGTCTGGTGCTGTACGAACCGCGGCGCACCGACCCGCTGATCGATGTGCGCTTCTTCCACAGCGCCCCCTTCAGCGGGGCCACCGTCATCGCGGTCAGCGCCTTCGCGGCCCTCGGCGGCTTCCTCTTCGTCACCACCCTCTACCTCCAGGACGTACGGGGCCTGAGCGCCCTGGACGCCGGGCTCCACATGCTGCCGATGGCCGTCATGGTCTGCGTGCTGCCGCCGCTCTCCGGGCGGGTCGTCGCCACCCGGGGGCCGCGTCTGCCGCTGCTGGTGGCGGGGATCGGCATGGCGGTGGGCGGGCTGATGTTCGCGGCCTTCGACGCGGAGACCGGTACGGCGACGATGTTCACCGCGTACGTCGTCTTCGGCGTGGGCTTCGGCGCGGTGAACGCGCCGATCACCAACACCGCGGTCTCCGGGATGCCCCGCGCCCAGGCGGGCGTGGCCGCGGCCGTCGCCTCGACCAGCCGGCAGATCGGGCAGACCCTGGGGGTCGCCGTGATCGGGGCGGTCCTGGCGGCCGGGACGACCGCGGCGCGCACCCCGGACGGAGGGATTCCGGCGGCCGGCTTCGTGGCGGCGAGCCGGCCCGCCTGGTGGATCATCACCGGCTGCGGGGTCTGCGTCCTGCTGGTCGGCCTGGTGAGCAGCGGGCGCTGGGCCCTGGCGACGGCCCGCCGGACCGCCGAACGGCTGGAGGGGGACGCGGCGGCCCCGGCCCCGCCCGGAGGCGCGCGGGAACGGCCGTCCTCGGCGGGCGCCCGGGGCTGAGGGGCGGCGGCCCGCGCGGTCACCGCGGCTGCCCGCGCGGTCACGGCGGCGCTCCGGGAACACCGGGCCGTCCGGACACGTTGGTCCTTGGGCCGTGTCCGGCCCAAGGACGGGCACGGCCCAGGCGACATCGGCCACCGTGACATGCCCGGGGGGCGGCTCATGATGACGGCTCTGCTCGACCTCGACGGTCTGCCGCCGAGGGAACAGCTGACGGCGCTCAACGAGATGTTCCTGACGAGCAAGCACCCCATGGGCGTCGTGGGCGACGAGGCGGACGGCTTCGCCGCCTCGCTGCGCGGCGTGGAGCTGGCCTCGGTGCACATGGCGGAGCTGACCATGTCGCCGGGGAAGGTGGTGCGCTCCGAGAGGATGGTGCGGCAGGCCGATCCGGAGCTGGTCTCCGTGGTCGTGGCCGCGTCCGGGTCCGTGGTGCTGAGCCAGGCCGGGCGGGACGCGGTCCTGGACCCCACCACGCTCGCGCTGTACGACAGTTCGTACCCCTACGAGATCCGGCTCGACGGCGACGGCGGGCCGGCGACGCTCCTGCGGGCCCACATCCCCCGGTCGCTGCTGGGCCGGTCCCCCGCGCAGCTGCGCCCGCTGCTCGCCCGGCCGTTACCGGGCCGGGACGGTTTCGCGGGCATGGTCGTCCACCTGATGAACAGCCTGGCCGGCGAGGCGCACGCGTACGGGTCCCATGACCTGCCCCGGCTGTCCGAGATCAGCGGCGACCTCCTCACGGCCCTGGTCACCCACCACCTCGACGAGCGAACGGATCCGGAGGACCCCTCGGGGCGGGGCGCCCTGCTGCTGAGCATCGAGGCGTTCGTCCGGCAGCGGCTGCACGATCCGGAGCTGTCGCCGCGGGTCATCGCCGGCGCCCACCATCTCTCGGTCGGCCATCTGCACCGGCTGTTCCACACCCGGGGCACCACGCTCGCGGCCTGGATCCGGGGTCTGCGCCTGACGTACGCGGGCCGGGACCTGCGCGATCCCGCGCTGCGCGAGGTGACCGTGCACCAGATCGCGACGCGCTGGGGCTTCAGGGACCACTCGACCTTCACCCGCAGCTTCCGCACGGCGTACGGGATGTCGCCCCGGGACTACCGCCATGTCCCGCCGGGTCCGGGAGGGGTCCTGCCGACGCCGGGCTGACGGCCCGGAGCACCGGTCCGGGCCGGGGGCGGCGCGGACCGGTGCTCCCGGACTCCCGTGGTCTCAGACCGCTTCGCTCTGGCGCTCGCGCGCCGGGGCGGAGACCGGTTCCCCGGTGGCGAGGGGCGGCATCCGGAACATGAGGACCGCGGCGACGAGGCTGATCAGGCTGATCCCGCCGGCGTAGAGGGTGACGCCGACGGAGGAACCGGTGGCGTCCTGGAGGGCCACCGCGATCATGGGGGCGAGACCGCCGCCGATGATCGCCCCGGTCTGCATGACGAGGGACGAGCCGGAGTAGCGGACGTGGACCGGGAAGGTGTCGGCGATGATCGCGCCCTGCACGCTGTGCGTGATGGGCATGACCAGTCCCATCATCAGGAACGCGGCGAGCGTGACGCCCCGGGAGCCCGTGTCGACGAGCGGCAGGAAGACGGAGCCCGCCACCAGGAGCGCGCCCGATCCCGCCAGGAACATCCGGCGCCGGCCGAAGCGGTCCGCGACCATCGTCCACACCGGGATGAGGCAGCACCAGACGGCGGCGGCAGCGGTGACGCACAGCACCAGGTACTGCCGGTCGAAACCGACGGTCGAGGTGCCGTAGGAGAGGCTGTAGACCATGAACACATAGCCCACCGCCCCGCTGGCCACCGCGGCGAACAGGGTGGCCGCGAGCCTCGGGAAGCCGACCTTGAGGGATTCCCGCAGCGGATTGGCGACGACGCGGTCGGCGGAGACCGCGGCCGCGAAGGACGGCGACTCGGCGACCCGCAGGCGGACGAAGAGGCCGAGGACGACCAGGACTCCGCTGAGCAGGAACGGGATCCGCCAGCCCCAGGCGGTGAAGGCCGCGTCCGGCATCACGGCGCCGGTGGTGAGGATGACCAGGTTCGCCAGGACGAGGCCGGCCGGCGTGCCCATCTGCGGGAACCCCGCGAACAGGTTCTTCCTGCCGTCCGGTGCGTGCTCCATGGAGAGCAGCGTGGCGCCGGCCATCTCGCCGCCGAGGGCGATGCCCTGCACGAAGCGCAGCAGCACCAGCAGGACCGGTGCCCAGACCCCGATCACCGCGAAGGTGGGGACGAGGCCGATGAGGGTGGTGGCGATCCCCATCATCAGGAGGGAGACGACCAGGGTTCCCTTGCGGCCGACGCGGTCACCGAAGTGGCCGAAGACCAGGCCGCCGACGGGGCGGGCGGCGAAGCCCACGGCGAAGGTGCTGAACGCGGCGAGCGTGCCGGCCGTGGGGCTCAGCGAGGGAAAGAACTGCGAGTTGAAGACGAGGGCGGACGTCGTCCCGTAGACGAAGAAGTCGTATCCCTCCAGCACGGTTCCGCTGAGGGTCGCCAGCGCGACCCTGCGGGTGGCCCGGCCGTCCTGGGTGCCGGGGGTGCTGGGGGTTCTTGGGGTGCTGCTTCCGGTACTGCGGCTGTTCTTCATACCGTGGCCCTGTCAGGTCGGCGGGAAGGGGATTCAGCGGTCCGTCCGCCGCATACCACGGTGCGGGCCGGACTCTCGGGTCGATCGGGGTCACTGCGGACGGGGGCGGGGGCCTAAGACACGGGAGCGGCGGTGCGTGAGCGGCATGGCCTGGCTCATTCCTCGAAGGGGACGGGGTCGGGGAAGGACTGACGCGAGGCGCCCCACTGCGGGGCGGTGACGAAGCGGCCGAGCCGGCCCCGGGCGACGACCCGCCGGGCCGCCTCGCCCGCCGCGTCGATCACCTCGGCCTCGTCGGCGCGGGTCGGGCGTCCGTCGCGCAGCAGCACCCGGCCCGCCACGACGACATGGCTGACGTCCTGGCCGCCCGCCTTGTAGACCAGGGCGTGGACCGGCATGTGCAGGGGCTGGAGATGGGGCCGGCGGGTGTCCACGACGGTGATGTCGGCCGCCTTGCCCTCCTCCAGCGAGCCGATCTCGGCGTCCTGGCCGATCGCGCGGGCCGCGTCGATGGTGACCATCTCCAGCAGCTTGCCGGGGGGCAGCAGACAGGTGTCGCGCTGTTGCAGCTGGGTGAGCGTCTGGGCCTGGCGCACGGCGGTGAACAGGTCGAAGCTCGACATCGGCGCGCAGCCGTCGGTGGTGACGGCCACCGTGACCCCCGCGTCCAGCAGTTCGGGGACCGGGCAGCGTCCGCGCAGCGCGCCGACCACCACACCGGGGCCGTGCGTCACGCTCGTCCCCGTCTCGGCCAGGATCGCCACCTCGCGGGCGCTGAGACCGAAACCGTGCTGGAAGTGGACGTCGGGGCCGAGCAGCGCGTGCGGGTCGAGCCGGTGGGCGAGTTCGACCATGCCGCCGAAGGCGTCCGTGTGGACGCGGGTGCCGTAGCGGGCCGCGAGGTCGCGTACGCGGGCGGACTGCTCCCGGTCCTGTGCGGTCAGCCGGGTGGCGCGGTCGGGCGTGGCCGGGCCGCTCGGATCGAGGGAGGGGACCATGGTGTACGGGGTGACGGCCACCGTGATCCGGCCGTCGGCGCCGTTGTGCCAGGCGGCGACGGTCTCCTCCGCGCCCGCCATCATCCGGTCGAGGTCCACGCGGGTGCGGTGGTGGGTGCCCTCGTCCGTCCAGTGGCCGTTCTCGCGCGGCCAGGGCAGACCGCTCGGGCCGACGCCGAGCACCAGGCGCGTGCCCGTCTCCGCGTAGGCGCGGGCGTGGGCGTCTCCGAACTCCGGCCGGTCGGAGCGGGGCTGGGAGCCGAGGACGCTCACCCCGCAGGTCACGCCGAACCTCAGCCGCTCCAGGGCGGCGAGGCGTCCGTCCGCGTACCAGTAGCCGGTGTCCGTGTGCTCGAAGTAGGTCCGGGTGGCGATCCGCATCCACCAGGACAGGGTGTCGACGCCGATCGTCTTCAGCAGGGCGTGCCCGCCGTGGCCGTGGGCGTCGATGAGACCCGGGAGGACCACCTGTCCCGTGCAGTCGAGGGTGTCGGCGGCGCTCCAGCGGGCCCGGACGTCCTCGGTGGGGCCGACGGCGGTGACGCGGCCGTCGGTGACGGCGACCGCGCCGTCGGTGAGCACCCGCCGGGCCGGGTCCATGGTGATCACGCAGCCGCCGGTGAGCAGGAGGTCGGCGGTGCGCCGGCCGGGGTCGCCGTGGCCGGTCATGGTGCGGCCCTCCTGATCGGGTAGGTCGGCGGGAAGAGTTCCTGTTCCGTACGGCCGAGGTGGTCGCGTTCGGGGTAGGCGGCCCGGTAGCGGTCCAGGTACGCCTGGGCGCGTTCGCGGTCGCCGGGGCGTGCGCCGAGGAGCACGCCGCCGTCCACGACGGTCCGCCCGTCGACGACGACGGTGCGCACGTCCCGGCCGTCGCCGGCGAGGACGAGGGTGCGGATCGGGTCGTCGACGGGGCCGGTCCGGGGGCCCGACAGGTCGATCACGGTGAGGTCGGCCCGGGTGCCCTCGGCCAGCCGGCCGAGGTCGGGGCGGCCGAGCGCGTCGGCTCCCCCGAGGGTCGCCGCGTCGTAGAGGTCGCGGCAGGAGCCGGCGGAGCGGCGCCGTTCGACCGCCTTGGTGAGGACCATTCCGGTGTCCATCGCGCGGATCATGTCGGGCGGGGCGGTGTCGGTGCCCATGGCCATGCGGATGCCGTGGGCGAGGTAGCGGTCGAAGGACTCCAGGACGACGGCGTAGCGGGCCACCGCCATGGGGCAGAAGATCACGGTGGTGCCGCTGTCGCGCAGCAGGTCGAGATCGTTGCCGGGGCCGGGGAGCTGGCTGTGCCCGGCGACCGCCCAGGCGTGCGGGATCAGGGTGCGCGGTCCCAGGAAGCCCAGGTCGTGGAGGAGTTGCATGGGGCGGCGGCCGTGCGCCTCGCGCAGCAGGCCGACCTCGAACAGGGTCTGTCCGGCGTGCAGCCGGACCGGGCAGCGCAGTTCGTCGGAGAGGGCGCGGGTGCGGCGCAGCAGCGCGGGGTCGACCGTCTCGACGCGGGAGGGGGCGAGCATGCCGCGCACCAGGCCGTGGCCGGCCCGCTCGATGTCGGCCACGAACCGGGCGGCGGCGTCCAGTCCGGCCTCGCCGAGCCTCGGTTCGCGGTGCAGCCGGGTGCGGCCCCGGCCGTCGACCACGGGCACGGCCGAGCGGTAGCTGGGGCCGAGGTAGACGCGCAGTCCGAGGTCCGCGGCGGCCTCGGCCGCGTCGGCCGTCTCCTCGTACGTCTCCGCCCACTCCTTGGAGATCTCCGAGGCGATGGGCAGGGCGGTGGTGATGCCGTTGAGGAGGAGCTGGCCGAAGGCGTAGCGGCGTTTGAACGCCTCCTCCTCGCGGCCGAAGACCTCGTGGCGCCGCTCCAGATAGCGCTCGGACCACCGCTGCCCGGTGGCGAGGGCGTCGTCCTGGTAGGTGTCGAAGACGGCGTGGTCGATGTCGCCGAGGGCGTTGAGGTCGACGAAGCCGGGCCCGACCAGGGCGAGTCCCTCGTCGCGCTCGACGTCGACCCGCCCCTCGAAGCCGTGGCCGACGTGGACGACCGTGTCGTCCTCGTAGACGACCGCGCCGTTCTCGTACACGACGTGGCCGGTCCCGTCGTACCCGACGACGAACCGCGCCGAGACACGGGTCCTCATCGGGCCGCCCCGTCGGACGCGGTGCCGGGTGCGCCGTCCGCGGCGAGGATCTCGCGCAGGTGCTCGGCGGTGCGGGTGATGAAGCGGAGCTGTTCGGGGCCGTCGCACGGGGTGCCGGTGAGGTGGCCGAAGTCCGGCCGCTGCCCGGCCGCTGCCAGGTCCTCGTAGGTGTGGGTGAGGCGGAAGACCTCGGCGAGTTCGGTGGTGGTGAGGTCGGGGTGCGCGGCCAGCCAGTCGGGGTCGTACACGTGCATCGGCATGACCGTGCGGTCGCGGGAGTTCTCGATGGACAGCCGGAGGCCGGGCCGGTGCGCGCCCAGGGCCGCGAGGATGGCCTGCCAGTCCATGACGCCCTCGCCGCAGGGCGCCAGCATGCGTCCGATGCCGTAGTCGGTACGGAACAGCGCGACGTCCCGGACGTGGCTCATCCGCACGTAGGGCGCCACGCGGCGGGCGGCCTCGACGGGGTCCTCGGCGCGGGCGACGACGTTGGCGGAGTCGTACGTGATCCCGACGGCGTCCGGTCCGACGGCCTCCACCAGGCGGACCACCTCGAAGGAGGTGATCTCCTCGTGGGTCTCGACGTTGAGGTGGATGCCCAGGTCGAGGGCGGCGGGCCGCAGGACGCGGAGGAACTTCTCGATCCCGGCGAGCTGGTCGCTCCAGGGGGCGTCGGTGCGGAACCGGTCGAAGACGTGGTAACCGGGCAGCCGGGGCTTGTAGTTGGCGGTGCCGACCCAGAGTTCCCGGCAGTCGATCTCCGCGCAGGCCCGCATCATGCGGATCATGCCGGCGGTGTAGTCGCCGTTGCCCAGCTCCCGGACCTCGGGCGCCTCCGCGTTGGCGTAGGGGTTGACCTTGGCCAGCCCCATGTCGAGGTAGAGGCCGAGTTCGTCCGCGCGCCGGCGCAGTTCCTTCAGGACGTGCCGGTCCAGCGTCGGCGTGATGTCGAGGACGGTCCTGAAGAAGACCCCGTCCAGGCCCAGTTCGGCGGCCTTCTCCAGGCTCTCGACCGCCGGGCGCGTCGCCGCCCCGGGAAGCTTGCGGCCGTCCACTCCCACCTTCATGCGTATGTCTCCTTGCGCTGTTCCGTTGCGGTTCATGACAGGACGGCGGCCGGTGCCGGGCGGTGGCACTTCACGGTGACCGAGCCGTGGGGCGAGCCGAAGGGCGTGGGGCCCGGGACCTCGTGGAGGCACCGGTCGTGGCCCCGGCCCTGGGGGCAGTGCGCCGCGAAGAAGCAGCCGCGCCCGGTCCCGGAGCCGTACGGGGGTGCGCCGGCCCCGGTCCGCAGGGCCGCGGTGAGCCCGTGCCGGGGGCGGGCGCGGAGTTCGGCGGCGGGCCCTCGCTCGACGATCCGCCCGCCCGCGACGATCTGGAGCGTGTCGCAGAGTCCGGCGACCGCTCCGAACGGGCCGCCGATCACGATCAGCGCGGTGCCGTCCGCTTCGAGGGCCGGGGCGACGGCCCTCAGCCGGTCGGTCCGGGCCCCGGCCTCGTCGGCGGGGAGGCCGGTGAGGACGGTGACGAGCACCCGCGTCCCGGCCGGTACGGGACCGGTGTGCGGGAGGGCGGGCGCCGCCGGGTCGAGGAGGGCGATGCCGGACGCCGGTCCCCCGGCCTGTGCCGGATCGCCCGCCGGACCGTCCGCGAGGCGGACCGTCCCCGCGAGGACCCGGTCGCCCGGGGCGGGGCGGCCGGTCAGGGTCCGGGCGAGCAGCGGGAGGGCGGCGTCGTCCTCCCCCAGCACGCCGAGCCGTTCGCCCCGGCGCAGATCGAAGTTCACGTCGTCGAGCACCGTGCGCACCGCGCCGTCGAGGGGGAGCGCCGCACGCAGGCCGCGCACCCGGAGCCGTACGTCGCGGGCCGCGACCCTCGGGCCCGGTGAAGCCGGTATGTGGTGCGCCGTCACGTCGTTCTCCCAGTCCGCCGGGGTGACGCGGGTGGGTCCCGGTCGTTCCGGCCGCGTTCGTTGCTGGTGAGTCTCGGCGCGGGACGTCATGCGTGTCCAATACCTCTTGCCGTCCACGGCATAGCCGTACGGGCATGGGTCGGGCGAGGCCGTCCCCCGGCCGGGACCGCCCCGCACCCTTGCCCGTTCCGGCTGCTGAACCCCTTGCGTCATAGCCGCCGGGGCATACCCTGGGCCGATGGATCCCGAGAAGCTGCTGGACGGCCGTCTGAAGCTGCGCCATCTGGTGCTCCTCACGACCATCGCGGAGCACGGCTCCGTGATGCGGGCCGCGGAACATCTGCGGGTGACCCAGCCGGTGGTGACGCGCGGGCTGCGCGAACTGGAGGCGATCCTCGGCGCCGAGGTCTTCGAGCGCGGTCCGCGCGGGGTGACGCCCACCGTCTGCGGAGAGGCGTTCATCGGGCACGCGCAGGTGGTGCTGGCCCATATCCGCAAGGCGGGCCAGCACGTGGCCGAGCTGAACAGCGGTCAGGTGGGCACGGTCACCGTGGGCACGCATCTGGCCGGGGCCGGTCTGCTGCTGCCGAAGGCCATCACCCGGCTCAAGCGGGAGCGCCCCCGGGTCACCGTCGTCGTGAAGGAGGCCCCGCCGGACGTGCTCCTGGCCGACCTCATGGCCGGTCAGGTGGATCTGACCGTGGGCCGGCTCAACGCCTCGGACCCCGGGGGCCGCACCCGGCAGATCCAGCTCTACAGCGAACCGGTCAAGCTGGTCACCCGGGCCGGCCACCCGGCGCAGTCCCTCGCCGCCCCGCGGCTGGCGGACCTGATGCACTTCCCGTGGAGCCTGCCGGTCGCCAACACCTCCCTGCGCAGGGAGGTGGAGCGGGTCTTCTTCGAGGCGGAACTGCCGCTGCCCGAAGACCGGGTGGAGTGCACGTCCATCCTGACCCTGCGCACCCTGCTGGAGGAGTCGGACACCGTGGCCACGCTGCCGGTGCTCATCCCGCAGCGTGACGACCGGCTGGCCGTGCTGCCGACGCCCCTGCCCTCGGTCTCCCGCCTCGTCGGGGTGACGCTGCCGCACGACCGCGCGCCCAGCCCGAGCACCCAGGCCCTGCTCCAGCATCTGCGGGACGTGGCGGCCGAGATCCGGGGCATGCTCCGGCCCGTGGCGGGGGCAGAGACGGGGGCCGGGACCGGGACCGGCTGAGGCGCGCACGCGTGTCGGCTCCCCCGCGAACGTCCGCCGGAAGCCGGGAGCCGGGACCGGGTGACGTCAGCGAGTCAGCGGAACGAGCGGTGCGGGCAGCGGTCCCGGGTCGCCGGTACGGGCGAAGGAGGCCCAGGCCGCGCGGACGCCCCGGCCCACGGCGTCCACCTGTGCCCAGGAGAGGCTGCCCAGCATCGGCGCGTGCCGCCAGGCGTCGGCCGAGCCGAGGAGCAGCGGGATCTCGACGCAGTGGGTGGCGCCGTGGGGCGAGCCGGCCGGCCGCCAGTCCAGCCGGTATCCGTGGACGCGGGCGCCCCGGCGCTCCAGCCGCTCGCGCAGCTCCCGCAGCGGCTCCTCGTAGACGCGGCGGGTGCGTGCGGCGACGCCGCCGCTGTCGGACGGGCCCTCGGGAAAGGCGGACATGTCGTCGGCGTTCCAGCCGTACAGCACGTCCGGGGCCTGGTCGCCGAAGGACGCGGGGCCGGGTCCTTCGGGCAGCGGCGCGGTGCCGGCCACCGGCCCGAACGGCGGCTCCAGGAAGTTCCCGGTCCGCTGCCGGTGGTCGGCCGCGGTGCGCGCCTGGGCGGCGAGCAGTGCGTCCGCCGGGGCGGTGCGGGGGTCGGTGCCGAGGTGGGCGGCGAAGATCCGCCCGGTCGCGCGGGCCTCGGCCGGGGTGCGGGTGAGCAGCGACAGCGGCGGGCTCTGGAGGATCACCCGGCGCAGCAGGGCGCGGGCCCCGGGCGTCTCCAGGAGCAGCAGGGCGGACAGGGCGCCGGCCGACTGGCCGAAGACCGTGACGTTGCCGGGGTCGCCGCCGTGGTCCGCGATGTGGTCCCGGACCCAGCGGAGCGCCTCCAGCTGGTCGTGCAGGCCGAGGTTGCCCTCGCTGACCCCGTCGTGGACGAGATAGCCGAGCGCGCCGAGCCGGTAGTTGGCGGCGACCACGACGACGTCCTGCTCGGCGGCGAGGGAGCTTCCGTCGTACCAGTCGAGGATCCCGGCCCCGCTGCTGAACCCGCCGCCGTGGAACCACACGAGGACGGGCCGCCGCCCCGCCGCGGGGGCGGCGGGGCGGGTGACCGTGAGGTGGAGGCAGTCCTCGTCGTGCGGGTGCCGGCCCGGGGGCGGGCCCATCAGTGCTTCGAGGCGGGAGTCCGGCTGGGGGCAGACCGCGCCGGACGAGGACGCGGTGTCCCCGTACGGCACGGGCCGGGGCCGGGCGAATCGTGCGGCCGTGGCGTACCGGAAGGGGCCGCTGCGGACCGTACGCGGAGTGTTCATGCCTCACCTGCGGGTTCGGGGACGAGGCGTCGGGCCGGGGCGGCGGGACGCTCGGGAACCAAACGGAACAGCGCCACCGCCCCGACGAGGCTGAGGGCGCACATGCCCACCAGGTACCAGGTCACACCGGTCGACGACCCGCTCGCGTCCAGAAGCGCGCTGGAGATCATGGGGGCCAGCCCGCCGCCGAGCACCGCGCCGATCTGGAGGATCAGGGAGGTGCCCGAGTAGCGCACGCGTACGGGGAAGGTGTCGGCGATGATCGCGCCCTGGACGCAGTGGGTCACCGGGATGATCAGGCCCATGCCGGCGAGCGCGAGCAGCGCCGGCAGCCGGTCCCCCGTGTCGAGCAGCGGGAAGAACACCGCGCACCACAGCAGGATGGCGACCGATCCGCCGATGAAGAGGGTGCGGCGCCCCCTGCGGTCGGCGACCGCGGTCCACAGGGGGATCGAGACGAACCAGAGCACGGCGGCGGCGCTCACCCCGAGGACCAGGAACCGCTGGTCGAAGCCGAGGTGCTTGGTGCCGTAGGACAGCGTGAAGACCATGAAGACGTAGGCGACCGCGGAGTTGGCCACCACGGCGAGCAGGGTGACGGCCAGCCTCGGCAGTCCCGTGCGCACCGCCTCCGCCAGCGGGAAGCGGACCACCTCGTCCTCCTGCCGGGCCCGGTCGAAGGACGGCGATTCGGTGACGCGCAGCCGGACGACCAGTCCCACGCCCACCAGGACGAAGCTCAGCAGGAACGGGATGCGCCAGGCCCAGGCGGTGAACGCGGCGTGTCCGGCGAGCGAGCTGGTGGCCAGGAAGATCATGTTCGCCAGGACCAGACCGGCCGGGGTGCCCATCTGCGGGAAGCCCGCGTACAGGTTCCGCCGCCCCTCGGGCGCGTGCTCCATGGACATCAGGGTGGCGCCGGCGCCCTCGCCGCCGAGGCCGATGCCCTGGACGACGCGCAGGAGGACCAGGAGGACCGGGGCCCAGATGCCGATGGTGTCGTAGCTGGGCACCGCGCCGATGAGGGTCGAGCCGATCCCCATCATCACCAGGGACACCACCAGCGTCGACCGGCGCCCCAGCCGGTCGCCGAAGTGTCCGAAGACCAGACCGCCGAGCGGCCGGGCGACGAAGCCGACCGCGAGGGTCGAGAAGGCCGCCAGGGTGCCCGCCGCCGGGCTCAGGTCGGGGAAGAACTGCTTGTCGAAGATGAGGGCGGCGGCCGTGCCGTACAGGAAGAAGTCGTACCACTCCAATGTGGTTCCGAGAAGCGTGGCAAGCGCCGTTCTGCTCGCGCCCGTGGAACGGTCCGCGTCGCTCATGGATCACCTCGTCTGCTGGGGACGCGGGGGGAGCCCCCGCTTTCGGTGGATCCTGGGCCCCCCGGCGGAAGCGGACAAATGCCGGTTCGCCCCGGAGCTATAGCGGTGCGGGTATACCGGAGGACCGAATCCGTCGGACCGGGGAGCGCCGGCCGCCGCCCGGCCGGTGGCTGTCCCGCGTGGAAACCGGGCCGCGGGGAAGACCACCGGCCCTGCCATACCGAAGTCGGCATACCTGCTGCGCAAAACGTCATTTGTGGTCATGGCTGCCCGCTCCCAGGGTGGAGACCATGACGGCACAGACACCGCGGTGGATCCGCAACTTCGTCGATGGACGCTTCATCGACCCCGACGACGGCGGCAAGAGCTTCGACGCGACGGACCCGGCCACGGGCCTCGTCCACTCCCGCGTCCACGAGGCCGACGCGCCTCTGGTCGACCGCGCCGTCACGGCGGCGCGCAGGGCGCTCGGGCCCTGGTCGGCGACGCCCGTACGGGAGCGGACCGAGGTCCTGCGCCGGGCGGCCGACCTGATCGAGGAGCGGTTCGACGCGTTCGTGGCCGCCGAGGTCGCCGACACCGGCAAGCCCGTGGCGCTCGCCCGTGATCTCGACGTCTCCCGGGCCGTCGCCAACTTCCGTACCTTCGCCGACGTCGTCGCGGCCGCCGGCCAGGAGTCCTTCCTGACCGATCTGCCGGGCGGCGCCCACGCCCTCAACTACGCGGTGCGCAAGCCCCTCGGGGTGGTCGCGGTCATCGTGCCGTGGAACCTCCCGCTGCTGCTGCTCACCTGGAAGGTCGCCCCCGCGCTCGCCTGCGGCAACACCGTCGTGGTCAAGCCCAGCGAGGAGACGCCGGGCACGGCAACCCTGCTCGCCGAGGTGCTGGCCGACGCGGGGCTCCCGGCCGGGGCGTACAACGTCGTGCACGGCTTCGGCGGCGGATCGGCCGGGGAGTTCGTCACCACGCACCCCGGCATCGACGGCGTCACCTTCACCGGATCCTCGGCGACCGGCGCCCAGGTGATGAGGACCGTCGCGCCGCGCGTCCGCCCCGTCTCCTTCGAGCTGGGCGGCAAGAACGCCGCGCTCGTCTTCCCCGACGCCGACCTCGACGAGACGCTGGACGGCCTGACCCGGTCGGTGTTCACCAACACCGGCCAGGTCTGCCTGTGCACCGAGCGGGTCTACGTCCACCGGTCGGTCTTCGCCGACATCGCCGACGGACTGGTCGAGCGGGCGCGCTCGCTGCGCCTGGGCAGCCCGCAGGACCCGGCGACCACCACGGGGCCGCTCATCTCGCAGGCCCACCGGGAGAAGGTGCGCGGCTATCTGGACCTCGCCCGGGAGTCCGGCGCGAAGGTCCTCACCGGCGGCGGCACCCCCGCGCTCGGCGCGGAGCTGGACGGCGGATCGTGGATCGAACCGACGCTGTGGACGGGGCTGACGCACGCCGACCGCCCGGTGCGCGAGGAGATCTTCGGCCCCGTCGCGGCCCTGATCCCCTTCGACACGGAGGACGAGGCCGTCGCGCTGGCCAATGACACCGACTACGGTCTCGCGGCCTCCGTGTGGACCCGCGACCTGCGGCGCGGCCACCGCGTGGCCCAGGCCATGAACGTCGGGATGTCCTGGGTCAACACCTGGTTCCTGCGCGATCTGCGCTCGCCCTTCGGCGGCGTCGGCCTCTCCGGTCTGGGCCGGGAGGGCGGTGCGTCCTCCCTGCACTTCTACACCGAGCCGACCAATGTGTGCGTGCGGCTGTGACGGCTCCCGCGCCCCGGAGGCCGGTGCTCCCCGGCTTCCCCGACCGAGCGAAGGCCGCCCCTCCCGCGGGCGGCCGGAAGGACGTGACCATGGGCGACCACGCCCCGTGCCGCGGCCGGGCCCCCGTGCCCGGCGCGCACCCGACCCCCTGCGCACCCCCCGCGCACCCCGGCGAAGGAGGCAGCCGATGATCCCCGAAGAGACGGTCCGGGCCCTGGCCGAGCGGCTCCACACCGCCCAGAGCACCGTGACGGACACCCTCAGCCTGGCCGACACGCACACCCTGTCCGTCGAGGACGCCTACGCCGTGCAGGCGGCGCTCCTCGCCCTGCGGCAGGGACGCGGCGAGCGCGTCACCGGCGTCAAGCTGGGGTTCACCAGCAAGGCCAAGATGGAGCAGATGGGGGTCTCCGAGATCATCGTCGGCCGGCTGACCGACGCCATGTGCGTGGCGGACGGCGGCACGGTCGACCTGGCCCGGTTCATCCACCCGAAGGTGGAGCCCGAGGTCGCGTTCCGGCTGGCGCGCGACGTGGACCCGGACGATCCGGACACCGACATCGTCGCCTGCGTGGACGCCGTCGCACCCGCCCTGGAGATCATCGACTCCCGCTACCGCGACTTCCGTTTCACCTACGAGGACGTCGTCGCGGACAACACGTCGGCGGCGGGCTACGCCATCGGCCCGTGGCGCCCGGTCGAGGACGTCTCCGACCGGGCCGTACGGCTGCACGGCGGGGACCACGACGTACGCGGGACGACCGCGGCCATTCTCGGCGCCCCGGTCAACGCCCTGCACGCCCTGCTCGACATGGCCCGCCGGCGGCGCATTCCGCTGCGCGCGGGCGAGGTCGTGCTCGCGGGGGCGGCCACCGCGGCGGTGCCCCTGACACCCGGAACGATCACCTGCGAGGTCGACGGCCTCGGCCGGGTCGGCGTGAGGGGCGTCTGATGGACCAGGCACGTATCATCCCCGGCAAGGCGCGCCCGCGCGGCCGGTTCCCGCACTACCGCCGCGCCGGGGACCTCGTCTTCGTCTCCGGCACCAGCTCCCGCCGGCCCGACAACACCTTCGTCGGCGTGGCGACGGACGAGCTGGGCACCACCGACCTCGACATCCGCGCGCAGACCGGCGCCGTCATCGAGAACATCGGCGGCATCCTCGCCGAGGCCGGCGGCTCCCTCTCGGACGTCGTCCAGGTCACGGCCTATCTGGTCAACATGAACGACTTCGGCGGCTACAACGAGGTCTACGGCCGGTACTTCGACGAGAGCGGTCCGGCCAGGACCACCGTCGCCGTGCACCAGCTCCCCCATCCCCATCTGCTCATCGAGATCCAGGCCGTGGCGCATCTGCCCGCCGCCACCACCCCGAAGGAGACATCGTGACGGACATCCCCGAGGTCATCGACTTCCAGGGCTGGATCGACGCCCACGCGCATCTGCTGAAGCCCCCGGTGAACAACCGCACCATGTCCCTCGGCAACGACTTCATCGTGCAGATCGTCGGCGGCCCCAACCAGCGCACCGACTTCCACCTGGACCCGTACGAGGAGTGGTTCTACCAGGTCAAGGGGGACATGCACGTCAACCTCATGACCGACGACGGCCCGCGGACCGTGCACATCAAGGAAGGGCAGGCGTGGCTGCTGCCGGGCGACGTCCCGCACTCCCCGCAGCGCCCCGACCCCGACTCCATCGGCCTGGTGATCGAGCGGGTCCGCGAGGAGGGCACCCTGGAGAAGTTCCTGTGGTTCTGCCCCTCCTGCTCCGCACCCGTGCACGAGGTGGAGCTCCAGGTCCGCGACATCGTCGCCGATCTGCCGCCGGTCTTCGAGGAGTTCTACGGCGACGAGCGGGCCCGGAGCTGCTCCCGGTGCGGGGCCCTGCACCCCGGGAAGGGCTGACCGTGGCGGACCTGATCGACGTCCACACCCACTACGTGCCGAAGGGCTGGCCCGATCTGACGGCCCTCGGCGGGCCGGACGCGCCCTGGCTGCGGATCGAGTCCGAGTCCGAGGCCATGATCATGACCGGCTCCTCGGAGTTCCGCCGCATCCAGGCGGACTGCTGGGACGCCGGGACCCGGCTGCGGGACATGGACGCGGACGGCGTACGCGCCCAGGTGGTCTCCCCCACCCCGGCCTTCTTCTCCTACGGCCGCAGCGGCGCCGAGGCCGCGAAGATCGCCACGATCTTCAACGATCTGGCCCTGGAGATCACCGCCCCGGCCCCGGACCGGCTGATCCCGTTCTGCCAGGTGCCCCTCCAGGACCCGGACGCCGCGTGCCGCGAGCTGGAGCGGGCGGTCGCCGCCGGCCACCGGGGCGTGGAGATCGGCAACCACGTCGGTGACCGGGACCTGGACAGCGAGGGGGTCGTCACCTTCCTCCAGCACTGCGCCTCGCTCGACGTGCCGGTGTTCGTCCACCCCTGGGACATGGACTCCTCGCCCCGGCTCGACCGGTGGATGGCCCGCTGGCTGACGGCGATGCCGGCCGAGACCCATCTGTCGATCCTCGCGCTGATCCTGGGCGGCGCGTTCGACCGTATCGACGAGCGCCTGAAGATCTGCTTCGCGCACGGCGGCGGCTCGTTCGCCTTCTGGCTGGGCCGGATGGAGAACGCCTGGCACGGGCGCAACGACGTGATCGGCACCTCGCAGTACCCGCCCTCGCACTATCTGGGCCGGTTCTCCGTGGACTCCGTCGTCTTCGACGACCGCGCGCTGCGGCTGCTGGTGGACACGGTCGGCGAGGACCATGTGATGGTCGGCAGCGACTACCCGTACCCGCTGGGCGAGCGCCCGGCGGGCGGGGTGGTCCGCACGAGCCCCTCGCTCACCGAGACGGCACGGCACAAGATCACCCGTGGGAACGCGGAGCGCTACCTCGGGCTCTGACCCCGCTCCCCGTCGGGCACGGAAGGAAACCTCGTACAGGCCCTCGCCCGCCCTCAGGCCCCCGGCCCGCTCCCGTGCGGGTCCGGGGGCCCTGTCGTCAGTCCCCTGGCCGCCTCCTCCAGACTCCGCAGCAGCGCGTGCGCCGACGGGCTGAGCGTGCGGTCCGCCGACAGGGTCAGGCCCACCCGGTGCCCGATCCGGTCCATCGGCACCGGGACCTCGGCGAGCCGGCCGTCGTCCCGGATCAGGGAGCTGGGCAGGACGGCCACCACGTCCGTCTCCAGCAGCAGCTGGCGCACGGTCAGGAAGGAGGTGGCCTCCACCCGGTTCCGGGGCAGTCCGAGGCCGTGGAGGGCGAACAGCTCCTCCACCTCGCGGCGGAGCACGGTCTGCGTGCCGGGCAGGATCCAGGGGAAGCCGAGGGTGTCGGCCAGTGCGACGGCCGGCGACGCGGTCAGCGCGTGGCCCGCGCGGACGACCAGCCCGACGGACTCGTCGTACAGCGGGCGCCGGATCAGGCCCTCGCCGGAGGAGGCGGTCAGCCGGCCCACGACGAGGTCGACCCGCCCGGCTTCGAGGTCCAGCAGCAGATCCTCGGGGGACGCCTCGCGCACCACCACGGTGAGGAAGGGGTGGTCGCGCTTCAGCTCGGCCACGGCCCTCGGCAGCAGGATGTTGGACCCGGCCAGATGGGTGCCCACGACGACGGTCCCCCGGTCCGCGTCGGCCAGCTCCACGACGTGCCGCCCGGCCTGGGCGAGCTGGGCGAGGACGGCGCGCGCGTGCTGGGTGAACGCCTCGCCGAACACGGTCGCGCGCACACCGCGCGGGCCGCGCTCGAACAGCGCGACGCCGAGGATGTCCTCCACCTCGTGCAGGCTCCGGGTGGCCGCCGGCTGCGTGGTGTGCAGTTCGGCCGCCGCCGCCACGACCGAACCCTGCCGGGACAGCGCGTCCACCAGCAGCAGGTGCCGCATCTTGAGCCGGCCGTCGAGCAGGCGGGGGATCTCCACCCCACGACCCTAACGGAGCCCTTCCGGCCCACCGGCCAGGAGGCGACCGGTGGTCAAGTCATCGGTCACCGACGGTCAAGGACAGCCGCGGGACTACGGCCCGATGCTGGAACCACCCGGTTCGCGGGGAGTCACCGGAGCAACGGGGGCCGCGAACCGGGGTCACCACCGGCATGGACACACCTGAGCCCGACACGAACAGGGGAACCCGATGAAGATCAAGTACGCCCTTACCGGACTGACCGCCGCGGCCTTCCTCGTCGCGGGCGGCGCCGTCGCCCCCGCCGCGACGGCCGCCTCCCCGTCCACCGCCTCCGCCTCCGCGTCGCACGCCACCGCGACCCCGGCGGGCTGGTTCCCGGTCGACCCGAACGGCTGGTTCCCGGTCGACCCCGCCGGCTGGTTCCCGGTCGGTCCCACGGGCTGGTTCCCGGTCGGTCCCGCCGGGAGCGTCGCCGTCTGACGCGGCCGGTCATGACGGTGGGCCCGGAGCGCCTCGCGGCACTCCGGGCCCACCGTCATGCGGTCAGTCCCGGGCGGACGGCTCCTGCTCCGGGGTCTCCGGCGCGGCGGCCGGCTCCTCGGCGGCGGGCGCGTCGGGCTGCGGGACCCCGGCGCGCTCGCGCATGCGGCGCAGCAGGTCCTGCTTCTGGTCGGCGGCCGTCCTGCGGTCGGCCTCGCGTGCGGGGCCGGTGCCCTGCTGGTCGGCGCGGGACAGCTTCTTGCGCTGTCCGCCGACGCCGAGAAGGTTGTTACGGCTCTTGGCCACGGGTTCTCCCATGCATGGTGAAGTGAGGTCTCGGCAGACCCTGGATCGATCCGGTGGGCGGCGGGTGCGCGGACCCGCCGCGCTCTCACTCGTAGATCTGGAAGAACGAAAACATGAGGGCACCGTACCCGCCCCGGCCGGACGGGGCACCGCATTTTCGCCCCCGGACGCGCGGAGCCCCCGGCTCCGTACGGGGCCGGGGGCTCGGGGTGCGCGGTGTCAGCAGCCGAGGAGACGGGCGCCGAGGTAGGCCTGGATCTGGTCCAGGGAGACGCGCTCCTGCTTCATGGTGTCGCGCTCGCGCACGGTCACCGCGTTGTCGTCGAGGGTGTCGAAGTCGACGGTGACGCAGAACGGGGTGCCGATCTCGTCCTGGCGACGGTAGCGGCGGCCGATGGCGCCGGCGTCGTCGAACTCGATGTTCCAGTTCTGCCGCAGGTCGGCCGCGAGGCCCTTGGCCTTGGGCGAGAGCTGCGCGTTGCGGGAGAGCGGCAGCACCGCGACCTTGACCGGCGCCAGGCGCGGGTCGAGGCGCATCACGGTGCGCTTCTCCATGACGCCCTTGGCGTTGGGCGCCTCGTCCTCGATGTAGGCGTCCATCAGGAAGGCCAGCATCGAACGGCCGACACCGGCCGCCGGCTCGATGACGTAGGGGGTCCAGCGCTCGTTGGCCTCCTGGTCGTAGAACACGAGGTCGGTGCCCGAGGCCTGGGAGTGCGCCTTGAGGTCGTAGTCCGTGCGGTTGGCGACGCCCTCCAGCTCGCCCCACTCGCTGCCGCCGAAGCGGAAGCGGTACTCGATGTCAGCGGTGCGCTTGGAGTAGTGGGAGAGCTTCTCCTTCGGGTGCTCGTACCACCGCATGTTCTCCTCGCGCAGGCCGAGGCCGGTGTACCAGTTCCAGCGCTGCTCCATCCAGTACTCGTGCCACTGCTCGTCCTCGCCCGGCTTGACGAAGAACTCCATCTCCATCTGCTCGAACTCGCGGGTGCGGAAGATGAAGTTGCCCGGAGTGATCTCGTTCCGGAAGGACTTGCCCATCTGGGCGATGCCGAACGGCGGCTTCTTGCGCGCGGCGGTCTGCACCAGGGAGAAGTTGGTGAAGATGCCCTGGGCGGTCTCGGGGCGCAGGTAGGCGACCGAGCCGGTGTCCTGGGTGGGGCCGAGGTGCGTGGAGAGCAGGCCGGAGAACTGCTTGGGCTCGGTGAAGGTGCCCTTGTTGCCGCAGTTCGGGCAGTTGAGGTCGGCGAGGCCGTTGACCGGCGGCTTGCCGTGCTTCTCCTCGTACTGCTCCTCCAGGTGGTCCGCGCGGAAGCGCTTGTGGCAGGAGGTGCACTCGGTCAGCGGGTCCGAGAACGTGGCGACGTGGCCGGAGGCCACCCACACCTCGGGGGCCAGGATGACCGACGAGTCGAGTCCGACCACGTCCTCGCGCGAAGTGACCATGTAACGCCACCACTGGCGCTTGAGGTTCTCCTTGAGCTCAACGCCCAGCGGCCCGTAGTCCCAGGCGGCGCGCTGACCGCCGTAGATCTCACTGCAGGGGAAAACGAAGCCACGGCGCTTGCTCAGGCTGACGATGGAGTCGATCTTGTCGGCGGCCACGGTGCTCTCTTCATTACGACGGCGACGAACGGAGAAGCACTCAGGTTACCGGCGGGCCCGCCCCTTCGATCAAATCGGTATCGGCCCGGACCGTCCGGGGACCGGACCGGACCCCTTGTTGACAATCGTTTCCACTTTTGTTGAAAATGACTGTCATGAACATACGCCGTCTCATACCCGCACCGGCCGTCGCGGGGGCAGTCGTCCTCGGTCTCACCGCCCTCACCGCCTGCTCCGCGTCCGACGCCGCCGACCGGAAGAACGGCGACCGGCTGGACGTGGTGGCGTCCTTCTATCCGATGCAGTTCCTGGCCGAGCGGATAGGCGGCGACCACGTCTCGGTCACCACGCTCACCAAGCCGGGCGTGGAACCCCACGACCTGGAGCTGAGCCCGCGCGAGGTGGGCCGCCTGAGCAGCGCGGACTTCATCCTCTATCTCAAGGGCCTCCAGCCCGCCGTGGACGACGCGATCAAGCTGTCCGAGTCGAAGCACACGCTGGACGCCGCCACGCTGACCTCCCTGGAGGACCACGGCGCCGAGGTCGGCGGCGAGGAGCACGGCCACGAGCACCACGGCGACGAGGCCGGCGCCGACCCCCACGTCTGGCTGGACCCCGTGAAGTACGCCGAGGTCGCCCGGGGCGTCGGCAAGTCCCTGGAGAAGACCGACCCCGAGCACGCCGCGGACTACCGCAGGAACACCGACGCCCTGGTCACCCGGCTCGGCGCCCTGGACACCGCGTTCAAGCAGGGCCTGGCGGGGACCGCCACCAAGACCTTCATCACCACCCACTCCGCCTTCGGCTACCTGGCCGAGCGCTACGGGCTCACCCAGGAGGGCATCGCCGGCATCGACCCCGAGGCCGAGCCCAGCCCCGCCCGGATCAGCGAGCTGCATTCCATCGCGCAGGCGAAGAGGGTCACCACCGTGTTCTTCGAGACCCTCGCCAGCGACAGGACCGCGAAGACCGTCGCCCGCGACACCGGGCTGCGCACCGACGTCCTGGACCCGCTGGAGGGAATCACCGGCAAGTCCAAGGGCGCTGACTACATCGAGGTCATGGAGTCCAACCTCGCCGCGCTCAAGAAGGCCCTCGGCCCCGCATGAGCACCCACCACCCGCAGCCCGAAGCAGCACCGGAGACGCCCGTGTCCGAGCCCAGCCCCGCACCCGACCCCGTGATCGCCGTCCGCGACGCCACCGCCGTCCTCGGCGCGCGCCCCGTCCTGCGCGGCATCGACCTGACCGTGCGCCGCGGCGAGGTCGTCGCCCTGCTCGGCGCCAACGGCTCCGGCAAGTCCACCGCCGTCCGCTCCGTCATCGGCCAGGTCCCGCTGACCGGCGGCAGCGTCGAACTCTTCGGCACCCCGCTGCGCCGCTTCCGCGACTGGGCGCGCGTCGGCTACGTACCGCAGCGCACCACCGCGGCGGGCGGGGTGCCCGCCACGATCCGCGAGGTCGTCTCCTCCGGCCGGCTCTCCCGCACCCGCCTCGGGCTGCTCCGCAGGGCCGACCGGGCCGCCGTCGACCGCGCCATCGCCCTCGTCGGCCTCGCCGACCGCGCCCGCGACTCCGTCGACGCGCTCTCCGGCGGACAGCACCAGCGCGTCCTCATCGCCCGTGCGCTCTCCGCCGAACCCGAGCTGCTGATCATGGACGAGCCGATGGCCGGCGTCGACCTGGCCAGCCAGGAGATCCTCGCCGCCACCCTGCGCGAACAGGTCGCGGCCGGCACCACCGTGCTGCTCGTGCTGCACGAGCTGGGCCCGCTGGAGCCCCTGATCGACCGGGCGGTGGTGCTGCGCGACGGCTGTGTGCTGCACGACGGACCGCCCCCGAAGGCCGTGGGGCAGCACGCCCTGCCCGGCCACGACCACGTACACCCCCACGCGGCCTCCGAGCCCGTCCGGACGGGACTGCTGAGCTGACCATGGAATTCCTCACCCCTCCCTTCATGCAGCGGGCACTGATCGCCGCCGTCCTGGTCGGCGTGATCGCCCCCGCCGTCGGCGTCTACCTGGTGCAGCGCCGGCAGGCCCTGATGGGCGACGGCATCGGCCACATCGCGATGACCGGCGTCGGCCTCGGCTTCCTGCTCTCCACCAGCCCCGTCTGGATGGCCACGGCCGTCGCCGTCGCGGGCGCGGTCACCATGGAGCTGATCCGCTGGTACGGCCGCACCCGGGGCGACATCGCGCTGGCGATGCTCTTCTACGGCGGCATGGCCGGCGGTGTCCTGCTGATCAACCTCTCCGACACCGGGTCGAACGCCAACCTCACCTCGTACCTCTTCGGCTCGCTGTCCACGGTCGCCCCCGAGGACATCACCGCGATCGCGATCCTGGCGGCGTTCGTGCTGCTGGTGACGGTGGGGCTGCGCAGGCAGCTGTTCGCCGTCAGCCAGGACGAGGAGTTCGCCCGGGTCACCGGGCTGCCGGTGCGTTTCCTGAACCTGCTGGTCGCGGTGACCGCCGCGGTCACCGTCACCGTCGCCATGCGGGTCGTCGGGCTGCTGCTGGTCAGCGCCCTGATGGTGGTCCCGGTCGCGGCCGCGCAGCAGCTCGCCCGCTCCTTCCGGCTGACGTTCGTGCTCGCGGTCGTCACCGGGGTCGTGGTCACCCTGGCCGGTACGGTCACCTCGTACTACCAGGACGTCCCGCCCGGCGCGACGATCGTGCTGATGGCCATCGCGGTCTTCGTCGGCATGACCCTGCTCGCCGCCCCGCTGGCCAGAAGCCGGGCCAGGCGGCGCGAAACGGCCGACAGCCGGTGCACCCTGGAGGTACCGGCCGGCCGCCCGGCACCGGACGACGTGCGGGTCTGACCGCACCCCCGGGGCGGACTGGCACAATGGCCCGACACACGTACGGGCGACACGAGGAGGCTGCTGTGGCGACAGCGCCGATCAGTGGGACGAACGCGGCCCCGGTCCGCGGCCGGTCGACCCGGCAGCGGGCCGCGGTGGCGGCCGCGCTCGACGAGGTGGACGAGTTCCGCAGCGCGCAGGAGCTGCACGACGTGCTCAAGCACCGGGGCGACTCGGTCGGGCTGACCACCGTCTACCGCACGCTCCAGTCCCTCGCGGACGCCGGCGAGGTCGATGTGCTGCGCACCACCGAGGGCGAGTCCGTCTACCGGCGGTGCTCGACCGGCGACCACCACCACCATCTGGTCTGCCGGGTCTGCGGCAAGGCCGTCGAGGTCGAGGGCCCGGCCGTCGAGCAGTGGTCCGAGACGATCGCCGCCCAGCACGGATTCGTGAACGTGGCGCACACGGTCGAGATCTTCGGCACCTGCGCCGACTGCGCGAACGCGCAGGACTGAGCACATCCGTGCCCCGGGGGCGGTGGATCCCCCGGGGCCGTCCCGTGCTCAGCTCCCGGAGGGAGCCACCTCCTCGGCGCCGCCGAAGCGGCGGTCGCGCTGGGCGAACTCCAGACAGGCCCGCCACAGGTCCCGGCGGTCGAAGTCCGGCCACAGCACGTCCTGGAAGACCATCTCGGCGTACGCGCTCTGCCAGATCAGGTAGTTGGAGGTGCGCTGCTCTCCGCTGGGGCGCACGAACAGGTCGACGTCGGGCATGTCCGGGTAGTAGATGTACTTCGCGAAGGTCTTCTCGTTGACCTTCGCCGGATCGAGCCTCCCGGCCGCCACGTCCTGCGCGATCCGCTGCGCCGCGTCCGCGATCTCGGCCCGGCCGCCGTAGTTCACGCAGAAGTACAGCGTCATCCGGTCGTTGTCCTTGGTCTGCTCCTGGGCGACCTGGAGCTCCTGGACGACCGACTTCCACAGCTTGGGCATACGGCCCACCCAGCGGATCCGGATGCCCAGCTCGTCCATCTCGTCGCGGCGGCGGCGGATGACGTCCCGGTTGAAGTTCATCAGGAACTTCACCTCTTCCGGGGAACGCTTCCAGTTCTCGGTGGAGAAGGCGTACAGCGAGAGGTTCTTGACGCCCATCTCGATGCAGCCCTTGAGGACGTCCATGACGACGCCCTCGCCGACCTTGTGGCCCTCGGTGCGCGGCAGTCCGCGCTCCTTGGCCCAGCGGCCGTTGCCGTCCATCACGACGGCGACGTGCTTGGGCACCAGTTCACCGGGGATCTTCGGGGGCACGGCACCGGAGGGGTGCGGCTCGGGGGTCTTGTACTCGCGCCGGTTGCGTCCACCGAGGATTCCGCGTACTGCCATGAGCTTCTCTGTCTCCCTGTGTCACTTCTCTACGTACCGCAGCGAACGCAGCCCGCGCTCCAGGTGCCAGTGCAGATACGCGGACACCAGTCCGCTCCCCTCCCTGACATGACGCGCCTCGCACGCGTCCGCCGTCGCCCAGTCGCCGGTGAGCAGTGCGCTCAGCAGGGTGACGGCCTCCGCCGAGGGTACGACGCTGCCGGGCACCCGGCAGTCGCCGCATATGACGCCGCCCGCCGCGACGGAGAAGAACCGGTTGGGGCCGGGCAGTCCGCAGCGGGCGCAGTCGTCGAAGCTCGGCGCGTAGCCGTTGACCGCGAGGGAGCGCAGCAGGAAGGCGTCGAGGACGAGGTGCGGTTCGTGCTCGCCGCGTGCCAGGGTGCGCAGTCCGCCCACCAGCAGGAGGTACTGCTGGACCGCGGGCTCGCCCTCGTGGTCGGTGAAGCGTTCGGCGGTCTCCAGCATCGCGGTGCCGGCGGTGTAGCGGGCGTAGTCGGTGACGATGCCGCCGCCGTAGGGGGCGATCGTCTCGCTCTGGGTGCAGAGCGGCAGCCCGCGTCCGACCAGCTCGCTGCCCCGGGCGAAGAACTGCACGTCGACGTGGGAGAACGGCTCCAGCCGGGCCCCGAACTTCGACTTCGTGCGGCGCACGCCGCGCGCGACGGCCCGCACCCGGCCGTGGCCGCGGGTGAGGATCGTGATGATCCGGTCGGCCTCGCCCAGCTTCTGCGTGCGGAGCACCACACCGTCGTCCCGGAACAAGCTCATGGCTCCATTGTCCGGTACGGCGGCCGCTCGGGCGGGCCGCCCCCGCGACCCGGTCCGTTCAGTCCCGTTCCGCCGCGCCGCCCGCCGGGACGACCAGCCCCGATTCGTAGGCGGCGATCACCAGCTGGGCCCGGTCGCGGGCGCCGAGCCTGCCCATGATCCGGCTGACATGGGTCTTGGCGGTGAGCGGGCTGAGGCCGAGGGTCTCGGCGATCTCCGTGTTGTTCAGCCCGCGCGCGACCAGGGCGAGGACCTGGCGCTCCCGGTCGGAGAGGTTCCCGGGGCCGCCGGGCGCGGTGCGGGCCGGGGGCTGCGGGGCGCTGAGCACCCGGGCGATCAGCCGGGCGGTGGGACCGGGCGAGAGCAGCGACTCGCCTGCCGCCACCGTGCGGATCGCGGCCAGCAGCTCGGCGGGCCGGGTGTCCTTGACCAGGAAGCCGGAGGCCCCGGCGCGCAGGGCGTCGAGGATGTGGTCGTCGGTGTCGTACGTGGTGAGGACGAGGACCTTCACCCCGGCCAGGTCCTCGTCGGCGGCGATGCGGCGGGTCGCCTCGATGCCGTCGAGCTCGGGCATCCGGATGTCCATCACGACGAGGTCCGCGCGGGCCTCCCGGGCGAGCGCGACGGCTTCGAGCCCGGTGGCGGCCTCGCCGACCACCTCCATCTCCGGATCGGAGCCGACGAGCATCGCGAAGGCGGCCCGCACGAGGGTCTGGTCGTCGGCGAGCAGGACACGGATCACGGGGCGGCCTCCGGGGCGGGGGCGGACGGTACGACGACGGGGGCCGGGGCGTCCGCCGCGGGTGCGGGTCCGGGGGCGGGGCGCGGGTCCGGGGGGCCGGCGCCCGGGGAGAGCAGCGCCGTGACCTCGAAGCCGCCGCCGGGGCGGGGTCCCGCCCGCAGGGTGCCGCCCGTGCTGCGGGCCCGCTCCCGCATCCCGGCGATGCCGAACCCGGGCGGGGTGCCGTCGTCCACCGGACCGGTGCCGTCGTCGCTGACCGTGACCCGCAGTCCGGCCGCGCCGGCCGGTTCGACGCAGACGGTGACGCGGACGCCGGGGCCCGCGTGGCGCACGGCGTTGGTCAGGGACTCCTGCACGATCCGGTAGGCGGCGGCCGCGGTCACCGGGGCGAGGCGGCCGTCGGGGACGCGGACCTCCAGTCCGACCCGGGCCCCGGCGGTCTCCGCCGCCCGGACGAGCCCCGGCAGGGCCGCCAGGTCCGGCAGCGGCCCCTGCGCGGGGCCGTCGTCGCGGCCGGTGTCGCGCAGCACCTGGAGGGTGGTGCGCAGCTCCGCCCTGGCCTCCCGGCAGGTCTCGGCGATGTCGTCCAGGGAGGCGGCGATCGCCGTACGGTCCAGACGCCCGGGGTCCACGGTGAGGATGTGCGAGGCGACCGAGGTCTGCACGCCGATGAGCGTGATGCTGTGGGCCAGCAGGTCGTGCAGGTCCCGGGCGATGCGCAGCCGCTCCTCGGCGACCCGGCGGCGGGCCTCCTCCTCCCGGGTCCGCTCGGCCCGTTCGGCGCGCTCCACCATGGAGGCGACGTACTGGCGGTAGATGCGCACGTCGACCCCGCAGAACAGGATGGCGACGATCCAGCCGGAGATCCGCAGGAGTTCGAGGCCCCGGTGGGCGTCGATGCCGAGGACCACCGTCACCATCACCGAGGTGACCCCGATGCCGACGAGCAGGGTGCGCAGCGGCCGGCCGGTGACGGCGACCGTGTAGAGCATGATCCAGGTCTGCGGGATCGGGGCCGAGTGGGCGTAGTCCAGTCCGTGGTAGAGCGCCAGCAGCGGGGTCATGGCGAGCAGGGCGAGGACGGGGCCCCGGCGCCGCAGGGCGAGCGGGACGGCGGTGGCGAGCAGCAGGCACCAGCCGAGTACGTCGGGGCGGTCGGCCGGGCCCAGGGCGAGGGCGGCGGAGAGCGCACCGGCGCCCACGGCGACGAGGGCGTCGGTGCGCGTCCGGTGCGGCGCGCTCATCGGGTCGCGGTTGATGACGGCCATGACGCGTTCGCGACGGCCTGCGGGAGCGGACACGGGGTCATCCTCCGCTACGGGACGGGGCACTGTCAGGGGGCCCCGACGAGTTCGGGTTCGCGCGGGGCCGGGGCGGCCGGGGTACGGCAGAGCGCTCCCGGCCACCAGATCCGGCGCCCGAGGGCCACGCTCGCCGCGGTGACCAGATAGGTGCGGACGAGGAAGGTGTCGAGCAGGACGCCGACGGCGATGACGAAGCCCAGTTCGACGAGGCCGGTCATCGGCATGTTCGTCAGGACGGCGAAGGTGGCCGCGAGCACGAGTCCCGCCGAGGCGATGACCCCTCCGGTGGCGCGCAGTCCGGTGAGCGCCGCCTCGGTGGGTCCGGCGCCCGCCCTGGCCTCCTCGCGGACCCGGTGCATCAGGAAGATGCCGTAGTCGACGCCGAGGGCGACGAGGAAGACGAAGGAGAGCAGCGGCAGCCCGGGGTCGGTGCCCTTGAGCCCGAGGAGCGGTTCGAAGAGGAGGCCGCCGATGCCGAGGGAGGCGCCCCAGACCGCGACGACGGCCGCGACGAGCAGCAGCGGGGCGACGAGTCCGCGCAGCAGGACGACGAGGATCAGGAGCACGGAGAGCAGGACGAGCGGGACGACGCTCCGCAGATCGCGCGCGCTGGCCGTGTCCAGGTCCATCTGCTGGGCGCCCGGCCCGCCCACGTGGCTGCCGTCGAGGGTGTCGCGCAGGGCCCGGACGGTGCTGCGCTCCCCCGCCGACTCGGGTGCGGCCGTGGCGACGACGGAGAGTTCGGTCCAGCCGCCGCCGCTGCGGACGCGCGCGGCGGAGGCGACGCCCTCGGTCGTACGGGCGCGGGCCAGGGCGTCGTCGGCCCGGCTCGTGGGGGTCATCACGGTGATCGGCTGGGTGGAGCGGCCCGGGAAGGCGTCGGCGAGCGTGGTCATGGCGGTGACCGAGTCCGGTGCGCTGGTGAAGGAGTCCTCCTGCTTGAGGTCGCCCGGCAGCGCGAACGCCCCGAGGGACAGCGCGCCCAGCAGCACCCCGCCGGTGACGAGAACGGCGACGGGCCGGCGTCCGGCGGATCCGCCCATGGCGGCGAACACCGAGCGGCGCCGGCGCGGTTCGGCTCCGTGGACCGGGACGAGCGGCCAGAAGACCCGGCGGCCCAGCAGGACCAGGACGGCCGGGAGCAGCGTCAGCATCGCCAGGAGCGCGCACAGCACGCCGACGGCGGCGAGGGGTCCCATACCGCGGCTGCTGTTGAGATCGGCGGCCAGCAGGCACAGGAGGCCCGCGGCGACGGTGGCGGAGGAGGCGAGGACGGCGGGTCCGCAGCCGCGCAGGGCGGCCGCCATGGCCGCGTGGGGGCTGCGCAGGCGGGTCAGCTCCTCGCGGTAGCGGGAGACGAGCAGCAGGGCGTAGTCGGTGCCGGCGCCGAAGACCAGGATGGTCATGACGGCGGAGCTCTGGCCGGTGACGGTGGTGTCGAAGCCGTGGTTGAGGCCGTAGACGACGGCCATGGACAGGGCGTCGGCGGCTCCGGCGACGACGAGCGGGACCAGCCACAGCAGCGGACTGCGGTAGATGAGGATCAGCAGGACCGCGACGACGGCGACGGTCGTGTAGAGGACCGGGCCGCCGACCGAGCCGTAGACCTTCTGGGCGTCGGCGGTCAGCGCTCCGGGCCCGCCGACCTCGGCCTCCAGCCCGTCACCGGCGCGCACGGTCCCGCGCACCGCGTCGACGAACGCCGTGCGGGCCTCGTCGTCCTGTCCGGGCGCGGTCGTGGAGACCGGGTACATCAGCGTCGTGCCGTCCTTGGACGGGACGCCGTGCGGCGGCGCGGTGAGCGGGTGGTCCCGGGCCACCTCGTCGCTCTGCCGGGCCGCGAGGGCCCGGTCGGCGGCGGTCAGTCCGCCGTCGCGGTGGTAGACGAGGACCAGGTCGGTGGACTCGCCGCCGGGCAGCGTCTCCTGGATCCGGGCCACCTGGGTGGAGTCGGCGCCGGCCGGGAGGTAGTCGACGGCGCGGTTGACCTGGACGTCACCGAGCCGGCCGGCGAGCGGTCCGGCGACGGCGAGCACGGCGGCCCAGAGTCCGACGATCGCCCAGGGCAGCCATCGCCACCGCGTCCGTGTCCGCTCGCGGCCGTCCTGTTCTGCGCCCCTCATGGGAGGCCCCCCTTCCGTACGGGTGTCCGGTCGTGTCCAGACTCCCGCCGGGGCAGGGGCGGTTCATCGCGCCGAGGGCCGAGTTCGGGGCTACTGCGGGGGTGGGTGCGGCGGTCCCGTTACTCCCCGGGGAGTAACGGGAGGTGCTCAGGAGGGCGTACGCGCGGCCGCGGCGAGCAGCCGGGCGGTGTCCTCGCCGCAGAGCCGCAGCGCGCCGCCGACGGTGCTCAGGACCTCGCGTTCGGCCGGGCTGTAGGGGCCGTCGGCGAGGGCGATCCGGGCGCCCTGGAGCAGAATCGATTCGCGGCCCGCGGGGGCCAGATGGGGGGCGAGCGGCTCCAGCGCCTCGTGGAGCTCGATGGCCAGGGCGGCGCCGCACGCCTCGGCGGCGGGGCCGGTGGCCGAGCCCTGCCCGATGTCGGCGGAGAGGACCTCGACGACGGTGGCGAGCTGCTCCTCGGTGCAGTCGTCGAAGCCCGCGCCGCGCACGGTCTCGGCGGCGGCCTCCAGGACCGTACGGGAGGTGGATCCGCCGGCCGCGAGGACGCCGAGGGCGACCGTGTGGACGGCGTCCCTGAGCATCGCGGAGAACCGGGTGGTGGTGGGGTGGTCGAGCGTCTCGGTGTCGAAGTGGGCGCGGCAGGCGGCGCATTCGACGACCGGACCGGCCTCGCCGCGGCGCAGCAGCGGCAGTCCGAGGACGATGAAGCGCCGACGCCCGTTCAGACGGCGGTAGTTGCGGTCGCCGCCGCAGCCGGGGCAGAAGAACTCGCCGTCGCCGACGGTGTCCCAGTGCGTGCGGACGCCGCAGATACGCAGCTTCTTGGCGCGTTGTCCCAGGGCTGACCGCACGTCGCACACCTCCGTCACTCCCCCGCGGGCCGCTCGGGCACGGGAGGCACCCCTCGGCATCGTTGCCGTGTGAACGTGATGTTAACCACATCGCCCTGGCGGCGTCAGCACCTCGCCCGTCACAACCCTCCGGAGATGGCCGAACCCCGCCCTCCCGGGAGCGGGTGGGCGGGGTTCACGAACCGTACGGGGCGGGCCCTTCCGGGCACCGCGTGGTTCAGCGCGAGGCGCGGTTGACGGCGGAGACGACCGCCTTCAGGGAGGCCCGCGTGGTGTTGGCGTCGATGCCGATGCCCCACAGGACCTTGCCGTCGATGGCGCACTCGATGTAGGAGGCGGCGACGGCGCTCGCACCCTCGCTCATGGTGTGCTCGGTGTAGTCCAGCAGCCGGGCGTCGATGCCGATGGCCTGCAGCGCTTCGAAGAACGCGGAGATCGGGCCGTTGCCGGTGCCGGTCAGCACGGTGTCCGCGCCGTCCACCGTCGCCTCGACGGTGATCGTGTCCTGGCCGTCGGAGCCGGTGGTGGTCTGGCCGGAGCGGATCTGCACGCGGCCCCAACGGTCCGCGGACTCGTCCGGGTTGGGCAGGTACTCGTCCTGGAACACGGTCCAGATCTGGGACGGGGTGACCTCGCCGCCCTCGGCGTCGGTCTTGGCCTGAATGATCCGGGAGAACTCGATCTGCATCCGGCGGGGCAGGTCCAGCTTGTGGTCGTTCTTCAGGACGTAGGCGATTCCGCCCTTGCCGGACTGCGAGTTGACCCGGATGACGGCCTCGTAGGAGCGGCCGACGTCCTTCGGGTCGATCGGCAGGTACGGCACGGCCCACTCGATGTCGTCGACCGTCCGGCCCTGGGCGGCCGCGTCGGCCTCCATGGCGTCGAAGCCCTTCTTGATGGCGTCCTGGTGGGAGCCGGAGAAGGCGGTGTAGACCAGGTCGCCCGCGTAGGGGTGGCGCGGGTGGACCTCCATCTGGTTGCAGTACTCGCTGGTGCGGCGGATCTCGTCGATCTGCGAGAAGTCGATCTGCGGGTCGACGCCCTGGGAGAACAGGTTCATGCCCAGCGTCACCAGGTCGACGTTGCCGGTGCGCTCGCCCTGGCCGAACAGGCAGCCCTCGACGCGGTCCGCCCCGGCCATCAGGGCCAGTTCGGCGGCGGCGACGGCGGTGCCGCGGTCGTTGTGCGGGTGGACGGACAGGCAGACGTGCGCGCGGCGCGACAGATGGCGCGACATCCACTCGAAGCGGTCCGCGTGCGTGGACGGCGTCGAACGCTCCACGGTGGCGGGCAGGTTCAGGATGATCTCGCGGCCCTCCTCGGGCTGCCAGACGTCGCAGACCGCCTCGCAGACCTCCAGGGCGAAGTCCAGCTCGGTGTCGGTGAAGATCTCGGGGCTGTACTGGTAACCGAAGATCGTCTCGTCGCCCAGGATCTTCTCGGCGTACTCCATGACCAGCCGGGTGCCGTCCACGGCGATCTGCTTGACCTCCTCCTTGGAGCCGCGGAAGACCACACGGCGGAAGGTGGGGGCGGTCGCGTTGTACAGGTGGACGGTGGCGCGGTGGGCGCCGCGCAGGGATTCGACGGTGCGCTCGATCAGTTCCTCGCGGGCCTGCGTCAGGACGGAGATGGTCACGTCCTCGGGGATCGCGCCCTCCTCGATGATGGAGCGGACGAACGCGAAGTCGGTCTCGCCGGAGGACGGGAAGCCGACCTCGATCTCCTTGTAGCCCATGCGTACCAGCAGGTCGAACATCTCGCGCTTGCGGGCCGGCGACATCGGGTCGATCAGGGCCTGGTTGCCGTCGCGCAGGTCGGTGGAGAGCCAGCGGGGAGCCTTGGTGATCCGCTGGTCGGGCCAGGTGCGGTCGGGGATGTCGACGGCCTCGTAACGGCCGTACTTGTGCACCGGCATCCCGGACGGCTTCTGGAGTCCCGTGGCGTTGGTGATCGGCGTGGGGCGGCCGACGGCGCCGGAGGCGGGGGTCTGCGCGGGATTCACTGCGGTCATGGCGGGGGCTCCTCGGGGTCCTTCAAGGGGACGGCCGACTGTGCTGCTGCAGCACCAGACTCCGCGGGGAGGGGGTCGGCCTACGACTACAGGCCCTCGCCGCGGCAGCTAAGAAGAAGCAGCCCGAAACGCATGATGCGTCGAGCGTAGCGGAGAGGCGCCCGGGACGTCGGTGCCGTATCAGTATGCGGGATCGGCTGCCGGTAACGGGTGAACAGTGATGGATCACTCTATTTCGTCAATCACGGTGGCAACCAGTGACAGCCCGAACACGTACTGCCACAGTCGTTGTATGCAGCCTCGAACCCACGGGTCCCACCCCGTCTTCTGCACCATCGTGCCGCCCCACGTCCTCGACAAGCTGTCGCAGTCCGACGACCCCGCCCTGGCCGACCCCGCCCGCCGCACCCTGGAGGCCGACGCCGCCCGGCGCACCCGCCGCCAGGTCACCACCGTCGTCCGCACCTCCGTCGCCCCCGTCCCGGCCGACGGCGACCGCTCCGGCACCCCCGACCGCACGATCTACGACTGCCGCCACGGCACCGACCTGCCGGGCAGGAAGGTCCGCGCCGAGGGCGCGGAGCCGACCAACGACGCCAGCGTCAACCGCGCGTACGCGGGCCTGGGCGCCACCTTCGACCTGCTGCTCAGCGCCTACGGCCGCCGCTCCATCGACGGCGACGGACTGCCGCTGATCGGCTCCGTCCACTACGACGAGAAGTACAACAACGCCTTCTTCGACGGCGAGCAGATGGTCTTCGGCGACGGGGACGGGGAGGTCTTCCTCGACTTCACCGTCGCCATCGACGTGATCGCCCACGAGCTGGCCCACGGGCTCACCCAGTACACGGCCAACCTGAACTACTACGGACAGTCCGGGGCGCTCAACGAGTCCGTGTCGGACGTCTTCGGCTCCCTGGTCAAGCAGTACTCCCTGGGCCAGACCGCCGCCGAGGCCGACTGGCTGATCGGCGCCGGGCTGCTGGCCCCCCGGGTCCAGGGCGTGGCCCTGCGCTCGATGAAGGCACCCGGCACGGCGTACGACGACGACGTGCTCGGCAAGGACCCGCAGCCGGCGTCCATGGACGACTACATCCACACGGGCGACGACAACGGCGGGGTGCACCTCAACTCCGGCATCCCGAACCGCGCCTTCTACCTGCTGGCGACCGCGCTCGGCGGCAATGCCTGGGAGCGGGCGGGCCAGCTCTGGTTCGATGTCCTCACCGGTGGTGAACTGTCGGTGGACGCGGACTTCGCGGACTTCGCCCGGCTGACCGTGGCGATGGCCCGCAGCCGCTTCGGCGACGGCGACGAGGTGGAGGCGGTCCTCAAGGCCTGGTCGGAGGTCGGCGTACCGACCGGGTGACGCACCGGGCCGTCGTCGAGAAGGGGCAGGCATGCGGATCAGGGTCAGCAGGACCGGCGGTTTCGCCGGGATCGCGCGCGAGCGCGAGATCGACACCGCGGGGCGGCCCGACGCCGCCGACTGGGAGTCCCTGGCCGAGGCGGCCGTCGACGGCTGCCCGGACACCCCGCCCCGGGGCGTCCCGGACGGTTTCCACTACCGGATCACGGTCGGCGGCCGGACGGTGCACTGCGCCGACCCCAAGCTGACCGACGCCCAGCGCGCACTGGTCTCACGCGTCCTGAAGGAGGGCGCGTGAGACCGGCGCGGCCGGGTGCGCGGCGGGGTCAGAAGCCGAGCTTGCGCAGCTGCTTGGGGTCACGCTGCCAGTCCTTGGCGACCTTGACGTGCAGGTCGAGATAGACGGGCGTGCCGAGCAGCGCCTCGATGTGCTTGCGGGACTTGGTGCCGACGTCCTTCAGCCGCTTGCCCTTCGGGCCGATGATGATGCCCTTCTGGCTGGGCCGCTCGATGTAGACGTTGGCGTGGATGTCGAGCAGCGGCTTGTCCGCCGGACGGTCCTCGCGCGGCAGCATCTCCTCGACGACGACGGCGATCGAGTGCGGCAGCTCGTCGCGCACCCCTTCGAGCGCGGCCTCGCGGATCAGCTCCGCGACCATGACCATCTCCGGCTCGTCGGTGAGGTCGCCCTCCGGGTAGAGCGGCGGGCTCTCGGGGAGCAGCGGGACGATCAGATCGGCCAGCAGCCCGACCTGGCTGTCCTTGACCGCCGAGACCGGGATGATCTCCGCCCACTCGAAGCCCAGCTCCTCGCCGAGGCGGGAGACGGCCAGCAGCTGTTCGGCCAGCTGCTTGGAGTCGACCAGGTCGGTCTTGGTGATGATCGCGATCTTGGGCGTCTTCCTGATGCCCGCGAGCTCCTTGACGATGTACTTGTCGCCGGGGCCGAGCTTCTGGTCGGCGGGCAGGCAGAAGCCGATGACGTCGACCTCGGCCCAGGTGGTGCGCACGACGTCGTTGAGCCGCTCGCCCAGCAGGGTGCGCGGCTTGTGCAGGCCGGGGGTGTCGACCAGGATCAGCTGCGCGTCCGGCCGGTGCACGATGCCGCGCACGGTGTGGCGGGTCGTCTGGGGCCGGTTGGACGTGATGGCCACCTTCTGACCGACCAGAGCGTTCGTCAGGGTGGACTTGCCCGCGTTGGGACGTCCCACGAAGCAGGCGAATCCGGCCCGGTGGGGGGCGGTGGTACCGGCCGGCCGGGCAGCGGGTTCAGGGTTAGGTCGAGCGCTCATGGCGCCCATTGTCCCCGATCCCGGTGGCCGCGGGGCACCACGGCGCCCCCGCGGCCACCGGCCGCCCCGTTCAGGCCGCGGCGCGGCGCCCCCTCCGGGCCCTGATCCACAGCGCGGCGCCGCCGCCCAGCACCACGAGCAGCACCCCGGCGACCAGCCAGGGCAGGGCGAAGTACGACACGGCCGCGGACTCGCGGGTGTCGCGGGCGCTGGCGGTCAGCTTGATCTCGCCCCACTCCAGCTGCGGCGCGCCCGCCCACTCCTCGGTGAGCCGGACCTCCTGGCGGGGCAGCAGTTCGGACGGGATCCGGGTGAGGTCGCGGGCGAGCAGGGTCCGGCCGAACAGCCCCTCCGCCCTGAGGGCGACCTTGGGGCTGAGGGTGACGTTGCCCCGGTTGCGGAGGGTGTACGAGATGACGGCGCGGGAGGCGCCGGTGCCCGGGACGAGCGGCTGGCTGTGCTCGACCTTCACGTCCTCGACGGAGAGCGCGGGCACGGTGGGCCCGTTGACCCGCAGATAGATCCGGGCGCCGACCGCCTTGCGGATGCCGACGGCGACGGCGCCCTCGTCGGCGGGGTCGATGCGCTCGTCGAGGGCGACGACGGCTCCGGGGTGGTCGCCCGGCTCGGCGTCCTCGGGCACCCGGATGGTGACGGGCACGGTGACCGAACCGTGCGGTTTCACGGTGACCCGGTCGCGGGCGGCCCTGGCCCAGGCGCCGACGGAGCGCTGCTTCTCGTTCTGCGCCCGGACGGCGAACCCGCCGTCGCGCGCGGTGTTGTACGCGTCGGCCGCGTACAGCCGGAAGGTCATCGCGGTCCCCGTCTTGTTGGTGACGGTGACCTTGTCGGTGAGGGTGGCGCCGGGGTCGGCGGAGAGGTAGAAGTACGGCCGCCCGCCGGTGTCGGCGGTGGCCGGGAAGACGGAGAAGCTGCCGTTGTCGGCGGCGCCGGCCGAGGGCGCGGCGGACAGGAGGAGAACCCCGGCCAGCAGGAGGGCCGGGGCGCGTCGGAACGACGGGGTGCGGAGTGGTGTGCGCACGGTGCGGGCTCCCGGGTTCGGGCGGCGTGGGCCGGCCGGGTGCGCGGCCGGCCCACCGGTCGATCAGGTGCGGCTCACGTCAGGGTGAGCGTGAGCACTCCGGCGTACGCGCCCGGAGCGGTGAACGCCGGTACGTCGAGCGTCAGCCCGGCGTCGACGGTGAACTCCCCGCCGGTGAAGGCGCCGTCGGGCGTGGAGGCCAGGGTGGCCCCGGCGCTGCCGACGCTGCCCTCGGATCCGGCCGCGCAGGTGCTCGGGCTGCCGGACCTGGTGGCGCAGGCCGGCTTCCAGCCGAGCGCGGACGCGCCGATCACGGCTCCGCCCGGACCGGTGAAGTCGGTGACCTTGCCGGTCAGGGACCAGCCGGCGGGGCCGCCGCGGAAGTCCTTCACCGTCACCGTGTTCAGGGCGCCGCCGGAGGCGCCGCCCTGTCCGAAGTCGACCGCCGAGAGGGCGACGGCGTCCCCGGCCTGGCTCATGGTGAGGGTGCCCGCGCGCACCGACGAGGTGAGCCGCTGGCTGTTGTCCGGGATCTCCCCGCCCCCGGTGAGGGTGTAGGCCTGCGGGCCCGCCCCCTTGGCCGGGTCCCAGCTCGCGCCCTCGAAGGCGACGATGCCGACGGTGGCCGGATCGCTGATGGCGGGCCGGAAGGTGAAGGTGCCGTCGTCGGCCGCCTCGGCGGTGATCCGGTCCGCGGTCGGGCCGGAGCCGTTCCAGCCGGCCACGGTGACATCGGCGCCCGGGGTGAACTCGGCTCCGGTGACGGTCACCCGGTCACCGGGCTTGCCCGAGGCCGTGCCCAGCGAGATCGTCCGCTTGTTGACCTCCCCGCCGCCGTCCTGGGTGGCGATGATCCGCTGGGAGACCGGAGCGGGCGGATCGGTGACGGTGCAGGGCGTGTCCAGCTCCATGATGTAGCTGGTGTGGATGTTGTAGTCGCCGGGCGAGAGGGTGATCTCCCCGGGCGCGGTGACCGTGAAGGTGCCGGTCATGGAGAACGACGGGAAGGCGCCCTTGGGGGGCACCGGGTCGTTCTTCTTCGGGCCCGCCACCGTGACGGAGCCGCTCTGCGCGCCGCCGAGGGCGACCGTGCCGGTGGGCGTCATGATGTCGGCGGGCAGCGCCAGTTCGACGGGATTGCTCGCCGCCGCCGTGACGACGGTGTAGGTCACCGTGACGGTCTCGCCGACCTTCGGGGCGGCGTTGTCGACGGTGATCTCGGCGGAGGTCGTCCCGTCGATCGGCGGGATGCCCGCGATGGCGGGCGGGATGCAGTGGGTCGGGAAGTCCACCGCGACCGACGCGGTCGCCGCGGCCTGCGCGGGCCCGGCGAGCAGCCCTCCCCCGGTGACGACGAGTGCGCCGACGCCCAGCGCGGCGGCCCAGCGGCGGCCGCGCCCGGAACGGCGGAAGGATCTTCGGCTCGCTGATCTTCGGATGGCTGGACGCATAAGCCCCCTCCTGCGGAATCCGGCGCGGCGGCTCTTCCGCGCCGGCAGGGGGCCATTGATGACTCCGGCCGAAAAGAAGTCAATGCAAGCGAAACGCGTCGACTGATGGGCCATCAGACACTGTCAAGATCACCGCGTTCCGCGCCCCGCGCACGACCGCGGGGCCCGGTTCCGCGGGGGTGTCAGCCCGCTTGCACGACGAGTCGCACCGCGCCGTCGGGCCCCGCGAGGAACACCGGTGTGTCCGCCCCGCCCAGGTCCCGCACCGCGGCCCGGTCCTCCTCCGAGGGAGTCTCGGCACCGGAGACGACCGCGGCCGCCTCCAGGGACGTGGCCCCGCTGGCCACGGCCATCGCGACGGCGGTGCGCAGCGCGCTGAGCCTCAGCGACTCCAGTTCCACGGTGCCCGCCACATACGTACGTCCGGTCTCGTCGCGCACGGCCGCGCCCTCGGGCACGCCGTTGCGGGCGCGGGCGCTGCGCGCCAGCGTGACGATCTTGCGGTCCTCGGCGCCGAGGTCGGTGCTCTCAGTCATGTGCCGAGCATACGAAGCGCGGTGCCGGACACGTCACGCGGGCGGCGCGGCGTCATGCGCCGACCCGCCGCATCGAGCCGCGCCGGCCCTCCGCCGAGACCAGCCACCGCAGCTTCTCCTCCGTGCCGGTGTCCGGCCACGGGTGGTGCAGCACGACCACCAGGTCCGGGCGGGCCGGAATGCGCAGCTGGGTGACCTCCATGACCAGCGGTCCCGCCACCGGATGCGCCAGCTCCTTGCGCAGCTGCCCGCCGGGCGCGATGTCGCGCCGCTCCCACAGCGCGGCGAATTCGGGGCTGCGCTCCTTCGCCTCGTCCACGACGGCCCGGAAGCCCTCGTCGTCGGGGCGGTCCGAGCACGCCGCCCGGAACTGGGCGACGACCCGGGCGGCGATCTCCTCCCAGCCCTTGTACCGGGCCCGGTGGACCGGATCGGTGAAGAAGGAGATGACGCAGTTCTGCTGACGGTCGGGGTCCAGGCCCATGACGACCGAGGCCGCTTCGTTGCAGAGGACGACGTTCCAGTACGCGTCCATGATGTGTGCCGGGTACGGCATCCAGCCGTCGAGCAGCCGCCGCAGTCCGTCGCACATGTCCGCGTGGGCCGGATCGACCTCCGGGGCGGGCGGGTTGAGCCCCGCCAGGACGTAGAGGTGGCGCCGTTCGGCGCTGCTGAGGCGCAGCACCCGGGCCACGGAGTCCAGCACCTGGGGCGAGACGGTGATGTCCCTGCCCTGCTCCAGCCACTGGTACCAGGAGACGCCGACGCCCGCGAGGACGGCGACCTCCTCGCGGCGCAGTCCCGGGGTGCGGCGGCGGGCCCCGCCGTCGGGAAGACCGGCCTCGGCCGGGCTGACCCTGGCCCGTCTGCTCATCAGGAACGCGCGCAGCTCCGCCAGCCGATGCGCCTTTCCGGTGTCCTCCGCGACCCCGGCCGGTGTGCCCACGTCACTCCCCCTGGTGTCCGTGTCCGGCCGTGCCTGGTGGTGCGGCCAACAGGATAAGTTCCCGCTCCCCACGGATATTCCGTGCGCCGCAGGCTCGTCGCCATGGCAATCGACTCCCCCGTCCCGGCCCCCTCCACGGCCCCCGTCCCCCCGCCGCCCGCCCCGGCACGGCTCTCCGGCCGGGCCCGGCTGGTCCTGCTCGTCCTGTGCGCCGCCCAATTCATGGTGTCGCTCGACTTCTCCGTCCTGAACGTGGCGCTGCCCGTGCTCGGTGATGACCTCGGTCTGAGCCGGTCGGGACTCCAGTGGGCGATCACCGCCTTCGCGCTGCCGTCCGGCGGCTTCCTGCTCCTGTTCGGCCGGATCGCCGACCTCTACGGCCGCCGCCGGCTGTTCCTCACCGGGCTCGCCGTCTTCGGCGCGGCCTCGCTGCTGGCCACGCTCGCCTGGAGTCCGGGCGCCTTCCTGGCCGGGCGGGCCTTCCAGGGCCTCGGTGCCGCGGCCATCGTGCCGACCGGCATGTCCCTGCTGACCACCACCTTCCCGGAGGGTCCGCTGCGCGACCGGGCCCTCGGCATCAGCGGCACCCTGCTCTCCCTCGGCTTCACCGTCGGCATGGTCGCCGGAGGCACGCTGACGGACACCCTCGGCTGGCGCTCCACGATGGGGCTGCTGACCGTGGCCGCCGTGGCCGTCCTCGCGGCGGCGCCGGGGCTGCTGCCGGAGTCCCGTACGCCCGACCGGCCGCGGCTGGACGTCCCGGGTGCCGTGACCGTCACCGGGGGCCTCCTGGCCGTGATCTACGCCCTGTCCACGGCGGCCGAGCACGGCTTCGGGCGGACGGACGTGGGGGCCGCCCTGGCCGCGGGGGTGGTACTGCTCGTCGCGTTCGCCGTCGTCGAGTCGCGGGCCGCCGCCCCGCTGGTCTCGCTGCCGATGCTCCGCCGGCGCACGGTGGCGTTCGGCAATCTGGGCGGGCTGCTCACCTTCGCGACGATGAGCACGATCGTCTTCGTGCTGACCCTGTACCTCCAGGAGGTCCTGGACCTGTCGGCCTTCGGGACCGGGCTGGTCTTCGGGGTGCAGGGGCTCGCCTCGGTGGTGGCCGGGGTGTACGCCCCGAAGGTCATCGGCCGCGTCGGGGCCCGGCGCACGCTGGCCCTCTCCCTGCTCGGCCAGGGCCTGTTCCTCGCGGCCCTGCTGAGCATCGGCGCGGACTCCGGCGTCTGGCAGGCCACCGTCGCGGTCTCGCTCGCCAGCATGTTCCATCTGGGGGCGATCATCGCGTACGGGCTGACCGTCACCTCGGGCGTGCCCGACACGGAGCAGGGTCTGGCGACGGGCCTGGTCACGACGACGCAGCAGGTGGGGCTCACGGTGGGCATCCCGCTGCTCGGCGCGGTGGCGACGGCTCAGGACTCCCTGCTGGACGGCGTGCGGACCGTGATCGTGGTGGCCGCCGCGCTGCTGGTCCTCGGCGCGGGGGTGGTCGCGGCGGGGCTGCGCCGGGCCTGAGCGGCCGCCGTGCGGGGCCGCGCCGGGCGGGTCAGCCGGCCGCCGCGTCCTCCCGCTGCCGCTCTTCGGCGAGCACGCGCTGGTAGGCGGCGGTCAGTTCGGCCAGGACGCCGTCCTCGGGGGCCGGGGCCCCGGACAGATGGGTGGCGCGCAGTTCGTCCATGAAGCGGTCCCACATCGGGGGCCCGCCGGCGGCCAGCAGTTCGGCCCGCACCGTCAGTTCGGCGCTCGTGTCCAGCCAGCGGGCACCCCAGGCACCCAGCTGGGCGAGGACCGGGACGAGCTGTACGGCCGCCTCGGTGAGGCGGTAGGCGACCTTCTGGCGGTGGCTCGGGTCGTCGTGGCGGGTGAGCAGCCCCGCCTCGACGAGTTTCGCCAGCCGGCCGGCCAGGATGTTGGAGGCGATGCCCTCCACGGAGGCGTTGAGCAGCTCCCGGAAGTGGGTGAGGCCGCCGAACATGATGTCGCGCAGCACGATCAGGCTCCAGCGGTCCCCGAGGAGCTCGACCGTCATGTTGATCGGGCAGCCGGACCGGCCCCGCGACACGGGCAGCTTCTCGGCGGGAACTGGTTGCACCATGGGATCAGTCTAGATAGTTTGACAACCGGTTGCAGATCGCAACCGGAAGGGGATCCGATGAAACAGCTGGTCCGCGTCCAGAACTTCGCCCTCTCCCAGGACGGCTTCGGCGCCGGCGAGGGGCAGACACTCGACCGCCCGTTCGGCAGCGCCGACCCCAGCACACTCATGTCCTGGGCCGGGGCCACCGCCCACTGGCCCAACCGGACCGACCCCGGCGGCAGCCTCGGCCTGGACGACTACTTCACCCGCGACTTCACCAACAACATCGGCGCCGAGATCATGGGGCGCAACAAGTTCGGCCCGGAGCGCGGACCGTGGAAGAACTACGACTGGGAGGGCTGGTGGGGCGAGGAACCGCCCTTCCACACCCCGGTGTTCGTCCTCACCCACCACGAGCGGCCCACCCTCGTCAAGGGCGAGACCACGTTCCACTTCCTCGACGCCTCCCCCGGGGAAGCGCTCGACCGCGCCTTCGAGGCCGCGGAGGGCAAGGACGTCCGCATCGGCGGCGGGGTCGCCACCGTCCGGGAGTTCCTGGAGGCCGATCTCGTCGACACGCTCCACATCGCCGTCGCCCCGGTCGAGATCAAGGCCGGCGAACGGTTCTGGGAGAGCCCCGACGAGCTGACCGACCGCTTCCACCTGGAGCGGGTGCCCAGTCCGAACAGCGGCATCGTGCACCACCTGTTCTGGCGGAAGTGAGCCGGGCGGGCGCGCCCTACGCCCGGTCGAGCCGCAGCCGCTCCGCCCGGGGCAGCCCGGCCACCACCAGGTCGTAGCTGTCCTCGATCAGCTCGCGCAGCTTCGCCTCCGGCAGACCGGACACCGTGACGGTGTTCCAGTGCCGCTTGTTCATGTGCCACCCCGGCGCCACGGCCTCGTACTCCTCCCGGAGCCGCACCGCCTCGTCGGGGTCGCACTTGAGGTTCACCGTCAGCGGGGTGGCGTCCAGCGCGCTCAGCGCGAACATCTTGCCGAGCACCTTGAAGACCGACGTCTCGGGCCCGAACGGGAACTCCTCGACAGCGGCGTTGAACTCCAGGCAGAACGCCCGCAACTGCTGCGGAGTCATGGGGCCGTCTCCTCCTCGTCCGGAGCCAGCGGCTCCACCAGCACCGTGACGATCTTGTTCCGCCGGCCGGCCGGGGACTCCGCCGTCAGCCGCAGCCGGCGCCCGTCCGGCAGCTCCACCTCGGCGCTCGCCCCGGCGATCGGCACCCGGCCCAGCGCCTTGGCGAGCAGTCCGCCGACGGTCTCCACGTCCTCGTCGTCGTACTCGTCGAGCCCGAACAGCTCGCCCAGATCACCGATGTCCAGCCGCGCGGTCACCCGGAAGCAGCCGTCGGCCAGCTCCTGGACCGGCGGCAGCTCGCGGTCGTACTCGTCGGTGATCTCCCCGACGATCTCCTCCAGGATGTCCTCGATGGTGACGATGCCGGCCGTGCCGCCGTACTCGTCGATCACGACGGCCACATGGCTGCGCTCCTGCTGCATCTCGCGCAGCAGATCGCCCGCGTTCTTCGTGTCGGGCACGAACGCGGCCGGGCGCATCGCCGTGGAGACCAGATCGGCCTCGGACTCCCGGTTGATGTGCGTCTTGCGGACCAGGTCCTTCAGATAGACGATCCCGACGATGTCGTCCTCGTTCTCGCCCGTGACCGGGATCCGCGAGAACCCGGAGCGCAGCGCCAGGGTCAGCGCCTGCCGGATCGTCTTGTAGCGCTCGATGCAGACGAGGTCGGTGCGCGGCACCATCACCTCGCGCACGAGGGTGTCGCCCAGCTCGAAGACCGAGTGCACCATGCGGCGCTCCTCGTCCTCGATCAGCGACTCCTGCTCGGCCAGGTCCACCATCGCACGCAGCTCCGCCTCGCTGGCGAACGGGCCCTTGCGGAACCCCTTGCCGGGCGTCAGCGCGTTGCCGATGAGGATCAGCAGCTGCGGCACCGGCCCCATGACCCTGGCCAGCGGCAGCAGCACGTACGCCGCCGCCGTGGCCGTGTTCAGCGGGTGCTGACGGCCGATGGTGCGCGGCGAGACCCCGATCGCGACGTACGAGACGAGGACCATCACCCCGATGGCGACGGCCAGTGCCTCCCAGGTCTCCGGGAACTCCTTCAGACAGGCGTAGGTGACCAGCACCCCGGCCGCCATCTCGCAGGCCACCCGCACCAGCAGCGCGACGTTCAGATAGCGCGTCGGATCGGCCGCGACCTGTTCCAGCTTGTCGCTGCCGCGCCGTCCCGAACGGACCGCCTCGGCGGCCCGGAAGCTGGACGTACGGGCGATGCCCGCCTCGGCGCAGGCCGCGAGCCAGCCGACGACGAGCAGCAGGACAACCCCGGAGACGAGTGCCAGGCTCACGAGACGGTGGGGGCCGGGGACGGACCGGTCAGTCCGCGCTCACCGCGCCAGCCGTCCACGATGGCCGCCTGGAGACCGAACATCTCGGCCTTCTCGTCCGGCTCCTCGTGGTCGTAACCGAGCAGGTGCAGCACCCCGTGGACCGTGAGGAGCTGGAGCTCCTCGTCCATGGAGTGCCGCGTCTCGGCGTCCTCGCCCTGCTTCCTGGCCACCTCGGGGCAGAGCACGATGTCACCGAGGAGCCCCTGCGGGGGCTCCTCGTCGTCCTTGGCCGGCGGACGCAGCTCGTCCATCGGGAAGGACATGACATCCGTCGGGCCCGGCAGGTCCATCCACTGGATGTGGAGCTGCTCCATCGCCTCGCCGTCCACCACGATCACCGAGAGCTCGGAGAGCGGGTGGATCCGCATCCTGGCGAGCGCGTAGCGGGCGATGTCGAGGATCGCCTGCTCGTCGACCTCGGTTCCGGACTCGTTGTTGACGTCGATCGACATGGTGCGCTGCTACTGCTTCCCGTTGTGGCGGCCACGGCCCTTGCCGGCCCTGCCGTCCTGCTCGCCCTGGCTGTCGTACTTCTCGTACGCGTCGACGATACGGCCGACGAGCTTGTGCCGGACGACATCCTGGGACGTGAGCCGGGAGAAGTGCACGTCGTCGATCCCCTCCAGGATCGCCTGCACCTCCCGCAGACCGCTCTTCGTGCCGCCCGGCAGGTCGACCTGGGTGATGTCGCCCGTGACGACGATCTTCGAGTCGAAGCCGAGCCGGGTCAGGAACATCTTCATCTGCTCGGCGCTGGTGTTCTGCGCCTCGTCGAGAATGATGAAGGCGTCGTTGAGCGTCCGGCCCCTCATGTACGCCAGCGGCGCCACCTCGATCGTGCCCGCGGCCATCAGGCGCGGGATCGAGTCGGGGTCCAGCATGTCGTGCAGGGCGTCGTAGAGCGGGCGCAGATAGGGGTCGATCTTGTCGAAGAGGGTGCCGGGGAGGAAGCCCAGGCGCTCGCCGGCCTCGACGGCCGGGCGGGTCAGGATGATGCGGCTGACCTGCTTGGACTGGAGGGCCTGGACGGCCTTGGCCATGGCCAGGTAGGTCTTGCCGGTGCCGGCGGGGCCGATGCCGAAGACGATCGTGTGCTTGTCGATCGCGTCGACGTACCGCTTCTGGTTCAGGGTCTTGGGCCTGATGGTGCGGCCGCGGCTGGAGAGGATGTTCTGCGTCAGCACCTCGGCCGGGGTCTCGGTGCCGTCGGCCTGGCCGCTGTCCGAGGCCCTGAGCATCGCGATCGAACGTTCCACGGCGTCCTCCGTCATCGGCTGACCGGTGCGGAGCACCAGCACCATCTCGTCGAACAGGCGCTGGATCAGGGCGATGTCCGCCGGGTCGCCCGTCGCGCTTATCTCATTGCCCCGGACATGGATGTCGGCCGCCGGGAACGCCGCTTCGATCACGCGCAGCAGCGAGTCGCCCGATCCCAGGAGCATCACCATCGGGTGTGCGGCCGGGACGCTGATGTGGGCACGCGCCTGTGGCTGTGTGGGTGTCTGAGTCATGGGCCGGCCCTCGGGCCTGCGCATACCTCCCGTTCAGGGCTCTCGCTGCTCGAAAACCTCCGGAGTACCAAGCCTACGACTCCCCACCGACAACGCCGAGAGGTTTTCACCGGCGGAAATCCCGCGGAAGACCCCGTCCGGTCAGGGACGGAAGCCGATGGTGGGCACGGCCCGGCGCAGCGGCCAGGGGCGGGCGGCGGCGGGCAGCAGGTCCTGGAGGAAGGCGTAGCGGTGGAGGGCGGCGGGGTCCTGGCCGCTGAGGGTGCGGATGCGTTCCCACCAGGCGGCGACCTCCTGCCAGCCGGGGGCGGAGAGCGAGCCGCCGAACTCCTGGACGGAGAGCGCGGCGGTGAGCCCGGCGAAGGCGAGGCGGTCGGCGAGGGGCCAGTTGGCGAGGGTGCCGGTGACGAAGCCGGCGACGAAGACGTCCCCGGCGCCGGTCGGGTCGAGGGCTTCCACGGCGATGGCGGGGACCTCGGCGCTGGTGCCGGTGGAGGCGTCGACGGCGTAGGCCCCCTCGGCACCGAGGGTGACGACGGCGAGGGGGACGCGTTCGGCCAGGGCGTGGGCGGCGGCGCGGGGGCAGGCGGTACGGGTGTAGCGCATGGCCTCCTCGGCGTTGGGGAGGAAGGCCTGGCAGTGCTCCAGGTCGGGCAGCGCGTCCAGGTCCCAGCGGCCGGTGTCGTCCCAGCCGACGTCGGCGAAGACGGCGGCGCCCCGGCGGGCCGCGGCGGCGACCCAGGGTTCGGAGCGGCCGGGGGCGAGCGAGGCGATGGCGGCGCGGGCGCGGGGCGGGCACTGCGGGAAGGGGGCGGGGGCGGTGCCGGGCTCGGCGGCCCCGGGTGAGGGCGGCGGTGCCTCGTGGCCGTGGGAGACCATGGTGCGTTCGCCCTCGTAGGCCATGGAGACGGTGACCGGGGAGTGCCAGCCGCGGACGGTGCGGGACATGGACAGGTCGATGCCCTCGCCCTGTTCGAGGGCGTCCCAGCAGTACTCGCCGTAGTGGTCGTCGCCGAAGGCGGCGGCGAGCGAGGTGCGCAGGCCGAGGCGGGCGAGCGCGGTGGCCATGTTGGCGACGCCGCCGGGGCTGGAGCCCATGCCGCGCGCCCAGGACTCGGTGCCGCGGACCGGAGCGCTGTCCAGGCCGGTGAAGATGATGTCGAGGAAGACCGTGCCGGTCAGGAAGACGTCGCACTGCGGGTCCTGCGGTGCGCGCAGGCCGTCCAGCGGGTCGATCCCCGGATTCTCTGCGCTCACCCTGCACTCCCCGGTCGTGGCGGTTCCGGCCAGTGTGCCCGATTCCCGTCCGTGGGTGCGGGGTCCGCGCCGTGCCCGGCGGCGGCTCCGTACAACCAGACCCTGACCTGCATAAACATGCGCCACTACCCAGGCCGGACCATGCCAAACGCATATGTGACCCAGATCACGGCATGTCGCCTTTCGGGGAACCGGGGGCGCTTGATACAAATTGGCCCGCGACCACCGTCGGGGATCTCCCGACATGTGTGGCCGAATCCCGCATGACCCAGCATCACGCCGCTCTGCTTCGCATCGCCCCGTTGTGCCTGGTTTTCCCGCATCACCCCTCCCGCTCCGCCTTTCCGCCTCCTCTGGCATGTCTTCAGGAACGCCCATGTCCTCGCGCCCTCGCGCCGCGTGGCCCCTGGTCGCCGTGTTCACCGCCGGTTACCTCGCCGCCTACCTCCTCCCCACCATCGTGGGACGGCTCTCCGTCCATCTGGGCCTCAGCACCGCGCAGGCCGGTCTGGTCGGCAGCGCGCTGCTGCTGAGTTCGGCCACGGCGGGCTTCTGTCTGGCCGGGCGCGTGGAGACCCTCGGCCCGCGCCGGCCGGCCCGGCTCGGACTGGTGCTGGCCGCCGTCGGCTACGGCTGCGCGGCGCTCGCGCACTCGGTGCCGCTGGTCGTCCTGGGCGTGGTGATCGGCGGCCTCGGCTCCGGTACGGCGACCGCGGTGGCCGCCTCGGGCATCGCCGCGCAGAGCGACCCGCACCGCGCCTCCTCGCTGGGGCTGCTCAGCGTCTCGGCGACCGCGGGCGCCCTCTACCTGACCGTCCCCCACCTCGGCGGCGGCCACCGGCTGCCGTTCGCCTCGATCGCCCTGGTGGCGCTCCTGGTGTGGCCGGCCACCTCACGGCTCGGCGACTTCGCCCCGGCCGGACCGGCCGTCCCCGCCTCGGGGCGGCTGCCGCACCGCCGCTCCGGTCTGGTGCTGGCGGGCGGCATGCTCGTCTGGTCGATGGCGCAGAACGCGCTGTGGGGCGTCAGCAGCCGCATCGGCGTGGACCAGGTCGGCCTCTCCGAGGTCACCATCGGCGCGGTGTTCGCCGCCGCGCTCGGCGCCGGTCTGCTCGGTGTGATGGGGGCCGGGGTGCTCGGGGCCCGGCTCGGCCGGGCCGTCCCGATCGGCCTGGGCACCGTCGTCATCGCGGCGAGCATCGTGCTCAGCTCCTCGGCGGGCAGCCTCGGCTCGTTCGCGACCGGCGAGATCCTCTGGAACACCGTCTACCCGGTGGTCCTCTCGTACCTGATCGGTCTGGCCGCCTCGCTGGACGTGCGCGGCCGCTGGGCGGTGCTCGCGGGCTCCGCCTCCTCGGTCGGCGTGGCCTGCGGCCCGGTGCTCGGCAGCGTGCTGTCCGAGGAGGCCGGGTTCCCCGTGATGGGGCTGATCCTGGGCACGGTGACCCTGCTGGTCGCGGTGCCGGTGACGGCGGTGGCGCTGCACACCGGCGGGCGTCCGCTGGTGCCGGGTTCGGTGCGCCGCAGGGGCGGTGCCCCGGCGGCCCTGCTGGCGGTCACCACCGGCGCGGTGCCGGGCGCGGTCCCGAAGCTGGGCGCGCCGGAGCAGCCCGTCGCGGAGATCAGCCTGCCGGTACGCCGCAGGCGCCCGGTCCGCAGCGCCTTCCGGGCGGCCGGGCCGGCCGGGAGCGGTCAGTCGAACGCGTACGCCTCGACCTCCGACAGATAGCGCGCCCTGCGCTCCTCGTCGTGGTCGAGGAAGGCCGCCTCGAAGGAGTTGCGCGCCAGGGTGCGCAACTGCTCGTGGTCCAGGCCGAGCGCCTCGTGGACGGCCCGGAAGTTGTCCCCGGCGTAGCCCCCGAAGTAGGCGGGGTCGTCGGAGTTGACCGTGCAGAGCAGCCCGGCGTCCAGCATGGCCGGCAGCGGGTGGTCCTCCAGGGTGTCGACCGCCCGCAGCCGGACGTTGGAGAGCGGGCAGAGGGTGAGCGGCACCCGCTCGGCGACCAGCCGCTCCACCAGCTCCGGGTCCTCCATGCAGCGCAGCCCGTGGTCGATGCGCTCCACGCCGAGGACGTCGAGCGCCTCGCGGATGTAGGCGGGCGGCCCCTCCTCGCCGGCGTGGGCGACCTTGCGCAGCCCGAGCGCGCCGGCGGCCTCGTACACCTTCCGGAACTTCGCGGGCGGGTGGCCGACCTCGGCGGAGTCCAGGCCGACGCCGCTGATCCGGTGCAGATGCGGCCGGGCGGCCTCCAGGGTCTCCAGGGCGGAGTCGGCGGACTGGTCGCGCAGGAAGCACATGATCAGCTGGGTGGAGATGCCGTGCTTCTCCTCGCTGCGCTCCAGGGCCCGGCCGAGTCCCTCGACGACGGTGGAGACCGGGACGCCCCGGGCGGTGTGCGCCTGCGGGTCGAAGAAGATCTCCGCGTGGCGCACGCCCTGCGCGGCGGCGCGGGCGAGATAGGCGTCGGCGAGTTCGGTGAAGTCGTCCTCGGTCCGCAGGACGGCCATCAGCGCGTAGTACAGGTTGAGGAAGCTCTGGAGGTCCTCGAAGAGGTAGGCGGTGCGCAGTTCCCCCGTGTCGGCGTAGGGCAGGGTGACGCCGTTGCGGGCGGCGAGCGCGAAGGCCAGTTCGGGTTCGAGGGTTCCCTCGATGTGGAGGTGGAGTTCTGCCTTGGGGAGGTGCACGGGGTTTCTCGCTTACGCAGGTGGTGCGGGTCTGTCAGGGGTGCCGGGAGGGTACGGGGACGCGGATCAGGTCCTCGGCGACGGTCAGCGCGCCCTCGAAGCCGGCGGCGCGGGCCTGGGTCTCGAAGGCCTCCGGGTCCGGGTAGCGCTGCGAGAAGTGGGTGAGCACGAGATGCCGTACGCCCGCCTCCTTCGCGACCCGGGCGGCCTGCCCGGCGGTCAGATGGCCGTGGTCGGTGGCCAGCCGCTCGTCCTCGTCGAGGAAGGTCGATTCGATGGCCAGCAGGTCGCAGCCCTCGGCGAGGGCGTGGACGCCGTCGCAGAGCCTGGTGTCCATGATGAACGCGAACCGCTGTCCGCGCCTGGGCTCGGAGACGTCGTCGAGACCGACCGCGCCGAGCGAGCCCTCGCGCTGGATCCGTCCGACGTCGGGTCCGGTGATGCCGTGCTCGGCGAGTTTCGCGGGCAGCATGCGCCGTCCGTCGGGCTCGACGACCCGGTAGCCGTAGGACTCGACGGGGTGGGAGAGCCGGTGGGTCTCCAGGGTGTACGCGGCGGTGGTGGCCAGCGGTCCGTCGGTGTCCACCGGGGCCTCGGTCAGCTCGACGGACTCGCGGTAGGCGGTGGCGTACCGCAGCCGGTCGAAGAAGTGCTGTCCGCTCGCCGGGTAGTGGGCGGTGACGGGGTGCGGGACCTGGTCGAGGTTGATCCGCTGGATCACCCCGGCCAGGCCCAGCGCGTGGTCGCCGTGGAAGTGCGTGACGCAGATCCGGTCGATGTCGTGCGCGGCGACGCCCGCCCGCAGCATCTGGCGCTGGGTGCCCTCGCCGGGGTCGAAGAGGATGCCCTCGCCGTCCCAGCGCAGCAGATAGCCGTTGTGGTTGCGGTGCCGGGTCGGGACCTGGCTGGCGGTGCCGAGGACGACGAGCTCACGGGCGGACACGGGCGGTCGCCGTTCCTCTCTAACCGGGGGGCCACTGGAGGCCGCGGCCTCCCAGGACGTGGGCGTGGGCGTGGAAGACGGTCTGTCCGGCGCCGGCGCCGGTGTTGAACACGACCCGGTAGCCGGTCCCGTCGATCTTCTCGTCGGCGGCCACGTTCCCCGCCTCGCGCAGGATGTCGGCGAGGACCTGGGGCTCGGCGGCGGCGAGGGAGGCGGCGTCGGGGTGGTGCAGACGCGGGATGACGAGGACGTGGGTGGGGGCCTGGGGGTTGATGTCGCGGAAGGCGACCGTGGTGTCGGTCTCCCGGACGATGGTGGCCGGGATCTCCCCCGAGACGATCTTGCAGAACAGGCAGTCGGGCTGCGGCTCTCCCGCCATGGGGACGCTCCTTGGGGTCGCGGTGATCCGTTACGGGGCAGCCTATCGGGCGGGTGCGGGCCGCCGGTGCGGGGCGCCGACGGCCGCGTAACCGCTCCGCCCGCGCACCCGCACCGGCCCGCCCGGCTCACTCCGGCAGGGCGGGCGCCGTCTTCGCCGGGGTGTGCGCCAGCGACTCCAGGGCGATCCGGATCGCCTCCTCCAGCTGCGGATCGCGGCCGGCCGCGTGGTCCTGCGGCGTCATGACGACCTCGACGTCGGGATCGACGCCGTGGTTCTCCACGCCCCAGCCGTATCCGTCCAGCCAGAAGGCGTACTTGGGCTGGGTGACCAGCGTGCCGTCGACGAGCCGGTAGCGACTGTCGATGCCCACCACACCGCCCCAGGTGCGCACCCCGACGACGGGGCCGATGCCCAGCGCCTTGATCGCCGCGTTCACGATGTCGCCGTCCGAGCCGGAGAACTCGTTGGCCACGGCCACCACCGGGCCGCGCGGGGCGTCGCCCGGGTAGCTGGTGGCGCGCATGCCGCGGGGCAGGTCCCAGCCGACGATGCGGCGGGCCAGCTTCTCGACGACCAGTTGCGAGGTGTGGCCGCCGCGGTTCTCCCGCACGTCCACGACCAGGCCCTCGCGGGCCACCTCGGTGCGCAGGTCGCGGTGGATCTGGGCCCAGCCGGAGCCGACCATGTCGGGGACGTGGAGGTAGCCGAGGCGTCCGCCGGACCGCTCGTGGACGTGGCGGCGGCGGTCGGCGACCCAGGCGTGGTAGCGCAGGGCCTCCTCGTCGGCGACCGGGACGACGACGACGTGGCGGGGGTCCCCGCCGTCGACCGGGGAGACGGTCAGCTCGACGGGCTTGCCCGCCGAGCCGGCGAGCAGCGGGGCGGGGCCGGTCAGCGGGTCGACGGCCTGGCCGTCGACGGCCGTGATCGCGTCGCCGGGCCGCACCGCGACGCCGGGCGCGGCCAGCGGGGAGCGGGCCTCCGGGTCGGAGGTCTCGGAGGGCAGGATGCGGTCGATCCGCCAGCTCCCGTCGTCCGCGCGGGAGAGGTCGGCGCCGAGCAGCCCCTGACGGGCGGCGTCGTCGCGCCAGCCGCCGGACGGGTTGACGTAGGCGTGCGAGGTGCCGAGTTCGCCCTGGACCTCCCAGAGCAGGTCGACCAGGTCGTCGTGGGTGGCGACCCGGTCCAGGACGGGGCGGTAGCGGTCCAGGACGCCGTCCCAGTCGACGCCGCCCATGTCGGGCCGCCAGTAGTTGTCCCGCATCACGCGGCCGGTCTCGTCGTACATCTGGCGCCATTCGGCGGCCGGGTCGAGCATCCGGCGGATCCGGGAGAGGTCGACGACGACGTTGCCGTCGCTGTCGTGGTCGTCGTCGCCGGAGACCCGGCTGTCGGACGGCACGACGCGGAGCCGGCCCCGGCTGTGCAGCACCAGCCGCTTGCCGTCGCCGCTGACCGCGAACCGGCGGATGTCGGAGGCCAGTTCCTCGCAGCGCAGCTTCTCCAGGTCGTAGCGCTCCAGGACGGTCTCGGGCTGGTGGGCGTCGGGGCCGGCGGCGCTGGTGCCGAGGACGCCGACGACGGGGTGGCGCAGCCACAGCAGTCCGTCCCTGGCCGCCTTCAGCGAGGAGTAGCTGGCGGCCTCGACGGGCAGCGGGACGATCCGGTCGGCCAGTCCGTCGAGGTCGATGCGGGTGACGGGGAGCGCGGTGGGGTTGTCCTCGCCGTCGCCGCTCTTCTCCTTCTCGGTCGGCCGGCCGTGGAGCTGCGGTCCGAACGGGGAGGGGGTGGTCGCGGCGAGCGTCAGCAGATGCGGCCGGCAGGCGCCGATGAACGCGAGGTCGAAGACGTGCGAGTCGTAGATCGGGTCGAAGGCCCGCTCGGAGAGGAACGCCAGGTGCTTGCCGTCGGTGGTGAAGGCGGGGGCGAAGTCCCGGAAGCGCAGCGGGGTGGCCTCGGAGACCGAGAGGTCGGCGAGGTGGGCCAGCTTGATCTGGGCGAGCGGCTCGGGTCCGGGGTGCGACCAGGCGAGCCAGGCGGAGTCGGGCGAGAAAACCAGCCCGGAGGCGTCGCCGTGCTCGCTGCGGTCCACCTCGTGGACCTCGCCGCTCTCCCGTTCGACGATCAGGATCCGGCCGTCGTGGGCGGCGACGGCGAACCGGCTGCCGTCGGGGGCGGGCGCGAGGTCCAGGACCCGGCCGATCCGGCCCGCGGCGAGGCGGCGGGGGACGGCGCCCGGGGCGGTGCCGGTGGCGGGCGCGCACTCCAGCGCGTCGTCGCCCTCGGCGTCGGTGACCCAGACGACGTGCTGGTCGCCGTCGGCCTGGAAGGTGTGCGGCAGCCTGGCCCGTACGCCGGGTTCGGCGGCCAGCGCGCGGGCCGGGCCCTCTCGGTGGGTGACCCAGTGGACGGCGCCCCGGGAGCCGACGGCGCTGCCGCGGCCGGTGCGGTCCGGGGAGGCGGCGCTCAGATGGCTGCCGGCGTGCACGGGGTGCGGCTGGAGGTCGGCGCGCTGGCCTCCGAGCCGGATGTCGGCGCGGCGCGGTTCGGCGCCCTCCAGATCGTCCAGGAGCCACAGTTCGCCGGCGCTCGCGTAGGCGACGCGGGTGCCGTCGGTGGTGGCGTGCCGGGCGTAGAAGCCGTCGGTGCCGGTGTGGCGGCGCAGGTCGGTGCCGTCGGGGAGGGAGGAGTAGAGGGCGCCGACGCCCTCGTGGTCGGAGAGGAACGCGAGGCGTCCGCCGACCCACATCGGGCATTCGATGTTGCCGTCGAGTCCGGCGTGGACCCGGGCGAACTCCGCCGGGTCCTCCTCCGTCGCGAGCCACAGCTTGCCGGCCGTGCCGCCCCGGTAGCGCTTCCAGGTGGCGGCCTCGCGCCCCATGGTGGCCGAGAGCAGCAGGACGCGTCCGCCGGGCCCGTACGCCAGGGAGCCGACCGGTCCATACGGCAGGGTGCGGGCGGGTCCGCCGTCGACCGGGACGGCCCGCGCCCAGGTGCGGCGCAGCGACATCTGGCCCTGGGTGCTGGTGACCAGCACCTCGCCGTCGGGCGTCCAGCCGCGGACGGTGGTCCGGGCGTCGCCCCAGTGGGTCAGCCGCCGCGCGGGCCCGCCGTCGACGGGGGCGAGGTGCACCTCGGGCGCCCCGTCCCGGGTGGACGTCCAGGCGACCAGGGTGCCGTCGGGCGATATGCGCGGCTGGGTGACGGGGCGGTTGTCGGCGCTGACCCGCCAGGCGCGACCGCCCTCCAGCGGCGCGAGCCAGACATCGTCCTCGGCGGTGAAGGCGATCAGTTCGCCCTGGACATGGGGATACCGGAGGTAGGAAGGCTGTGTCACGACGATCAGCCTAGGTCTCCGGTCCGGCGGGCGGAACGGGGTTGGCCGGAGTCCGCCCTCCGTGCGGGGGACGGCCCGGTCATTTGCCCTGGGGATGTTCGGTGACCGTGACGGTCACGGTGACCGTCGGCCGGGCTCCGCCGCCCCCGCCGTCACCGCTCCCGCCCCCGATGAGGCCCACCGGTGCGCGGGTGGAGGGCGGGGCGGAGCAGTTGCCGAGGAGGCTGGCCCGGAAGACGGTGCGTCCGGCGGCCTTCGCCGTCATGTCGCCCCGGACGCACCGGCCTTCGACCTCGCGGTCGACCCGGCCGCTGACGCTGATGTCCTTGCCCTCCTTGGTGCGGCCGTTGCAGTCCACGGAGGCGATGCGCTCGGCGGAGGTGCTCGGCGAACCCGCCCCGCCGTCGCCCCCGTCGGTGGAGGCGGTGCAGCTCAGCCACTGCACATGGACGCCCTCGTGCTCCAGGGCGCGCGTGGCGGTGCTGTCGGTGGTCACGGCGATGGACGCGGTGTTCAGCCCGCTCCCCGGTTCGCAGGCGGTCAGGCCCGCGACGGCTGCGGCGGCCAGAGCGAACGCGGCCGGAAAGCGACGGGTCGTTCGGCGACCCCATGCCCTTGATGTCCCCATACGGGCAGCTTCCCACCGCTCCTGACGGAGCGGTAGTCCGCTTGCGGCCACAACACCCCTGAAGTGGACGCCGATTCACCCGTGAGGGGTGCGGGCGCCACCCCTCATGACCAGCGGCCCGTGCGTCCCAGCAGCAACGCGGTGGCCGCGGTGCCCGCCGTGGAGGTGCGCAGCACGCTCCGGCCGAGCCGGCAGATCCGCGCCCCGGCCTCGGCGAAGACGGCCAGTTCCTCCGGCGATACGCCGCCCTCCGGGCCCACGACCAGCACGATCTCGCCCTCGGCGGGGAGCGGGACGGTGGCCAGCGGTTCGCTGGGGTGGTCGCGGTCCTCGTGCAGGACGGCGGCGAAGTCGGCCGTGGCCAGAAGTGCGGCAACCTGGCGGGTGGTCGCCGCGTCCGCGACGTCCGGGAAGCGGACCCGGCGGGACTGCTTGCCGGCCTCGCGGGCCGTACCGCGCCATTTCGCAAGCGACTTCAGGCCCCGTTCGCCCTTCCACTGGGTGATGCAGCGGGCGGCCTGCCAGGGCACGATCGCGTCGACACCGGTCTCGGTCATCGTCTCGACGGCCAGTTCGCCCCGGTCGCCCTTGGGCAGGGCCTGGACGACGGTGATGCGGGCGGCGGCCGGCGGCTCCTCGTGGACGGTCTCCAGGCCGCCGACGGTCAGCCGGTCCTTGCCCTCGGCCGCGGTGACGACGCCCTCGGCCCAGCGGCCCCGGCCGTCGGTGAGGACGACGCCCTCCCCCGCGCGCAGGCGCTTCACCGACACGGCGTGCCGGCCCTCGGGGCCGTCCAGGACGAATCCGGGGCCCTGCGGCAGCTGGTCGACGACGAAGACGGGTGCCGTCACGGTGTGCTCCTCGTGCTCAACGCCGCGCTCGCGGCGTCCAGTTCCTCGGCGAGCAGGCGTACCAGCCGGCCGGCCGCCATCTCGCGGACCATCCGGTGGCCCTGCCCCGCCCACAGTGCCATGCCCTGGGCGTCCCCGGTGCGGGCGGCCGCCTTGCGCAGCGGCGCGGTCAGATGGTGGACCTGCGGATAGGCGGCGGGGGCGTACGGTCCGTGCTCGCGCACGAAGCGGTTGACCAGGCCGCGGGCCGGGCGGCCGGAGAAGGCCCGGGTCAGGGTGGTGCGCGTGAACAGGGGGTTGGTGAGGGCCTGTTTGTGCAGCACATGGGCCCCGGACTCGGGGCAGGGCAGGAAGGCGGTGCCGAGCTGTGCGGCGTCGGCCCCCGCGGCGAGCACGGCGGCGATCTGCGCGCCGCGCATCAGCCCGCCGGCGGCGACGACCGGTATCTGCACGGTCTCGCGGACCTGGGTGACCAGGCTGAGCAGCCCGGTCCCGGCGCCGCCCGTCTGCGGGTCGTCGTGGAACGTGGACTGGTGGCCGCCCGCCTCGACGCCCTGGGCGCAGACGGCGTCGGCCCCGGCCCACTGGGCGGCCTGGGCCTCCTCGGGCGTGGTGACCGTGACGACGGTGTACGTACCGGCCGCGGCGAAGGCGTCCAGTGTGTCGCGGGAGGGGCAGCCGAAGGTGAAGGAGACGACCGGGACCGGGTCCTCCAGCAGGATGGCGAGCTTGGCGTCGAAGCCGTCGTCGCCGCAGGAGTCGGTGTCGCCGAGCGGGGTCTCGTACCAGGTGGACTCGCCCGCGAGCTGCTGCCGGTAGACCTCGACGGCGGCCGGGTCGGTGACCACGGGCTGCGGCATGAAGAGGTTGACGCCGAAGGGCCGGCCGGTGAGTCCGCGCGTCTGGGTGATCTCGTGGTACATGCCGTCCGCCGTCTTGTACCCGGCGGCCAGGAAGCCGAGCCCGCCGGCCTCGCAGACGGCGGCGGCCAGTTCCGGACAGGCGGCACCGCCCGCCATCGGGGCCTGCACGATCGGATACCGGCAGAGATCGGTCAGTGCGGATGACATGACCGAATCGTGTCATGTCCTTCCCGTCCCGTGACGCACACCCCGTGTCCGTGATTTGTCCGTAAATGAGGTACGGGCCCGGCGAAACCGGGCCCGTACCTCGTCGATCACACGGTCTAGCGGCCGTTGAACGCGTCCTTGAGGCGCGAGAACAGGCCCTGCTGGCCGGGCTGGAACTGCCCGGTGGGCCGCTCCTCGCCGCGGATCTTGGCCAGCTCGCGCAGCATCCGCTCCTGCTCGGGGTCGAGCTTGGTCGGGGTCATCACCTCGACGTGCACGATGAGGTCGCCGCGACCGCCGCCGCCCCGCAGATGCGTGACGCCGCGCCCGTGCAGCGGGACGGACTGGCCGGACTGGGTGCCGGGCCGGATGTCGACCTCCTCCAGACCGTCCAGCGTCTCCAGCGGCACCTTGGTGCCGAGGGCCGCCGCCGTCATGGGGATGGTGACCGTGCAGTGCAGATCGTCGCCGCGCCGCTGGAAGACGCTGTGCGGCAGCTCGTGGATCTCGACGTAGAGGTCACCGGCCGGGCCGCCGCCGGGGCCGACCTCGCCCTCGCCGGCGAGCTGGATGCGGGTGCCGTTGTCGACTCCGGCGGGGATCTTCACGGTGAGCGTGCGCCGCGAGCGGATGCGGCCGTCACCGGCGCACTCCGGGCACGGGGTCGGCACGACCGTGCCGAAGCCCTGGCACTGCGGGCAGGGGCGCGAGGTCATGACCTGGCCCAGGAAGGACCGGGTGACCTGGGAGACCTCACCGCGGCCGCGGCACATGTCACAGGTCTGCGCGGAGGTACCGGGGGCCGCGCCCTCGCCGCTGCACGTGGTGCAGACGACGGCGGTGTCGACCTGGATGTCCTTGGTCGTCCCGAAGGCCGCCTCGGCGAGGTCGATCTCCAGCCGGATCATGGCGTCCTGGCCGCGGCGGGTGCGCGAGCGCGGTCCGCGCTGCGAGGCCGTGCCGAAGAAGGCGTCCATGATGTCGGAGAAGTTGCCGAAGCCGCCCTGTCCGAAGCCGCCCGCACCGCCGCCGCCGGAGGCGGAGAGCGGGTCGCCGCCCAGGTCGTAGACCTGCTTCTTCTGGGCGTCCGACAGCACCTCGTAAGCGGCGTTGATCTCCTTGAACCGCTCCTGGGTCTTCGGATCGGGGTTCACGTCCGGGTGCAGCTCGCGGGCGAGTCTCCGGAAGGCCTTCTTGATCTCGTCCTGGGAAGCGTCGCGGCGCACGCCGAGTACGGCGTAGTAGTCCGTGGCCACTTACGACTCCGCCAGGATCTGTCCGACGTAACGTGCCACTGCGCGTACCGCTCCCATCGTTCCGGGGTAGTCCATGCGGGTCGGTCCGACCACGCCGAGTTTGGCGACTGCCTCGTCGCCCGAACCGTAGCCGACCGCGACGACGGACGTGGAGTTCAGCCCCTCGTGGGCGTTCTCATGCCCGATTCGTACGGTCATGCCCGAGTCCTTGGCCTCGCCGAGCAGCTTCAGCAGCACGACCTGCTCCTCCAGTGCCTCCAGCACCGGCCGGATCATCACCGGGAAGTCGTGTCCGAAGCGGGTGAGGTTGGAGGTGCCGCCGATCATCAGCCGCTCCTCCGTCTCCTCGACGAGGGTTTCGAGCAGGATCGAGAGCACGGTGGACACGGTTCCCCGGTCCTCGCTCTCGAAGGATTCCGGCAGGTCCTGCACCAGCTGCGGGACGTCCGCGAAACGGCGGCCCACGACGCGGCTGTTGAGCCGCGCCCGCAGATCCGCCAGGGACGTCTCGCCGAAGGGCGCGGGGCAGTCCACCATGCGCTGTTCGACCCGGCCGGTGTCCGTGATGAGCACGAGCATCAGCCGGGCGGGCGCCAGCGAGAGCAGCTCCACGTGCCGCACCGTCGAACGGGTCAGCGAGGGGTACTGCACGACGGCGACCTGCCGGGTCAGCTGCGCGAGCAGCCGTACGGTGCGGCCCACGACGTCGTCGAGGTCGACCGCGCCGTCGAGGAAGTTCTGAATCGCGCGGCGCTCCGGCGACGACAGGGGCTTGACGCCCGCGAGCTTGTCGACGAAGAGCCGGTAGCCCTTGTCCGTCGGGATGCGCCCGGCGCTGGTGTGCGGCTGGGCGATGAAGCCCTCGTCCTCCAGCACCGCCATGTCGTTGCGCACGGTGGCCGGGGAGACCCCCAGCTTGTGCCGCTCGGTGAGCGCCTTGGAGCCGACGGGCTCCTCGGTGCCGACATAGTCCTGGACGATGGCGCGCAACACTTCGAGTCTGCGTTCGCTGAGCATCGCGCACACCTCCAGCTGTGTACCTCGGTCGTTCTCGGGCCGATCCCGGGTCCGTCCCTGGCACTCTGCGCGGACGAGTGCCAGCCCTGCCCCGGTCAGTGTACGGCGACGGGGTGGCCCCCTAGCAAGGGCGACCGGCCACGCTACCCCGAGACTGCGCAGGTCGTTGCCGATAGCGTCGCGGTATGGACGCCTCTTGGGAAGACTTCGGCTGGGAGCGGCTCGGACACGGGGTGGGGCGGCGACGCCTTCCGGTGTGGGACGCGACCGTTCTCCTGGTGGCCGGGGCCGACGGTGTGCTGCTCTGCGACACCGGCTCGTCACTCCGCGAAGCCGCCGAAGTGCGCGCCCAGGCAGAGGCGATGCTGGGCCGGAGGGTGACGCATATCGCACTCAGCCACCCCCATTTCGATCATGTGCTCGGCACCGCGGCGTTCCCCGGGGCACAGGTGTACGGGGCGGCCGGCACCGCCGCACTGCTGCGGACCGGGGCCGGGGAGCTGCGCGCCGACGCCGTGGCCCACGGACTGCCGGAGCGGGACGCCGCCGAGTCCGCCGAGGCGCTGGTGGCCCCGGCGCACGAGGTGCGGGGCGAGTCGGTGCTCGATCTTGGCGGCGGGCGCGAGGTGCTGCTGGTGAACCTCGGCGCGGCGCACAGCGGCCACGATCTGGCCGTCCTGGTGCCCGGGTCTCCCCCGGTCGTGTTCTGCGGCGATCTCGTCGAGGAGTCGGGCGAGCCGCAGGCGGGCCCGGACGCCGTCCCCGCGCGCTGGCCGGCCTCCCTGGACCGGCTGCTGGAGCTGGGCGGCGAGGAGGCCCGGTACGTGCCGGGGCACGGGGCCGTGGTGGACGCCGCGTTCGTCCGGGCCCAGCGGGACGAACTGGCCCGGCGCTTCGGCGTGCCGCACCCGGCGTGATTCCGATGGGCGGGCCCGGCGTGGAGCCGAAAGGCGGGACCGCGGACCGCCCGCCGCTTATCGTCGTGCGATGCGCAGCTACCAGCCGGACCTGACCCCGCCGTGGAAGCGGTCCGCCCCCGTGCCCGAGGTGCCCGCGGATCCCGATCTGGTCGTGGAGGAGGTCGCCACCGGCTTCTGCGGTGCGGTGATCCGCTGCGAGAAGACCGCCGAGGGGCCGACCGTCACCCTGGAGGACCGGTTCGGCAAGCACCGGGTCTTCCCGATGGCCCCGCGCGGCTTCCTGCTGGAGGGGCGCGTGGTCACGCTGGTGCGCCCGGCGGCCGGGGGGCCGGTGCGTCCCGCGCGCACGGCCTCGGGCTCGGTCGCGGTGCCCGGCGCGCGGGCACGGGTGGCGCGCGCCGGCCGGATCTACGTGGAGGGCCGGCACGACGCCGAACTGGTGGAGCGGGTCTGGGGCGACGACCTGCGGATCGAGGGCGTGGTCGTCGAGTACCTGGAGGGCATCGACGACCTGCCCGCGATCGTCGACGCGTTCGGGCCGGCGCCCGACGCCCGGCTCGGGGTCCTGGTCGACCATCTGGTCCCGGGCTCCAAGGAGTCCCGTATCGCGGCCCGGGTGACCGACGGGAACGTGCTGGTGGTCGGCCATCCGTACATCGACGTCTGGGAGGCGGTGAAGCCGTCGTCGCTGGGCATCCCCGGCTGGCCGCGGGTCCCGCGCGGCCAGGACTGGAAGACGGGCGTCTGCCGGGCGCTGGGCTGGCCGGAGAACACGGGCGCGGCCTGGCAGCACATCCTGTCGAAGGTTCGCTCGTACAAGGACCTGGAGCCGGAGCTGCTGGGGCGGGTGGAGCATCTCATCGATTTCGTGACCGCCCCCGCCGAGTAGGGCGGGGCCGGGGAGCGTCCGCCGGGCCCCGGGGGCTCAGTCCACCAGGTCCCGTACCACCGCGTCCGCCAGGAGCCTCCCGCGCAGGGTGAGCACCGCGCGCCCCTCGCCGTACGGTCCCGGCTCCAGCAGGCCGTCGGCCACGGCGCGGGCGGCCGCGGCGAGTCCGGCCGGGGCGAGCAGGGAGAGCGGGCAGCCGTCGACGAGGCGGAGCTCCAGCAGGATCCGCTCGACGCGCCGGTCCTCGTCGGAGAGGATCTCGCGGCCCGCGCCGGGCGAGCGCCCCTCGGCCAGCGCCTGCGCGTACGCCCCGGGGTGCTTCACGTTCCACCAGCGCACCCCGCCGACGTGGCTGTGGGCGCCTGGACCGGCGCCCCACCAGTCGGCCCCGCGCCAGTACAGCTCGTTGTGCAGACAGCGGCCCTCGGGCGTCCGGGACCAGTTCGACACCTCGTACCAGGAGTAGCCCGCAGCGGCCAGCACCTCGTCGGCGATGAGATAGCGGTCGGCGTGGGCGTCGTCGTCCGTCATGGGGATCTCGCCGCGCCTGATCCGGCGGGCCAGCTGGGTGCCCTCCTCCACGATCAGCGCGTACGCCGAGACGTGGTCGGGACCGGCGCCGATCGCCGCGTCGAGGGAGGCGCGCCAGTCGTCGTCGGACTCGCCGGGCGTGCCGTAGATCAGGTCGAGGTTGATGTGGTCGAAGCCGGCAGCCCTGGCCTCGGCGACGCACGCCTCGGGCCTGCCGGGGGTGTGGGTGCGGTCGAGGATCTTCAGGACGTGCTGCTTGGCGCTCTGCATGCCGAAGGAGATCCGGTTGAAGCCGCCCCCGCGCAGTTCGGCGAGGTAGGCGGGGCCGACCGACTCGGGGTTGGCCTCGGTGGTGATCTCCGCGTCGTCCGCGAGTCCGAACTCCTCCCGGATCGCGGCCAGCATCCGCACCAGGTCGGCCGCGGCCAGCAGGGTCGGGGTGCCGCCGCCGACGAAGACCGTACGGACCTGCCGGGGGTCGTCGCCGAGGACCTTCCGGGCCCGGCGGACCTCGCCGACGAGATGGGCGGCGTAGTTGTCCCTGGAGGCCAGTGCCCCGCCGGAGCCGCGCAGCTCGGTCGCGGTGTAGGTGTTGAAGTCGCAGTAGCCGCAGCGGGTCGCGCAGTAGGGCACGTGCAGGTAGAAGCCGAGCGGGCGGTCTGCGGCGCCTTCCAGGGCGTGGCGGGGCAGCGCCCCGTCGTCGGGCACGGGTTCACCATCGGGCAGTACGGAAGGCATACCGCCCATTGTCGCGCGCCGTCCGGCGAACGGACGCCACGGCCGTACGAAGGCCGCACGACGGCCGTACGAAGGGCCGCACGACGGCCGCTCGGCCTCGCTATTCGGCCTGGAGGACCAGCAGGGCCAGATCGTCGTCCGGCGGGCGTTCGGCGAAGGCGTGCACGGCGTTCTTGATGCGCTCCGCGATGCCCTCGGCGTCCAGCCCCGCGCACCCGGAGAGCGCCTGCGCGAGCCCGTCCCCGTCGTCGAACATCAGCGGTCCCGAGCGCCGCTCGGTCACCCCGTCGGTGACGCAGAGCAGGCTGTCGCCCGGGGCCAGCTCGAAGCTCTGGGTCTCGTAGACGGCGTCGTCCATCACCCCGAGGAGCAGCTGCGGTTCGGCGGCCGGGCGGACCGTGCCGTCGGGGCGCAGGAGCAGGGGCAGCGGATGGCCGGCGCTGGCCAGGGTGCAGCGGGCCCCGCCGCCGGGCAGCGGGACGAGCTCCCCGTAGAGCAGGGAGAGGAACCGGGACTGCCCGCTGTCCGCCGAGTGCTGGCCCCCGGCGGCGGCGACCATGAGGGCGGCGGCCTCGGCGGCCTCCATCGCGTCGTCGAGGAGCAGCCGGTTGAGCCGGACCAGGACCTCGTCGGCCTGGAAGCCCTCGCGGGCCAGCAGCCGCAGCCAGGGGCGGGCGAGCCCGGTGACGACGGCCGCCTCGGGGCCGCTGCCCTGGACGTCGCCGAGGACGAAGCACCAGCGGTCGCCGGGGCACGGGAAGATGTCGTAGAAGTCGCCGCCGACCACCCCGTCGTCGCTGGGCTCGTAGACGAGGGAGCTGGCCACTCCCGGTATGTCGGCGACCTTGCTGGGCAGCAGTCCGCGCTGGAGGATCCGGCTGATGGTGGCCTGGCGGGTGTAGGCGCGGGCGGCGCCGACGGCGAGGCCGACCCGGCGGACGAAGTCCTCGATCAGCGCGGTGACCTCGTCGGGGACCCGGACGATGCCCTCGCGGCCGAGGTAGACGGCGCCGAGGGTGCGGCCGCCGGAGGTGATCCGGTAGGCGAGGGCGACGCCCTCGCCGGGCTTCTCGCCCTCCTCCTCGCCGCTGCCGGGCCAGTCCATGGAGACGGGGCCGGTCCCGACCCGTTCCGGCAGGCGCAGCGGGTCGTCCTCCAGCTGGGCGCGCAGGTTCGGGATGCGGGTCTCGTCGACGTGCCACACCTTGGCCAGGCGCGGGACGGCGGCCCGGCCGCCGCTCTCCGGTTCCAGCCAGATCGCGCACCAGTCGGCGAGCCTGGGGACCAGTAACTGTCCGGCGAGCGCGGCGACGATGTCCTCGTCGAGCTGTCCGGCCAGCAGGTCCGAGGCCTCGGCGAGGAAGGAGAGCGCGCCCCGGCCCGCCCAGTCCGCGTCGTCGCGCAGGGCGCGCCGGGCGGTGGGGGCGAGGAGTTCGGCGGCGCGCAGCCCCTGCTGGAAGCCGGATTCGGGGCGGTTGTCGGGGAAGGGGTTCCAGTCGTCGACGGGGAGCCGGGCCCAGACGGTCTTGAGGCCGGTGCGGTAGGTGATGCCCCAGCGTTCGGCGAGGGTGGCGACGAGTTCCAGACCGCGTCCGTACTCGGCGGGTTCGCCCGGGGCGCCGGCCGCCGCGGCGTGGTCGGCACGGTCGCTGCGCACGGCGCGGGTGGGGTGGTGGTCGGAGACCTCCAGGACCAGGGCGGAGGCCTCCTCGTCGGTGGCCTCCTCCAGCCGGAAGAGGAGTTCCACGTTGGTTCCGGCGTGGACGACGGCGTTGGTGACGAGTTCGCTGACGACGACCGCCGCGTCGTCGGACAGCCGTTCGCTGAAGCCGACGGCCGCGGGGAGCCCGAGCCCGCTCCATTCGGTGAGCGCGGCGGCGACGAAACGCCGGGCCGCGGCGGGCGCCAGCAGGTTCCCGGGCAGACTCGTCCGGGCGACCGGCTGTCCCGCGCCGGACGGGCCGGCGGCTCCGGAATGCTCCACGATGTCCCGCTGCAAGGGAATGGACCCCACAGGGCGGCTCCTGACCTGTTCTCGCTCTGCCTGTTCTCCGTTCGGGCGGTGCCGCGGGCCGTGGGAGGGCTCGCGGTGCCGGCCCAGGACCGACGACGACACGGACAGAGTGACAGATCGGCTCCTGGCATACGCGACGAGTTACGGAATTGGCCGCGCGGCGCACTCCGGCGCACCAGCCCGGCGCACGGTGCGCGCCGGGCTGGTGGGGCCGTGGAGCGGTGTCGTGTCTCAGGCCTCGCGCGAACCCGCGTACATCTCGTCGATGAGGTCCTTGTAGGTGCGCTCGACGACGGGTCGCTTCAGCTTGAGGCTGGGCGTGACCTCGCCGTGCTCGATGTCGAGGTCGCGCGGGAGCAGACGGAACTTCTTGATGGTCTGCCAGCGCTGGAGTCCCTCGTTGAGGCGCTTGACGTAGCCGTCGATCAGCTCGACGGTCTTCGGGGAGGCCACCACGTCGGCGTACGCCTTGCCCTCCATGCCGTTCTCGGCGGCCCAGCCGAGGATGGTCGGCTCGTCGAGGGCGATCAGCGCGGTGCAGAAGTTCCGGTCGGCGCCGTGCACGAGGATGTTGGAGACGAACGGGCAGACGGCCTTGAACTGGCCCTCGACCTCGGCGGGCGCGATGTACTTGCCGCCGGAGGTCTTGATCAGGTCCTTCTTGCGGTCGGTGATCCGCAGATAGCCGTCCACGGACAGCTCGCCGATGTCGCCGGTGTGGAACCAGCCGTCGGCCTCCAGCACCTCGGCCGTCTTGTCGGGCAGGCCCTGGTAGCCCTGCATGATGCCGGGGCCGCGCAGCAGGATCTCCCCGTCGTCGGCGATGCGGACCTCGGTGCCGGGGAGCGGCTTGCCGACGGTGCCGGTGCGGTAGGCCTCGCCGGGGTTGACGAAGGAGGCGGCGCTGGACTCGGTGAGTCCGTAGCCCTCCAGGATGTGGATGCCGGCGCCGGCGAAGAAGAAGCCGATGTCGGGGGCGAGCGCGGCGGAGCCGGAGACGCAGGCGCGGAGCCGGCCGCCGAAGGCCTCGCGGATCTTGGCGTAGACGAGGGTGTCGGCGACCTTGTGCTTGGCGCCGAGGCCGAAGGGCACGGAGGCGGTGCCGGTGCGGCGGAAGTTGTCCTGGGAGACCCGGGCGTGCTCGCGGGCGACGCCGGCCGCCCACTGGAAGATCTTGTACTTGGCCCCGCCCCCGGCGCGGGCCTTGGCCGCGACCCCGTTGTAGACCTTCTCGAAGATGCGCGGGACGGCCGCCATGTAGGTCGGCTGGACGACCGGCAGATTCTCGATGATCTTGTCGACCCGGCCGTCGACGGCGGTGACGTGGCCGACCTCGATCTGGCCGGAGGTGAGCACCTTGCCGAAGACGTGGGCGAGCGGCAGCCAGAGGTACTGGACGTCGTCCTTGGTGATCAGCCCGGTGGCGACGGTGGCCTTGGCCATGTACGACCAGTTGTCGTGCGGCAGCCGTACGCCCTTGGGGCGGCCGGTGGTGCCGGAGGTGTAGATGAGGGTGGCGAGCTGGTCGGAGGTGATCGCCCCGACCCGCGCCTTGATGGCGTCCGGGTGCTCGGCCAGGTGCTCGTTGCCCAGCGCCTCCAGTTCGGCCAGGGTGAGCAGCCAGCCCTCGGGGTCACCCTCGGCCGGTTCCACGCCCTCGGCGTCGATGACGACGACGTGGGAGAGGGCGGGCAGGTCGGCGCGGCGCTCGCGGGCCTTGGCGAGCTGGGCGGCGTCCTCGGCGATGAGGACCCGGCTCTCGGAGTCGGAGAGGATGAACGCCGACTCGTCGGCGTTGGTGGAGGGGTAGACCGTGGTGGTCGCGGCGCCCGCGCACATGACGCCCAGGTCGGCGAGGATCCATTCGACCCGGGTGCTGGAGGCGAGCGCGACGCGCTCCTCCGGGCGTACGCCCAGCGCGATCAGCCCGGCCGCGACGGCGTAGACGCGCTCGGCGGCCTCGGCCCAGCTGAGCGAACGCCAGGCGTCGGGGCCCTCGCCGTCGGCCGGCGGGACGGGGTAGCGGTAGGCCTCCGCGTCCGGGGTGGCGGCCACCCGGTCGATGAAGAGGGTCGCCACGGACGGCGGACGGTTCTCGATCATGGTCTGTGTGTCGCTCACGACATCCTCCGGGCCTACGGCAGTGCTTCACGACCGGCTGCTGGTTGCGGCTTGCTCTCCGCGTGCGTCTATGTGCTTGATCCTGCTTGTTTAACTGGCGAGTAACTACGAAGCCGTGATCAGGGTAAAGCGCCCGCGCGCCGGGCGTAAGAGGCAACGGGACCCCGCTTCATAACGAACGGGCCCCCGCGCCGCAGGGTTCTGCGGCACGGGGGCCCGTTTTCCTACCGGCCGGTAGTTACTTCTTGGCCTTGGCCTCGCCCGCGGACTCGTCGGTCGACAGCACCGCGATGAAGGCGTCCTGGGGCACCTCCACGTTGCCGACCATCTTCATCCGCTTCTTGCCCTCCTTCTGCTTCTCCAGCAGCTTCCGCTTACGGGAGATGTCACCGCCGTAGCACTTGGCGAGCACGTCCTTGCGGATGGCGCGGACGGTCTCACGGGCGATGACCCGGGACCCGATGGCGGCCTGGATCGGCACCTCGAAGTTCTGCCGGGGGATGAGCTTCTGCAGCTTGGCGACCAGCCGCACACCGTACGCGTACGCCTTGTCCTTGTGCGTGACCGCGGAGAAGGCGTCCACCTTGTCGCCGTGCAGCAGGATGTCGACCTTGACGAGCTGCGCGTCCTGCTCGCCGGTGGGCTCGTAGTCCAGCGAGGCGTAACCGCGCGTCTTGGACTTCAGCTGGTCGAAGAAGTCGAAGACGATCTCCGCGAGCGGCAGGGTGTAGCGGATCTCGACCCGGTCCTCGGAGAGGTAGTCCATGCCGAGCAGGGTGCCGCGGCGCTGCTGGCACAGCTCCATGATCGCGCCGATGAACTCGCTGGGCGCCAGGACCGTGGCCCGGACGACCGGCTCGTACACCTTGTCGATCTTGCCCTCGGGGAATTCACTCGGGTTGGTGACGGTGTGCTCGGTGCCGTCCTCCATCTCGACCCGGTAGACCACGTTGGGCGCGGTGGCGATGAGGTCGAGACCGAACTCGCGCTCCAGGCGCTCGCGGACCACGTCGAGGTGGAGCAGGCCGAGGAAGCCGACGCGGAAGCCGAAGCCGAGCGCGGCGGACGTCTCGGGCTCGTACACCAGGGCGGCGTCGTTGAGCTGGAGCTTGTCCAGGGCCTCGCGCAGGTCCGGGTAGTCCGAGCCGTCCAGCGGGTAGAGCCCCGAGAACACCATCGGCTTGGGGTCCTTGTACCCGCCCAGCGCCTCGGTCGCGCCGTTGTTCAGCGAGGTGATCGTGTCACCGACCTTGGACTGCCGGACGTCCTTCACGCCGGTGATGATGTAGCCGACCTCGCCGACGCCGATGCCGTCGGACGGGGTCATCTCCGGGGAGGAGACACCGATCTCCAGCAGCTCGTGGGTGGCGCCGGTCGACATCATCCGGATGCGCTCGCGCTTGTTCAGCGAACCGTCGACGACCCGGACGTACGTGACGACGCCCCGGTAGGAGTCGTAGACCGAGTCGAAGATCATCGCGCGGGCCGGGGCGTCCGCGACGCCGACCGGCGCCGGGATGTCCTTGACCACGCGGTCCAGCAGCGCGTCCACGCCCATGCCGGTCTTCGCGGAGACCTTGAGCACGTCCTCGGGCTGGCAGCCGATGAGGGTGGCCAGCTCCTCGGAGAACTTCTCGGGCTGGGCGGCCGGCAGGTCGATCTTGTTGAGCACCGGGACGATGGTGAGGTCGTTCTCCATCGCCAGGTAGAGGTTGGCCAGCGTCTGGGCCTCGATGCCCTGCGCGGCGTCGACCAGCAGGATCGTGCCCTCGCAGGCGGCCAGCGAGCGGGAGACCTCGTAGGTGAAGTCGACGTGTCCCGGGGTGTCGATCATGTTGAGGACGTGGGTGCTGCCCTGGCCCTCGCCGCTCGTCGGCGCCCAGGGCAGCCGGACCGCCTGGGACTTGATGGTGATGCCGCGCTCGCGCTCGATGTCCATCCGGTCGAGGTACTGAGCGCGCATCTGCCGCTGGTCGACCACCCCGGTCAGCTGGAGCATCCGGTCGGCAAGGGTCGACTTGCCGTGGTCGATGTGCGCGATGATGCAGAAATTGCGGATCAGCGCCGGGTCGGTACGGCTCGGCTCGGGCACGTGGAGAGGAGTCGCGGGCACGCAGGGTCCTGATTCTTGAGACGCCGAACGCCGTGTCTCGGGTCGATGTCGGGTCGGGTCGGATCTGTACGTAGCCTCCATCGTCCCACGCCCGGGGGGCGGAGGCCGGTTTGGGCCGGTCGGAGCGCGGCTGGTACCGTGGACAGCTGTGTTTGGTGGCTCTTCCGCCACCGGGCGCACATCAAAGATCCAACGAACCTGAAAAGGCTCTTTCGTGGCGAACATCAAGTCCCAGATCAAGCGGAACAAGACGAACGAGAAGGCGCGCCTGCGCAACAAGGCCGTCAAGTCCTCGCTCAAGACCGCGATCCGCAAGGCCCGTGAGGCCGTCGTCGCGGGCGACGTCGAGAAGGCCACCGTGGCCGTTCGCGACGCTTCGCGCGCCCTCGACAAGGCCGTCTCGAAGGGTGTCATCCACAAGAACGCCGCCGCCAACAAGAAGTCGGCGCTGGCCACCAAGGTTGCCACCCTCCAGGGCTGAGCATTCTGATGTGATCGCCGGAACGGATCCAGCGGGCCCTCTCTCCCGCTCCTGACCGGCACCCCGCGCCGCACACCGAACCTGCGTTCGCCACGCGGGTGCGGCGCACCAAGCGTGATCCGAGGCCCCGGCCGTTCCCCTCCCCAGGGAAACGACCGGGGCCTTCGGCTGTTGGGGGTGCGGCGGGTAGGGGCAGGGAGGGTGGAGGCGGGGCGGGGCGGGGGGGTGGAGGTGGGGCGGGGGGGGTGGTTACCGACCACGCCCGGCTCGGGCGGCTCGGGCCACCGCGACGACGGCCTTCTCCAGCGCGTACTCCGGATCGTCCCCGCCGCCCTTGACGCCGGCGTCCGCGTCCGCGACCGCCCGCAGGGCCACCGCGACGCCGTCCGGCGTCCAGCCGCGCATCTGCTGGCGCACCCGGTCGATCTTCCACGGCGGCATGCCCAGCTCCCGGGCGAGATCGGCCGGCCGGCCGCCGCGCGCCGAGGAGAGCTTGCCGATGGCGCGGACGCCCTGGGCGAGGGCGCTGGTGATCAGGACGGGGGCGACCCCGGTCGAGAGCGACCAGCGCAGGGCCTCCAGGGCCTCCGCCGCCCGGCCCTCCACGGCCCGGTCGGCGACGGCGAAGCTGGACGCCTCCGCGCGGCCCGTGTAGTACCGCCCGACGACGGCCTCGTCGATCGTGCCCTCGACGTCCGCGACGAGCTGCGACACGGCGCTCGCCAGCTCCCGCAGATCGCTGCCGATCGCGTCGACCAGGGCCTGACAGGCCTCGGGGGTCGCGGAGCGTCCCAGCGTCCGGAACTCGGCCCGGACGAAGGAGAGCCGCTCGGCGGGCTTGGTGGTCTTCGGGCAGGCGACCTCGCGGGCCCCGGCCTTGCGGGCGGCGTCGAGCAGCGCCTTGCCCTTGGCGCCGCCCGCGTGCAGCAGCACGAGGGTGATCTCCTCGACCGGGTCGTCGAGGTACTTCCTGACGTCCTTGACCGAGTCGGCGGAGAGGTCCTGCGCGCCGCGCACGATCACCACCTTGCGCTCGGCGAAGAGCGAAGGGCTGGTCAGCTCGGCCAGGGTGCCCGGCTGGAGCTGGTCGGAGGTGAGGTCACGGACGTCCGTGTCGGCGTCGGCGGCGCGGGCCGCCGCCACCACCTGCTGCACGGCGCGGTCCAGGAGCAGGTCCTCCTGGCCCACGGCGAGCGTGAGGGGGGCGAGCGGGTCGTCGGTGGAATTCCTTCTGGTGGCCATCGCCGTCCAGCATCCCACGGGCCACTGACAGCCCGGCCGCCCACCGCCCGTCCGGGCCGCCCCGGACGTACCCCAGAATGTCCGGGTGAGCGATGAGAGACATGTACTGGTCCTGCCCGACCGCGACGCCGCGGAGGAGGCCTCCGAGGAGCTGGCCGCGCGGTTCGGGGTCGACGAGGAACCGCAGATCGTGCGGGACGCCCTGGCGGGCGAGGACGACGCCGAGGACGCCCAGTGGCTGGTCGTCGTGGAGGACCCGGACGGACGGCTCGACCCCGCGGCGCTCGACGCCTTCGCCGCGGAGTACGAGGGGTGGCGCGAGGCCCCGTAGCCCGGACCGGCCGGGGCGGAGTGCGCCGGGGTCAGCTCTTCGGGACGATCTGGATGTCCATGTCGATGGCGATGCTGGATCCGACCGCGGCGATCCCCCGCGCCAGCATCGTCTGCCAGGTGAGCGTGAAGTCCTCGCGGTGCAGTTCGGTGGTGGCCCGGCAGGCGGCCCGGGTCTCGCCCTCCAGCCCGTTGCCGAGGCCCAGGTACTGGGTGTCCAGCGTGACCGTACGGCTCACCCCGTGCAGGGTGAGCGCGCCGCTCACGCCCCAGCGCGTGCCGCCCCGGTGGACGAAGCGGTCGCTGTAGAACTCCAGCGTCGGAAAGCGGCCGACGTCCAGGAAGTCGCTTGAGCGCAGGTGGTCGTCGCGCATCTGCACGTTGGTGTCGATCGACGCCGCGTCGATCACCACGTGCATCGCCGAGTCCTCCATGCGGTCGGCGATCCGGACCGCACCCGCGAACGTGTTGAACCGGCCGTGGATGCGGGCCATCCCGATGTGCCGGGCCGTGAAGCCGATCTGCGAGTGCATCGGCTCGATCTCCCACTCGCCCGGATCGGGCAGCTGGGGCGGCTGGGCGACCTGGAGCATCACGTCCCCGAGGCTCGCGTGCCCGCTCTCGGCCACCGAGGCCGTGCCATGGAACGGGGTGAAGCCCTCCGAGGTGACGGCCAGCCGGTACTCCCCCGCCGGCACCGTGGCGAGCACATTGCCGTACGGGTCCGTCTCGCCGCCGACGATCTTGCGTCCCGCCGCGTCCGTGACCACGAACTCGGCCTGCTGCACGGGCTCGTTGACCGGGTCGAGAACCCGGCAGCTGAGAACACCCGCGGACTCCGGCACCGCGAGTCCGGCGAGGGCGCCGCCGCGCACGGCACCGGTCCCTCTCTTGTTTCCGAGCCAACGGCCGAACATCTTCACGCACTCCCGGGGGCGGTTTCACCTCGGGCCGAAGGTCTGGACGTCGTTGTCGGAGCAGCGGCCCGCCGACGAGCATGCATTCGATCACCCTTGCGGCGTTCGAGGCAAACAGAGCAGCTCGCAGGGGCTTGGGTGGAGGTGTTACCGAAGGTCCGAATTCACAGTTCCGCTTGTGTGCATCACCCATTCGCAGAAGAAAACACCGTAAACGGGCCAGCTCCCTGGTCAGGAGGCAGCCGGTCCAGCCGGATTCCGAAATGCTCACGGTAGGCCGCGAACACCTCCGCGTCGCTTCCCAGCACCGTCTCGTCCCGCCGCTCCCCTCGCGTCGTGAGGAGCCGGTGGCCCCTGAGCGTGATCCGCCCGTCCTCGGTGAACAGTGAGCAGACCGGTCCGCGGGTGAAGCCGGAATCCGGCGAGGTCCGGTGGTACCAGGCCCCGGCCCGGAAGTCCGCCAGCGCCCGGGGCCGCAGATCCAGCCGGAACTGCGGCGCACCGTCCCGCAGCACGTCGAGGTCTCCGTCACCCGCCGGTCCGCCGCTCCCGCCCCGCACCCCGTCCTCCGCCGGTGCGGGACCGATCCGGAAGGTGCCGGCCGGATCCTCCTGGTCCGCCCGTCCGTCGAGCGCGAGCGGATGCCGGGCGTGGTCGCCGAACCCCACGTCGGCCAGCCACGGCCCGCTCCCGTCCACCGTCTCCACCCGCAGCGCCATGTGGTCGTACGGGATGCCGAGCCGCCCGTCGCCCCCGTACACCCGCGCCTGGAGCAGGTCGACCCGGAACCCGAGCGCGCGCAGCAGCACCGCGAAGGCCCCGTTGAGTTCGTAGCAGAACCCGCCCCGCCGGCCGGCCACCACCTTGTCCAGCAGCGCCGCCTCCTCCAGCACGATGTCCTCGCCCAGGTGGATCGAGAGGTTCTCGAAGGGCACCGCGGCGAGATGGCGTCCCTGCAACTCCCGCAGCGCGGCGGCATCGGCGCGGACGGGCGCGACCGCCCCGATCCGCTCCAGGTAGGCGTCGACGGTCTGCTGCGCTCTCGGTTCCATGCGGCGAGTCTGTCCCGGCGCGCCACGGTCCGCCATGAGCCGGTGGTCCTAGGTCCTGCGCCCGTGGCGCCGGAGGAACCCGCCCCACTAGCGTGCCGGGCATGACCGTTCGTGAACCGGCGCGCAGCCGGGAACAGCGCAAGCAGGACGTGTTCGACCATCTGGAGAAGGACGAGGACGCCTGGGTGTCGACCGCGTCCGCGGACGGGGTGCCGACCCTCGTCCCCCTGTCGTTCGTCTGGGACGACGGGACCCTTCTCATGGCCACCCGCCGCACCAACCCCACAGCCGTCAACCTGACACCGTCCGGACAGGCCCGGATCGCACTCGGCCCCACCCGCGACGTCGTGCTCATCGAGGCCACGGCCGAACTCGTCGAGGGCACGGATCTCCCGCAGACCTCCGGCGACGCCTTCGCCGCCAAGCTCTCGTGGGATCTGCGCGGCCGTCCCTCCTGGGTCTATCTGCGCTTCACCCCGTACGCGATCCGCGCCTGGCGCGAGGAGAACGAACTGGCCGGCCGCGAGCTGATGGCCGACGGACGCTGGCTGGACGAGGACCCTCACACCGACGAGCGGTGACGGAACCGGCCCCGGCCGGCCGGGGCTGATCCGGCCGGGGCCGGTGCGGCCGGGGTCGGTGCGGCCGGCCTCGGTTCCTTCGGTTCCGGTGAGGCCGGTACCGGTGAAGCCGCTTCCGGTGAGGCCCGCCCGGGTACGGCCGGTTCGAGTGAAGCCGACTCCGGTGAGGCCGGCCCGAGTACGGCCGGTCCCGGTGCGGCCGGTCGTCGCACGCGCCCGTACGGAACTCCGCCGGTACGTTCCCCGCCTCATGACCGGCTCACCGCCCGCAGTCCGGCGCCGGTGCCCGTGAGCGCGACGGCCCCGTCCCGGTCCGTGCGGAGCACCACCGCTCCTCCGGCCCCGAGGGCCGCGAGCGTCCGTGGGGCCGGGTGTCCGTACGGGTTGTCGCGGCCGGCGCTGACCAGCGCGAAGCGGGGCCGGACGCCGCGCATCAGGGCCGGGTCCTGGTACGCCGAACCGTGGTGGGCGACCTTCAGCACATCCACCCGGGGCATCACCGGACGGCTCCTCAACAACGCCTGCTGAGCGCGGGGTTCCAGATCCCCGAGCAGCAGCAGCGTCAGCGGTCCGGCCCGCACGAACAGGGTGACGCTGGCATCGTTCGGCTCCTGGGGCACCGGCCCGGCGGGCACCGCCCCCGCCCCCGGTCCGGGCGGCCACAGCACCTGCCAGCGCAGGGCCCCGATCCGGCGCCGCTCGCCCGGCACGGTGCGCAGCACGGGGACACCGGCCGCCGCTGCCGTCCTCCGCACGAACGCGGCCTGTTCCGGGGGCCGGTCCAGGCTCGTCGTCTGGATCGCCGCGACCGTCCTGCCCCTCAGCACACCGGGCAGTCCACGCACATGGTCGGCGTGGAAGTGAGTGAGCAAGAGCAACGGGACGCGGGTGACACCCAGTTCGCTCAGGCACCGGTCGACGGGGCGGGGGTCGGGTCCCGCGTCGACCACCACCCCGGCTCCCGGGCCCGCCGCGAGGACCAGGGCGTCCCCCTGGCCGACGTCGCACATCGCGAACGCCCAGCCGGGCGGCGGCCATCCGGTGAGCACCCGGGTCAACGGCACCGGGCGGAGCACGGCGACGAGCAGGAGCAGCGCGGTGGCCACGTACACCCAGGGCCGGTGCCCGATCCGCCGGACCGCCACCACCAGGAGCACGGTCAGGGCGGCCAGGAGCAGCGCCCCCGCCGGCCCGTCGGGCCAGTCCACCCCGGCGCCGGGCAGCCCGGCCCCGGTGCGGGCCACCGACGCGATCCATCCGGCCGGCCACCCTGCGATCCGGGCCAGCAGTTCGGCCACCGGCATGGCCACCGGAGCGACGGCCAGCGCCGCGAACCCGAGCACGGTGGCGGGCGCCACCACGAACTCGGCCAGCAGATTGCACGGCACCGCCACCAGGCTCACCCGTGAGGCGAGCAGCACCACGACGGGCGCGCACACCACCTGCGCCGCCGCGGCGGCGGCCAGCGCCTCCGCGAGCCTCGGCGGCACCCGACGCCGGCGCAGCGCCTCGCTCCACCGCGGGGCCAGGGTCAGGAGGGCGCCGGTGGCCAGGACCGACAGGACGAAGCCGTAACTGTGCGCCAGCCAGGGGTCGTACAGCACCAGCAGCAGAACGGCGGCGGCCAGGGCGGGGATCAGGCTCCGACGCCGCCCGGTGCCGATGGCCAGCAAGGTGATCAGGCCGCAGGCGGCGGCCCGCAGCACGCTCGGTTCAGGTCGGCAGACCAGCACGAACGCGAGCGTGAGCCCACCCCCGAGCAACGCGGTCCCCCGCAGCGAGAGGCCCAACCGGGGCGCCAGCCCACCTCGTTCGGCCCGTAGCGCGCGGCCCGGCGGGCCGATGAGCAGGACGAGGAGGATCGCCAGGTTCGCCCCGGACACGGCCATGAGATGCGTGAGGTCGGTCGCCCGGAACGCCTCCCGCAGGGCCGGGTCCACGCGTGTGGTGTCGCCGACGACCAGTCCGGGCAGCAGGGCCCGTGCGTCCGGGTCGAGGCCCTCCGTCGCCTCCCGCAGACCGGCCCGCAACGCGCCCGCCGTGCGCTGGAGCCGGCTGGGCGGACCGACGACGCGCGGAGGCCCCTTCCCCTCCGGCCTCAGCACGGCCGCGGCACGTTCCCCGGCGTGCGCGGCCGGGGCCAGCCGGCCTGTGACCCTCAGCCGGGTGGACGGCAGCAGCCGCTCCCACGGCCCGCCTCCGCCCTGACCCGGCGTGACGACGACCAGGACCGGTGTCCGCAGCCGGGTCCTCCTGCCGTCCGGTACGGTCAGGCGGACGATCTCGGCGTCCAGCAGCAGGGACACGGGGGTGCTGCGGTCGCCCCGCACCCGGGGAACGGTGCGCCGGGCGTCCGACGTGAGGGTGATCTCCGCCTCGACGCGCGCGAACTCCCCGGCCAGGGCGGGGACCGGCCCCTGACGTGCCGCCGCCCGCTGCAGCCCCGCCGCCGTCGCTCCCGCCGCCCCGCACAACAGCACCGCCGCCAGTGCCGTGGCGGACACCACCGGAAACACGGCCCTCCCCTGGCGCACCCCACCCCACCCGACACCCACCCCACCCCTCGGCCCCACCCCGCTGCTGTGGTCTACCCCACTGGTCCGCCCAGCCCCGCCGCTCCGGCCGCCCCCGAGCCGCCGACGCCCGCCTTCCCGCCCAGCGACCCCAGCGGCCCCACCGGTCCCACTGGCTCCACCTCCCCGCCCCGCCCCTCCGGCCCCGGGTAAGGCCAGCAGCACCATCGCCGCCCCGACGCAGAGCACCACGCCCACAATCACCCAACGTCCCGGAGCGCCCAGAGCCGCTGCCGCGCCCGCCCAAGCCGCGAGGGCCGGCGGGACCAGGCGCAGATCGAGCGGGCCCTCCTGACGCGGGTGGGACACCCCGAGCCGCAGGCCCGACGCCGCGTGAATGTCCTCGGGGGTCCCGGACAACCCGCCATCCGCGAACCCGGCGCCGGGAACCGCCACGCCGGGAGTCGCGGACCGGCAGCCCTGCACCGCACCCTCAGTCACGGACCTCGCAGAAGTCACAGACCTCGCGGACATCTCAGATGTCTCAGGCACCGCGGACCTGCCAAACGTCCCGGGCGTCGCAGACCTCGCGGACCGAACGCCGGCGCCCGCGCCAGAGCCCTCGGACCGACCGCCGTCCATGCCCGCACCGGGAATCGAGGACCGACCGCCGCGTCGCCCCGCACCGGGGATCACGAACCGGCCGCCGTTCACGGCCGCACCAGCGGTCGCAGATCGGCGAAGCGGCGGTCACCGATGCCGTTGACCTCGCGCAGTTCGTCGACGGACCGGAACCCCCCGTGCCTGACCCGGTAGTCGACGATGTGCTGGGCCAGGACGGGGCCGACGCCGGGCAGCGTGTCGAGTTGGTCCACGGTCCCGCTGTTGAGGCTCACGGGCCCCGTGGCGCCGGCCCCGGACGCCGACGGCCCGCCGCCCGCGCCGTTTCCCGTACCGCCGGACACGACCTGGCCCGGCGGGGCCCCCACGACGATCTGCTCCCCGTCCACAAGCAGCCGGGCGCGGTTGAGGTCGTCGAGGTCGACCCCGGGCCGGGCCCCGCCCGCCGCGCGCAGCGCGTCCACGACCCGGGCACCGGGCGGCAGCTCCTGGATCCCCGGACGGCGCACCTTCCCGCTGACGTCCACCACGATCCGGCTGCCCGGCCCCGCGCCCGGCGGCACTCCGCCGGACGAACCGGGATCCACGGCCCCGCCCGCCTCCGCGCTCAAGGCGTCCATGCCGGCCCCGGCCACCTCGCCGGAATCCGCACCGCCACCCGTCTTCGCCGACGGCTCCCGCGCGGCCTCGTCGACCGCGACCCGCTCCGGGGCGGGCACGGAACCGGGGCGCGCGGACCAGAAGTGCGTCACGGCGAACACGGCCGCAGCGACCAGAACAACAGCCAGCGCGGCCAGAGTCCTCGGCTCCAGGCCACACCTCACCTGGAGCCACACCGGCAGCCGCTCCCGCAGCGCGGGCCCGACCCGCGACCGCCACCCCACGGCCTCCGCGGGCGCAGCCGTAGCCGTAGCCGATTCCAACCCCGGACCCACGTCGTACTCGGCCCCACGCCCGGCCCCCACCCCGGCGTCGGCACCCGTCCCCGGGCCCATCCCCACGTCCGTCTTTCCCGCACCCGCCCCCGCCCCCGCGCCCGCGCCCGCGTCTGGCGGCGCCTGTGACCACGATTCGCCCGCCCCCGTCCCGCGCACCGGAGGCGCCGCTCCTCCTGCATACGCGCCGCCGGACATGAGCGCGTCCGCGCGGCTGCGCGAGGCCGCGGCGAGGGCGGTGCGGTGACGGGCGCGACGGCGGCCGGGACCGGTCCCCGTACCGGACCTCGTTCGGACGTCCGTCGCGAAGCCCCGCCCGGGACCACGGCCGAGACCACGCCCGGGACCACGGCCAGGACCGCCGCCGGGACCGCTGCCGGCAGAACGCACGGCACGACTGATTGCACGATGTGATCGGGAAGCCATGCCTCACGACGCTAGGCGCCTTCCCGAAATCCCGCTGAGCGCACCGAATTTCGGTGGAAAAGCAAGCAGTTGTGGATAACTCGGCCACCACGAAGAGTGATGCCACACCCGGTCGGATGCCGGTCCCACCCGCTCAGCGCGGCGAGACCACCGCTCCCAGCAGACCCGGCCCGGTGTGCGCGCCGATCACCGCGCCGACCTCGCTGACGTGGAGGTCGGCCAGACCCGGCACGCGTTCACGCAGCCGCTCGGCCAGGGCGTCGGCGCGTTCGGGGGCCGCGAGGTGGTGGACGGCGATGTCCACCTGCCCGTCCCCCGCCCGGTCGACGACGATCTCCTCCAGCCGGGCAATGGCCTTCGAGGCCGTCCGTACCTTCTCCAGCATCTCGATCCTGCCGCCCTCCAGCTGGAGGAGCGGCTTCACGGCCAGCGCGGAGCCGAACAGCGCCTGCGCCGCCCCGATCCGGCCGCCGCGCCTCAGGTAGTCCAGGGTGTCGACGTAGAAGTAGGCGGAGGTGCCGGCCGCCCGTTTCTCCGCCGCCGCCACCGCCTCGTCCGCGCCGCCCCCGGCCTCCGCCGTCTCGGCGGCGGCCAGGGCGCAGAAGCCGAGGGCCATGGCGACCATGCCCGTGTCGACCACCCGCACCGGCACCGGCGCGTCCTTCGCGGCGAGCAGCGCGGCGTCGTACGTACCGGAGAACTCCGCCGACAGATGCAGCGACACGATGGCGCTCGCGCCCGCCTCGGCGACCGCGCGATAGGTGGCGGCGAAGACCTCGGGGCTGGGCCGCGAGGTCGTCACGGACCGGCGCTTCTGCAGCGCCAGCGCCAGGGAGCGGGACGAGATCTCGGTGCCCTCCTCCAGCGCCTCGTCGCCGAGCACGACGGTCAGCGGCACTGAGGTGATGCCATGCCGTTCCATCGCCTGGGGCGGCAGGTAGGCCGTGGAATCGGTCACGATCGCGACATGGCGGGACATGAGCGGGAGGTTACCTCCCGGGGGCGCGGCCCGGCAGTCCGACCCCGACCGAATGATCAGTTCCAGTCGCTTCGGGCCGCATCCTGCCACGTCCGGTCACCGATCACGCCCGGCACGCCCGGAACCCGTCTGCGTACCGGGCCCGAAGGGATTTCGGCCCCGGAATCGCCCACGACCGTGATCAGTCCCGCGACGCGAGGCGCAAGGGCGAAACGCGAGGCGCGCGACGCGCAACGCCGCTCTCAGGCCAGTTCGTCGGTCAGTTCGTCGGTCAGTTCGTCGTCTCCGGACGAGCCGTCTTCCGCCACGGATACCCCATCCCCCGCAGCGTCTCCCCCGCCGTGATCGCCTCGGCCCGGCCGCCCCCGCGCGCACCGACATCCGTCCCGGAACTCACGCCCGTCCCGGAACCCACGTCCGTCCCGGAACCCACGCCCGTCTCCCCGCCCCCGTCCGTCCCGGTCCCCTGCTCCGCCCTCGTCCAGTGCCGCAGCGCGCCGGCCTCGATGTCGATCTGCTCGTTCAGCGCGGCGAGATCGTCGTCGGCGAACTGCCGGGCGCGGTCGCGGGCGGCCCAGCGCAGGGACTCCGCCGCGTGGGTGATCCGTCCGGCGCGCTCCTTGAGGTCGGGCAGACGTGCGGCGACCGTCGCCCTGTCCGGCTCGCGCTCCAGGCGCTTCAGGTCGTTCTCCAGCTCGTGGCCGTGCACGCCCAGGCGCTCGAAGAGCGCCAGGGACTCCTTGAGCGAGGGGTCCTCGGCCACGCCCGCCCGCAGGGCCTCCTGCGTGGCGCGCATCGAGGTGCGCAGGGAGAGGCGGAGCTGGGCCAGCTCGCCGCCGACACCGACCTGTCCATAGCTCTTGGCCTTGAGCGCGGTGTCCTCCACCGTGCGACGGGCCTGGCCGATCGTGCGGTCCACACCGCGCTTGGCCGCCCCGACCACCTTGACCGTCGCGTAGACGCCCAGGGCCAGGAAGGCCACGACGAGCAGCCCCAGAATCAGGATCACGGCTTCCATGAGCGCCCCTCGGATGGTGTGGCGGCATACGGCACGGTTTCACCCGCCCCTCCACCGTAAACGGAAAGGGCAGGTTGGGGGTTCCGTCGGAACCCCCAACCTGCCCGTAGGGGAAAGCCCTCACACCCCGGCCCGCCCCGGTCCGCCCGGACCGGAGGGTGTCCCGCCGGTCAGGCAGGGACGATGTTCACCAGCTTGGGCGCCCGGACGATGACCTTCCGGATGCCCGCCCCGCCCAGCGCGGCGACGACCGCCGGGTCCGCCAGGGCCAGGGCCTCCAGCTCCGCGTCCGCGATCGTCGGCGGGATCTCCAGGCGCGCCTTGACCTTGCCCTTGACCTGCACCACACAGGTCACGGTCTCGTCCACGACGTACGCCGGGTCGGCGACCGGGAAGTCCTGGTGCACGACCGACTCGGTGTGGCCCAGCCGGTGCCACAGCTCCTCGGCGACGTGCGGGGCCAGCGGCGCGACCAGCAGCACCAGGGACTCGGCGACGGAGCGGGGCAGCGGCCCGCCCGCCTTGGTCAGGTGGTTGTTCAGCTCGGTGACCTTGGCGATCGCGGTGTTGAACCGCATCCCCTCCATGTCGCCGCCGACGCCGTCGATGGCCTTGTGCAGGGCGCGCAGCGTCTCCTCGCCGGGCTCGGTGTCGACGACGGTGACCTCGCCGCTCTCCTCGTCCACGATGTTGCGCCACAGCCGCTGCAGCAGCCGGAACTGGCCGACGACCGCGCGGGTGTCCCAGGGACGCGACACGTCCAGGGGGCCCATCGCCATCTCGTACAGCCGCAGCGTGTCCGCGCCGTACTCGCCGCAGATCTCGTCCGGCGTGACGGCGTTCTTCAGGGACTTGCCCATCTTGCCCAGGACGCGGGAGACCTTCTCGCCCTGGTAGTAGTAGGCGCCGTCGCGCTCCTCGACCTCGGCCGCCGGGACGGCGATGCCACGGCTGTCGCGGTAGACGAAGGCCTGGATCATGCCCTGGTTGAACAGCTTGTGGAAGGGCTCGGCGGAGGAGACGTGGCCCAGGTCGTGCAGCACCTTGGACCAGAAGCGGGCGTACAGCAGGTGCAGCACGGCGTGCTCGGCACCGCCCACGTACAGGTCGACGCCGCCGGTCGGCTGTCCCTCGCGCGGGCCCATCCAGTACTGCTCGATGGCCGGGTCGACCAGCTTCTCGGAGTTGTTCGGGTCCAGGTAGCGCAGCTCGTACCAGCAGGAGCCCGCCCAGTTGGGCATGGTGTTGGTCTCGCGGCGGTACTTCTTGGGGCCGTCGCCCAGGTCCAGGGTGACGTGGACCCAGTCGGCGTTGCGCGACAGCGGCGTCTCGGGCTGGGTGTCGGCGTCGTCCGGGTCGAAGGTGCGCGGCGAGTAGTCGTCGACCTCCGGCAGCTCCAGCGGCAGCATCGACTCGGGCAGCGGGTGGGCGATGCCCTCCTCGTCGTACACGATCGGGAAGGGCTCGCCCCAGTAGCGCTGGCGGCTGAACAGCCAGTCGCGCAGACGGAAGTTGACGGTGCCCTCGCCGACGCCGTGCTCGGTCAGCCACTCGGTGATGCGCGCCTTGGCGTCGACGACGCCCAGACCGTCCAGGGAGATCTCGTCGTTGGCGGAGTTGACCAGCTTCGCCTCGTACGAGGAGAAGGCGTCCTCCCACGTCGAGGGGTCGGTGCCGCGGCCGTCCGACGGCTCGACGACACAGCGCATCGGCAGCTCGAAGGCGCGCGCGAAGGCGAAGTCGCGCGCGTCGTGCGCCGGCACGGCCATGATCGCGCCGGTGCCGTAGCCCGCCAGGACGTAGTCGGCGATGAAGACGGGGATCTGCTCGCCGCTGACCGGGTTGGTCGCGTACGCGCCGGTGAAGACGCCGGTCTTGTCCTTGGCCTCGGCCTGGCGCTCCACGTCGGACTTGGCGGCGGCCTGCTTGCGGTACGTGGTGACGGCCTCGGCCGGGCTGGCGTGTCCGCCGGTCCAGACCGGGTGGGTGCCCTCGGGCCAGGCGGCCGGGATGATCCGCTCGACCAGCTCGTGCTCGGGCGCCAGCACCATGTACGTGGCACCGAACAGGGTGTCCTGGCGGGTGGTGAACACGGTGACGGCACCGGCGCCGTCGACCGGGAAGACCACGCGGGCGCCCTCGGAGCGGCCGATCCAGTTGCGCTGCTGCAGCTTGATCGCCTCGGGCCAGTCCAGCCCGTCCAGGTCGTTCAGCAGCCGGTCCGCGTAGGCCGTGATGCGCATGTTCCACTGGCGCAGCTTGGCCTTGAAGACGGGGAAGTTGCCGCGCTCGGAACGGCCGTCGGCGGTGACCTCCTCGTTGGCCAGGACGGTGCCCAGGCCGGGCGCCCAGTTGACGGGGGCCTCGGAGGCGTACGCCAGGCGGTACTCGCCCAGGACGTCCGCGCGCTCCTTCGCGCTCAGCGCGCTCCAGTCGCGGCCGTCGGGGGTGGCGCGCTCACCGGACTCGAACTGCGCGACCAGGTCGGCGATCGGCCGGGCGCGGTCCGCGTCGGTGTCGTACCAGGAGTTGAAGATCTGCAGGAAGATCCACTGGGTCCACTTGTAGTACTCGGACTCGATCGTGGCGAACGAGCGGCGCTTGTCGTGGCCCAGGCCCAGCCGGCGCAGCTGCGCCGTCATGTTCTCGATATTGGCCTCGGTGGAGACCCGCGGGTGCGTGCCGGTCTGGACGGCGTACTGCTCGGCGGGCAGGCCGAACGCGTCGAAGCCCAGCGTGTGCAGCACGTTGTGGCCGCTCATCCGCTGGTGACGGGCGTAGACGTCGGTGGCGATGTAGCCCAGCGGGTGTCCGACGTGCAGTCCCGCGCCCGAGGGGTACGGGAACATGTCCATGATGAATTTCTTGGGCTTGGCGGCCATCTCGGGGTCGCCCGCCAGGTCACCGCTCGGGTTCGGCGCCTCGTACGTGCCCTCGGCGTCCCAGAAGTCCTGCCAGCGTGCCTCGATGTCGGCGGCCATCGCTGCCGTGTAGCGGTGCGGCGCAGCGACGTCGGCTGCGGAATTCGTCTCGCTCATGATCCTCAAAGCTCCATCGATCGTCATCTGCCGGCGTCCACGTCTGCGGACACGGGTCCACGGAAACGAAAAATCCCCTCGCACAGGAGGGGACGCCGCGCTGATGCCGACCAGGCATTCTCACCGGTCGGGACTGATCAGCGCGGCTCGCTAAGCAGAAGGCGTACGGCACGCATGGCGTCAGGGTACCGCACTGCCCCGGACGGCATCGGGTGCGGCCGGTCCGTGGACACCGCGCAGGGTCCGGCGGAGGACGGCGCACGGACCCGTAAACGCGTCGTGGGGGGGGCGGGGGGGGGGGGGGGCCCGCCGGGGGTTTGTTGTTTTGGGGTTTGGGGGAATTTAAGAAGTGATGACCGACTACAAAGAAGGGCGCGGACCCCCAAGACACATGGGGAGGTG